>JAVJOQ010000001.1:0-79949 GCA_040216665.1 Cyclobacteriaceae bacterium | reverse complement strand
CTGCGCCTTCAAGAGCATCAGCCAGAAAGGGATCGTGGAGAGCCTGCATTTCTAACTTATGCATTTCTGCAGGACTTAATTCTCCTTTAAGATACTTAGCAATATCGTTTTTTCTGTCATCCACTTTGCTCCATGCAAATTTTAAGATTTCGTTTTCCGTTTTGAATATGACTTTTTACTTTCTTTAGCTCGAGTCCTGTTAAATCAACAATCTCTTTGTAACACATTTCCTTCAAATAGAACAACTCTACACAATCCTTTTGTCCCTGCCCTAGTTGTTCAATACATTTTTCAAGTTTGGAGAGTTCTATTTCATTATTGTTCTCATTATCATGATGCAATATGAATGTGGTTTCCATAATATTTTCATCAATTTCTTCCTGCATCACCTTTTTTTGGGCCCTTAGATGCATCAAACAATGGTTTTTGGTTGTGGCGTAAAGCCAGCTTTTGAAGTATTCTATTTCATGTGTTTTAAGGTTTTGGTTCAATTTTTCAAAGATTTGCATTACGGCATCCTTTGCGTCATCACGATCTTTAAGGTATTTGAGGCATACACCGTACATGAGTGAGCTGTACCTCACAAACAAATTGGCAAGAGCAGATGGGTCACTTTTTGATTTAAAAAGATCAATTAACTCAGCATCACTGCGTTCAGATAATTCCTTGCCCCCAAACATTTTGCCTCAATTTAACCCGAATTATGAAATAGATCTATTTGCATAATCAGACGATTTGAAAATCAATGATTATATAATTCAATTCAAAAGCTATTTGGATGATTTTCAAATGTCTGGGTTAACCCTGATAATCCTGACGGTACCGCCAGGATTCGTCAATTATTCATTTCTCAATGAATAATCCAGGGTTAATTTATTTCTGAAAATATTATGGAATTCTGGATGGCGCGGCATCCTAAGGGTACATCAAACATAAAATGTCATGAAAAGGAAAATTTTTGCAATGCTCATAATGGTATTGTCAACGATCGGATTGACCCTGGGGCAAGGGAGAACAATCACAGGAACTGTATCAATGACCAATGGTCTGCCGCTAAAGGGAGTAAATGTGCTGCTTGTTGGGTCTTCAGAGTCAACTGCAACTGATCGACAAGGCAAATATTTTATTACTGTACCTGCCAGGGGAGGAACCTTGCTCTTTTCTATTTCTGGTTTTCAATCACAAGAGTTGAAAATAGGAACTGCAAACACAATAAATGTGGTGCTAAACTCAGTTCCATTGCCCCTGGTAGAGGCTGAGGACCATGCGGAAATGAAACTTAAGTCAACCAAAAGGTATGACATGGGTAAATCCTTATCAACTGGAAGCCATGCGCCTTCTCAATACAGAGAAGTGCAACAGCCAGAATGGAATACAGAAGAGTACGATGGTATCAATGAAAACATTTTTCATGGGGCTTTACAAAATCCATTATCAACATTTTCTATAGATGTGGATGCAGCCTCTTACAGCAACATACGAAGGTTCATCAATAATGGGCAAAGGCCACCTAAAGATGCTGTGAGGATAGAAGAGATGATCAATTATTTTCAATATGATTATCAACAACCCAAAGGGAGTGATCCGTTTTCAATCTATACGGAAATATCAAGAGCGCCTTGGAATGAGAATCACCGCTTAGTACATATTGGCCTTCAGGGAAAGAAGATTCCGACTGAAAACCTGCCAGCTTCGAATCTTGTTTTTTTGATTGATGTGTCTGGGTCGATGTCTAGTGCCAATAAACTGCCTTTATTGAAAGCCTCGTTTAAGTTGCTTGTTAACCAGCTTCGTGCTCAAGATCGAGTTGCAATAGTAGTGTATGCGGGTGCAGCTGGTTTGGTGTTGCCATCTACTTCTGGCGCGTGCAAAGAAGAAATAATCGAAGCTTTAGATAACCTGCAGGCTGGAGGCTCTACGGCTGGCGGAGCGGGAATTGAATTGGCTTATAAAGTAGCAAAGGAGAATTTTAAGGACGGTGGAAATAATCGTGTAATCATCGCAACTGATGGTGATTTCAACGTAGGCTCTTCCAGTAATGCTTCCATGGAGCGCCTTATTGAGGAAAAGCGTGGTGATGGAGTATTCCTGACAGCATTGGGGTACGGGATGGGAAATTATAAGGATTCTAAAATGGAGATATTGGCAGACAAGGGTAATGGGAACTACGCTTATATTGACAATATACTTGAAGCTCAAAAAGTGTTAGTGAACGAATTTGGAGGTACACTTTTCACCATTGCTAAGGATGTAAAATTGCAGGTTGAGTTTAATCCAGCTAAAGTTCAGGCCTATCGTTTAATTGGCTACGAGAATAGAGTTTTACGCAATGAGGATTTTAATAATGATAACAAGGATGCAGGTGATTTAGGTTCTGGGCACACAGTGACCGCCCTTTATGAAATAATACCTGTTGGAGTAGAGAGCGAGTTTTATAAAATAGATGAACTTAAATACCAGAATCTTGTAAATAATTCTTTTGCGGCAACGTCAAAGGAGTTGTTAACAGTGAAATTTAGGTATAAAGATCCCAGTGAAAATAAAAGCAAGTTAATTGTTCATCCTTTGAAGGATAATGTTAACCAGTTTGAAAAAACTTCGGATAATTTTAGGTGGTCTGCGGCAGTCGCTGGTTTTGGAATGATCCTTCGTGAATCTGAATTTGCAAAGGGATTCACTGTAGATCAGGTTTTACAGTTAGCTCAAGATGCCAGGGGGGTTGATAAGGAGGGGTATAGGCTCGAGTTCATTAACCTGGTCAGAACGCAAAGCATGGTTGCCAAAAGGTAAAAATGCTTCAGAGCACTCAAAAAGCCTTGTAAATTCAAGGCTTTTTGATTTTTACTCTTGTTTTGTTTTGAATCAAACAAGAACTTTGCAGTTCAATTCTTACGAAATGAAAAATACCATCAGTGCGGTTATTATCACATTCAATGAAGAGGCTAATATTGGCCGTTGTATTGATTCATTGAAGCCAATAGCTGATGAAATAATAGTGGTGGACTGCTACTCTACCGATGCTACAAAAGAAATCTGTTTGAGAAAGCAAGTGACTTTTGTGGAGAATGAATTTTTGGGCTTTGCCAATCAAAAGAATTTTGCGGCCTCACTAGCGACTTGTGAGTATATATTATCACTAGATGCGGATGAGTATCTTTCTCCAGATTTGACTCTGTCGCTACATGAAGCGAAGCAGGATTTGAATAGGGATGGCTATACGATGAATAGGCTTTCAAGTTATGCCGGAGAGTGGATTAGAACCTGCGGCTGGTATCCTGATACCAAATTGAGGCTGTGGCGAAAGGGGATGGGAATATGGACCGGGCAAGGTATTCACGAGCGTGTAGAGATTAATGGAGAGTATTCTTCAAAACATCTTGAAGGAGATTTGTTGCATCATGCATACGATAACATCACTCAATTTTTGGAAAAAATACAGAGGTATTCGGACATTTATGCTCGGGAGCATCGGTATAAAATACGTTCTTCTGGCTTTAAAATTTTTTATAAGACCACTTTTGCTTTTGTTAAGAGTTTTTTTCTCAAACGAGGAATATTGGATGGTTACAAGGGGTTATTGATCTCTGTATGTAATGCCAACTTTGTTTTTTACAAATATTCCAAGTTGAGGGAGGCAAATAACGAATTAACTACCTCTTTAATAATTTCAACTTACAATCGAGAAGATGCCTTGGAGATGGTACTTCTAAGCGTATTAAATCAATCAGAATTGCCTGATCAAGTAATTATTGCTGATGATGGCTCTCAAAATGGTACACGAGAATTGATAGAGAAGTATCAATCCAAATTTGCCACAAAACTAGTCCATTGTTGGCACGAAGATTTAGGGTTTAGAGCTGGCCAAATAAGAAATAAGGCCATAGCTATGGCTACGCAAGACTATGTAATAAGCGTAGATGGAGATATGGTGCTTCATAAGGATTTTATCAAAATGCATAAAAACGCTGCGTGGAACGGCCGGTTTATTCAAGGGTCTCGCGTTCTGTTGTCAGACAATACCACACGTAGAGTTATTGAAAATAAACTTCTTAGCGTTTCCTTTTTCGAAAAAGGTATTAGGAACAGGTTTAATAGTTACTCCTCACCTCTGCTCTCAAAAATTATATCGAGAACGACAACTAAATTAGAGGGCACTAGAACATGTAACATGGCATTTTGGAAGTCGGATTTTGTTCAAATCAATGGCTTTAACGAAGATATTGTAGGTTGGGGAAGAGAAGATACTGAAATGGCTGTGCGACTTATGAACACTGGTGTAAAGCGATATAATTTGAAGTTCGCAGGTTTTGGGTATCACTTGTATCATCCAGAGAATTCAAGAGAGATGCTCTCAGTGAATGATGGCATTTTAAGTAAAACAATTTCGGAACGATTAAGTAGATGTGCTAATGGAGTCAATAAGTACATGACCCTCAGTGAAGCTTAGCGATGAAAGTTAGTGGATTTACTTTTGTCCGTAATGCCGTTCAACTTGATTATCCTGTTGTTGAAGCCATCACATCCATACTTCCTTTATGCGATGAATTTATTGTTGCGCTGGGGAATTCTACAGATTCCACCAGAGAATTGATCCAGTCTATCAACTCACCTAAAATCAGAATAATTGATACTGTTTGGGATGAGTCGCTTCGTGAGGGCGGGCAAACTTTTGCCATAGAGACGAATAAAGCTTTTGAAAGTATTTCTCCTGATGCTGATTGGGCATTTTATATTCAGGCGGATGAAGTGGTGCATGAGAAATACCACGATAATATTCGTCAGATGATGAATAAGTATAAGGATGACAAAAGGGTGGAGGGACTTCTATTCAATTACATCCATTTCTATGGGTCATACGACTATTTGGGAGATGCATACAGGTGGTATCGCAGAGAGGTACGAATTATAAAAAATGATAAGTCCATCACTTCTTATAAAGATGCCCAGGGGTTTAGAAAGAAGCCCAACATTAAAATCAATGCAAAGTTGATTGATGCCTACGTATATCACTATGGTTGGGTGCGCGATCCTCGAAAGATGCAGGGTAAAAGAAGATCGTTCAATCACTTCTATTTTGATGATGAGTGGATCGAGAAGAATGTTGGTACTGCTGAATCTTTCGACTATACTGAAATTGATGCGCTAAGGAGGTTTGATGGAACTCACCCCAACGTCATGCAACCACGAATTGAGGCCATGAACTGGCAATTTGACCATGATATATCCCGAAACAACCTGAAGGCAAAAGACAGGCTAAAGCGGATCATTGAAAAGTGGACGGGGTGGCGTATGGGCGAATTCCGCAATTATAAAATCATCTGATCCTTCTCCTATTCTTTTACTATTTTTGGTTCTTTATGGAAGAAACCCCGCGTGAGAAATATACAGAGAAGGAGAAGGTAAGTGTCTTCAATAACGAGTTTTTGCCGCATATCAATTCCATGTATAATTTTGGATATAGGCTTACGCTGGATGAAGATGATGCCAAAGACCTCGTCCAGGATACCTATCTGAAGGCCTACCGTTTTATAGAATCATTCCAAAAAGGAACTAATGCAAAAGCATGGCTGTTTCGAATTCTGAAAAACAGCTTTATTAATGATTACAGGAAGAAGAGTAAGGAACCCAATAAAGTTGATTATCAGGAGGTAGAGAGTTATTATAATTCTGATGATGTGGATCGTCAGATTACTACTGACTTAAGAGTAGAATCCCTTCAGGATATGATTGGGGATGAAATCTCTAATGCGCTAAATTCATTGGATGTGGATTTCAGAACAGTTATTATTTTATGCGACCTTGAAGGATTCAAGTACGATGAAATGGCAAAAATTTTGGACATTCCAATTGGAACGGTTCGAAGTAGATTACACCGAGCGAGAAATTTATTAAAAGATAAATTGAGTGTTTACGCAAAAAAAATGGGTTACAAAAACCCTTAGCTTATGAGCCTTCTTGACAATCCCTTTACCAGCCCAAATGGTAAAAAAATTACCTGCCTCGAAATGCTACAAGCCATATTGGATGGCGATGCTACGGAAGAACAGCAGCAATATTTTAGGAAGCACATGGATGAATGTATGCCATGTTACAGATCTCATGAACTTGACATGCAGATCAAGCAATTAATCAAATCGAAATGTTGCGGGGATCATGTGCCGCCCGATCTGGTTGAAAAAATTAAAAGTCAGGTGAATTCAATCTCCTGATGCCAGGTAAAGCAATTATTTTTTCTGCTCCTTCTGGGTCTGGAAAAACTACCCTTGTCAGATATCTCCTTGATAATAATTCCGACTTAGATTTTTCTGTCTCAGCTTCTACACGAGACAGGAGAGGAAGGACCGAGCAAGATGGTAAAGATTACCATTTCCTTACTCCTGAAGTATTCAAAGAGAAAATTGATAACGATGAGTTTATCGAATGGGAGGAGGTATACGAGGGAAATTTTTATGGAACCTTAAAATCAGAAATACAAAGAATTTGGGATTCGGGAAAGAATGTAATTTTTGATGTAGACGTGAAGGGAGGAATCAATTTGAAAAAATATTTTGGAGATAAAGCGCTTTCAGTCTTCGTTAAGGTGCCTTCATTGGAAGTGTTAAAAGAACGCTTAAAGGACCGAGGTACAGAAACCGAAGAAAGCCTGTCGAGAAGACTCTTCAAGGTGAAGTTTGAAATGACTTTTGAGAATAAATTTGATGTCGTTTTGGTAAATGACGACCTTGATGATTCAAAGAAGAAAGCTCAGGTGCTTTACGATGAATTCAAAAAATCCTAGGTGTTCCTATGGAGTTAAAAAAAAAGATTGGGCTTTTTTTTGGATCCTTTAATCCCATTCATGTTGGTCATCTGATTATTGCCAACAGTATGCTTGAGAATGGCGACCTGGATAAGGTCTGGTTTGTTGTCACCCCTCACAATCCCCTGAAATCGAGTAAAAGTTTACTGCACGAATTTGATCGGCTTGATCTAGTTCAGGCTGCCATATCAGATAATTACAAATTTGAAGTTTCAGATGTTGAATTCCATCTACCAAAACCAAGCTACACTGCCTATACGTTAGCTCATCTTTCTGAGAAGAACCCTGATAAGGATTTTGTATTAATTATTGGGGAGGATAATTTGAAAAACTTTACCAAATGGAAAAACTATGCTCAGATCCTTGAAAACTATCAATTGTACGTTTATCCCCGTCCGCAAGTAACAAAATCGGATTTGATTCGTCATCCAAATGTAAAAATGGTAGAATCTCCGCTGCTCGATATATCTGCTACATTTATAAGAAAATCGATACGTGACAACAAGTCTATCCGTTATCTCGTACCTGAACCTGTAGAGCAGTTGATTAAATCCAAAGGCTTCTACCTTTCTTAAAAAACTCATTTAATCCAACATGCCATTGTTTTTGTTTTTACGCACATTAGTTATTCACATACTGCTGCTATCAACGAGTACGATGTTATTTGCAGGCGGAATTAAAGGAACGGTAAAAGCGGACGATGGAACACCACTCGCTTTCGCAACTATTTTTGTTAAGCAAACGGGCTCTGGAGCAGTAACAGGACTGGAAGGTCAATATGAGGTTACCCTTCTTCCTGGCAACTATGACATTACTTTTCAATACCTTGGCTACGAGGCAGTCACACGCTCTGTGACAATAGCAGAGGATTTTATTGAATTAAACCTGACGCTTAAAAGCCAGGCAATTGTACTTCAAAATGTGATTATCACTGCGGGAAATGAAGATCCGGCTTATACGATCATGCGGAAGACAATTTCAAAGGCAAAGTATCATACTCAACAAATTGATACCTACTCGGCAAAGGTTTACATAAAAGGAAAGGGTAGACTGAAGGATTATCCCTGGCTGGCAAAAAAAGCTTTAGAAAAGGAGGGAATTACCAAGGATCGACTTTTTATTTCTGAGTCTGTAAGTGAAGTGGCTTATACTCGCCCTAATAAGTTTGAAGAGAAAGTGATTGCTGTTTATAGTGATGGAAACGATAACAACACCTCCCCAAATGAATACGTGTTTGGCAGTTTTTATGAACCTGAAATTGCAGAGACTATTTCACCACTTTCACCAAGAGCATTTTCTTATTATCGATTCGAATACCTTGGTACGTTCACTGATCGCGATTACAGTGTCAGTAAGATTAGAGTTACCCCAAGATCTAAAGGAGATAATGTATTCGAGGGCGTTTTGTTTATCGTTGAGGACTGGTGGAGTATTCATAGCCTGGATTTTAAGGTGATGAAACTGGGTATTGACTTTGAGGTAAAGCAAATTTATAATCCAATCGAAGACAAGGCGTGGCTTCCGGTGTCACAGCAATTTAAAGTTGATGGTAAGGTTTTTGGATTTGGATTTGAATATAACTACTTGGCTACTGTTAAAGATTATAAGATAGTACTCAATCCTGATCTTGAGTTGGACATGAAAGTGATCGATGAAAAAATTGAGAAAGAATATGCCAAGGAAATCAAAACTCAATTTAGTGCTAAGGATCAGGATTTAAGGGAAAGGCTGGAAGATGGGAAGGAGATCACTAATAAGGAGCTAAGGAAGCTGATAAAGGATTACGAAAAGGATGAACGTAAGGAAACAGACCAACCTGAGGTGATATCAGACACAAAGTATTCTGTGGATTCATTGGCATTTAAAAAGGATTCAGTTTTCTGGGCTGACATCAGACCCATTGCATTGACCATAGAGGAAATAAAAGGATATAAGAAATCGGATAGCCTAGCGGAGGTGGAGAAGAAAAAACAAGAAGGGGATACTTTAAAGTCTTCTAAACATAAAGGATTCCAACCGTGGGATATACTCATAGGGGATAACTACAAACTATCTGAAACGTCAAATTTTTTAATTCATTCTCCTTGGGGGGGCTTCAATACGGTAGAGGGTTTGAATCTGATTTATAAATTGGGTTATGTAAAAAGATGGGTGGAGAGAGATTCGTTGGATAAAACACAACGGCCTAATGTAAAGCGATTGGAGGTTACTCCGATTGCGAGATACGCTTTTGGGAGAGAGCAACTTACTGGTATTCTTCGGGCGGATTATCGCTCTACCAATAGCAGACTCACTATTGAAGGTGGACGGTATGTCAAGCAATTTAATGCGGATGAACCGATTCATCCATTTGTAAATACGTTCACTACGCTGTTCCTAGAAAAGAATTTGATGAAGCTTTATGAGCAGGATTTTATTCAAATAAATTACAGGCAACGACTGGATGCTAAAT
Organism: Cyclobacteriaceae bacterium; assembly: GCA_040216665.1. Lineage (GTDB taxonomy): Bacteria > Bacteroidota > Bacteroidia > Cytophagales > Cyclobacteriaceae > ELB16-189. The sequence goes on along the minus strand of JAVJOQ010000001.1, from coordinate 70,698 downwards.
TCACAGTGACTACCAATTGGAGCATAGCCAAAAGATATGAACTCTTTAACTCATCTGATTTCAAATTGATCAATAGAGATAAAGAAGCGTACACTCCTAATGTACCGATTAATCAATTGCTGGTAACTACAGGTTTTCAAAACCACAATGCATTGATAGGTTCGATAGCTATTGAAGCAAGACCTTGGCAGAAGTTTAGAATTAGAAATGGAAGAAGGTATAGTGTGAAAAATTCTTCACCGCTTTTTACGATTAGCTATAAAAAAGGATTTAAAGATGCTTTGAATAGTGATGTAGATTTTGATTTGATTGAAGTGGGTTATAAGCAAAGTATTCGTGTGGGAATTCGAGGCAAACTAGATGTCGCATTGAAGGGGGGTAAGTTTATTAATACTAACAAAATGTATTTTATGGATTATGCCCATTTTTTGGGCAATCAAACACCATTTATCACAACCGACCCGGTAGGCAGCTTCAGGTTACTTGATTATTATTTATACAGCACCCGTGATAAATACTTTACCGGTAATGCGCACTATCATTTTCGCAAGTTTTTAATTACCCAATTTCCGTTAGTTCGACTTACCGGGGTTACCGAAAATGTTTTTGTCAATTACCTGGCGTCTCCACTTTCCAATGACTATACTGAATTAGGCTATTCATTGGATGGAATTCTTAGAATATTCCGGCTTGAAGGGGCTGTATCATTCTCGGGGGGTAGCTATCAGACCTATGGTTTTAGAATTGGTGTGGCTACAAGCGTAGGAGTAAACTTCGATTGATCTTTTGAAGCTTCATTGTAGGCTTTAAATCCCTACTTTTGCGGTGATTTTAAATCAATCATGATCAAAGAAATTGAATGGAATGATTTTCTAAAACTTCGATCCACAATTCCGGTAGTGGATGTGCGGTCTCAGCTTGAATTTGCTGCCGGGCACATTAGCAATGCAATTAGTATTCCGTTATTGAATAATGAAGAGAGAATTGCTGTCGGTACTGATTATAAACAAAAAGGTAAAAAGGAAGCCATAAGGACAGGATTTCGCCTTGTTGGCCCACGTATCAATAAAATTGTAGATGCAGCTGAAGAGGTTGCTATTAACAACGAGTTGATCATCCATTGCTGGAGAGGAGGAATGAGATCGTCTAACTTTAGCCAGTTTGTTGGGATGGCAGGTATCAATACACACATTCTTAAAGGAGGATACAAGACATATAGGCAAAAGACACAGGAGTTTTTCAAACGACCTTATAAAATCATACTACTTTCAGGATGCACAGGAAGCGGAAAAACTGAGGTGCTTCTAAAATTGAAGGAGCAAGGTGAGCAAGTGATTGATCTGGAAGGGATGGCCAACCATAAAGGTTCTGCATTTGGTGGTTTGATGATGCCCTCACAACCAACAACGGAGCAGTTTGAGAATTACCTTTTTGAGCAACTTAATTCATTTGATATTTTCAAACCGGTATGGGTGGAGGATGAATCCATTGCGGTAGGGCGGATATTTTTACCAACTGATTTTTGGGCAACTATGCGGCAGAGTGTTGTCGTTATGCTAGACGTTGATAAAAAAGTTAGGATACAAAGATTAGTGAATGAGTATGGGCATGCAGATCGTGAGCAATTCCTGGAATCAATGAAAAGAATAACCAAGAAATTGGGTGGGCAACATTTTAAGACGGCTAAAGAAAAGCTGGAACAAAATGAAATGCATAGCGTAATGGAGATTTTACTTACCTATTATGACAAAGCGTATTTAGGAAGCCTAGAAAAAAGAACTCCCGAAATTTTTGGAAATGTAGAATGGAATGGAAATGATGCGTTGGCGGCTGCAAAACAACTCATATCAATATCTAAAGAAAAGAAAATAGTCTAATGGAAATCAAATTAACCCAGTATAGTCATGGTGCCGGATGTGGATGTAAAATTTCTCCAGCCATTTTAGAAACTATGCTGCAGACAGATCAAGCGAAGTCTTCATTTCCATCATTATTAGTAGGGAATGAATCTAAAGACGATGCGGCAGTATTTGACCTGGGAGATGGAACTTGTATTGTCAGTACCACGGATTTTTTTATGCCTATTGTGGATGATCCTTTTTTGTTCGGTGGGATTGCTTCTGTAAATGCAATAAGTGATGTCTATGCAATGGGAGGTGTGCCTTTGATGGCTATTGCTATTTTGGGTTGGCCGATCAATAAGCTTCCGCCAGAAGTGGCTAAACAGGTGCTTGAAGGGAGTAGAAGTGTATGCAAGCAAGCAGGAATTCCTTTGGCCGGTGGACATAGTATTGATTGTCCTGAGCCGGTATTTGGATTAGCAGTAACCGGAAAAGTAAAAAAGGAACACCTGAAACAAAACAATCAGGCAAGAGTAGGTTCATTACTTTATTTGACAAAGCCGTTGGGCATAGGCATTGTCACCACTGCACAAAAGAAGGGCATTGTAAAAGAGGAGCACTTGAAAGTAGCAGTCGACAGTATGTTGACGCTCAATAGTTTTGGAGCTGTACTTGGCAAACTTCCTTATGTAAACGCGCTTACCGATGTTACAGGTTTTGGTTTGCTAGGACACCTTACGGAAGTATGTGATGGTAGTAATCTATCTGCGGAGATAGAATTTAATAAAGTGCCAGTTCTCAATTTCTTGGACGCTTATATCCAACAGAAAAGTATGCCTGGTGGAACACAAAGAAACTGGGAGAGCTATGGACATAAGATTAGCCCTATATCCGATGAACAACGTACTATATTGGCTGACCCTCAAACGAGTGGTGGATTATTAATAGCTGTTGATGCTGATAAGTCTGAAGAGTTTGAAAAAATAGCTACCGATAATGGTTTAAGTTTGGAGCCATTTGGGGAATTGATTTCAAAGCAAGGCGTTGTGGTGACTGTAAAGTAAAATTAGAGATCGGTCCGCTCAACATTCTCGAATTCCAATATCAAATCAGGTCCGTAAGCGAGAGAAGGGGTTTGAAATCCTGGTTTGAAATTGCCGACTAATATTTTATTTGCAATTGAAACACTAGTGCTTGCTGTAAGCGTGTATCCATTTGGTGTTACTAATTGTGTTTGTACTTTTTCGTTATTGTTCCAGGCAGAGCCAACCAGATAACTATTTGCCTTTTCTCTTTGGCTTTCATCCGGGCCGGTTGTTTGATCAATTTTATTAATTAGAAATTTCTTCAACCACTTCTTTTTTAGAAGCCAGTTAAAGAATCGCGAGAGCTTAATCATTCTGGCTACCTTTTTATTAATACCCATGTACACTTCAATATTGGGTATGCCAGTGCTGTGATACGCGGTGGATACATCTCCCCAAGGTATTCTTGCTGAAATGGTTTTGAATTTCACGTAATCAATTTCTTTTAGCCCTTGGTATAAAGGCACTTTAGTAATTTTCCCTTTGTGCCTAACAAGGCTTCCCTCTCCTAAGCCAAGCACTGCTGTTTTAGAAGTGCCTCTTGAACTGCCAGCTCCAGAAGTTGCAAACGCAAGTTCCAGGTGAGTAGCATTGTTGAGTCTTGTCTTCAAATGTGCAGCAAGGCAGTCTGAAGGAACAACATCAAACCCCGCTCCAGGTAGTAGCATTATGCCTGCTTCCTTTGCCTTGAGATCGTAGTTGGCGATAAGTTCAAAAACACCAATTTCGCCCGTGATGTCTGTATAATGTGTTTTTGCTTCCAGGCAAGCTTCAATCATGTGTCTGGCGGTAAACAAAAAAGGGCCACCGCAGTGAATCACTAGTGCTGCTGGTTTCAGTAAGCCAACCAATTTCTCGGTTTCTTTAATCTCAACTGTTTGATAGGAGTATCCTGTAGCTTTGCTTTGCGCCTTTAATTTGCCTTCATTTCTGCCAGCAAGGATGATGTTAAGCTGTTGTTCTTTGCACCTTTCTACAATTAAGCTCCCTGTGTATCCGTAGGAACCATAGACAATAATCTGGTTTTTCAATTTTGAATTTTTTCAGTACGCTCCACTTGTGTTACAAAATATTTTGTATCTCCTCTCCATGGAAACCGCATGTACCGTTTTACAAAAGTGAGATTAACGCGCTCTCCGCTCAGCGCCACATCGGATAGTTTCTCAAGTACTTCTGTCTGGTCAGACTCAATTGAAAAGTCAAAAGTTTCTGCAATAGGACTTACACCTTTTAGCGCACCATAGGAATCAAGACTTATCTTCCCTTCATAGGTTTTGAAGATTATACCTTTTTCAGTTACACGAAGCACCTTGCCTGCCAATACTCCTTTTTCGTAGGTTCCATAATAAGCAAAACTGAGAACTGTCAAACCAAGGATGAGGGCAATTAGTAATCCCCTTTTCACAAGTTTTTTGGTGGTGCGCCCAGCTTTTTGGAGAAAGTTTTCTTGTTCCATGAAATTGAAAATTAGGAGTGAAGCAATTTACCTTTTCTCTTCAACTTAACATAGAAGTAAATGGCTATGGATATAACAATAAGTGAAATAAACTGGGAATGGGAGAGTACATCCTGAATTAGAAGTCCCCTTTCCTCATCTCCTCGAAGTATTTCAAGGAAACTCCTGCCAATAGAATAAGCAATGAGATAAATGAGGAAGAGTTGTCCGTCAAACTTTTTTCTGTTTTTATACCAAAGCAGAAGCCCCATTAAGGAAAAGATAAAAGCCGACTCGTAAAGTTGCGTAGGGTGAAGTGGAGTATTCAGCGGCTCGGCCTGACAAACTGGATTAGTGAAGATGACACTTAAGAAGCTATCGGTGGGCTTTCCATGGCAGCAACCAGACATAAAACAACCAATGCGGCCAAATCCATGAACAATGCACGTGACAATGGCCATGACATCAAGCATGGGTAAGATTGGAATTTTATTCCTCTTGAAAAACCATAGCATGGTGGGGATAGCAAAGAGTAGCGATCCAAAAAATACGAATCCGTTGCCACTGAAAAGTTTGCCAATGTGTTGTGCGTAGTAAGCGGGGTTTTCAAAAAAGAAAAAGACCTTTCCTCCTACATAGGCTGCGACTACGATGTAGATGAAAAGCGAGTTGGATTGATCGTAGGTAGTGCCAAATAGTTTTTTACCCTGGTGGGCCATATAGACCAACCCTAGAATTGCGCCTAAAGCAATAAAAAAACCGTAGGAGTAAATAGTGATCGACCCGACTTCGAATAGAATGGGATGCACTTAAAATAGTTTTGAGATAAGCGTTACGGCTACCAATTGATAGCCAAAGCAATCACACAGTCATGATTTCAAGCTCTTTCTTCTTCATGACACTGTCAATTTTATTGATGTGCTCGTTGGTCAACTCTTGTACCCTGTCTTCAGCATTCTTAATATCATCCTCAGAAACACCGGTGATCTTTTTAAGGCTTTCATTGGTGTCTTTACGTACATTGCGCACACTGATGCGGCCATGCTCGCATTCTTGCCCAACCTGCTTTACCAATTGCTTTCTTCTTTCCTCAGTAAGCATTGGCACGTTTATGATAATCTGCTGCCCATCATTTTGAGGGTTTAGACCAAGGTTCGCAGTCATAATAGCCTTTTCAATTTCAGGGATAAGATTTTTTTCCCAGGGTTTAATAAAAATAGATCTAGCGTCTGGTGTGGTAACTGATGCAACCTGACTCAAAGGACTCATGGCTCCATAATACGAAACGGATAGGCCATCCAACATGGCAGGATTGGCTTTTCCTGCTCTGATTTTAGTAAGCTCATGACTCAAGTGAATCAATGCTTTTCCCATCAAATCTTTAGCTTCTTCAAGGTATAGCTCTATTTCTTCCATAGCCTTATTAATAGTTTAGATAACTCAGCTTATTAATTTTTTAACTGATTAGGGTTCCGGTTTTTTCTCCCTGAACTACTTTAAGGAGATTTCCTTTTTTATTCATATCAAAAACTACGATGGGCAAATTGTTTTCCATACAAAGTGTAAACGCAGTCATATCCATGATGTTCAGACTCTTCTCATACGCTTCCTGAAAAGAAAGGGTTTCGTAGCGTACAGCATCATCAAATTTTTCTGGATCTTTAGAGTATACACCGTCCACGCGCGTCCCTTTTAGTACTACATCGGCTTGAACTTCAATTGCTCTAAGGCTAGCCGTAGAGTCTGTGGTGAAGTATGGGTTGCCTATACCAGCACCAAAAATTACAATCCTTCCTTTTTCCAAATGCCTAATTGCCCTTCTGCGAATAAATGGTTCGCAAACTTGTTCCATTTTTATTCCTGACATTAGGCGGGTATACATTCCGTGCCGCTCTAGAGCACTTTGCAGCGCCATTCCATTGACAACTGTGGCCAACATGCCCATATAATCTCCCTGCACACGGTCTATACCCAAAGTCTCGGCTTGACCCCCTCTAAAAATATTGCCTCCGCCAATTACAATTGCTATTTCAACACCCTCGTCTTTAATCTTTCTTATTTCTTCTGAATACTGCTCTAAAACGTCAGGGTTGATATTGGTTCCCTTATTATTTCCCTGAAGAGATTCGCCACTGAGTTTGATAAGAATGCGTTTGTATTTCATGGAAGGGGTTCAGATTTTATTTTGTAGGTGCAAATATATCAGGTTTTTAAGGATTTGCGGGCATAAGCGACTTGTCAGGTATTAGAACTCAATTAATACCTGTCCTTTCTCTACGCTGTTTCCTTTTTCAACTTTTACTGTTTTTACAGTGCCATCTCCAGGAGACTTAATGATGTTTTCCATTTTCATCGCCTCAAGAATAAGCAGTTGGTCGCCAGCCTTTACTTCGTCTCCTACTTTCACTTTCAAGTCGATAATCAAACCAGGCATAGGTGCCTTAATGGAATTTACCTTATTGGCAGCACCCACATTCATTCCCATCTTTTCCAACAACAATTCGAACTTGCCTTTTACGCTTACCGTATATTTATGTCCGTTGATTTTTATAACGAATGTTTTAGTGGTATGGTCAGCTTTTACTATTTCAGCCCTGTAGCCTTTCTGCTCATGGATGATGTGAAAGTAAGTGTCGGTGACTTTTACTAAGTCCCACTGGACAAGCTTTCCGTCAACTTGCCATCCTTCATCAGACGGGATGACTTCATAACTCGATTGATTTACTGTGGTCTTAAACATGATCCAAAAATAGAGTTCTTGAAGTAGAAATGGCAATTCGGAATGAAAATTGTGTTTGCGATCGGATGTATTTAGATTTGTGCCATCAAAATAGGGGTGCCAAAAACACGGGCTGAGATTATACCCAATGAACCTGATGCCGATAATGCGGCCGAAGGGAGGCAGGTTAAAACGTAAGTGAGTGCATTCCCCTGTGCTTCACGGGTTTAAACCATTAAAAAAAATGTTAAAAATTATCTTTACAGCTATTTGCTGTGCGGCTTATCTAAGTGGATGGGCTCAATTTACAATTTCGGGCACTGTAAATGATGCCTCAGGGCCTCTTGCAGGAGCAACTGTTCAATCCGATCATGGTAATTACTTTGCTATAAGCGATGATCAGGGCCGATTCCGGATGGAAAATGTGAAAGCGGGTGAGTATGTACTGCTCTTTCGCTTTTTAGGCTTTGAGGAAAAGCAGGAACGACTGACGATCAATGAAAGTAAAACACTAACGATTACTTTGGATGAGGACACGCGACTAACCGATGAAGTCACGGTCTTTGCCACACGAGCAGCTGAAAAAAGTCCAACTACTTTTACTAACATTAATAAGAAAGAATTGGCAAAGCAAAACTTTGGACAAGACCTTCCATTTGTTCTTAATTATACACCTTCACTGGTTACTACTTCGGATGCAGGCGCAGGCATTGGTTATACAGGATTGCGAATAAGAGGAAGTGATGCTACGCGAATCAACGTAACTATCAATGGTATTCCATATAATGACAGTGAGTCGCAAGGTGTATTCTGGGTAAATATTCCTGACATAGCCACCTCTACGCAAAGTGTTCAGATACAACGGGGTGTTGGCACTTCTACCAATGGCCCCGGAGCCTTTGGGGCATCCATCAATCTTCAAACCAATACAAAAAATGAAGAGGCATATGCCGATGTAATCAATTCGGTAGGTTCTTTTAATACCCATAGGCATACTGTTGGTTTTGGCACGGGCATGATCAATGACCGTTTTAGTTTTGATGCAAGGGCATCCTTTATCAATTCTGATGGATTTATTGATCGCGCATCTTCCAGTTTGAAATCGTACTATGCATCTGGTGGCTTTTATGGAGATAATACGATTATAAAGGCCATTGCATTTGGTGGCCATGAAGTGACTTATCAGAGTTGGTATGGAGTGCCTGAGTCGCGGCTCAAAAATGATGTGGCAGCGATGATATCAACAGCAGCCACGGAAGGGTGGAATACACAACAGACCGAGAATTTGCTAAACTCAAATAGCAGAACGTTTAATATCTATGATTACAAAAACCAGGTTGATAATTATACACAAGACAATTTTCAGCTTCATTTTTCTCATAAGGCGTCTTCCTCAATAACAACTAATATGTCTTTTCATTATACACCTGGGAAAGGATATTATGAAGAGTTCAAATATGATCAGTCATTGTCAGACTATGGGCTATCAGATGTTGTAATTGGAGCAGAGACAATTACAGATACTGATCTGATAAGGAGGCGTTGGCTGGACAATGATTTTTATGGAATAACTTATTCTGTCAATTTTGATAAGGACAGATACAATGGTGTATTTGGCGGAGCTTGGAATAAGTATGAAGGTGATCATTTTGGCGAAATCACTTGGGCAGGTGTAGCCTTAAGTGCTCCAAAGGATTTTCAATATTATTATAATAAAGGAGATAAAAAGGATTTTAATATTTTCTGGAAAAGTAACTATACAATTACTGATAAACTGGTTGGTTATCTTGATCTTCAGTTTCGAAGCGTTGATTACAAATCCCAAGGGGTTGATGATGACTTGACTGTTTTTAACGTAGGTGAAGATTACAATTTTTTTAATCCAAAAATTGGATTGACATATCAGTTGAGCGGAGGGAGTCAGCTATACTCATCTTTTGCTGTAGGTCAGCGTGAACCGGTTAGAAGTGATTTTATCAATGCCCCTGCCGGTGTTGATCCGAATCCGGAGGTCTTGAATAATCTGGAGGCAGGCTGGAGAATTCAAAGAAGTAACTACAGTTTTAATCTAAATTACTATTTGATGAACTATAAAGATCAATTGGTGTTGACGGGTGAATTAAATGATGTGGGCGCTTCCATCAGAACCAATGTTGATGAAAGTTTTCGTACAGGAATTGAGTTGGAGGGAGCATTGAGAATCAGTTCAAAAGTATCACTTGTAGCAAATGTGACCTTTAGTGAAAATAAAATTAAAAACTTCACTGAAGTCATTTATGATTATGGAGTGGGGTATGATGAATACAATGAAATTCAGAACCAACTCAATGATGTCGATATTTCTTTTTCGCCATCGGTAATAGCCGGGTCTAGTCTGAACTATAATCCTTTTAAGAATTTTGAAGCTTCGCTCTTATCTAAGTATGTAGGGGAGCAGTTTTTGGATAATACTTCAAGCCAAAGCAGGAAAATAGACGCCTATTTTATTAACGACTTAAGGTTGAGTTACAACCCTTCAATAAAAGGATTGAAGACTTTTAGTATAAGCCTGCTGGCCAGTAATATTTTTGATGAAACTTATGAATCAAATGGATATACCTATGGATTTGTAGGTGGTGGCGAGACGGTAAGGCAAAATTATTATTACCCTCAAGCCGGCAGAAACTATCTGGCGATGCTTTCTTTAAAGTTTTGATGAAAGGCTGTATGGACATGATTTGTCATTAAATGATCATTTCCCTTGTTACCTTTGCGGGTAATGAGGTCATTGTCCATACAGCTTTTAAAGTTTTTTAGAGCATTATTCCGACTTACCAGGTTTTGGAATCTCGTTATAATTGGATTTGCCCAGTATTTCACTGCCTATTTCCTCATAGGAACCCATACAATTATAGATTGGCAAATGTTGTTATTGTCCGCATCCACGATGATGATTGCTGCGGGGGGTTATATCATCAATGATTATTATGATGTTAAAATTGACTTGATCAATAAACCTGAACGCGTGGTGATAGGCAAGGGAATAACCAGGCGCTATGCTATTTTTTTTCATTCTGCTTTATCCATTTCCGGTGTAGCCATTGGCTTATTGCTTAGCTGGCAAATTGCTGTGGTGAATTTTTTTTCCGCCTTTACGCTATGGCTCTATTCCAACAACCTGAAACGGCTGCCTTTTATTGGTAACTTTTCAATTGGGCTATTGACCGCTATTTCGATCTTGATTGTGAATTTGCTCTACCCGCCTTTTAATTCTTTTATTTTTATTTATGCTCTGTTTGCCTTGGGGATGACATTGGTCAGAGAGATTATAAAAGATATGGAAGACTGGAAAGGTGATAACTCTTTTGGGTGCAGAACACTTCCCATTGTGTGGGGTCTTCGAAAAACAAAATTGTTTCTCTACCTCCTTGTCGGATTATTTGTTTTGCTTGTTTTGACAATTAATAATATGTACGTGGGGCTTCCCATTTATTATTTTTTGATTTTCCTTTTTTTGCCGATGGGATACATGGTGGCAAAACTAATACGGGCAGACACAATCCGTGATTTCACAAGACTAAGTTCACTTTGTAAGCTTATTCTCTTACTGGGTATTGTAAGTATGGCCTTGGTTTAACATAACTATTGACTTTTCTTTGTATCGATGAATAGAAAATATAAGGTGGCTATTTTTGCTTCCGGCAGCGGAACTAACGCTGAGCGTTTTTTTTCTCACTTCAAAGATCATCCTCAAATTGAGATTGTATTATTGTTGAGCAACAAGGAAGATGCTTTTGTACTGCAAAGAGCTAAAAAAGCTGGAGTACCTTCAAGGGTATTTGATAAACAACAGTTGAAAGAAGGCGAGGTTCTGAATTGGCTTCGTGACAGCGGTGTTACACATGTCGTACTTGCAGGATTTTTATTGCTTATTCCGGATAACCTCATCAAAGCCTATCCCGAACAAATTATCAATATTCATCCCGCTTTGTTGCCAAAGTATGGAGGTAAAGGAATGTATGGATCAAAAGTGCACGAAGCGGTAAAGGGGGCTGGTGAAATGGAGACGGGAATTACCATTCATTTGGTGAATCATCGCTACGATGAAGGAGCTATTCTTTTTCAAGCGAAAACTGGGGTAGATCGAAAGGATACTCCTGATGAGATTGCCAGCAAAGTGCACGAGTTAGAATACAATCACTATCCTTTAGTAACTGAGAATTGGATATTGGGAAAGCGGTCTTAAGATGATGATGGCGTAAGCTTGAAATCATTGCTCTGCTCGAACGACCTGAAAATGTCCTTCACAAATTCAGGCGGCTGAATGAGCTTCCTTTTTGTCAAATCGAGAAATGCGCCATCCATATTAATGATCGCGGCTATTGTTCCATCTTCTTTTCTCATCGTATGTCGAAGACTCCATCGTGAATAGTCTTCGCGCGCAGAACAAATTTCAACGTCAACAGTGATTTTATCCTCCAGTGTTATTTCTCTTCTGAAGAGTGCTTCCTCACGAAAAAGGATCGGGCCTACCTGTAGTTCTTCCATCTTTTCGGTGGTAAGTCCACCCTCATTGAGAAACCTCATTCGAACCATTGCACCATAATCATAGTAAGCTGAATGTCGAAGATGTCTGTTCTGATCGATATCAGACCAGCGAATTTGAATAGGGACGATAAACTTGCTCAATGTTTTTAAGGGGTGTTAATCTCGTTGAAAGGATCTGTAGATTCGTCTGTCCAGCTCATTGGATATTTTTCATCCAGAAACTCCAATGAATCTTCAGTAAGGAACAATGGTTTAAAAGTATCGATCATTACAGCAAGCTCATGAGTTTCTTTTGCGCCAATACTTTTTTCAACCGTACCGGGGTGAGGCCCATGTGGCAACCCACCAGGGTGAAGCGTAAAAGACCCGCGGTCAATTCCTTTTCGACTCATAAAATTTCCTTCCGCGTAGTAGAGTACTTCATCCGAGTCGATGTTGCTGTGATTGTAAGGTGCTGGTATCGCATTTGGGTGGTAGTCAAACAATCTGGGGACAAACGAACAGATCACAAAGTTGTGTGCCTGAAAGGTCTGATGTACAGGAGGTGGCTGATGAATTCTTCCCGTGATAGGTTCGAAATCGTGGATAGAAAATGCATAAGGCCAAAGAAACCCATCCCATCCCACCAAGTCCAACGGACTATAGTCATACACATACTGATGAAGGTGGCCTTGCTTTTTGATTTGCATCAAATGATCTCCTTTCTTTGTGTCAGTAACCAATTCGTGAGGAGGCCGAATATCTCTTTCGCAGTAGGGAGAATGTTCCAGCAACTGCCCGAGTTGATTGCGGTAGCGTTTTACAGTTTCGATCGGTGATGCAGATTCAACAATCAACAATCGAAGAGGGCCTTCATTAAACTCTAGTTTATAAATGACAGTGCGGGGAATGACAACATAGTCGCCCTGTTTGATTTCGAGTTTTCCAAACTGAGAGATAAGTGCGCCACTTCCATCATGTACGTAGATTACTTCATCACCCTCAGCATTCTTATAGAAATAATCCATCTTGCGCTGCTTTGGCGAACAAATAGATATGGAGCAGTCATTGTTCATTAGCAAAACCTTTCTGGCACTTAGATAATCGTCACCAGTGGTTTCTACTTTACTTGTGTTCAGGTGGGTTTGACGCAGGGCATAGTCCTTAATCATTTTTGGCCCGTACTTCACAGGGTCACTAATTTCTTTGATCCGGGTAGGTGCGATGATGTGGTAGAGGTTGGAATAAATTCCAGAAAACCCTTCAGAGCTTACTAGTTCCTCTTTATATAAACTTCCATCCGGCTGACGAAATTGTGTATGTCTCTTTGGTGGAATTTTTCCTAAGCGATGATAGTACATGATGTGTTGTTTTACTTCGGTTTCGAAGTTAGCAATTTCCCAAAAATACTAAGATAGAAATTGAGCTTGATTACTACATCTTCCCGCGATCAGGGATGCGGTCAAACAATTGCAAGGCCTGTTGCAAGATCTCGTTGGTCTCATTGAAAATGGGATAAAAACTTTCGCTTCCCCAAATCCTTCTGGCGACATTGGCCTTTAGGAATATTTCAAATACTTCCTTGTTCTTGTTCAAATCAGCCCAGTTGGGCTTTACATTGTTGCGCTGACCTACACTAACAAGGTCATTGTACATGGTATCATTTAATTTAAAGCCATGGTAGAATTCCTTGAATCCCATTTTCTCCAGCTTTGCCTTGTTCTCTAAAGCGTAGTTAAATGCATACTCTTGAAAAGAGTTGGAGTTAAATAGCGCATTAAGATATGGGCTATTCAGCGTGGTATCCAGTGGCACAAAGTAGTCTGGCATAATTCCGCCACCACCATATACGGTTCTACCATTCACGGTCATGTATTTCAATGAGTCATTAAACTTTATGCTGTCTGCATGAAAGAACTCACCGTGACTATACCGTTTCATAATATCTTTGGAGTACTCCTGATTGTCATCGTAGGGCTTTTGAATGGATCTGCCACTGGGTGTGTAATACCTGGAAATGGTTAATCGCAATTCCGACCCATCGTCTAGAACAAACGGAGATTGAACCAATCCTTTTCCGTAGGATCTCCTTCCTACAATCAAGGCCCTGTCGTTGTCTTGTAGTGCGCCAGCTACAATTTCAGAAGCGGAAGCACTTCCTTCATTAATCAGTACGATGATATCCCCTTTTTCAAATTCACCTTTTGCAGATGACATCGCATCTGAATTGTATCGCGTGTCTTTTCCATTGGTAAAAACTATCTTTTCACCACTAGGCAAAAAATCATCCGCCAAGTCAATGGCCTGATTCATGTATCCACCTGGGTTGCCCTGTAAGTCCAATACCAACTTCTTCATTCCTTCCTTCTTCAACTTTTCCATAGCTGTGCGAAACTCTGAATAAGTAGTTTGAGAAAAGCGACTCACTTTGATATACCCTACTTCTTCGTTGACCATGTAGGACGCATCTACTGAGTATTGGGGAATCTTATCACGAATGATATTGAAGCTTATGGGTTTACGTGTTGTTCTTCTTACAACCTCAATTTTCACTTCGGTTCCTTTGGGACCTTTCAATTTTTTGGAGACATCACTGTTGCGCAAACCGATGCCTGCAATGTTTTCTCCGTCTACTTTTACAATACGATCACCTGTACGAAGTCCTACAGCCTCCGAGGGGCCCCCACTTAAAGCGGCCACCACAACGAGTGTATCTTGAAAAATGCTGAATTCAATTCCGATGCCTTCGAAATTTCCACGGAGGTCTTCGTTGGCTTCCAATCTTTCTTTGGCAGGAATGTAAGCGGAGTGCGGGTCAAGCTTGGCCAAAATATGCTCAATGGCATCATCTACCAGTTCGTCCGTTTGCGCTTCATCTACATATTCTGTCTTAATCAAAGAGAGCACCTCTCTGAATTTTTGTACATCTGCCCCAATATCATCAGCTGCGGTACTTGTATTCAGGCTGGCTCCAATTAGGACTCCTCCGGCCAGGCCAATACACAGGATCAATGGGAGTTTTATCTGATATTTTGAATTATTCGGCTCACTCATGTCAAAAAATACGGTTACTAACTTCTAACGTTTTAACCGTCATCAAAGTTTTCAGCCTCAAAAGACAGAAAAAAGAGGCTGTTATTCAAATTCTCAGATTATTTGAGCAATAATTGACCTTGGCTAGCGCTATGGGTATTGTTATATTTACTGTCTGAATGGCAAAAACTACCCTTAAGAATAAGCGAATACAGGACTTGGTGAACCAGAATAATGTGCATGCATATGTGCTTTATTTTTTTGGTATCAAATTCTACGAGTATTCCGAACAGACACTCGAGCAAGTGTGTCAGGATAAAGGGTTGAGGGTGGAGCAAGTGGTGAGAGAGTTAGAGTCCCCTAATGCAAATTTTCAGGAGGCAGATTTGCCGCTTATTTCTTATCCCATCGATCTTATATTAGAGTACCTCAAGCATGCTCATTATACGTTTGTAAAACACAAGCTGCCCTACATTGCGCGATTGGTGGAGTCATTCAAAGCCGATCATGCGGAGTATGCCACTGTAGAAAAGGATTTGAAAGAATTGTTTCCTCTATTTTTAGAAGATTTCATTCATCATATCTATGAAGAGGAAGATACGCTGTTTGGGTATATCCGACTTCTGGAGAAAGCGTCTAAAGGAACCTACAATCCATCTCAGCTTTATTACATGCTGGAAAAAAATTCATTACAACGTTTTGCAATGGAGCACGAAGCCCATGATGATGAGATGATTGGGATTAGGAGAATAACAAATAATTATGCCTTAGGGAAGGACGCTCCTTTGCATGTGAAGGTTATTTACTCAGAGCTTACCGCATTCGAAAAAAGCCTGAAGACGCATGCTCGCATAGAAAACGAAATTCTTTTTCCGAAAGCCATGATAGTAGAAAATCAGGTGAAGAAGATTTTTGGGGAGAAAGTAAAATACAACTAATCATCATTTTTCTTTAAGCTTAACATTTATGGGTCGCATAATGGCTATCGACTATGGAACGAAGCGCACCGGTCTTGCCGTAACTGATCCCATGAGGATTATTGCCACTGCATTGGAAACAGTGGAGACCTCCAAACTACTTACCTATCTCAAAACGTATTTTCAAAAAGAGCAGGTGGATGAGCTTGTTATTGGATTGCCAAAACAAATGAATAACACGGATTCGGAAACCGCCCCTTTTGTGAGGCAGATGGTGACTAAGATTAATGAGGCTTTTCCGAACCTTCCGGTAAAATACGTGGATGAACGATTTACCAGCAAGATTGCATTGCGCGCCATGGTAGATGGAGGAATGAAAAAGAAAGACAGAAGGGATAAACAAAACGTGGATAAGATCAGCGCCACGCTGATTTTGCAGAGCTACATGGAATCTAAGCGCTAGGTCGATAATCTGTTCTTCGAAACCACTCAAAATCATTAAATTTGCAGGATAATTAGATTTCAATGGTTTATCCGATCGTTATGTATGGTGATCCTGTGTTGCGTAAGAAAGCACAGGATATAAAAGAGGGTTCTGAAGAGGTGAAACAGCTTTCTGAAGATATGTTTGAGACCATGTATGCCGCGCAGGGCATTGGTTTGGCGGCTCCTCAGATTGGCAAAGACGTGAGAATGTTTGTGGTGGATGGCAGCGTGTTAGAGGATGAACCGGAGATGGAGGGCTTTAAGAAAGTGTTCATCAATGCGGAGATTGTGGAGGAAGATGAAGACCACGATGAAATGGAGGAGGGTTGTTTGAGCATTCCTAATGTGCGTGAAAAAGTGACAAGACCGTTTTCTATTCGCATCAAATATTTTGATGAAAACTGGAAAGCCTACGATGAGGAATATGAGGGGATGAAAGCTAGAATCATCCAGCATGAGTATGATCATATCGAGGGGGTTTTGTTTATCGATTATCTTACACCACTTAAGAAAAGACTTCTAAAAGGTAAACTCAACGATATCAGCAGAGGAGATGTGGATACTGAGTATCGAATCATAGCTCCTTTGCGCAAATAATGGAAATCCATTCAAGACTTCCTGATGTAGGTACCTCAATTTTTGCCGTGATGTCGAAAATGGCTCAAGAGCATGGAGCCATTAATCTGTCGCAAGGATTTCCCGATTTTAAGGTTTCAGAAAAATTAATTGAACTCATTCATCAGAAGATGAAGGAGGGGCACAACCAATATGCTCCAATGCCTGGAGTGCCTTCGTTACGCGAAACAATTGCTTCAGTGATTCTTCAATCTTATGAGCATAAAGTGGATCCTGACACCGATATCACCATTACTGCCGGAGCCACAGAAGCTATTTTTGCTGCCATCACGGGGCTGGTAAGCCCTGGAGACGAGGTGATTTTATTTGACCCTTCCTACGATTGCTACGACCCGGCCATACGACTCAATGGAGGTACGCCTGTTCCTATAAATATTCTGCCTCCCTATTTTTCAATTGATTGGGATAAGGTAAAAAGTAAGATCACTTCGCGTACCCGCATGATCATGATCAATACGCCCCAAAACCCAAGTGGAGCCGTGTTGAAAGAGGAGGATTTGAAAATTCTTGAGGGTATTGTAAATGATCACGGCATACTGGTGCTGAGTGACGAGGTCTACGAACGTATAATTTTTGATCAGTTGGTACACCAAAGTGTAATGCGGTTTCCAGGGTTGGCTGCCCATAGTATTGCTGTCTTTTCTTTTGGGAAGACATTTCATGCCACTGGCTGGAAGGTGGGGTATACGGTAGCACCTGCAGCCATATCGAAAGAGATTCGTAAGGCGCATCAATTCATAACATTCAGTGTCAACACCCCGGTGCAACTGGCTTTGGCTGAATACATGAAGGAGCCCACCCATTATCTGACACTTTCAAAATTTTATCAACAAAAAAGGGATTTTTTCCTGAGTCAGATTAAGGGATCATCCTTCGAGCCGATGACTTGCCATGGTTCATATTTTCAACTTCTATCCTATAAGGGTGTTTCTTCAAAATCTGAGATAGAAATGGCTGAATGGTTGACAAAGGAGCACAAACTTGCTGCTATCCCAGTCTCCGTGTTTTATAAGGATAAAACAGATAACCAACTCCTCCGTTTTTGTTTTGCCAAGGGAGAAGATACGCTAACAGAGGCTGGAAAAATCCTGAACCGTTTTTAGCAGGTAAATTGTTATAAAGGCATTCTCTAATTAGTCAGGGATCGCTTTCTTTGCAGTAGAATTAATCAAGTGTGATGCAGGACCTCAAGATTACCGTTATTCAATCAGACCTCCACTGGGAAGACATTGATGCCAATTTGGCCATGTTTGAAGAAAAAATATGGAGAATAGGGGAATCAACTGATGTAATTGTGCTTCCTGAGATGTTCACTACAGGTTTTACTATGGCCGCGCCAAGGCTAGCTGAACGCATGAACATGCGCACTTTTAAGTGGATGAAGCAGATGGCCGACCAGACAGGTGCACTTATTTTGGGGAGCTTCATCTCATTAATTCACGACCGCTACTATAACCGTTTGCTTTGGATGGAACCGGGCGGAAGTTTTAAAACGTACGACAAACGTCATCTTTTTAGAATGGCAGATGAGCAGCAGGTTTATTCTCCTGGAGAGAGCCTGTTGATCGGACATTGGAAAGGTTGGAGAATTTGTCCTTTGATCTGCTACGATTTGCGTTTTCCGGTATGGAGCCGCAACAGATGGAATGCTACGTTGAAAAAGCCCACCTATGATCTAGCCATTTACATTGCCAACTGGCCCAAAGTTAGAATCAATGCCTGGGATACTTTGCTTAAGGCACGTGCTATTGAGAACTTATCTTATGTAGTGGGTGTCAATCGCGTAGGTACTGATGGAAAAGGAATTGAATACAATGGACTTTCATCCATCATCAGTCCGAAAGGTGATGCTGTGTTTACAGTAGAAGGAATGGAGGCTATTAAGACGGTAGCCATCAGTGGCAATTCACTTCTTTCTTATCGTGATAAGTTTCCAACCTTTTTGGATGCTGACGATTTTTCAGTGGAGGTAGAGCCCATCCCAGAAGAAGACTACTAGAATTTATTGAGGTTTTAAAATGTTGAAATTTTGAGGGAGCAAGTTTCGCTATCCTTAAAATAGCCCTACTTTTGCAGCTCCTAAAAACTCCTAAATCGCTTATTTTCAATGGCATCCAAGAAGATATCAAGGGCACTCATTTCAGTTTATTACAAAGACAATTTAGAGCCAATCATTAAAGCGCTTGCTGCGGAAGGAGTTGAGTTTGTCTCCACGGGGGGTACTCAGACTTTCATTGAGGGGCTTGGACATAAAGTGGTGCCCGTAGAGGAGTTGACAGGGTATCCATCCATTTTTGGAGGTCGGGTCAAAACGCTGCATCCTGTAATTTTCGGAGGCATTTTGTACAGAAGAGATAATGAAGGTGATTTGAGTCAATCTCAAGAGTATAAGATTCCTCCCATTGATTTAGTCATTGTGGATTTATATCCTTTTGAGGAAACTGTAGCTAGCGGAGGAGCCGAAAATGAGATCATCGAAAAAATTGACATCGGTGGAATTTCCCTGATCCGTGGAGCTGCGAAAAATTTTCAGGATGTATTGATCGTTTCATCTCGAGATCAGTATGAGGAAGCGCTGGAATTATTGACCTCAACCCAATGCCAGCCTTCATTAGGCGACAGGAAACATTTTGCCGCAATGGCATTTGATGTAACCTCACATTATGACACTGCTATTTTCAATTACTTTAATCAGGAAGAAGGAATTGAGAGTTTAAAAGTGAGTATACCTAATGGCAGCCCCTTGCGCTACGGTGAAAATCCGCATCAGCAGGCAGTGTACTATGGCGAACTAGAGCAATTGTTTGAAAAATTAAATGGTAAAGACCTTTCTTACAATAATCTTGTGGATGTAGATGCAGCTGTTCACTTGCTTAATGAATTTGAAAGCGAAAAAGCATTTATCATTATTAAGCATACCAATGCTTCCGGTGTAGCTACAGGGAAGTCTGTGAAAGATGCATACCTAAAAGCCCTACAGGCAGATACTGTTTCTGCATTTGGCGGCATTTTGTGTACTAATCAATCAGTAGACATTGCAGCCGCAGAGGAGATCAATAAATTATTTTTTGAGATTCTTATCGCTCCTGATTTCACGCCTGAAGCATTGGAGTTATTAAAATCAAAGAAAAACAGAAACTTGCTGAAGCAAAAAGAAAACCTAAGGCCTGGTCGCCAATTCAAGAGTTTGTTGAACGGAGTGATTGCTCAGGACTTTGACGGGCATACGGACGTTAAAGAAGACTTGAAGGTAGTAACAAAGAAAAAGCCTACAACAGTTGAATTGGATGCGATGCTATTTGCTGGAAAAATAGCCAAACACACGAAGTCCAATACAATTGTGCTGGCGGTGGATGGCCAAATGCTGGCCAGTGGTGTGGGGCAAACTTCCCGAGTAGACGCTTTGAAGCAAGCCATTGCTAAAGCCAAGAGCTTTGGTTTTGATTTGAACGGAGCAGCTATGGCCTCTGATGCTTTTTTCCCGTTTCCCGATTGTGTTGAGATAGCCAATGAGCAAGGAATCAAAGCGGTCATTCAACCAGGTGGCTCCATCAAAGATCAGGACTCTGTTGATTTTTGTGACGGGCACGATATGACGATGGTAACGACAGGCTATCGACACTTTAAACACTAGTCAGTTTTCGCTTGTAAGTTTTCACTCGATTAAACGCTAAAATCACGGTTATATTTGCTTAATTTCGGCCTTCTAGAATAACCACAGTTGTAATACCAATGGGACTTTTTGACTTCTTTACTCAGGATATAGCCATTGACCTTGGCACGGCAAACACGCTAATCATTCACAAAGACAAGATTGTGGTGGATGAGCCTTCCATTATTGCCATTGATAAGAACACCAATAAGGTGTTGGCCATAGGGAGAGAAGCCATGCAGATGCATGAAAAAACCCATGACAACATCAAGACCATCCGTCCACTGAAGGAGGGGGTAATCGCAGACTTCCATGCTGCCGAGATGATGATCCGTGGCATGATCAAGTTGATTGATACCGGCAAAAGATTGTTTCCGCCTTCACTTAGAATGGTGATCTGTATTCCTTCTGGAATTACTGAAGTGGAGAAGAGGGCGGTTCGTGACTCTGCCGAGCATGCCAATGCAAAAGAGGTATACATGATTCATGAGCCTATAGCAGCTGCTATCGGTATAGGGATTGATATTGAACAACCAGTAGGCAATATGATTGTGGATATTGGAGGAGGTACTACAGACATCGCAGTGATTGCATTGTCTGGTATTGTATGCGACCAATCTATTCGAATTGCAGGAGATACTTTTAACCGAGACATACTTGATTATATGCGCAGGCAACACAATCTTTTGATTGGTGAGCGATCTGCTGAGCGTGTGAAAATTGAAGTTGGTTCTGCGTTGACTGAATTAGATGACGGACCTGATGACTATGAAATCCGCGGCCGTGATTTAATGACCGGAATTCCAAAGACAATAAAAATATCATATTCAGAAGTGGCTTTCGCCTTAGATAAGTCAATCTCTAAATTAGAGGAAGCGGTGTTGAAGGCATTGGAGATTTCTCCTCCTGAACTTTCAGCTGATATTTATGAGCGTGGAATTTATCTTACTGGTGGAGGAGCACTCCTTCGCGGTTTGGATAAACGACTCGCCCTGAAAACCAAATTGCCTATTCATGTGGCGGATGATCCGCTTCGTGCTGTGGTGAGAGGTACCGGTCAGGCGCTCAAAAATCTGAATCATTTCAAATCTGTATTGATGACCTGATTAAATGGAGAGGCTCTTTTACTTTTTTTATCAGTATAGGGCTTTCTTTACATTTTTGGCTTTGGAATTATTTGCTGCCTGGCTGATTGTGGAGAACAATCAATACCAAAGCACCAAGTTTTTCAACTCGTCAAATAAGCTAGCTGCAAACATTATAGGCACCACTCAAGGGATAAAAGAATATTTCTCATTGAGAACTATTAATGCCGAGCTAGCAGAAGAGAATGCTCAGTTGAGAACCAGGCTTGAGCAGCGCAACCAAAGTTTATACACGCTCGAAGTCAGAGAAGTAGATGATCCTAAAATCATCAATCGTTTTGATTTTGTAAGCGCAAAGGTGATCAACAACTCGGTAGAGCGATTTAAGAATTATATCACGATAGATAAGGGTGCATTAGATGGTATTACTCCTGGTATGGCCGTTATCAGTGCTGCTGGAGCCGTTGGTAAAGTAAAATCGGTTTCAGATCATTATGCAGTACTTATTTCGTTACTCAATACAGATGAGTTTACTTCTTCAATGATTAAAAGAACAAATCACTTTGGCTCTATCAATTGGGATGGAAAAGATCCTCTATATAGTCAGTTGAATTTTATTCCACGTCATGCTAACCCTACAGTTGGTGATACGGTTGTTACCTCTGGTTTCAACGCTGTTTTTCCAGAAGGTGTGTTGGTAGGGATAATAGAAGAAGTGAGTTTAGGCCCTGAGGCGCAGTTTTATGATTTGAAAGTGAAATTAGCGCAGGACTTTTCAAGCCTTGCATTTGTAGAAATAGTACGAAGTCATCTTTTAGATGAAAAAGATTCTCTGGAACAAGTAACCATCGGTGAGTCGAAATGAGTAGAGCAGGCATTTGGCAATTTCTTTCTTTCTTCATCTATCTGCTTGCGCAGGTAGTGCTCATGAAAAATCTTGTGCTTTTCAATACTGCATTTTGCTTTATCTATATCGCTTTCATTTTGTTTTTGCCCATCGAAACCAACATTTTGTTGCTGATGGTGATAGGTTTTGTATTGGGCTTTTTGGTAGATATTTTTTACGATAGCCTCGGAATGCACGCATCAGCTTTGGTACTGGTAGCATTTGTCAGAAATTTTTGGCTATCACGCATCACCCCTCAGGGAGGATATGATGCTGGAGAAGGCCCAACATTGGCTGCGAATGGTCTTCAATGGATTTTGATTTACACGCTTCCTATTATTTTTATCCATCATTTTGCGCTGTTTTTTATTGAAGCAGGCGGTTTTGGGTTGGTGTTGTACACACTTTCAAAAGTTTTTTTTAGCACTATCTTTACTCTTCTTACCGTACTGCTGCTGCAGTATATGTTACCGGGGCAACGAAGATTATGAACGAAGGGCGGAAAGAAATACTACAAATTATTTTTATCCTGACAGGTCTGGTTTTTTTAGTGAAACTATTTTCCATTCAGGTACTCGATAACAAATATGCTGAGCTGGCAGATAGCAATGCGATTTTGCGCGAGGTAGAGTATCCGTTCCGTGGACTTATCTATGATCGCAACAACAAACTGGTTGTTTATAATACTCCGGAATTTGATATCAATGTAATCCGAAAAGACATTAAGGATTTTGACTCTACAAAATTTTGTGAAGTTTTTCAAATGTCGCGTGAGGAGTTGCGCAAGAAGTTTCAGGAAATGAGGGCGCGCAAGGAGTATTCGCCTTACAAGCCAACATTATTTATCGATCGTCTTTCCAATGCGGAGTTTGCAAGGGTGCAGGATCACTTGGATGAATTTCCCGGGCTCTATGTTCAGGCGAGAACAACCCGATCTTATACTACATCAGCGTTGGCTAACGCTTTGGGTTATGTAAGCGAAATTTCGAAAGGGCAATTGGAAAAAGATCAGACTCGCATTTATAAACAAGGTGATTATATCGGCCAGAGTGGTATTGAATCATTTTATGAAGAACAATTGAGAGGTAAGCGTGGAGTGAAATTCAAATTGAGGAATGTTCGAGGTATAGAAAAGGGATCGTTTAAGGAAGGTGATTACGATACCTTATCTGTTCCGGGTAAAGACCTGATTACCAGCATTGATATTGATCTGCAGTTGTATGGCGAGCTGCTCATGGAGGGAAAATCCGGCAGCATTGTAGTGATTGAGCCAGGCACGGGAGAAATCCTTTCACTGGTTTCGGGGCCATCTTATGACCCTAACCTTTTAACCGGAAGGAATTACAGCTCCAATTTCATTTTGATCAGTAATGATACTTTGAAGCCATTGTTCACGCGTCCACTAATGGCGCAATATAGGCCCGGGTCAATTTTTAAAATTGCACAGGCTATGACTGCGCTTCAGGAAGGAGTGATCAAACCTGATACAAGAATTCGTTGCGACCGATCAGTTATTGGTTGCCACGGAAATCATAGCAATGAAGATTTGCGTGGAGCCATTGAGAATTCCTGTAATCCATATTTTCATGGGGTTTTAAGAAGAATGTTGAATAAAGGGGTGTCGGAGGATCCTTATGAGGATACTCGCATTGGACTCGAAGAGTGGAATAAGCACATCAGGAGTTTTGGATTTGGAGGTAATCTGGGTGTGGATTTACCCAACGAGAAGGGCGGGCTAATTCCCAACTCTGCTTATTATGACAGAGCTTATAACAATCGGCCGTGGAAGTTTTCTAATATCTATTCAATAGCAATTGGCGAAGGGGAAAACCTTGTGGTGCCTATTCAGATGGCGAACTTTGCTGCCATAGTTGCTAACCGCGGTTTCTACTACAAACCACATTTGATCAAGTCCATAGAAGATGAAGGGCCTTTGCCTCAGTATAAGGAGAAACAATTTACTACCATCGATCCGGCTTATTTTGATATCGCGGTTGACGCCATGGAGCGAGTGGTTGAGTCAGGGACTGGTCAGTATCGGGCGAAGCTTCAGGATATTATTGTATGCGGAAAGACAGGGACAGTACAAAACGATCCTCTCCCGGATCATTCAGTATTTATTGCATTTGCACCTAAAGACAACCCTAAGATTGCAGTGTCTGTTTACGTGGAAGATGCAGGGCAAGGTGCGCGTGCGGCTGCATCTATCGCCAGTCTGATGATTGAAAAATACCTTATTGGACAAACGAAGAGGCCGCATATTGAGCAATATGTTTTAAATGGACAATTTCTGTATTGAGAAAAGGTGCTGACATATATGGCAAACTGGATTGGCCGACCATTTTTATTTATATGGCGCTCGTCATATTGGGGTGGTTCAATATATACGCTGCGGTGTATGACGAAACGGTAAGTCAGTCAATGTGGGATTTATCCCTCAACTCTGGAAGGCAATTTATTTTTATTGCAGCATCAATAGTGATCATCATGGGCATCATCATTATTGACATGCGTTTCTACGAAGCCTTTGCTTATGTTGCTTACGGTATAATTTTATTCCTTCTTATTTTAGTTCCGATTATTGGTAAAGAGGTTGGGGGTAATAAGGCCTGGCTAGGAATTGGTTCTTTTGGAGTGCAGCCTTCTGAGTTTGCTAAATTCATCACTGCGCTGGCAGCCGCTAAAATGATAGGCACTGTAGGCTTTAGAATGGATAACTTGAGAAATCAGGTGATGCTATTTGGCCTCATTGGCTTGCCGATGTTTTTAATTCTCCTCCAAAAAGATACAGGTACAGCATTGGTTTTCACATCATTTATATTTGTCTTCTTCAGAGAAGGGATGTCTCCTTTCTTGATGATCGTTGGAATATGTGCTGCGTTTATTTTTATACTTACGCTGCTCATACCAAATCAACTCTATCTTCATGGAGGCATAATCATCACGCTGGCGTTGCTGATCATTTTTGGAGTAAAAAAACTAAAACGAATTTCAATACTGGTAGTTGGGGCGATTATTGTAATGGGAGTTATTGAGAGTGTTGACTACGTAATTACGGATGTACTGAAGCCACACCAGCAAAACAGAATAAAAGCCCTGATCAATCCGGATGCAGATCCTCTTGGTTATGGTTGGAATGTTACACAATCAAAAATAGCCATTGGAAGTGGAGGTTTTTTCGGTAAGGGTTTTTTAAAAGGGACTCAAACGAAATTTGATTTTGTGCCAGAGCAGAGTACCGATTTTATTTTTTGTACCATAGGAGAGGAGTGGGGCTGGATGGGAAGCTTTGTGGTGGTAGTGCTGTTTATGGCTCTACTGCTGAGGGTGATTTTTATAGCCGAGCGACAGAAGAGTCGATTTGCCAGGGCCTATGGCTATGGAGTGGTCAGTATTTTCTTTTTTCACTTTGCTATAAATATTGGAATGACCATCGGGTTGTTTCCTGTAATTGGTATTCCTTTGCCGTTCTTTAGCTACGGAGGGTCAGCCTTATGGGGCTTTACCGCGCTATTGTTTATTCTTATTAAGTTGGATGCACACCGCGGACAGGTGCTTCAACGCTTGTGATCAGGCGAATCGCTTAGTAACCATTTCCATAAATTCCTCATACTCTTCTGATTCCTTGTCCCAATTTGAATAATGGGAGTCAAGAAAACTTGTCGCTTCATCCAATGAACCAAGGGAGTCAATTTTAGTGATGGCATTGTTGAATAAATCAAAGTCACCATTGAAAAGCATTTTGGTGAACATAAATTTTTGATTGATTGTCAGGCGGTTTTGAAGATCTGGAATTCGCTGAAAGTCATCAACTACAGTAGTGACAGGTTCTTTTTGAATCTGCTCATTGATGCTTAGTCTCGGTGTATTTTGTCTTTTGGGTGGGGCGACTAACGGTTCGACTTTTTTATCATAAAGTTTTTCCACCTCAAGGGGGATAACAGCACTTAACTGCTGGATGTAGTGCTCCACATCTTCTGGTGTAAAGTTTACCTCTTCTAGAATTTGATCGAGGAGTGCAAAGGCTTCATTGCCGGAGATGGACTCCATTTTTTTCTCTTCTAATTTTTGAACAAGCTTTTCCAACGGACGATGATTGACCTTGATGTATTTGATTTCGTTTTTTAACTCTGTCACTTTTATGGTTCCGCTGCCATTTTTGTCGAGGGTATCAGAATAGAAATCATAGGGATCAAGCACCAAGTAGACGGTAAGACTTACTCCCTTCTTTAGCAGCGGAAGGAAGTGATCTTTGGCAATTGAGATATTATTAGAAAGTGAATTTTGAAATTGTGTAAGGCTATCTTTAACATCTTGCGATTCATAGTTAAAGTAAGGACTTTTATATTTTGCCGCTTCTTGTTTCCATGCTTTAAGTAATTCACGAAGAACGAAAAGGTTGATCTGTTTTGTTTGACATAGTTTAAGTATATCCGCTCCGCTTATTTTTTGATGCTGAGCAAAGTATTCATCAGCTATTTTGGAGGAAAACGCAACACTGTATTCTTCTACTGCTTGTAAGCTTATTTTTTCGTCCATTGCTTTTAAGGATTCACTTTATTGGCTTTCTTGTAAACGATGGCAAAAGCCATACGTTGCGTCATGGTAAAGATAGTGATAGAAAATCTCGACAGAAAAGAACTTGAGGTTAACAATCCCTCAAAAACGGTATTAAGTCACCTGCACGAACATTATCTGGACTGGATGCACGCATGTGGGGCAAAAGGACGTTGTACTACCTGCAAAATGGTGGTTGTAGAAGGAGCCGAGCACCTTAATGAATACACCGAAGCTGAGATGAAATACAAAAAAAGGGGGGAGCTTGAGCAAAACGAGCGATTGGCCTGTCAGTCAAAAATTTCAGGTGATATTGTAATCCGAGTACCAGATTCAGGAAAGCTTCCCCATGTGAATTATTCGGATTAGAGAACGAGCAAAAGGCTAAATTGCAGCATGTTTGTTGATCGCCCTATAAATGCACATAATGACAGGCATCAATCTGGTTGGATTGAGGTGATTTGTGGATGCATGTTTTCTGGTAAGACGGAAGAATTGATAAGAAGGATCAATAGGGCAATCATCGCCAAACAAAAGGTGGAGATTTTTAAACCCATAGTAGATAATCGGTATCATCCAGCCAATGTCGTCTCACATAATGAAAGGCAGGTAAGGTCTACACCCGTAAATTTTGCCAATGACATTCTTCTGCTTTCTGGAAATTGTGATGTGGTGGGAATTGACGAGGCGCAATTTTTTGATGAAGACATTGTAAAGGTTTGTAATACGTTGGCCAATGGAGGGAAACGAGTAATCGTAGCTGGTTTAGATATGGACTTTGAGGGGAAACCATTTGGACCTATGCCTAATTTGTTGGCCGTGGCAGAATTTGTGACCAAACTTCATGCTATCTGTGCGCAAACAGGAGAGTTGGCATCTTTCTCTTATCGCTTAACTCAAGACTCAGATAAGATTCAAGTCGGAGCAAATGATGTCTATGAGGCAAGAAGCAGAAATTCATTTTTAAAGGGCACTGGACAAGAAGAATGAATCTAAAGTTTTATTCATTAGTATCACTGTGTTTGCTCATCAGCACTATAGGATGGTCGCAGGAAAATATTCCTGTAGGAACATGGCGCATGCACATTTCCTTTAATGATTTGAATACTTTGGCGAATGCCCCTGACCAAATTTATGCGGCCAATAACGTGGGGATTCTTATCTACGGAAAGAATGACCATGAGATTTCCATTCTTTCAAAAGCCAATGGATTGAGTGGAGAAGTAATTTCAACCATTGCTTATGATGAGCAGAGGGAGTTACTGTTGATCGCATTTGAAAATGGGTTAATAAATATTCTGGAAAATGATAAGATTTCCGTTTTTAGTAATCTGGCCAATTCTCCTGCAATTTCGGGTTCACGTAAAATCAATCACATAACCATTAGCAATACCCTTGCCTACCTCTCAACAGATTTTGGTGTGGTAGTCTTTGATTTGGAAAAGCGAGAAGTAAAGGAAACCTATAGAGATCTGAGTGATATTGGGGAAAGATTAGTGATCAATGAATCTGTTATTCTTGGCGATACTATTTATCTGGCGACAGAACTTGGTGTGTTGGCAGGAGGAATTAATGGATCAACTAATTTACTGGACTTTAGAAGTTGGAAGCGGTATGTATCTGGGGCATTGGCTAACTCAGTGGTGTCGGTGACAAGTCTTGATAATCAAGTGTATGCGGCAATAGATTCTCAAGGCATCTTATCACTTCAAGGTGGAGCCTGGATCCAACAACCTTATTTACAATCAGAAACATTCAAAAGAATTTCAAGCTCGTCTAATAAACTAATTGTAACAACGACTGATAGAGTTTGGTCAGCAAGTGGTGGAGTCGCAGAAGAAATTGGAGCAGGTGCTTTCACGAGGCCTGATGAAGCATTAAGTGTTGCTGAAGGTGTTATTTGGATAGCTGATGGAGCAAGTGGATTACTTTCTTTTAAAGAGGGTGCGGTGAATAGCGTGAAACCCAATGGACCTTCATCTAATACAGCATGGAGAATTACCTTCTCACATGACAGAATTGTAAATAGCAAGGGTGGGTTTTCTGGTTCGCTCCAGCCACTAGGAAATGTTTCAAGCGTGGATCAGTTTTTAAATGGCCTGTGGAGTGTGTTGCCATCAGAGCTGAAAACAGATATTACGGATCAAACAATAGATGCAAATGCTACTTATATCTCCTCATTTGGTTTTGGCCTGGAAAAAATCATTGCATCAGAATCGATTATTTTTGATGAATCAAATAGTCCCCTTCAAAAAGCTCAACCGATTAATCAATTATTGATCCCATCTATTGAAACATCAGGCGATGGGGTTTGGGTGGCGAATTATGGAGTGTCTCCTTCTTTACATTTATACTCCGGTTCTTCCATGTGGCAGTCATTTTCAATACCTCAGTCACAAGCCCAATACCCAATAGATGTTTTGGTGGATCGCAGTGGATTGGTTTGGATGGTCATTGACCCTCTAAAAGGGGGAGGAGTTATTGTTTTTGATAAAAATGAAAATAGAAGTATTTATTTAAACAGCTCAGCAGGAACCGGTGGTTTACCATCACCGGTCGTAAGATCCATTGCCAACGATAGAGAGGGTCAAGTTTGGATTGGGACAGATCAGGGAGTTGTGTTTTTTTCAAACCCTGGAAATGTGTTTGGTGCCAGCGTGGATGCATCACGACCAATTTTCGAAAATCGATTTCTTCTAAGAGATGAAACGGTAACCGCTATGGCTGTGGATGGTGGAAATAGAAAGTGGTTAGGCACAAATAATGGAGTATGGTTGTTCGACCCAACTGGTGAAGAGCTCATTTATAATTTTACTGTAGAGAACAGTCCATTGCTCTCTAATAAAATAACTTCTATCGCCATTGATCCTAGTAATGGTGAGGTGTTTTTTGGAACCGATAAAGGGATGTCATCCTTCCGCTCTTCAGCTACTCTTAGCACTAACCAGTTTGTTAATGTAAGGATATTTCCGAATCCTGTTGATGCAGACTACACAGGTCAGGTAGCTATTGATGGATTGTATACTGATGCTATTGTGAAAATCACGGATATCAGTGGCAGACTCATTTGGCAAACAAAAGCAAATGGAGGTACCGCTATTTGGAATGCCAGACAAGTTAATGGCAACCGTGTAAACACGGGAATGTATTTGGTATTTGCAACAGCTGAAGACGGAACGGAAAGACATGTTGGAAAAATAGCTGTTGTTGAATAATGCTTCATAAAACCAAAGGCATCGTCTTTCGCTATACACCTTACGGTGAAACTTCGATCATAGTCAACATATTTACAGAGTCATTTGGTCTGCAGAGTTACATTGTAAATAGCGTCAGATCCAAAACAGGTAAAAGTAAAATCGCAATTTATCAACCGCTCACGCTTTTAGATTTGGTGGTCTATCATAAAGAGAATGCTGGAATTTTAAGAATAAAAGAAGTTACGTGCGCTCATCCTTATCACACCGTACAGTCCGATCCTATGAAATCGTGCATCGGCATGTTTATCAATGAAGTGTTGAATAAAACAGTGAAAGAACAAGTGCACGCTGATGAGATGTGCAATTTTATTTTCGATGCTTTGATTAGGCTTGATGCGTTAGCTCGCCCTGAGAATTTTCATTTGATCTTTTTGATTAAGCTGAGTAAGTATCTTGGTTTTGGCCCTTTTGCGAAAGTTGAATTGGGAGGTTTAATGTTAAATGAAGAAGAGGAAGAGATACTTGATAAGTTGCTTCAATGCGAGTATGAAGATCCATTAAAAATGAGCAATGATCATCGAAGGATATTGTTAGATGCCCTTATAAGATTTTATAGCAGCCATATCGATGCGATGGGCTCCATCAAGTCTGTGCAAATTTTGAGGGAAGTATTAAGCTAGCCTACTTCCAATCGAAAGCCTACGCCATGATAGTTTACGATTTGAATGGAGGAGTCATGCTTGAGGTACTTTCTGAGTTTGGAAATAAACACGTCAAGGCTTCGGCCCATAAAATAATCATCGTCACCCCAAATTGATTTCAAAATTTCCTCTCGTTTTAAAACCCTATCCTTGTTGTTATAAAGTAGTTTGAGAACCTCGGCTTCTTTTTGAGTCAGCGTTTTTATTCCATTTTTGTGAGATAATGTGATGTTTTTTCCGTCAAATTGGTAGGTACCAATCGAAAAAGACATTTCGTTTTCTTGCGTACTAGTTCGTCTGAGGAAAACTTCAATCCTATAAAATAACTCCTCCATGCTGAAGGGCTTTACGATGTAATCGTCACCACCACTTTCAAATCCTGCAATCTTGTCTTCGATTAACCCTTTTGCCGTTACAAAAAGGATGGGAATATTTTGATTTTTGCTCCTGAAGGATTGAGCCAGGGAAAATCCATCTTTTTTGGGAAGCATGACATCAAGTATACACAAATCAAAAGATTGATCAAGGAATTGGCGATGGGCCTGCTCGCCATCAGTACACAGTGTTACATCATACTGTTTGTGGGTGAGGTTGTCTTTGATAACAAACCCCAATCCTGGGTCATCCTCAACTAACAATATCTTTGCACTCATGCGGTGGGAAGAAAAATTTTGAAAGTGGTACCCTTTCCTAAAGTGCTTTCAAGGGTGATGGTGCCCTTGTGAGCTTCAACGATGAGTTTCACATAATTAAGGCCTAACCCAAAACCCTTCACATTGTGGACATTGCCTGTAGGAACTCTATAAAATCGTTCAAAAATTCTATTGTGATTTTCAGAGGCAATTCCCATTCCATTGTCTTCTACTTCTATGCAGAAAGTATCTTTTTTATTATAGGTCCTAATTGTAATCTGTGGTTCATTGCTATTGTATTTAACAGCATTATCGATCAGGTTATTAATTACGTTAGTCAGGTGAAGCTTGTCTCCTGAGATTGTATGTTGGGCTCCATTTAACTTCAATTCAATTTCCCCTTTGTTCTCTTGAAGGGTAAGAGCACAATTTTGTAAAGATTCCCTGAGTAATTGATTGACATCAAACGTCTCGATGTTCAATTCAATCTTTTTCTCATCGAGTTGTGCCATTTGAAGAACGCGTTCTACTTGTTGCTTTAGCCTGTTGCTTTCATTTTCAATGACTGTCGCATATTTCAACAATCGGTCAGGTTGTCTCGAAATATCTGGATTTTTGAGTACCTCACTGGAAATGGCAATTGTTGCGATAGGAGTCTTGAACTCGTGAGTCATGTTATTGATGAAGTCCTTTTGTACTTCGGAAAGTCTTTTTTGTTTCAGTATGGCCAGTAGGGTATATACAAAGAACAGTACTACGACTAATAAAACTGCGGAGGAGAATCCCCAGATACCCATTTGGCTCAGGAGGTTAGCCTGTAAGAAAGGAAATTGCACTCCGAAATAGTACCCTTCATCTTTCCATGTGGGTAGGTCGGTTATGCTGGCCAGTTTTCTTTCAGGTTTGGAAGAAACAAAATTGCCATACACCATGCACCTGTCACTGCAGTCATATACTCCAAATTCAAAATCGGCTGTTATGTTTTTCTTTTCAAATTCACTAACAAGCAGGAATTCGAGCAAACTCACATCGACAACCCCATTTAAAGCTACCACGAAATAGTTAGTGGATAACTGATTAACAGGGTTATTTGCCGGAGAAGGAGTTTTGTTGATTTCGAAAACCTGAGTAGCGACATTTCTAAGGGCCGTGTTTACATCCCTGTTGAATTGATTTTCCCGAATATCAAGAGCTCTGCTCACCCAATAGATTTGGGTGACCGCAATCCCGATAATGCTGATGGCGGCTAAAACAATTACAATTCTTAGTGTATTCCTGCTCACCTTACAAAGTTAAGTAGTATTTATACCCAAATTTAAGTTTAACAAGTCGTTAACACTTATTACCATCTCGTTAACAGGCCCAATTGCCCTCTTTAACGATGTTTGTGTAGAACGGTCTGGGACACAAAAAGGATTTTTTGTACTTTTGAGTTACAGGTTGGGCAGTAAGTTTTAACCTTTAAAAATCTAAAGAAATGAAAAAATTAGGAGTTTTAGTTGTGATGTTTTTTCTGTCAGCCGCTTGTTTTGCGCAGGTTGCTGCCACTAATGGCAATGATGCTGGAGCATCAAATATGGCTGTTTTCGGTTGGGAATCGGCAGTTCATGATTTTGGTAAAATCAAGCAAAATGTACCTGTATCTCATGAATTTACGTTTACCAACACCGGAAAAACACCGCTTGTTATTACAAACGTACAGGCCTCATGTGGTTGCACCACACCAGCCTGGACCAAAGATCCAATTCCTCCAGGGGGACAAGGTTTTATTAAAGCTACTTACAATGCAGCAGCGATGGGCGGGTTCAATAAAACGGTAACGGTAATGGCCAATGTTGAGAATGGTTTCAAGCAACTTTCCATTAAGGGAGAGGTTGTGCAGGAATAAAAGAGAAAAAGATTTTAGTTAAAAAGGCGATGATTATCATCGCCTTTTTGTTTTCAAATTAATCTTCATCATATCGATCAATGATATGTTGGCTGATCAATTTATACATGCGAGCCAGTGATTCATCGTGTTGTAGGAAATCAACATGTTTATCGAGGATTTCAAAGTCGCCTCTTTTGGCTGGCCCTGTTTGTGAGTTTTCAGGGCCCATTGACAATCCCTTATTGAGCGTTTCTGAAATCAATGGCTTAAGAAGATCAAAACTCAATTTGTTTTGGTGTAGCAAATCTTTGCTTATGGTCAACATATGATTAGCAAAATTAGAGGCAAAGACTGCAGCAACGTGTAGGGCTTTCCTTTCTCTGGAGCCAATCTTCTTAACATCATTGCTGATTTGCTTCGCCATTTTCATGCAAATCGCTTCAGCTTCTTCAGTTTCTGTTTCGATAAAAATAGGAATGCTTTTGAAGTCTATCTTTTTTGTTTTTGAAAATGTTTGAAGTGGATAGAAAACTCCGATGTTGGGTGTAGCAGCATATCCCAATAC
The DNA here is from genome assembly GCA_040216665.1 of Cyclobacteriaceae bacterium. Lineage (GTDB taxonomy): Bacteria > Bacteroidota > Bacteroidia > Cytophagales > Cyclobacteriaceae > ELB16-189. Next base: position 36,895 of record JAVJOQ010000001.1, on the reverse strand, counting down.
ACTCAAGGGTTGACTTCCTGAGGTATGAACGAGAATGGCATCTTCTGGTAATATGATATCCTTGGCAATAGCTTGTATGGCATCATCCGCCACGGCAATTATGAATACTTCAGAAGGGCTGGTTGAAAAGTCCAGAGTTGCTTTTACCTCAGCTTGATAGAGTCTTCCTGTAAGTTGTTGAGCATTTTTAGGATTACGACTGTAAACTTCTTTTACACTATAACCGATATTATCTAAAGCAGGAGCAAGATGCCACGCTAAATTTCCAGAACCAATAAATGATATTGCGGGTAGTGCCATTATTATTGTAAAATTAATTCAATTAGCTGATTTATGTCACAACAATTAGTGGCTCAGTCGCCTATTTTTGCAACTTGATAAAAAATCATGGAAAAGAAATTTGTATCGGCTGAAGAGGCTGTAAAATTGATTAAGTCTGGAGATCGTGTTTTTATCCACGGAAGTGCTGCTACCCCACATTCGCTGTTAGATGCTCTTGCCAAGTCGTCAACATCGTTAAAGAATGTAGAATTGGTTGCGATAAGCACTTTGGGTGAAATGTCAATAGCCAGTGAGAAGTATGCCTCAAGCTTTTATTTCAATTCACTATTTGTCTCCGATAATGTGCGAGCAGCCATCAATTCGGAACGGGGGGAGTATATTCCAATTTTCCTCAGTGAAATCAGCAGATTGTTTGAGAAACAAATTTTAAAATTGGATGTGGCCATGGTGCATCTGTCACCTCCTGATAAGCACGGGTTTTGTTCATTGGGAACTTCTGTGGATGTAGCACGATCTGCTGTCCTTCATGCCAATAAGGTGATAGCCCAAATTAATCCTAATATGCCCAGAACCCATGGTGATGGGTTTATTCATGTGAGCGAAGTAGATGCGTTGGTGGAATGCAATGATCCGTTGCCTGAGGTAATTTATGGTGATCGAATTACAGAGGCGGATATGGCAATAGGTAAACTTTGCGCAGGTCTGATTGACGATCGCTCCACTTTACAAATGGGAATCGGATGCATTCCTGATGCGGTACTTAAGAACCTAAACCATTGTAAGGATTTGGGAATTCATACCGAAATGTTTTCTGATGGTGTGATGGATCTTCTTAAAAATGGAATTGTCACCAACAGATTTAAGAAAAAACATCCCTATAAAACTGTATCGTCTTTTGCCATTGGTTCCAGTGCCTTATATGATTTCATTGATGATAATCCTCAATTCCAGTTTTTAGAGGCTGATTATGTAAACGATGGAAGAATTATACGCTCCAACCCCAAAGTAGTAGCGATCAATAGTGCGTTGGAATTGGATTTAACAGGTCAGGTTTGTTCAGATTCGATAGGCTCCTATCACTATTCTGGTGTTGGAGGGCAAATGGATTTTATTCGTGGTGCATCATTATCAGAAGATGGGAAACCAATAATAGCCTTGAAATCAACAACTAAGAAAGGACAATCTAAGATTGTACCTTTTTTGAAACAAGGAGCTGGAGTGGTAACTACACGTGCGCACGTTCATTACGTAATTACTGAATATGGAGTGGCCTACTTATATGGCAAGAACCTTCATCAACGAGCTTTAGCGCTGACTAAAATTGCACATCCGGATCATCGTGATGCTTTGGAACAAGAAGTGATCAAGCGCTTTGGTAGCAAGAATCACTTTGTGAAATAAGTTGCAGGTTTTGCTATTTAAAAGGACTATGCAGTTACTTTAAATAGTTCAGCAAGCTTTTCAACTGTCTGCTCAATGTCTTCTGGCTTGGTAAATTTGCTAAAAGAAAATCTTACAGCTCCGCGTTTAGAACCAGGGTAAAGTGCATTGAGTACATGCGAACCAGTAGAGGCTCCACTTGAACAGGCACTTCCTCCGGAAGCAGAGATGCCGATCATGTCCAGATTAAACAATAACATTTCATTTTCTTCAGATTCCGGAAAGCTTACGTTTAATACAGTGTATAAACTGTTATCCAGATCTCCAGAAGCTCCATTGAATGTAACACCAGGAATGTTTTCTTTTAAGAGTTCAATCATTTTTGCCTTAAGCCCTTTGATGTATTCTGCATGGTGCTCTAAATCGTGATATGCAATCTCCATGGCTTTGGTAAGGCCTACGATCCCAAAAGTATTTTCTGTACCTCCTCTCATATTGCGCTCTTGTGCTCCTCCATGTACAAACGGTTGTATTTTCTTGTCTTTGTTGATGTACATAAACCCGATACCCTTGGGTCCGTGAAACTTATGCGCAGCAGCCGTCATGGCATGGATTTTTAATTTTTTTAGATCATGGCGATAATGACCTACGGATTGAACTGTGTCAGAGTGAAAATACCCATTGTACCGATTGACCAATTCCGCAACACGATCAATGTCTAACAGATTTCCTATTTCATTATTGGCTTGCATCAGGGACACTAAAGCGCCAGGGTATGCCTTCATCAATCGTTCCAGATCGTTGTAATCCACATTTCCACTTTCATCCAATTTTACAAGATGCAACTCAATTACTCCCTCTTTTGCTAGTACTTCCAAGGTATGGCTAACGGCATGGTGTTCAATCGAAGAAGAGATGGCGTGTTTAATGTTATAAGTATGAATACTGCTTACGAGAATGGCGTTGTCAGCCTCCGTGCCGCCAGAGGTAAAAATTATTTCTCCTGGCGTGCAGTTGAGCATTTCAGCAATTCGCTTCCTTCCCATTTCTATAGCAGAGCGAACCTTGCGTCCGTGGCTATGTGTTGAAGAAGGATTCCCAAAGTCCTGAAGCAGAAATGGCTTCATGGCTTCAAATACTTCCGGATCCAGTGGCGTTGTTGCCGCATTGTCTAAATAGATGCTCATGACAATTATGATTTAGCTGTAATCAATTTAATATCTTTTATAATTTGTTGTGCTAGTTGATCAGCCTTTTTTTCTGATTGTGACTCAGCGTAGATCCTGATAATAGGCTCTGTGTTGGATTTACGAAGATGGACCCATTCTTTTTCTTTTTCAAAATCTATTTTGACACCATCAATAGTGTTGACTTTTTCAGCTTGATATTTGGATTTTACCTGTTCAAGGATATCATCCACATTCAGATCAGGCGTAAGTTCAATTTTATTTTTTGATATAAAGTAAGCTGGATAGGAATTGCGCAGTTTGGAAACTTTCCCCCCAGTTTTCGCAAGATGAGTTAAAAACAAAGCCACACCAATAAGTGCATCTCTGCCATAATGAAAATCCGGAACTATAATTCCTCCATTGCCTTCTCCACCAATAACAGCCTTTACTCTTTTCATCTCATTCACAACGTTCACTTCCCCAACGGCCGCAGCATAATATTTTCCCCCAGCGTTTTCTGTGACATCGCGCAAAGCCCTTGAGGAAGAGAGATTGGAAACAGCGTTTCCTTTTTTCTTGCTTAAGATATAGTCAGCAACTGCTACAAGTGTATATTCTTCACCAAATGGTTTGCCGTCCTCCTGTATCAGTGCCAGCCTGTCCACATCCGGGTCCACAACAATGCCCAGGTCGTATTTCCCTTTTTTTACAAGTGCGCTAATTTCTTTTAAATGCTCTGGAAGAGGCTCAGGATTATGTGGAAACTTACCATTGGGCTTGCAGTATAATTTTTTTATTTTTTTTACCCCTAATGCTTCGAGTAATTCTGGAATTGCAATTCCTCCTGTGGAATTTACAGCATCTATTGCGATTTTAAAATTGGCTTTCTTAATGGCTTTTGCATCAACCAGAGGATATTTTTTTACCAGAGCGATATGTTTCTTGATATAATCCTTCTTTTGCTCATATGCGCCTAGTTTTTCTACTTGAGCAAAATCAATGTTCCCTTCCTCGGCAATTTTTAGAATAGCGGCACCATCCTCAGCTGAGATGAATTCACCTTTGCTATTCAGAAGTTTAAGTGCATTCCATTGAATGGGATTATGGCTAGCTGTAAGGATTATTCCGCCACCTGCTTTTTCTTTGGGTACGGCCATTTCAACGGTAGGTGTGGTAGATAAACCCAAATCAATTACATCCAGGCCCATGCCTTGCAACGTTGCGCTTACCAATTGGCTCACCATCTTTCCGGAAATTCTGGCGTCCCTCCCTATGATTACTTTTTTTCCTTTTTGGGCCTTAATCCAGGTGCCATAAGCAGAGGAAAATTTTACAACATCTAGGGGAGTAAGTGCCTCTCCGGGTTTTCCTCCAATAGTACCTCTGATTCCAGAAATCGATTTAATTAGCGTCACAAGCAGTAATAAAAAATGAGACTGCGAATTTAACTACTATAGTGCAGAAACAAACGAATAGACTAAAACAGATACATTAGTCCACCAGATTAATAGAGGATAGGAGTACTTTAATTTAGGAGCGGTTAATCTGAGGGAAGTTGGTGTCAGTTGTCTTTTCAGGATCAGCACAACCTTCTCCGGTAGTGAGAGTTTTTCCGCAGTAGCCACAAGTAGCACCTTCTTTTACTAACCATGGGCTTTGCGAGGCGCAAGTTCCTTTAAACTCCCCGTTTTTAAGAAATAAGAGGCGCACTGACATCAGCACAAAAAAGATGCCGATAAAACCGATAGAAAAAAGTAGAACTGTCATCTTTCTTAACTTTAGGCAAAATTAATCATCTTAATAACACCTCGTTAATAATTTAAGTTTAATTGAATATGAGAAAGCCGCCTGTTTCACCTGATTTAAATCGTGATGCTAAACTGAAAGCCTTCGACAGGTTATTAACGGTAATGGATGAGCTAAGGGAAAATTGTCCCTGGGATAAAAAGCAAACCCTTGAAAGTCTACGACATCTCACTATTGAGGAGATCTATGAACTATCGGATGCCATTCTGGATGGTAATTTGGAAGAGGTAAAAAAGGAATTAGGCGATCTCATGCTACACAATGTGTTTTACGCGAGAATAGCGTCTGAGAAAAAAGCATTTGACATGGCGGATGTGCTGCACTCCATTTGCGATAAGCTGGTGGAGCGCCACCCTCATGTATATGGGGATACCATTGCCGAGAACGAAGAGGTGGTAAAGGCCAATTGGGAAAAATTGAAATTGAAGCATGGCAATAAGTCAGTCCTTGAAGGAGTACCCACGTCCCTACCCGCTTTGGTAAAAGCCATCCGCATTCAGGACAAGGCAAGAGGTATCGGGTTTGATTGGGAGCATAAAGGGCAGGTTTGGGAAAAAATTGAGGAGGAGATGAAAGAGTTTAGGGATGAATTCAATGTGAAGTCGCCAGATCAAATTAACAATGAAAGGGTGATGAGTGAGTTTGGAGATTTACTTTTTTCATTGGTGAATTATGCCAGGTTTATCAATATCGATCCAGAAGAAGCATTAGAACGTACAAACAAAAAATTTATTAAGCGATTTCAATTTCTTGAATCAGAATCCGCAAAAGATGGCCGAAAACTAGGAGAAATGTCATTGCAAGAAATGGATACCTATTGGGAGCGAGCCAAAAAATTGTGATTTACCTAGGTTATTTTTTCTATTATGTACTAAACCTTACACTAGCCGAACTCATTGCACATTTTGACCTTATTTTGTCTGATTATTAAATTTAAGGTTTGATCTGGGAAGATAAGATAAAGGAGATTAAAAGCCTTCCTCTTTGGGGATTGCTCGTTTCTATTTTTGTATCATCCATAGTACTGATTGTTGTTAATTACTATACCCTCAAGACAATGTCTTCTGTGAGGGCCTACATCAATGGAGAATCCAACTACTCCAAAGGTGAGAAAGATGCTACCCAAAGCCTCATTTCTTATATCTATAGTGAGGACGTCAAAGATTGGGATGAGTTTATTAAAGGCATCAGCATACCTCTAGGAGATAGTATTGCCAGAGTGAATCTACTTTCAGGTGGTTCGGAGCAAGTCATTCGGAATGGGTTTCTTCAGGGAAATAATCATGAAGAGGACATTGATGACATGATCTGGTTGTTCAAAACATTTAAAAATATGCCTTTGATGTCTGGCCCAATTGACATTTGGGAAAAGGGAGATATGATCATCAAGGAAAAGTATAAAATTGCGAATCAGATTAAATCTTCTATTGAAAATGGAACCATAGATAAAAACAAATTAGAATTTATCTCAGCCTTAAATAGAAACAGGCAAGCGCTGACACGTAAGGAAAAAGAATTTTCTGAAAGCCTTGGTGTGGCAGCAAGGAAAATTCGTGACTACCTTTTTTATGCCAATGCAATAATTATTTTACTCATCCTGGGTAATGTGACTGTGTACTCATTAATAATGGTGCGCAAACGGAATGAACAAAATAAGGCCTTGTCAAATGCAAACAAAGAGTTGGACAGAATAGCATATGGCGTCTCCCACGACTTAAAGGCCCCTATCAGTTCTATGCTGGGGTTGGTTAACCTAGCACAAAAAGAAAAAGATCAGGAGAAGCTCGATGCCTACCTCGGCATGATGCGTAAGACCCTTAGTAAGCAAGAACAATTTATTAAGGAAATGATAATGATATCACGCGAAAGCACTCAGCCAGTGAAGAAGGAGATCGTGGAACTATATTATTTGATAGAGCAAGTGATCAATGTACATAAGCATATGCCTGCAGCTTTGGGTATTAAGTTCTATATGCATGTAGGGGTTCATCGTGTTTTTACTGACCCACATCGGTTGGAAGTTATACTTAACAATTTGGTTTCAAATGCTATTAAATACCATGACCAATCTAAAGACGATAAAATCATAGAGATTAATACTTACTCTGATAAGGATCAAATTAAAATTGATGTTGTGGACAATGGTATTGGAATTGATGGAAAGGATAAATCTAAAATATTTGAAATGTACTACATGTCAACAGATAGAGAAAAGGGAACAGGGCTTGGGCTCTTTATTGTGAAGGAGGCATTAGCGAAATTGGACGGAGAGATACACGTGAAGTCGGAGAAAGGGTTGGGGTCTACATTTAGCGTAATATTGAAAAAGTAATCTGTGTCATTAATGATCCAGGGAATTAGAAATTTTTTTAATTGTTATTCACCTTAGTAGAATCACCCCAATCGAAATAATCGTCTTCTTTCAATTCAATTTCTTTCTTCTTTATTTTTCCTTTAAGCTTAAAGGCTTCTTTTAACTCTACTACTTCTTTTTTCAGGTCGCTTACAATTTTTTTCTTAACAGCTTCCTTGTCATAAATCACACTGTAGTTGTCGGTGGTGCCAACTATTTTCAAGAATATTTTGGTACTCCCAGTATTGGTTTCTTCAATGGCACCAAAGGCCTCATCTGGATCAATTTTCTTTTTACTCCTTAATGGTGCAATTACACGATAATCGATTCGTTGATCAAAAGTATGCGTGCCACTAATTTGGATGGTGGTAACATTGCTACTCACCTCCATTTGTGGGATATACACAATTTTATTTTCGATATGAATGTCATTTTTAAGGTCTGCAAATCGCAAGCGATTGAGGTTGTCATCGTCCAGGTACTTGTCCAGTTTGTGTAACGGCTCAAAGTTATTGAGCTCTCCATTTTTAATAGTAGTGCTAATATTCGCAATCAATGTTTCCTGGAACAATTTCAATTTTTCATTGAGTGTCATTTCTAACTCTACATCTGCGTATGCCTGCCCTTTCAGTTGTTTATCCTGAATAAACGTTTGTTGAAAGTTGTCAAAAACATAAAAAGCACTGTCGAGGTGTACACCCTTTAATTTAAATGAACTGATTACATCAATGGCTTTATTGTTTTTAGCATCCATGATCCCGTTAAGTGACAGCGCACCGCCCATGGCATTGAAATCGATGTTTCGTGCAACGGCCATTTTGTTTTTGATCAATAGATTACCTGTGATGTTGGTGGGGCTAAATTTCTTATAGTGTAGGGATTTTACATCACAATTGAAATTGAGATATAGATCGGGAGAGATAGTGAATTGATAGTCAGAAGAGCCTTCTTTACCAAAACCAATGGCAAACAATTGATCCAAATCAATAAAGTCCGATTTTAAATCTGTCTCAATACCTATGGGTTGATTTTCGAATATCAGGAAAGTGATAATGTTTTTGAAGAAACCATTCATTTCAAAATCACTGTTCTCTAATTTGCCCGAAACTTTGCTTAAAGCAAGGTCATTGTTAGTAAACTGTAGTACGCCATTGAGGTCCTTAAACTGAATAGCCTGTTTACCAAACTTGAAATTCAATTCGCGCATATCTATTGATCCATTCGCAATCACTTTCTGGGCTGTGGCTTTCTTTTTAAGCAATACAGTTTGTCCTTCAAAGGAGATATCGATACCCACATCTCCTGTAAGTTCTTGGAGTTCTTCAATAGGGTAAAAATTGACAATGGACTCTGCATCCAAATCGCCCTTGAATACAAATTTAACATAAGGGTTTTCAAAATTTTGAATGGAGAGATCGGTTTGGAAAGGACGATCGTTCAAAGTACCACTCACATTTTTTAAAAACAAAACAGCTTCAGTAAGGCGCGTAAAGGAGGAGGTGGCAAATGATCCCTCCATATTGGCATTTTCAATTCTTGATTTATAATCAGGATGAAAAAGTGTTGCATTCTCACATCCGAAACGAATGGAGATAGATGGATCCTTCCTGTCACTGATTTCTCCTTTCAATACCATATTGAAATACACATCGCCATCACTTTCATATTTTGAAAATCTTTCATTAGTGGTTTCGGGTAGCAAGGATAACAATGTTTGTATGTCTGTATTTTTCCCATTGCAAGTCATGTCAATAAGGTTCTTATCCTTAAACTGATAAGTGCCCTCCAATTCAAACTGCGATTCATGGAGATTGAGCTGAGAGGGATTGATCAATAGATCTTTCTCCTTGTCGTTGTAGAGCAAATCAGCATTGACAAGGAAGCGTTTCATTTTAAGGAAACTACTGGACTGCACCCCAATTTGTTCTGTAGTGACATCCCCATTGGCTAATATTTTATAGAACTCATTGTCAATATGTATAGAGGCAACCAATTCGTCACTTGAAAAAGCATGATCCTGATTTCTTTCCAGGTCGCGGTAGTTCACTTTGGTGTCGAAGAGTTTTACATTTCGAAGATCAAATCGGATGGCACCTCCACCTTTGTTGTCGGCATTTTTATTGACAACCGTGTAGTTATTAACACCATCACTGTTGATTTTCAGGTTGGTTTCGCTGTTGTTAATTTGTAGTCCGCGAATGGCATATTGCCCCTTCCAAACTTCAATAGGATTAAGAAAAAAGGATACTTTTTTGGCAGTCAGCAGAGGGTAGTTGCCAGGATGGCTATCCTCCACATAAACATCGTGAAATACGATGGCCATATTGGGGAAATCGTCCCATGGTGAAATATCGATTTTACCGATTTTCACAGGAGTGCTCAGGCTCTTGTTGGCCTCAGTGATGAATTGCTGAATAATGCGATCCTTAAACAGAAAAACTGATGTAAGGGAGGCAATAAGGATAGCACCGAAGGCGAGAGAAATATAAAAAAGTAAGCGCTTAAGCGTTTTCAATTTAAAAAATGGATTACTCGCTAGTAACGCAAAATTCAGCCCAATCTGATTGAAAAACAAAGACTTAGCGAAAGAATAAGAAAATATGAGGCGAAAATTTGGTCTTTAAAGATACCGATCGGTATCTTTGTGTGTGCGCAACCCAGAAATAACCAAAGAAAGGATCCTTAAACAGTCAGGCCACTTGTTCAATACACAAGGGTATAAGGCCACTTCTATAAGTGATATTACCAAGGCTACCGGGCTTACCAAGGGCGCTATTTACAGGCACTTTGAAAGCAAGGCCGTGTTGGAAATGGAAACACTGAGCCATTTGTCGGCACAGATGTTTAGTTACTTGCGCGTGAAAATAAAAGAGGAAAGAACGGCACCGGAAAAACTGAGAGCCATTTTTAATTTTTTCGAAACGTATGTGTCCAAGCCACCCGTAAAAGGAGGGTGCCCTTTGTTAAATGTGGCCATTGAGGTGGATGATGCACATCCTGCTTTACGCAAAAGGGCAGTGTTGATGCTGGATATGTTTAAAGACGCCATCATTACGATTTTAAATAATGGAGTAAAGTACAATCAGTTGAAGGCCGATATTGATAAAGAATATTATGCCACGGTAATTATCGCAGGCTTAGAAGGTGCCATCATGATGAGCAAGCTTCGAGGCAATGATGACGACATCGTTAGAGTGGCAAAGCACCTGACTCAAATGCTTAAGGAAATAGAGTTGTAAAAAAATTTGAACCAACTGATACCGATTGGTATCTACAGTATGATAAAGAAAATTGTTCCAAAATTAATCGGAGGATACCTCAACACGCTGGCGCTGGTGGCGCCTTCCAAGGTGGGTGAAATAGGGTTTAATATTTTTTGCACACCATTGGCACCTCCCATCAAACCTCACCACCAGCAGTTCTTAGAAACGGCCCAGCTCTTTCGGTTCAATAGTGAAGGCGTGGATCTTCAGGGATATCAATGGGGTCATGGAAAGAAAAAAATAGCTTTTTTGCACGGCTGGCAAAGCCACACCTACCGATGGAAGAAATACATTCAATCATTTTCTCACGAGGAGTACACGATTTATGCTTTTGATGCTCCAGCCCACGGACAATCTGCGGGAAAGTATACTAATATTCCTATTTATAGTGATGCTATAAAAAACTTTATGGAACAAATTGGTACAATCGATTTTGCTGTTACCCATTCTATGGGATCATTCGCACTGATGCACGCTTTGCACCATCACCAACATCTTGCAGTTGGTCATTTTATAGCAATGGGGTCACCGGGAGAAGCCAACGATTTCATTTCTTTCTATAAGAAGTTTACTGGTCTGAACGATCGGACATTTAAATATATCATCCAGCACTTTGAAAAGGTCTTGCGCCAAACACCAGACTATTTCTCAGCACCTGCCTTTGCAGCGTCATTAAACATGCCTGGTCTTATCATTCATGATGAGGGAGACGAAGAGGCACCTTACACCCATGCTCAACGCATCCACACCGCCTGGCCTCAGTCTCAATTGATTACCACACAAGGCTTTGGGCATAACCTCAGAGCACCTGAAGTGGTGGAGATGGTGAAGAATTTTGTGATGAGAGAACAGCTTCAAAGTATTGGATGCAGGTAGGTGGTGCATTTCAGTTAAAATCAGATTTGGACAACTTTTTTTGTTCAAACGAAAATCTATTCTAGATTTGCAGTCCCAAATGAAGGGGAGCTTAGCTCAGCTGGTTCAGAGCATCTGCCTTACAAGCAGAGGGTCGGGGGTTCGAATCCCTCAGCTCCCACGTTAAAAGCCTCAGTTTTGCTGAGGTTTTTTTATGGATGCCATATTTTATATTCTTTACTCTACGATTGCAAACAAATACTATGTTGGCCATACAACAGAGAGTATAGACACTAGAGTCCGGAAGCATAATACCAACCACGCTGGTTTTACCGGAAAGTTTAGAGATTGGAAATTGGTTTATTCTGAAGATTACGCTTCAAAAGAACTTGCCTATGCGAGAGAGCGGCAAGTAAAAGACTGGAAAAGTAGAACAAGGATAGAAAAACTTATTGCTGGTTCAGAGCATCCCGGCTTGTAGGCCGGGAGGGTCGGGGGTTCGAATCCCTCAGCTCCCACGTTAAAAGGTTAAAAGCCATCGAACGATGGCTTTTATTGTTTGATGAGGTTGCCAAGCTTGCCTGAGCAATCGAAGAAACTCCCCCAAATGTAAGCAACGCAGTTAATTCCTCAGATCCGTGCTTAAGTACTTGACTTGCTAAGAATGGTGTTGCTTCTTGTAATGAATAGTAGATCTACCAGGAGTCTTGGTCTTTTTTAAGGCATACTCTTTGAGATAACCTCTGTAACTAAGTGCTTTTAGAAGGTTTTGAACGGAAGTGATACTGACGTTTACCCCCTTATTCTTCAAAGCGGTATAAACATCATGGAAGGTAAAGCCATCCAGCTGGCTATCGATCATCTTAAAAATCTCTTCTCTGGTGGTGGTGCTTATCAGTTCCTGAACTCGGGGAGGTAGTTCACTCATATCCCCAGTCTGATCAATGCCAGTCCGGCATAGATAAACATGATGAGGGAGCCCCATACCATAATGCCAAGAAACCAATAGTAAGGAACGTTGCATTTGAAAAGCATGCACTCTCTCACAAAACCGTTTCCTTTAATTCTGAGTAATATGGTCTTCAACATAACGGGGCTGAAATTGCAATTTTTTTCTATTAAATACTGATCACCACAATAGGTTTTATTACATGGGTTAGTTATCGATTTTGAGGCGCAATCCATTAAAATAGAGGGTTTAACCTACTTCTTAGTACATATGCAGGCAGAACCTTACCTCGGGTAATATTAAGATTGAAATGGCATTGTATTGCTAACCAGATTTTGGTTGTATCAATTGGTTCAAGCCATTTGTTGCATGGCAATTGTATCAGATAGGATACTGCGGACAATTAGTGACGATTCGAGCCCTAAAGGATAAATTTGAAGCCTTTACTTCCAGTATGAACTACTTGAATTTAATAAGTAATTTTAAGCTTACTTAATTCTATTATGCAACGGTTTACTTTTACTTGTCTTCTAGCATTGTGGTTGATGGGCTGTGCTACCAAAGAGCACTCCAGCGACTTTACTGACCCAGAAACAGTTATAAAGGATGATGCCTTTAGAAATACGATAAAGACTGGAGATTTTGCTAAGCTAAGCGCGGGCTATACCTATTATGAATGGGACAACCAGGAGTCTGATACTTTGCTAGTCATGGTCCATGGCTTTTCGGTGCCTTCTTACATTTGGGATTCAACTTACCATGCAGCCCTGTCCCGTGGATATGGAGCGTTACGTTATGATGTGTATGGGCGAGGCTACTCAGACAATCCGGATGTCGTTTATGATGTAGCTCTTTATTCCAATCAACTGCGAGAATTATTAGATGCTTTGCAGATCAATAAGAAAATAAACCTAATGGGCCTGTCTTACGGTGGACGGATAATTTCCGCTTTTGCGTTTCAATATCCGGAACGTATTCAGAATTTGATTTATGTTGATCCAGCGGGCTTCGAGACTGTTGCAGGTGGTATTGAATATCCTGTAATGGTTTCGGATCAGGAAATAGAAGACTTTAAACAAACTGAAGCCTATTCAACTATGGCAAGTGGACAGATGGGAGATTTTTATGATGCTACGCCTTTTGATGGGTGGGATAAACGTTACGAAGGGATGATGAAATTCAAAGGGTTTGTAAAGGCATTACTGTCTACCAGAATGAATAGCCCTTCATTGGAAAATGAACAAAGAAAAATAGCTGAATCCGATATACCTGTGTTTGCCCTTTGGGGAGAACATGATACCGTGGTGAAGTTGGATGAAGTTCGTGATAACATGATGGAAAGAATTCCGGAAGTGGAATTGTTTGTTTTGCCAAATGCTGGCCACCTACCCCACATGGAACAAACAACCATGTTCAATTCAATCTTGTTTGATCAAATAATTTGTTGTGCTCACTAATAAACCCATTAAATAATGACTTTCGATTCAATACTTTCTGCGCATGGATTTTCTGCTACCCCTGGAAATAAAAGTCAGGGATTCATTGCAGTGGAGGGCACGCCTGTTAAAATGCCTGCTACATTCATAGTAGGAGCAAAACCAGGTAAACAAATTTTAATTACGGGAGGAGTACATGGTGGTGAATATCCCTGTATAGAAACCGCAATTCAATTGGCAAAAAACATTGATCCTAAGGAGGTGAAGGGAACAATAGTGGTTATACATCCAGTAAATGTTCCAGCCTTTTTGGCAAAGCTCCAATACTACGGGCCATATGATGGCAAGAATTTGAATCGGGTGTTTCCTGGCAAAGCCACTGGTACGGTAAGTGATAGAATAGCATACACGGTTCATCAGCTACAACTTGTTGCGGATTTTTATATCGATTTACATGGTGGGGATATTCATGAATCGCTGGTGCCATTTGTGATATACTCTAATTTAGGCGGAACGGAAATTGCAGAACAATCAAAAGCAGCATCAGCAGCATTGGGATTCCCTTATGTCGTAGGTTCTGTTTCGGATAATGGCTCTATGGGAGCAGCGGCCAAGGCAGGTACTCCAGGTTTTTTGGCGGAGCTTGGTCAGTGTGGAAGATGGAGCAATGAGGAAGTGGATCAATATATTGAGGCTACGCATAATGTATTGCGATCTTTGGATGTTTTGGCTGGAGAGGTAAAAACTTCGGAGGTGGTATTCCTTAAAAAAATGGCAGTGATGACAGCTGAGCAGGAGGGGTGCTGGCATGCTTTTAAAAACCTGGAAGACAAAGTAAAGAGGGGAGAAGCATTAGGTGAGATCAGGGATTTCTTTGGCAATGTATTGGGAGAATACAAAGCGGAAGAAGATGGCGTATTGCTCTATGTGGTTACATCACTGGCCATAACAAAAGGTGATCCGCTGACCGCCATTGGGGTGGTGTGAATTCGATTGTCTTTTTTTATGATGTACAATCGTCTAAGATATAACACTAACCCTTAAGGCTATGAAAAAATGGACGCTACTACTCTTTGCATTAATTACAGGTTTCTATGCTTTTGGCCAGGATACCCACCCGGGAGACAGCCTGTTCATCGTTACCTACACCACCGGTCCAGCTTGGGATTTTGAAAAATCACCTAATGATCAACCCTACTTCACTGAACACTCAAAACATCTTTCGACTTTGAGAAAAAATGGCACTATTAAATTAGGTGCTCGATCAGGCGAAAAAGGGATCATTATTTTTTCTGCAAGGACCTTGATGGAAGCCAGGGAGATCATCAACAGCGATATCGCTATTGTCAACGCGCTTTTTGAAACGGATATTCAGCGCTTCAATGTATTCTATCCTGGATGTGTTGAGCGTTAGCTTACCTACTTGCTTTTACAAAATCAAAGACCAACTCTTTACCGTCACCGGACGTAATGGCTTTTAGCGTATCACCTCGCAGTTGGTATTCAATCTTTTTAGGAAAATCATGTACTGGATTTTCGCAAATGAAGCCAGTCTCATCGATTGAAGTGAATTTAAAGAATACTGGATTTGGATTTTCAGGAACATCAGCGACATAATGCAGTGCTCCGTCTTTCACAACTATGCGAAGTACTTCCATAAATGCCGTATCACTTCCCCGCATAGATACTCCCCAGCCTTTCAACTCCTGATCTGAAACTTCCTCCCACCGTTCGTGTGCTGATCGGCCTTCTTTTGCATTTACCCTTTCCCAATACCCTTTTAGCCAATTGATTTTTATAAAATCATCTTGAAGGGAGGAAGAAGCAGAACAGGCTAATAAAGTAAACAGAGGAAAGAGAAACAAAATGCGATGCTGAGGTTTCATGTTTCAATTTACATCAAACAGGTTAATACATACAATGTTTGTATAAACAACAATAGTATCTACATTTACACAATCAGAAAATGACATGGGGTTAGAAGAAGATGTAAAGCAGGCCAAATTTACCAATGAGCATCAAAAAGCGATGGTCAATATTCTGTACACCAGCAGTTGGTTGAATAACAGGAATGCAGCCTACTTCAAAAAATTTAATATTTCCCCAGAGCAATTTAATGTGCTAAGAATTTTACGGGGCAGCCATCCCGCCCCTATGCGACTAGCTGATGTTGCTGAAAGAATGATCGAAAAAAACAGCAACTGTACCCGGCTTGTAGAGAAACTAAGGCAAAAAGAGTTAGTGGATCGCCAGTTGTGCGAGTCGAACCGGAGGCAGGTGGATATTTCCATTACAGCAAAGGGACTTAAAATACTTTCAGAAATAGATAAAGACTACGATCAGTGGTTATCCATTCAAAAATCAATAACTAAAACAGAAGCTATTGAACTGAACAGAATATTGGATAAATTGCGGTCATAGTATTTTCCTTAGAACTTGCTATGACAGAGGACATTGATGTAGAAATGAGTCAGTTTGCTGAAACAACCCTTCAGTTCATTAACAGCACATCAGGCCATATTTTTCTCACCGGTAAAGCCGGAACGGGAAAAACTACTTTTCTTAGAAATTTAGAGAAACATACCCACAAACAATTTGCCATTGTGGCTCCCACTGGAATAGCTGCGTTAAATGCCGGGGGTGTCACCATTCATTCTCAATTTCTATTTCCGTTAGGTACATTCCTGCCCGACCGATCTATCCCTGCAGACTTTAATGCGGAAGAAGGATTTTTTACTCAAAACACATTGGCAAGAAAGCATCCGCTCAATAGTGTAAGGAAGCAGGTACTAAGATCAATTGACCTTTTGGTAATAGATGAGGTGAGTATGCTGCGCGCTGATGTTTTGGATGCAATAGATTACAGGCTGCGCTCTGCTAGAGGCAATTTCAAACGCAGCTTTGGCGGGGTTCAATTGTTGTTGATTGGAGACCTTTATCAATTGCCCCCAGTAGTACGAAGAAACGAGGAGAGCATGCTTCAACGTTACTATCAAAGCGCCTGGTTTTATGAATCATTGGCTTTGAAGCAAGACGGCTTTGTGTACATCGAACTCGATAAGATATTCAGACAGCAGGATGATGTATTTATTAACATCCTCAACAACCTAAGGAACAACACACCTACACAGGAGGATATTGATGAATTGAATGCACACTATCAGGATGAAGATGAAATAAAAGAGGTAAAGGAGATAATTACACTAACCACACATAATTACAAGGCAGATGAGATGAACAAAACTGCTTTGCGCGAGCTTGTTTCCGATTCTCACTTTTTTGAAGCTCGAATGGAAGGGGACTTTCCGGAATCCATGTACCCGGTGCAGGAAAAGCTGGAGTTGAAAGAAGGTGCCCAGATCATGTTCATTCGCAATGACAGTGAAAACCAAATGTATTTTAATGGTAAGCTGGCAACAGTAAGCAAAATTCAAGGAGATAAGGTGGAGGTGCAATTGGCAGAAAGTCACACATCATTTGAATTAAGGCGAGAACGATGGGAGAATAAAAAATATACCATTAATAAGACTACCAATGATTTGGATGATGAGGTGGTAGGAAGTTTTTCACAATACCCGGTGAAGTTAGCCTGGGCCATTACAGTGCACAAAAGCCAGGGACTTACTTTTGAAAAGGCCATCATCGATGTAGCACAAGCTTTTACTGGAGGGCAGGTGTATGTGGCTTTGTCACGCCTCAGATCGCTGAATGGATTGATCCTTCGTTCTCGTATACATCCTGGCGTAATCAGTGCAGATAATCAGATTGTATCTTTTAGTAAGAACAACAACAAGCCAGCTGAGCTGCCTGAAGTGATGAAGCAGAAGCAATCGGAATTTATTTCATTTCTGATTGACAAAACCTTTGACTTTAGTGGATTGGTAAAAGAAATTGGATACATCACCAAATCAAAAAAGGAAACGGTATCACTCAAAGAAGTGAGTATGCAACCTGTGCTGGAGCAAATCTCTATTTCGCTGGAAGAGGAAAGAGAGAACACGGAGAAGTTCAGGTGGCAGTTACAAAACCTACTGCGGGCCAACGATCACGAAAAATTGCTTGAGCGAATTAATAAAGGAAGTGCCTATTACAAGAATATACTCAACGAGAAAGTTAAAACACTGTTGCTACATACAGCAGAGATGAAGCAGCACAAGCGTGTGAAAACCTATTTAAATGGATTGGAAGAGTTGGATCAATTATTTTCCAAAACACTTGATGAGGTGGATAAGTCACAACTGTTGATTGAAGGTATTTTAAATGGCAATCAGGCGTTTGATTTTTCGGAGTTGGCCAAAGCACGCCTTGTGGAGCGAGAGAAACTTTTAGAAGAAATAAAAACTCAATTTCCAGACACTAAAAAAGGATCGGGTAAGAAGAAAGGCGGAAGAAAGAAGGGAGGGCCTAGCACATTTGACATTACCTTACAAATGTGGAAAGAGGGCAAGGATATCGAAACGATTGCGAAAGAGCGAGAGCTAGTGCCTGGCACCATCGAAGGCCATCTGGCAAAGGCTGTTCAAAATGGCCAAATTGAGATATTTGATTTCATCAAAGAAGAGGATGTGAAATTAATATCAAACGCCATTGAAGAGCTGCCAAAAGAGTTTACCTCGAAGGATTTGTTTGGAAAACTAGAAGCCAAATACAACTATGCTAAACTAAGAGCTGTGATGAGCTATGTTCAGCTCCATTCAAAATAGAATCCTATCTTAATTTTAACAAGGAGTAGGTAATAGGATCGTTTAACCTATTCGCTTCTTAACGTCACCGCTGGGTTATTTTTTGTAATTCTACTTATTTGACTGGTAACAGTTATTG
This sequence comes from Cyclobacteriaceae bacterium, assembly GCA_040216665.1. Classification (GTDB taxonomy): domain Bacteria; phylum Bacteroidota; class Bacteroidia; order Cytophagales; family Cyclobacteriaceae; genus ELB16-189. Next base: position 18,581 of record JAVJOQ010000001.1, on the reverse strand, counting down.
CCACGGTGACTGCCATAATACACATTCCTATTATAAAAGGAGTTGCGCTTGCTGGAGTTGGATCAGGATATATATTTTGAATAAGACTGTTTACGAGTAAGAACCCACCTGGCGCACCAATAAGGAATGCAATGGACAGAATCCAAATATAATCTTTGTTCATCAGTTTGAATATATGAGACACGTTAGCGCCAAATACTTTTCGAACACTGAATTCTTTCATCCTTCTTGTAATGTTGTACGAGACAAGGCCAAACAATCCAATGCAGGCTAACAAAACGGCCACGGCAGAAATAAAGCTTAATAGTTTGATATTACTATTATTATCACTGTGAAAGCTTTCAAAAACACTATCCTGATAGTATCCAGCATATGGGTCATCAGGTGCAACCTGACGCCATACTTCCTTTAACTTTTCCCCGGTCTGAACTACTGACCCTGCCTGAGCCTTCATGACAATATATTTATAGTTTTCTTCTGGAGTGATCAGGAACATAACTGGGTCAACACTGTTATAAAAGTCATCGTAGTGAAAATCGTCAACTACACCCACTACAAAACGCCTGATGCTGTCGTACACAAAACTTTGTCCTATGGGATTATCCCAACCCATCTCTTTGACAAAAAGAGAATTAACTACTGCAGATTCTTCTCTATCAGACTGTATTGATTCATCAAAGAATCTTCCCTTATTCAGTCTCAAATTCATTGTCTCCATATAGTTGAAACCTACTTCATATATAACCACCTGTTTTTTACTTTCTTGATAGGTAACAGTCGTTCTGTAAGTTAGATCACCCACATGTGTTTTCGATCCTGCATAGCTCAATATGTTTTTGTCTTGACTAACGAAATCACGCATTCCTTTGTAATTGATATCATTTATTACCGGGACTACTATATTTTGATCATGCCCATAGCCCCAGTCTTTGTTTCTCAGGTTAATGCTATTGGCGATAAAGACGAAAGATCCAATTATGGTTACAAACGCTAACATGAATTGTGCAGTAAGCAGCACCTTGCTAAATAAACTTTTGGAACCGAATTTTTCCTTCCCCCTTAAGATCTGTACCGGTTGGAAAGAAGCGATGTAAAAGGAAGGGTACGCCCCAGAGACAAGTCCAACGAAAATTAAGATAGCTCCAAAAAATAAAATTAGACTTGCTGCCGAGGCATGCTCAAAGGAAACACTAATTGGGAATAGGCTATTTAGTCCTGGCATAAAAAATAGATACGCTAAAATTGTTCCGAGCAATACTGCAGCTCCACACAAAACTAGGTTTTCAGTCAAAAACTGTATTACGATTTCTTTCTTGCGCCCACCAACAACCTTCCTTATACCAATTTCTTTAAGCCTGGTTGTAACGGTAGCTACAGCAACATTCATGTAATTGAAGCAAGCAAGTAGTAATAGCATTAAACTAATTACACTTAACGTAATGATGCCTGCCGGGTGAGCGCCTTGTGAAATTTCACTATCGATTTCGAAATTCTTTCCAGACAATCCATTTAATGAATAAAAATTAAAGCTTTGTACAGGAAAGTCAATGTTGGCTTTGTTTTGAATGGATCTATATTTCTCCATACTGCCTGCGACCTCTGATGCGTTGTGATCTTCTTTGAGCATGATAAATGTAGCATCTGTAAAATATTCCCAATCATTGGCATCCTTTAAATTAAGATCATGAAATGCTTCCAATGAAATAAGGTTGTTGAATCGAATTCCTGAATTGCCTGGAAGTGTTTGAAGTACGGCCCCAATTACAAACTCTTCCTTTGTCTCATTTGAAAACTTGATGGAAAAAACTTCTCCTACCGGATTCCTATTACCAAAATACTTTTCAGACATAGGTCTTGTGATAATAATTTCATTCTTCTTTCTAAGAGCGAGGGGATTGCCGTATAGCACCTCAAAATCAAAAATGGTCATGTAGTCGGGGTCTACAAACCAAATGGATTCATTGAAAACCACGTCATTATATCGAAAGGAACCACTTCCATATTCAATTCGAGTAAACGATTCAATGGCTGGATTGTCTTCCAATAAGGTAGGGCCCAAGAGCATAGGGGAGTCTCCCCAGTTAGATCCTATACCATCTGCCTGCTTCACTATATTGGTGATTTGATAGATCCTGTCTTTATTGCTATGAAAGGAATCCATATTATATTGATAGAGCACAAAAGTATAGATGGTAATGGCTACGCCCAAAGCAATTGATAATCCAATCAAATTGATGGAAGAGGTAAGACTGTTGCGAACAGCATTACGAAAACCTAACTTGAAATAGCTCTTGATCATGGTAAATGAATTTGATGAGTATATTTTTTTTGTTCTTTTAATATTGGATAACCTGAAAAATCGGAAAACATCCCAAATAAATTTTCTTCGAGCACTTGATTGACCTTCTTCCTCTAATCGAATATGGTAAAGCTCATGGGCGTCACCCTGTATTTCCTCCAACAGGTCTGGGTTACAGTACCATTCTAAAAATCGATCGGCCCACTTAGGAGGAGAACTCATTAGCAATAGCTGTTAAATTGAAGGGCCACTTTTGGAATTTGATTATAGAGTTGCGAGCGAACCTCATTGGCTTGCTCCAAAGCTTTTTTCCCCAAAGTGGTAAGTGTAAAAAGCCGTTTCCTCCTTCCTCCTCTTTCTGTAGTAGCACCGCCCATCGAAGAATTGATCAACGCTTTATCTTCCAACCTCTTGAGCACAGCATGGACAGCGCTGATGTTTAACTTACGTCCTACCTGTTTTTCGATTTCATCTTTAATGGCTACTCCATACGCGTTTTCGTAAAGCACGCCTACGGTTAGCAAAATGAGTTCTTCTAATTCACCTAAATAAGCTCCTTTCATACGTATTCTAAGGTTAGTTCTACAAACGTGAATATAATTGATTTGTTTCATGTTTGTAGATCATTAAATGATTTTATCTATGAATTGTTGTATATACAACAATTGTATGTATCTTTATATTAGAATTCACGTTTAAACACGTAACGACTTAAAAACGAAAGAAATGAAAACTATACTGCATAAATCTCACACCCGAGGTCATGCCAATCATGGCTGGTTGGATACCCATCACACATTCAGCTTTGCCAATTACTATGATGAAGAAAGGATGCATTTTGGAGCACTTCGTGTTCTTAATGATGACTATGTGGATGGTGGGATGGGCTTTGGCAAGCATCCTCACGATAACATGGAAATTATCTCTATTCCATTGTCAGGTGATTTGGAGCATAAAGATAGTATGGGAAACACCACGGTCATTAAACAGCATGACGTTCAAATCCTAAGCGCGGGTACGGGGATTCAACATTCCGAGTACAATAAAAACAAGGATGAAAAAGTAAACTTCCTTCAACTCTGGATTTTTCCTAAGGAGAAGAACATCACACCTCGATACGATCAAAAAACATTTGATCCAAAAGAAAGGAAAAACAAACTTCAACAAATTGTTAGTCCGCACGAAACAGATTCTGGTGTTACTATTAATCAGGATGCGTGGCTCTACCTTAGTAATTTTGAAAATGGTTTTAATACGAGCTATACAGTCAATAAAAAAGGTAATGGTGTATATGTATTTGTGCTCAATGGAGATGTTACCATCAATGATCAAAAGCTGAACAAAAGAGATGGTTTTGGAATATGGGAAGTGGATGAGTTTTCGATCTTCGCAAACTCTAACGCGGAAGTATTGTTTATAGAAGTACCTATGAAATAAATTAATATAACAATGAAAAACAGATCAGTAGCACGGTTGCTTTATGCACATCAGGTAGACATGGGAGGGATGCCTATTCGTCAACCACTCCCAACACAGCAGGTCGGGCAGGTTGACCCGTTTCTGTTGCTGCACCATGCCAATATAAAAGCACCAAAACATTTAAAACCTGGAAGTGCTGGAGTAGGACCACACCCACATCGTGGCTTTTCACCTGTTACCTTTATTTTTCAGGGTGGTGTTCATCATCGCGATAGCCGTGGCAATGACAGCAATGTATACGCAGGTGGTGTGCAATGGATGAATGCAGGGATGGGTATCATCCACAGTGAGCGCCCCCCAGACAATATCCACGAAATTGGAGGACAGCAGGAAATCATTCAGTTGTGGATCAATACACCGGCAAAACATAAGATGGATCAGCCGGCCTACCATCCGTTAAGTGCGGAACAAGCACCCACCAAAACAAGTGAAGATGGGAAAGTAAATGTGCGCATATTTTCAGGAGAAGTATTCGGAACTAAAGGCCCTATTCCCTCACAAGCAGTTGTAAATGCGGCTACTCTAGATTTCAAAAAAGGAGGAAAAATTTCTGTTCCTACTCCCAATGATCATAATGCAATCATCTATTTATTAGATGGTAAATTGAATGTTGATGGGTTTGGGCAGGTGGAAGGACTGCATATGGTCCATTTTAAAAATGATGGAGAGGGGATATCCTTGGAGGCTCTAGAGGACACTCGCGTTTTGTTTTTAACAGGAGAGCCTCTTAATGAAGAGGTGGTCTCACACGGACCGTTCGTAATGAATTCTCAAACTCAGATTATGGAAGCAATGCGCGACTACCAGATGGGCAAGATGGGTGTGCTCATTGAGGAATAAACAATGTAAAAACAGGTATTATTATTATTTAGAAAAATGATAGAGAAGCAATCAAGTAAAACAGAATATCCTGTTAGTGACGTAATCAAGCAGCGAAGAAGCAAACGATCTTACCTTGATAAGCCAGTGCAGCAGGAAAAAATAAATTCTTTATTTGAAGCAGCACGTTGGGCTCCTTCTAGCATGAATGAACAGCCATGGGTGTACTTGTACGCTACAAAAGATCAGGTAGAGCTGTGGAACAAGTTGTTTAATACGCTAATGGAAGGCAACAAAATTTGGGTGAAGGATGCGCCACTTCTAGTGCTTAGTCTTGCGCGTAAAAATTTTGAGAGAAACGATACGACAAACGCAACAGCTAAATATGATCTGGGAGGAGCAAATGCGTTTTTGTCCCTGCAAGCCACTGAAATGGGTTTGAATGTTCATCAGATGGGTGGTTTTGATGCACAAAAAGTGAGGGCTGATCTCAACGTCCCTGATCACTACGAGATTGGTGTCATCATGGCGATTGGTTATTCTGGGGACCCGGATCAGCTTCCAGAAAATTTACAGCTAAGAGAGGTAGCTCCAAGGATAAGAAAACCACAAAATGAGTTTGTTCTGAATGAAATTTTTTAAATTATATGAGGAATACTCTGATTTAAACTTATAACTCATGAAAGATATTACTAAAAAATATTCCAATGGTGAAGTAACAGTAGTTTGGAAACCATCCATGTGCATTCATTCCAGGAATTGTTTTAACGGATTGAGCAAGGTGTTTGACCCTAGTAACAAGCCGTGGGTAAATATTGAAGGAGCGGGAACAAAAGAAATTGTTGATCAAATAAAAAAATGCCCCTCTGGTGCACTCAGCTATCTGACGAACAATCAGAAGGAGGAAGTTGAGGCGACAACATCTGAAACTATCATTGAGTTAGCACAGGATGGCCCTTTGATGGTACGTGGTGATCTCATCATCACTACAGCAGATGGAAAATCTTTAAAGAAGAATAATGTGACAGCTTTTTGCCGTTGTGGTGCTTCGGGAAACAAACCTTTTTGTGATGGCAGCCACAAAAAGGTTGGATTTAGGGGTTAATCAAATTAATGAACACCTCAAATTAGGTTATATGTTCTCAGTTTGTGATCTAATTTCGAGCTCTTGTAAGAAAAATATTCCCCCTTACACTCAATTCATAGGTTTTGTGGCATAGTTTGTGGTAATTGATCATCATTACCAACCAATTTTTACAATGAAAAAAATACTATCAAAGAGAATTTACCTCTTACCGGTTTTACTTGTTCTATTCGCCTTTGGAGTAAGTAATGTCAATGCACAAAGTACAGTGAAAATCAACATCCTAAGCCCCATCGTAAAGACCCTGAATTTGCAGTATGAAAAAGTATTAAATGAAAGTAGCAGCTTTCAACTTGGGTTCTTTTATACTGGAGCATCTACTGGTGGAACCGCACTAAAGGGATTTGGTATAACACCGGAATATCGGTTTTATCTATCTGAGTCCGATGCACCTGCGGGTGTTTATGTGGCACCTTTCGTAAGGTACCAAAGTTTTAACCTAAAGGATGATGATTTTGGTAACAACGAAGCCGACTATAGTTCATTCGGAGGAGGCTTGATATTGGGAAAGCAATGGGTGTTTAAAGAAAAAGTAGTACTTGATATTTTTCTTGGACCATCTTACTCATCAGGGAGTGTTGAAGTGAAATCGGGTAGTGACACTTTTGATACGGGTGCGTTCGATGGATTCGGCTTGAGAACTGGGGTATGCTTTGGTATTAAGATCTAATAATTTGCTCACGGGAGTGACTATAAAAAGGGAGACCATCTGGCCTCCCTTTTTTTCTGTAAGAGACTAATTGTTTTTTAACGCATCAGCTGGATTGATTTCTCTTAATGAATAGTACTTTATTAGTCCTATTGCTGAAATTGAAATCATAACAACCAGGAAAGTAATGGCGAACCATGCGGGACTTACAGTTACTTTATAACTAAAGTTGCTAAGCCATTCATTCATTACTTTCCAAGTGATCGGAATGGAAATGACAAATGCAATTATCATTAACTTATAATAAGTCTTTGAGAATAGTACTAATAGCTCTTTAGGCGCTACACCCAGTACCTTTCTAATGGCGATTTCTTTAGTCTTATTTTCTATATTAAAACTGATCAAGCCATAGACACCAAATAGAGCAAATAGCACTGCTATGATGGTCAAGCTATTTACAATTCCTTTTACCCTCGTCTCTGATTCGTAAAGTTTGTTAATGTAATCGTCCATGAACGAAAATTCGAATGGAATATCTCCCATCACTTTTTGATATGATTTTTCTATCGAAGCTAGACCACTACTAAAGTCTTGCCCGGCAACCTTTACCGATAATTGATTCAATGCAAAATCATCAGAAATTACTAATACCAATGGAGCGATTTGATGGTGCAATGACATGAAGTTGAAGTTCTCAACCACAGCAGTTACTGGTTGCTTTCTGCCTTGCCCAAATGGAGTGAATTGATGACCAACAGCCTTATCCCAACCGATTAAGTCAACAGCGGATTGATTGAGTATATATTGAGTTTCCTTGTTGGACGCAATCTGTTCCATACTACCTTCTATAAGCCCGATGCCCATGGTACTTAAGAAATCTTTGTCTACAGAAATAATAAACATTGAAATTGGTTCGGGTTGCCCTTCCCACCATACAGTTTGATTCCAATTGGCTTCGCCTGGTGAGAAACTTGATGCTGCAACATCAATCACCTCTGAAGATTGATGCAATTGGTTCTTTAACTCTTCAATTTGCTGTGGATTGTTAGCTGAACTTAGTGGAATATTAATAATCTGATCATGGTCAAACCCAAGATCTTTCTTTTGAAGGAAATTCATTTGATTGCTGATGATAAAACTGCAAACAATCAGAATAATGGAAATACTAAACTGAACAAAAACCAATGTTTGCTGAATGCCTAAACCTTTGGTTTCGCTTTTTAAGCTTCCCTTCAAAATAGTTGAAGCTTGGTATCCACTGACATAAAAAGCCAAATAACTCCCAGATATTAATCCAACTAAGAAAGTGGTTCCAATAATGAATATGAGAAATTGTAAATCTGAATAATTTGTTTGAATACTGGATCCGAATAGATTATTCACAAAAGGTAATAGACCTTCAAGAAGAACCATGCCAAGAGCAAGGGCTATGAATGAGGCTACAATGCCTTCATTGATAAATTGCATTACTAGTTGTGATCGTGTTGCGCCCATTGCCTTCCGCACACCAATCTCTTTAATTCGCTTGATCGATAAAGCAATTGACAAATTTATATAATTGATGCAGGCAATAAGCAGAAGACTTAATGCGATCGTGATGAATACGTAAATGTATGTTTTGTCGTAGGAAGGGAGTTGATTGCCACGATTGTCTTGAAAATGAATGTTTTTAAGTGGCTGTAAAAAGATGGATTCAAATGTTACTTGCTCCGAATTAGGTAGTGTTAATTTAGCGGCTTGAATTTTTTGTTCTGCAGCGGCCGCATTCGCATTGCTATTAAGTTGAATGTAACTAAAGTAGTTATACATTCCCCATGATGTTGAACTCCCCTCACCCAGAATTCGGTCAACATTTGCAAAAGAGATCAAGTAGTCAAACCTTAAATGAGATTGCTCTGGTGTATCCGCAACCACTGCACCAATTTGGAAATCTATTTCGTTGTCCTTCAGTTTTATGACTTTGCCGATGGCTTGCTCGTTGCCAAATAATTTCTTTTTGATTGATTCCGTAATTACAACAGTATTTAAGTCATTTAACGATTGAATGGGGTCGCCTTCTATTGTTTTAAATGAAAAAATATCAAAGAGTGCTGGATCGGCCATCATGAAATAGGGCTCCAAAAAAGCTGCGTTTTCTCGTTCAACCACGACTTTAGGATTGTAAGATGCACTTGTTATTCTAGCAAAATATTTTATTTCAGGTATTTGACTTTTGAACGTTGGAGGCATAGGTGCCGCCACTTTTACCCAAAATCTGTCCTCTTTAGGATTACCAGCAACCAATCGATAAATAGAATCATAGTTGCTGTTAAATCGATCATAGCGAAGTTCAAATTGGACATGGAGATAACATAATACACAACAAGCCAATCCAAATGCTAACCCGATAATATTGAGAAAGTTACTTTGCTTGTGCTTCAGTAGATTTCTTAACGAGATTTTGATGTAATTAAAAATCATGGTAAGTGAGTTTATATGATTTTGTTCTTTCCGCTACTTTTTTTATTTTTTAAAGACAGAATGAACCTCACAAGGTTGCATCCAGGACTAGATCACAATTGATTTTCCCGTGAGACGGTTATTCGAAAGCCTATGTAATTAGGATGGCGATCTGAGTGAATCAAAGATTAATTTTATCTTTGGTGAATGAGATTAATTCCAGTTGTTCTGATCTTCGTAGTAATGTTCCCATCTATTGGCTTCTCCCAAAAAAAACTTCCCACATTTGATGTACAGGGGCATCGTGGCGCTCGTGGACTCAGGCCAGAAAATACGATACCTGCATTTTTAGTAGCTCTTGATTCTGGAGTGACCACAGTGGAAATGGATTTGGCAATTACTAAGGATCTTCAAATAATTGTTTCACACGAACCTTGGATGTCATCAGCTATCTGTCTCAATCCATCGGGTAATGCTTATACTAAAAGGGAAGAAAAAGATTTCAACATTTATCAAATGACGTATGAGGAGGTCACGCAATTTGATTGTGGATCGTTAGGTAATAGTAGATTTCCAGAGCAGATAAAGATGAGTGTAACTAAGCCATTGCTAAGTGACGTGATTGTTGCTATTGAAGATCATATAAAAAGTTATACGCGATTTGAGGTAGATTACAATATCGAAATCAAATCAGGTGAAGGTGGTGATGGGAAATTTCACCCAACCCCTCCTGAATTTTCGGATATGGTTTACCAATTGCTGGATGAATATCTTCCTCTCAATCGGGTAGTTATTCAGTCTTTTGATTTTCGCGTGTTAAAGTACTGGCATGAAAAGTATCCAAACATAAGATTGGCTGCTTTAGTTGAGAGTAAAAAATCGGTCGAGGCTCACCTTGAAGAACTTGGATTCAATCCCGATATCTATTCTCCTTATTATCGAAATATCAATCAGGAGAAAGTAAAAACACTTCACGAAAAGAAGATAAAGGTAATCCCCTGGACAGTCAACGAGATTTCTGAAATGCTTGCATTGAAAGGAATGGGAGTGGATGGATTCATCACTGATTATCCCAATCGCGCCAAGCAGTTTACCAACACCTTGAACATTGTCCCTAAGGATAAGAAGTAAACTCCTCTTCAGTTTCTTTAATTCTAATGGTCGAATTCAGTATTCTTGCATACTGAATTAAATAATGATTATATGAGTAAAAAATATGATGTATACGGCATAGGTAATGCCTTGGTGGATATTGTAACGGAAGTAGACAATGCCTTTTTTGAGAAGAATGAAATAGAAAAGGGAGTGATGACGCTGGTTGACGAAAAACGTCAGCTTCAACTGATGAAAGCCATCGATAGTAAGAAAAGCAGAATGTCCGCTGGCGGTTCAGCGGCAAATACGGTCATCGGTGTTAACCAGTTTGGAGGGAAAAGCTTTTATTCATGTCTTGTGGCACAGGACGAGTTGGGCAAGTTTTTTCTCGAAGACATGAAACGCAATGGCGTGGATACAAATCTAAGCTATGAAGATTGCCCAAAGGGTCACTCTGGCAGGTGTCTGGTAATGACAACACCTGACGCTGATCGCACCATGAATACTTTTTTGGGAATGAGTTCATTTCTTTCTCCCGATCAAATTAACGAAGAGGCCATTATCAATTCATCTTATGTTTACCTCGAGGGTTATCTGGTAGCCAGTCCCAAAGGAACCGAGGCGCTTTTGGAGACAAAGAAAATTGCTGAAAAGAATAATGTGCATACGGCACTTACTTTTTCTGACCCTAATATGCTCCGTTTCTTCTCTAAGAATTTTGAACAAGTTGTTGGAGCAAGTGTAGACTTACTTTTTTGTAATGAGGAGGAAGCGTTGATGTTCAGCGAAACGGACAACATGAATGATGCAAGAGAAAAGTTAAAGCAGGCCGCCAAAAAATTTGCAATCACCCTCGGTGCTAACGGTGCGTTAATTTATGATGGTGACACCTTTATTGAGATTGAACCGTATAAAGTAAGGGCACTAGACACTAACGGGGCCGGAGATATGTTTGCTGGGGCCTTTTTGTATGGGATTACCCATGGCCACAGTTATGCAGAAGCAGGTAAAATTGCCTCTTTGGCATCTTCTCGCGTGGTGTCACAGTTTGGCCCTAGGTTGGAACCCCAGCAGGCACAGCGTGTGCTGAAGGACTTGATTGAGCAATAGCATTATGGTAAGATATTTTTTGACGGTAGTGGCAATGGTAAGTTGGCTTTCGTCAACTGCACAGGCGCCTAAAATTGAATTCACAGAATACGATTTAGACAATGGGTTGCACGTTATCCTGCATCAGGATAACAGCACGCCTATAGTTGCAGTTTCAGTATTATATCATGTGGGCTCAAAGAATGAAGACCCGGAAAGAACAGGGTTTGCTCATTTTTTTGAACATCTTCTTTTCGAAGGATCTGAAAACATAAAAAGAGGAGGGTTCGATAAATACATCACCAATGCAGGGGGCACCAACAATGCTAACACCTCTAACGACCGAACGTATTATTACGAAATTCTTCCATCCAATCAATTAGAGCTAGGCCTGTGGTTGGAATCAGAACGTATGATGCATGCCAAGATTGACCCTGAAGGTGTAGAAACGCAAAGAGAAGTGGTGAAGGAGGAAAAGCGTCAACGGATGGATAACCAACCTTATGGAAGTATTCTTACCGAGGTATTGAAGAGAGCCTATACAGTTCATCCTTATCGATGGCCCACCATAGGATCGCTCGAGCATTTGAATAGTGCAACAATGGAGGAGTTCATTGATTTTTATAAAACTTTTTATGTTCCTGAAAATGCCACACTGTCGATTGCCGGAGATATAGATATCAAAGGAGCGAAAGCAGCTATTGATAAATACTTTAAGGATATAAAGAAGGGCGGAAAACCAATACCAAGGCCTACGGTAGTAGAGCCACTTCAGAAAGAAGAGATCCGGGATGTCGTATTTGACAATATTCAACTCCCTGCTGTGATTCAAACGTATCATATGCCCGCTCAGGGAACTCCCGATTCGTATGCGCTCAATATGTTGAGCACAGTGCTGAGTGGTGGACAAAGTTCAAGGATGTATAAATCACTGGTAGACGAACAAAAGAAAGCCTATGTCGTGCAGGCGTTTCCATTCTCTTCGGAAGACCCGGGCTTATACATTGCTTTAGGCTTGGCCAATGTGGGTGTAAGCGTAGATGAATTAGAAAAAGGTATGGATGAAGAAATAAGAAAGGTGCAGGAAGAACTTATTCCCGAAAAGGAATTTCAAAAAGTCCGCAATCAAATAGAAAGCGATTATGTACAAGGAAATTCATCTATGATTGGTATTGCTGAACAGTTGGCTAACTATCATGTCTACTACGGAGATGCAGGTTTGATTAATAATGAGTTGGGCCGCTTTATGAAGATTACGAGGGAGGATTTGCAACGTGTGGCAAAAAAGTATTTAACAAAGGAAAACCGGGTGGTACTGCATTATTTGCCTAAGTCAGCGCAACAAAAGCCTGGCGAAACCAAAGTGAAGACCGACAATTAATCATAAGAATTTAGAATGAGAGTAGCATTGATTGTATGTTTTGTTTTAGGCCTGGGTAGTGCCTTTGCGCAGGTGGATAGAAGCAAGGCCCCGTTGCCTGCTCCTGCTCGTGATATTAAAATTGGGGCCTATCAATCCTTCACTCTAAAAAACGGATTACAGGTGTTTGTGGTGGAAGATCATAAGTTACCACGATTACAGTTCTCAATTCAATTGAAACATGATCCAATATTTGAGGGTGAAAAGGCAGGTTATGTTTCTATAGCTGGTAATTTAATTGGAACAGGAACGACTAGTAGAACCAAAGCGCAGCTGGACGAAGAGGTAGATTTTATTGGAGCTTCATTAAATACAAGTGCTTACAGTCTTTATGCTTCGAGCCTTTCCAAGCACACAGAAAAATTATTGGACCTCATGACAGATGTGCTCTATAACCCTTCTTTTGAGCAATCTGAATTGGATAAGTTAAAGACACAGACCATTTCAGGGATTGCAGCTGGTAAAGATGATCCGGGTACGATAGCATCTAATGTGCGAGGGTTTTTATTGTATGGAAAAGACCATCCCTATGGTGAAGTAGCTACTGAAAAGACGGTGGAGTCAATCTCCATTGAAGATTGTAAAGAATATTATCAAACTTATTTCAAACCTAACAATGCCTATCTGGTAATGGTGGGAGATATTACCCTGAAGGAAGCAAAAAAAATTGCTGCCAAGTATTTTTCTCAATGGGAAGCGGGCACAGTTAGGAGTGAATCGTATACAATGCCCCAATCGCCTGAAAAAACTTTTGTGGCATTGGTGGACAGACCCTCCTCTGTTCAATCAATTATTAACATTGCCTACCCGGTTGAACTCAAAGTAGGAAGTGAGGATGTTATTAAGGTAAGGGTAATGAACCAGATTTTGGGAGGAAGCTTTTCAGCCAGACTGAATCAAAATCTCCGAGAGAAACATGGCTATACGTACGGATCTAACTCTCAATTAAGTAGTGATGATTTGGTGGGCCGCTTCAATGCCTCGGCAAGTGTGAGGAATGAAGTAACAGACAGCGCAGTTCACGAGATTATGTATGAGTTGAATCGAATTGTGAATGAACCCGTAAGCCCAGAAGAACTAATGGCAGCCAAGGCCTCAATTGCCGGATCGTTTGGACGATCTCTGGAACGGCCTCAAACTATTGCCGGTTTTGCAGTAAACACCGCCAAGTACAACTTGCCAAAGGATTATTATACTTCTTTTTTAAAGAGATTAGATGCCGTCACCATTGAGCAAGTGCAAGCTGCAGCTAAAAAGTATATCACTCCTGATCGTGCCTACATTGAGGTAGTGGGGAAAGGTGGGGATGTTGCTAAATCATTGGAGCAATTTGGTGAGGTAAAGTATTTCGATATTGATGGAAATGAATATGAACCAGAACTTGAGAAAGCACTTCCTGAAGGATTAACGGCAAAAAATGTAATTGACAAATACATACAGGAAATAGGAGGTGCTAAAAGAGCGAATGAGATTAAAAGTCTAATGATGATTTATAAAGCACAGGCGATGGGAGCAGAACTGACTATGACCGTTAATAAGTCAGCCCCAAATAAAAGTGTGTTGGAAATCAGTGCAAACGGAGTAACCTTCCAAAAGGTAGTTTCCAACGGAAAAGAAGCCATCATTTCTTCGATGGGGCAAACCGTGCCTATGGATACAGAAACCAGAGAGAAGACCTTTTTTGAAAGCGCCATATTTCCAGAGTTAGCATTAGAAGGCACATCCACTAAATTAATAAGCATTGAAAAAGTGGATGGCAAAGATGCATATGCCATTGAGTTTACCCTCACCTCTGGAGGTACATCCACTTATTATTATGATACCGAAACAGGTTTAAAAGTAAAACAAACTGAAAACCTGGAAACCCCACAAGGAACAATGGTGTCCACAACTACCTATTCAGACTATAAAGAAGTAGACGGTATCAGGTTCCCGCAAAAGATTGGGCAGCAGCAGGGTCCCATGGGTTTCACTTTTGAATTGGTGGAGGTAAAGGTGAATCCGGAACTAAAAGATGCGCTTTTTAGCGTGAAATAACCCAAATGAATAGATCTGATGAGTTTTCGTCTCTTCTACACCTTGGATTTAATAAAAATACTAAGCATCTTTGCAGCCCTTTAATAAAATAAGGTAAATCGAGAATTGAAATGAAAAGGACTTACCAGCCATCGAAGAGAAAAAGAAATAATAAGCACGGTTTCCGCGAGAGAATGGCAACAGCCAACGGTCGTAGGGTATTAGCTTCCCGCAGAAGGGCTGGCCGTAAGAAACTTACTGTTTCTGACGAGAAAACACCTAAGGGTTAATAGAAGCCTCACTTAGTTTCGCGTGAGGATTCATTAATTTGGCCTCATGGGCAAATTCAGCTTTCATACAGGCGAAAGACTCAAAAAGGAAAAATTGATAAAGGGACTCTTCACCAAGGGTTCCTCTTTTAATTTATACCCATTTAGGATCCTGCACCTGCCCAATCCAGACGAGAGCGACTTTCATCAGGTACTTTTCACAGCATCAACAAGAAATTTTAAGAAAGCTGTTGATCGCAATAAAATTAAAAGGAGATCCAGGGAGGCCTACCGACTGCAAAAAGGTGAATTGAACGAAACCCCAAAGCTGCTAATAGGGTTTATTTACATAGCCAAGGAAATACTTGACTATAACCAAATCGCAGGCGCAATAACAAAGGCAATAATCAGGCTCAATGAGACCAGAATGAAGAAATAGCCTTAAAACCCTTCGATTTGTATATTTACTGATACGAATGAAACTCAGAATGAAAAAAGGACTTTTTGGTATTCTAGTCGTTGCCGCAGCAATTGTTGGGTTTTCGTTTACTGCACCAGCAGAGAAATACTTCGACATCGCCAAGAGCCTGGATATTTTTGCCACGCTTTTTAAAGAAGTCAATGCCTACTATGTAGATGAAGTAGACCCTAAAGATTTGGTGAGCATAGGTATAGATGGAATGCTTCAATCCCTGGACCCCTATACGGATTATATTCCAGAAGAGAACTTAGAAGAATTCAGTATTCAAACTACAGGTCAGTATGCCGGTATCGGAGCATTAATAGGCGTGATCAACAATAAGACAGTCATCACTAACCCTTACGAAGGTTTCCCGGCCAATAATGCTGGCTTAAAAGTAGGAGATCAGATCATTTCAGTAAACGGAGTAAATATTGAAGGGAAGAATACTACCCAAGTGAGCACCTTACTTAAAGGAAAGCCAAATACGGAGGTGAAGTTGGTGGTGAGACGTGCGGGCAAAAATGAAGACCTTACACTTATAATCAACCGCCAAAAAATTAAACTGAGTAATGTAGTTTATCAGGGAATCGTAGGGGAAGACATTGGTTACATTAAGTTGGATGACTTTACGCCTGGAGCAGGTAAAGAGGTGGAAGCTGCCGTTCTCGATTTAAAAAAACAGGGTGCTAAAAAATTAATTCTTGACTTGAGAGATAATCCAGGAGGCTTGTTGTACGAAGCAGTCAATATTGTTAGCCTTTTTATTCCAAAAGGATTGGAGGTGGTGTCAACCAAGGGAAAAGTAAAAGATTGGAATAAAACATATGTTTCACTGAATAACCCTATAGATACTACTACTCCGTTAGCTGTGCTTACAAGTGGTGGGAGTGCCTCAGCAGCAGAGATTGTGGCAGGTGCGCTTCAGGATTATGACCGAGCAATACTCGTGGGTCAAAAGACATTTGGAAAAGGGTTAGTGCAAACCACGCGTCAGCTTTCTTACAATGCCCAGCTAAAAGTAACCACAGCAAAATATTATATTCCGAGTGGGCGTTGCATTCAGGCGCTTGATTATGCACATCGCAACAAAGATGGTTCAGTTGATAAATTTGCTGATTCTTTAAAAACAGAATTTTTAACAAAGGGAGGGCGAAAAGTGTATGACGGTGGAGGTCTTGATCCTGATGTGGAGGTTGACAATGATTATTTGAGCCCGGCAGCCATCCAACTTATTACTTCTGGCCATATGTTTGATTATGCTACCATATATGTTGCAGAGCATCCACAATTGAATTCAGTTAAAAGCTTCAAACTCTCCGATGAGGAATACAAAAAATTTGGAGAGTGGTTAGCTTCAAAAAAATTCACCTTCAGTTCTGAGTTGGAAGAACAAATGGAGCAGTTAGTGGAGGTGGCAAAGAAAGAACGTACCTATGGAGAAATTCAAGGACAGCTGAGTGCTTTGAAAAAGCAATTAGAGCAAAACCGATCCAAAGACTTGGTGCGGTATAAAGATGAAATTGGTAGAATCCTGGAAGAAGAAATCGCTTTTCACTTTGGATTGATCAAGGCGCAAGTAGAACTTTCATTCCAGCGCGACAATGAACTGAAGGAAGCGGTAAAAAACCTTCAGGAAGAAGCCCAATACAAGAACTTACTTTCTTCCCGGTAATGTCCCTTATCCTTAGCCTGGAGACAGCCTCATCTGTATGCTCTGTTGCTTTGCATGGTGATGGAATAATTAAAGCATCGTCTCACTTATTCATAAGTCAATCAGCTTCATCACAACTAGCTGTGATGATAGATGAGCTACTCAAACGATGCGACCTGAAACCAAATCAACTGAATGCGATTGCTGTTTCTGAAGGTCCGGGGTCATACACTGGTTTGCGAATAGGGGTAGCCAGTGCAAAAGGTTTGTGCTATGCGTTGGATATTCCGTTAATAGCTGTAAACACATTGGAGTCCATGGTTCACAAAATAGCCACTCAGTTCTCTGATGGAATAGTGTTGTGCCCGATGCTCGATGCAAGGCGCATGGAAGTGTATTGCCTGTTGGCTAATAACAAGGGAGATATTTTGGAACCCACTCAGGCAAAGGTGATTGATGAATCAAGTTTTGCAGATGTATTGTCTCAAAAAAAAATGGTGTTCTTTGGCAACGGAGCTGCTAAGTGCAAAGAAGCAATCACAAGTGCCAATGCAACCTTTCTTTCTGATATAGTTCCATCAGCTGAACAAATAGGAGAGTTGGCCTTTAAAAAATTTCAATCAGAACAATTTGAAGACCTGGCCGACTTCGAACCATTCTACTTAAAAGATTTCCTCATCAAAAAACCAAAACCAGCTTTTTGATGTTGGAAGGGGATAGTAAGATATGAGCGAAGAGATCATCAACAAAGTAGCGAGAAGCCCACTGCAAACCATAGACCTGGAAGAGTTCTATGCAGAAGGCGAGCGCATTAGTATGGACATTAAAGACCAGCTATTTCAAGGTATGGTCTTGCGCGAAAAAGATTTTAGAGAGTTTATCAAAACAAACGACTGGGCTAGCTTCGAAGGAAAGCATGTAGCCATTCAATGTTCTACCGATGCCATCGTTCCCACCTGGGCTTATATGTTACTTTCGGTTGCATTAAAACCTTTTGCAAAAACAATTTTGTTTGGAAGCTTGGAAGAATTAGAAATACAACTTTTCAAATCCGCTCTGGATGCTATCGATTGGAGTAAATACGAAAATGCCAAAGTAGTAATTAAAGGATGCAGCAAAGTAAAAGTACCCATCGCCACCTATGTAGATGTCACCAGCCGCCTTCAACCCATCGCATCCAGCATCATGTTTGGCGAACCTTGCAGTACGGTTCCTATTTTTAAAAGGTTAAAAAAGTAAAATTGGGGCGTGCCCCCGTCCTCTTCCGGGGTCGGGCTACCTCTTTCCTTGCCTGCCGAAGTTTCAACGTAGGCAGGTATCCCTCACGCAAACCCACTGATAATCAGCTTGATCACCTTTACGCACTTGTTCTCATCACAGTACGGATCGCCTTGGTATCACACATAGTCACCTTAGCCACGAAATCCCCGTCAACTTTATCTTGTAATTGTTTTAAAACTTTTTGCTCCATCTTTGCTTAGATGTCATTAAAGATTACCTTTGCGCTCCCGTTTAGGGGAACGTGAGTCAATCAGACGGTTTGACCACTCTAAATAGAGACTTAAAAGTCAACAATGAACCCTCCGAAAATCAACTGATTGAGGAAGTTCAAACGTTCTTTGAATAGATGGAATTTTGATAGCGGACCCGTTGTATAATCGATAGAGGTTATATGACGAGTCGATTCTTTTTAAACGAAGATTTGATGAGACTAAGGAAAAATGAACATAGTTTGATCACACTTTAGGG
>JAVJOQ010000024.1:0-296336 GCA_040216665.1 Cyclobacteriaceae bacterium | reverse complement strand
GACCATGGACCACGGACTAAAAACCTTAGGGTGACTATAGCGGTGGGGATCACCTCTTCCCATTCCGAACAGAGAAGTTAAGACCACCTGCGCTGATGGTACTGCGGTAAAACGTGGGAGAGTAAGTCGTTGCCTTTTTTTATCAAAGCCTCATACTAATAATATGAGGCTTTTTTTTTGATGAAATATTAAGAATTAGACAGGAACCATCTTCAGTTTAAGATGATAGGTATAAAAAGGAAATTTTAACCTACTGAAACTTCAAAGAAAGTATCTTTCTTGAAGTGTGTTTTTGCAAGTTGAAGTAAATCCTGATGAGTGACACTGTCGATCTGATTAATCAAATTTTGGTAGTATGTGCCTGGTAGCTTGTGAAGTTCAATGTTTTTAATTTTTCCCAATATTGAAAAAGGACTTGCTATTTCGCCTTGAAGGCTTCCGATAAAATGTCGTTTGGCGAGCTCTAATTCATTATCATCAATAGATGTTTGAAGAAGATCGATCTCTTTCATAATCTCACTTATGGCAAGCTCTCGGTTTTCTTTGTTGACATCAGTGCCAATAAATAGTAGGCTGCCATTTTTAAGGGAGTTAATTGAAGATGAGATTCCATATGTTAACCCTTTCTCCTCTCTTAAATTTTTCATCAATCTAGATCCAAAGTAACCCCCCAAATAATAATTAAGAATTAAAAGGGCTTCGTAATCGGGGTGATTTCTTTGTAGGGTTTGCTTTCCTAATCTGATAGATGATTGAACACTTCCCTTCTTCTCAATATAATTTGGATCCTTTTGTTTTTCTGCTGAAGAGAAAACAGGTGATGCTTGGGTGAGTGTGCTGATTGAACCCAACGTCTCCTTCAATATATCGAGGTCATTGGAATTTATCTTTCCAAGAATAAAAACATGTGAGGGTTTCATTCTTTCATTAAAAAAAGATGTCAGGTCATTGGTCTTTATTTTGCTAACATCGTCTTCATTGGCGGATTGTCCATATGGATGAGATGATCCAAATATTTTTTTACGGATGAGTTTAGATGCGAGATAACTTGTCTTTTCATTTTTCACTTTGAGCCCCTGTATAAAATGATCCTTAAGCAGGTTCAGTTCCGTTTCATCAAAAGTAGGCGTGGTGATTAGTTCAAGAAAAATTGGATAGAGTTTCGAAATGTGTTTTGAGAGAGCGTATAGCGAAACTGATGCAAAGTCGAAATCACTTGATAGTTCAATATGGGCACCATGCCTATCAAACAACTCGGCAATTTGTTTTGCAGACATTGTTTTGGAGCCTTTGTCTAGCATTTGCACTGTAAAGTGTGATGCCTCAGGCTTTGGGTCATACCATTTGCCCGCATTGAAAACCACTTCAATTTTTACTAGTTCCTGCTGAATGTTATTCAAATGAAGTACAGGAACCCCATTAGATAGCTGGGTTTTGTTAACTGGAGGTAATTGGAAAGATGTAGATTTTATAAAAAGAGGTGGCAGTGTTCTGTCCAGCATTACTATTGGTCAGTCACAGATTCTTCTCCTGTCACTTTGCTATCAAAGTACATCATGATGGTGAAACGGAGCGTTTCGGCCAAAGCATTTTCGTTCTTGTTTGTAGGTACTAGATAGGCAATGTCAATTGCAAATTTTTGAATTTTGGCGCCTACTCCTGCTGTTAAGTACTTTCTGTTTCCCTTGTCTTTGGCCTCAAGAAAATATCCCAAACGACCTGCAAAAGTTTCGTTATACCAATATTCAACGCCAGACGATACTGAAAACTCTCTTATCTCCTCACTAAATCCTCCGGAAGCATCTGAAAAGGAACCGAAAATTCCACTTAATAAGGCTTTGTCTTGACTATCTGCAGTGGGGCTTGGAACCAATAATTTATTAACATCTAATGCAAAGGTCAAACTATTGAAGGCGTCTAACTCAGTTTTGTAAGAACCTCCCAACCTTAGATTAGTAGGTATGAAGTCTTCGTTGTTTGCATCGGAATAGGAAATTTTCGCACCTATGTTGGTAATTGAAGCACCTAAAGAAAGGGCTGAATTACTTGAAACAAGTGGTTTCGTATAAAAAACACCTACGTCTACAGCTACGGAATTGCCAGGCCTTGCGTCTACACCGCCAGATGAAAATGCACCTGTAAGGTTTGAGTGAATATATCTTAAAGCTCCACCTATACTAAGTTGCTCGGTAAGCAGTCTTGAGTAGGTAACGTCAAAGGCAAATTCTCTTGGGTTAAACCGACCTAGTATATTATTAACGCCAGGTCCATTATTGAACTGTATTTCACCCAAGTCAAAGTATTTCATTGAGGCTGCTACTGTTTGCTCCCGTGTAATCTTATAGAATCCTGTAAGGTAGAAAATGGACATATCATTGATGATCTTGCCTAACCACGGAGTGTAGGATCCAGAAACTCCATAGCTCTTATCTATGAATGCCAGTTTGGCGGAGTTCCAATGTGCTGAGTTGGCATCTGGAGAAGTGGCAACCCCTGCATCACCCATACCAGCAGCCCTGGAATCGGGAGTTATTGTCAAAAAGGGTACAGCGGTAGTTATTACTCTTCGGGTGCTATCCTGACCGATTAGGTTCTGAGAAAAGCCGAAAAATGTAACGCCAAACGATAAAAAGAGGATAATTAAAATCCTTAACTTATTCATAGTCAAGATCTAAGCTTTAAAGATAATCAATTCAAAATAATTAGTTTGGAAATCTGCTCATTTTTCGAGCCGTCCATTAGGGAACGTACAACAAGCCTTAATAGGTATACTCCATTGCCTAATTTTGTGCCGGCTGTATTAGTGCCATCCCATTCAGGTAAAGTAACCAGGTATTGACTAGCCTGGGCCTCATAATTCATAATATGCATTGTTTGCCCTGAAAGATCTACAATAGTGGCAAATACCTCTAAATCCTCACCTGCTCTGTTGTGTTCAAATTGAAAGGTGGTGCTAGCAGAGAACGGATTGGGATAGTTGTAAAGCTTTTGTATGGCAATTTGAGTTCCATCTGTAACAACAAAATCAACTTTTGCCGAGGAAGGGTTGTTGTACACATCCCAGGATTTTAACTCTATGGAATGTCTTCCAGGAACAAGATTTTCAATTGGAAAAGTTATTGTCCCTTTTGTAAAATCATCCAGATCGGCAGAGTAGTATTCTCCGACCTCAAAAATATGATCATTATCCAGAATAGCGATTAAGCTATTTCCAATTCCGTAATTGGCAATGTTAATTCCACTGACATCTATAAGCCGGGCAATCAATTGGGTAGATGGTGATGTAATTCCTCCATTGATAAAGGTAGTGTCCCCCATATAAAGCTTTATTTCGGGAGATGTATTGTCGCTGCCATCATCCAACTCACTTTCTCCTATTTTAAAATTTATTGACCCACCTATAGCATCACTCGTGCTGGCATTATTTTTTGCGTACAAACTTAATTTCCCATAACCTACCTGATAGGCAATATTCTTTGGGAGTATAAACTCCAATTGAAAAGATCCGTTAGCAATTGTTGCTTCACCTCGAAATAAAGTGTTGCTTCTTTCCTGATAAGTAAAGACAGGGTTTTCATCCCCCAACGTATTGAAATCAAATTCTTTGTCCTTTAAAACGGCAGTAATTACTCCATTGAAATTTTCATTTTTGATTCCCTGCGACCTAACCTCACCTTCAATTATTATTCTGGAGAGTGCCTTTAGGGTATCAGATCCCGTGGCGGTGGATATGCGTGTGGGGATAATTTCATCATTGGGAATAGCCAGTTGCATTGATGGATCGGCAAGGAGTGAAAAGTTTCTATTTGAAACACCGTTTATGCTTTTGTTTTTTGTTTCGCGAAATATGGCGCCAAGATCTCTATATTTTCCATTTACTTTTGTGAAGAGCGCTTCATAAAAAGCTTTGTTGAGAAAGGCATTGGTAGATGCGTTTACTGGCCTTGCAGCTGTTACCAATCCTATAGCACCCCCATCTTTTTTTGTGAGCACCAATTCGCTACTGGAGATTTGTGTTGGGTCGTCATGCCTTCCAAACTCGCATGTTGCCGTAACGAGTAGAGGGAAAACGTTTTTATTATTCCACTCTTCAATTAGCTCTTCGTCTAATATTTGTTCCTGGAGCCAAACACGTTCTGAACCATGCCCTGTGAAATTGACAATAAGGCTTCCTTTTTTTAAAGATTTAAGTAAGGCGTCTCTCGCGTCCGGTGAAACCTGGCCGCTTGGTTTCGAAATTTGTTTGAAGGCATCTAGATAAATCTTTTTAGTGTCGAACTGGAATTGATTGGCTTCAATATCTCTGGCCAGTTTATCAGCATCGCTTTGGTGAAGATTGAAATCTCCATCATCCGCTACGAAAAGGATATCTTTTCTCCAGTTGCCAAACGATTTAGAGTTAGTGTCGTAAGCTATTAGTTTATCCACTACGATGGTTGCTTCTTCAGAAGTTTTGACGGGCAGCCTGCCAACTCCAATATCGAGTGTGTGCGCCTCTACAGGGCTTTCCTGCCAGTTGCCTTCACTCATTTCCATAAAAGCGAAGTAATCATCTGAAGAATACGTCTCCAGTGGAGAAAGAGAATTCCTTGACTCATAGGTAGGAACAAAATTGGTGTTTTTATTCACTCTGTCTTTAAAGTCGAACGAAGACCTTCCAAAAAGTAAGATGTTCTCAAGGCCAGTACCATAAAGTTTTCTGGCAAAATCCCGAATGGCAGTTGGGTCTTGTTTGCCTCCAGAATATTCATTGTAAATTTCTTCAGGAGTTACAACTAATGTTGAGAGACCATTTACATTCTGTCGGTGGTTTGCCAATCGTTCCGCTTCACTTTTAAAATCAGAGTGCGCGACTATAAGTAACTGTATGTTTGTTTTGTTGATGAGATCTTGATTAAGTACTTGTTTCTCATAGACGGGGATCAAAAAATCACTCCCCTTAAGAGCAATAAATGTTTTCAGGTTGTTCGTGGATGTGCTAAAAGTTGCTTTGTTGTTGCTGATTTGGAGTTGCTGATTGCTACATTCTAGTGGATCAGTAACATCCCATATGAATCCATCAGGGGAAAAAGAGGCAACTTCAAAAGTACTTATCGGATTCGCAAGACTTGCAGTAGATGTAAAACGTGTTTGATTGCCATAGAGCGATAAGCTTCTTTCAAAAGTAGCAAGGAGAAAATCAAGGTAACCCACAGATTTCCCAGAGGGCCCTTTGGTATATTGATAGGTGAAATTTTGAGTCGGAGTGGAGTTTGCATTTACACTCACAGTATCGATCACAACCCTTCCTTTGATTCCGTATTGCGAGTTGGCAATGGATGGAATAGGCTGCTCTATTACAGGAGTTCCATTTAATGAAAGGCTGAAGGATGCCGGATTAAAATTTTGCCCCATTACACTTGACACAATTTTTACCTGACTGTTCGCTGTTATGCCTTCAACCGTGAAGGGTAGGGAAAGATTGTTGGAGGTGTCGAATCGTTCTCCAAACCATTTTCTTCCTGAATTTAAGTCATTGTAATTTTCTTTTTCATGAAAAACGAAATCATTGAAAGTATTGATTACAGGATGGCTTCCAGCAATGTTCTCCTTGTTTACAATTCGTTCGCCAGGGAGAGAGGTGACTGTTAGAAAGTAATAATTCTTATCTGTGTAGAGGTTGTTCTCATAATGAAATATTTCTTTGTCTACACTAAAAAAGTGTTTGTCTGGATTTTGTCCATAGAATAGTATGTAATCTCCAGCATTAAATTTTCCATCAGACTCACCGACTACGGTAATTGCTATTTCTTGCAGGTGGTTTATTCTTGACGCACTGTTGGCTTGTGGCAGCATGCCACTCCCATTCCCAAAAAGACTAATGTTTCTAGGGTCAATCTTATCTGGATCAAATCCGGCCGATTTTAAAAGGTTATAATCAATCTTATAAACCCCGTCTTCCAGCACTGAGAACTTTGCCCATTGGCCTGATTTCAATGGGGATTCCAATGCTTGCGCTCTGGCATTTGGGATGAGTACCAAAAGGGCTAAACCAAACAGTATCGTTAATTTTCTGACCTTCACGAAATGATTTTGATTGACAACCTACTTTCTTGCAAGTACTCTGGTAGCTAACGAAAGAATGATGTATAGTAGTATAATTAAAGGTACACCCTCGGCCTGTTTCCAGCCAAGTAGTAATACTGATAATCCAATAAAGGTAAACCTCAATTTATTATCAGCCCAACTAAAATTTTTGAATTTGAGTGCAAATAAATCAAGTGGGGCAACCAACAGCAATGAGAATAGGATGCTTATCCCTACAAGGCTCGCTGTGGAAGAGGTGATGAAATCGAAGGGTGCATCTAAAAACACCAGGCCGGTAACAAAGAGTGCATTGGCAGGAGTAGGAAGGCCAATGAAAGAATCTGTTTGATTTTCATCTACGTTGAATTTGGCCAACCGTAATGCTGAGAATAACGCAATCAGGAAACCGATATATGGGATGTAAGTTCCGGGTGCCGATTTTTCTAGCCATGTAAACAACACCATGGAGGGTAACACACCAAAACTCACCATGTCTGCCAGGGAATCAAGTTCCTTTCCAATTGTTGAAGTTGTTTTGAGCATTCTGGCGGCAAAGCCATCAAAGAAATCAAATACACATGCCAGCCACACTAGGTAGGCTGGTAAGTAAAGGGGAAATTCACGAGCTAGTAATATGCCAATGCACCCACAAAGAAGGTTGCTTAAGGTAAGTACATTAGGAAGATGCCGAGCTAAAGATTTCATTATGAATCTAGTCCACAAAATGGATTGCTTATTTTTTCTTTACCAATTGTGGTAGGATTGCCATGGCCGCTGTAAACGATTACATCGTCTGGTAATTTGAAAAGTTTTTGTTGAATGCTTTCAATCAATGTATCCATATCGCCACCGGGTAGATCCGTTCTTCCAATGCTTCCGTCAAACAAGACATCACCGCTAATTAGAATTTTTTGTTCGGGATCATAAAGACCAATATGCCCAGGTGAATGGCCTGGGAGAAAAATCACTTTGAGTTCGCTTTTTCCCCAAGTAACTTCATCTTTCTCATCAATAAATTTATCAGGGAGTACTTCCTTGTATGCACTAAATCCATAATTGGGGGCATAAGCCGTTACAGCACGCAATAGGCTTTCTTCGTTTCTATGAGCCAGGAAAGGCACATTATACTTTTCCTTTACAAAATCATTACCCAATACATGGTCGATATGACAATGGGTATTAATAAGTAAAGCAACACTAAGATGATTTGATTTGATGAACTCATCTAATTCTTTTTGCTCTTGAGGCTCATAACAACCAGGATCTATAATGATCGCTTCCTTGGTTTCGTCATAGACCACATAGGTGTTTTCACTAAAAGGATTAAATACAAATGACTTAACAGTAATCATATTCTCTTAATTAAATACAAAGTTATGACCTTCATAGCAATTATCTTTGCGCGAAAGTCATAAGTTAATAGCATGGAGTCGATTTAAGGCATTGATGAGCGCTTTTGTCGGCTATAAAACGGTTCTTAAAATAATTGGCAAAGAAAATTGATTATATCATAGTAGGGTTGGGGTTGGCTGGAGCCTGTCTTGCGCTGCAATTGCTCAAGCGTGGTAAGCGGATTTTGGTCTATGACACTCCATCACAAAACAGGGCATCATCGGTAGCCGCTGGTCTTTTTAATCCCATCACCGGAAAGCGAATTGTAAAAACATGGAAGGCGGATGAGATGTTTTCTTATCTGTTTAAGTTTTATCAAGAGGCTGAGAACGATTTAAAGATTAAGTTTTTGTATAACAGTCCCCTTTATACTCCATTTCGTGCTATAGAAGAGCAGAATGAATGGATGAGTAAGAGTGCAGACGATTCTTTTGAAAATTACATTTCTCAGGTAACTACAGAATCTACTTTTGGCGATGAGGTGAATGATCCTATCGGGGGTATTTTGCTTTCGCAATGCGGGTATATTAATACCGGAGTATTTCTGAATGGTGTCAGAAATTTGCTACAGCAAAGAGAAAGTTATGCAGAGGAGTTGTTGCAGGAGGAGAAAATGAAAATATCGGATAACGGTGTGGTATATAACAACGTAACAGCTGAAAAAATAATTTACTGTACCGGGATCCATGCCCTCCAAAGTAAATATTTCGAGATGCTACCGCTAAAGCGGTTGAAAGGAGAGGTGATGACAATTAAAACCTCAAAAGTGTTGAACCGGATATACAATCGCGGGGTTTATGTAGTAGCGTCCGGAGAAATGGAATATAAAGTTGGGGCAACTTATGATCTCACTAATTTGAAGCCGGGTATTACCAAGGAAGGCAAAATGGAGTTAGAACAGAAAGTGGGGGATTTATTGAGCATACCCTTTGAAGTGGCTCACCAAGATTGGGGTATCCGACCTTCAACAGTTGACAGGCGCCCGATTATCGGGGAGCATCCAGAAGAAAAGAATGTTCTCATTTTTAGTGGTCTTGGTACCAAAGGTGTGAGCCTGGCTCCGTATTTTTCGGAGCAGCTTGCGGAATATTTATTGGGTAGAGGAAATTTGGATAAAGAGGCAAATATTACTCGTGTTAAATCGTTATATTCGAAGTTCCACTAATACTCAGAATCTTAAGATAAAGGCCGCAAGCTACAGATTGGCGACAGGGATGATAACTAGGCAAGAGGTTTTCCAGGTAATTTTGAAGAGAAGTATTCGCATGAAGCATGCTTATGTTCTGTTTGGGGCATTACTCATTTCAGCAATTCATTTTCAGGCTAATGCACAGCAGGCTCGGGAAAATTTTGGAAAGAACAGAATTCAGTACAAGCAGTTCGATTGGCAATACCTTACCTCAGAAAATTTTGATGTCTATTACTATGATAATCGCAGAAAGGTAGCTACTGAGGCAATTCAATACCTTGAAGGTGAATTTGACCGCATTACAGATCTGATCGGGTATCCTCCTTATTTAAAAACAAAGGTTTTTCTCTACAATTCAATTACCGATTTACAGCAAAGTAATATTGGACTTAATCATACTGAGTTTAATGTTGGAGGTGAAACAGAATTTGTTAAGCCTTACGTAGAGATAGCCCATCCAGGAACAGTAGATCAATTTAAGGAACAACTCATTTACAAGATGACTGAATTGATGGTCAACGAAATGATGTTTGGTGGAAGTTTGAAAGACATGTTTCAAAATGCAGTATTGCTCAATTTGCCAGAGTGGTTTATCAAAGGCGCCTCTGGTTATGTGGCAAAGGGATGGAATGCGGAGATGGACGATTATATCCGTCAGTTGGTAAGGACTAAAAAAATTAATAAGGCGCTGAAACTTACCGGAGATGAAGCTGAACTGGTGGGGCAGTCCATATGGAATTACATCGCTGAGAAATATGGGAAAAGCAGCATCTCCAATATTCTAAACTATGCACGCGTTATCCGTAATGAGCAAAAAAGTGTGTTGATCACACTTGGGATTAGCTTCAAGCAATTGATCAGTGATTGGCAACAGTATTACTCCGAAATGGAGGAGAAAGTAAATCAGAGTTATATCGCCCCATTAGATTCTGCAAGGGTTAGTAATCGCCATCGGAAAGAAATTATTTTCACTACTGTTAAACTTAGTCCCGATGGAAAAAATATGGCCTATGCTGAAAATGACAGAGGCCGTTTTGTGGTGAAGATCAAGTCGCTGGCCAATGGAAAAGAAATTACCATACTAACGAGTGGCAATAAAGTATTCGGTCAGGATGTGAATCCAAATGTGCCGCTTATCAGTTGGGCTGATAATAATACGCTTGGAGTGATCGGTGTAAAGTATGGTGAGTATGTTTTTTGGCTTTATGATTTGACCACTAAAAGTAAATTACCAAGGGAGTTGGATCGGTTTAGCAATATCAGAAGCTTTGACTTTTCGGGTAACGGAAGGTTGGCAATACTAAGTGCTGACTTTGAAGGCCAAAATGATTTATTTCTTATTAGTAGCCGAAGAGACCGCACCCGCAGACTCACCAACGACCTTTACGATGATTTTGATCCATCTTTTATACCTAATTCAAATACTATCGTCTTTAGTTCTAACAGGACCAATGACACCACCAACACTATTGTTAAGGGTATAAAGTCAATCCCAACTAACTATAATTTATACCTGTATGACCTCGATACCACTACCAATGTGGTTAACCGACTGACCAATACCTTAAGCAAAGATTACTACCCGCTGGCTTTGGATGTCAATAATATTTATTACTTGAGTGACCAACGGGGTATTGTGAACATTTTTAAATACGATCAGGAAACAGGGATTTATTCACAGGTAACCAATTACAATTCTAGTATTAAGGAGTACGATATTGACTTTGCCAATCGTTCATTGGCCATGGTGATGGATAAAGGGATGAAGGAGGATATATTTCTGACGAGACCTTTTAACCTCAACAGGCAGGTTTTTACACCTGCCACCAGAAGGAAAGAAGTGCAACAGGCGAAGGCCATAGTAGAAAGACGAAAACAGGAAACGGCTCCTCAAAAAGGACTATCCATTAAGGAGTTGATCAATTCCAGGTTAAGAGAAAAGGATTCAGTGAATCAGCAAACTCAGGCGCCTGCTGATACTGTCGTGCAAAAGAGAATGCCGGCTGATTCTATTGATACGGACAACTACATTTTTGAGGACGAAATTTCTCAACCTTTTGACACCGTTGTTGCGCAGAGTGATAAAGTAGAGATTGAAGTCAACATTGACGAAACGATTAATACAGAGGATTATGTTTTTGAGGATGAAGCAACAAGAAGTCAACCTTCAGAGACCTTTCTAAATCGGTACATGAAAGCGAGGGAAGTCACGCGTGTTCGTGGGCCTTTTCCTTATGAACCCAAGTTTACTTACGAAAATCTCATTAGTAATTTTGTCATAGATCCTTTGAGAGGTTTTAGTGTGCGTCTGGAAACACAGATGAACGACATGCTGGAGAACTATCGTTTCTTTGGTGGAATACAAACTGCCTTCGATTGGAAGAGCGGTGATATCTATGGAGAGATTCAATACCTGCCACATCGTGTTGACTATAGTGCACGGATAGACCGCAAGGTTATTTTCTGGGATGCCAATATAAACCAGCAAAAGTACAGCTGGCAAAAAGTAGAGGTGGGGGCATCTCTGCCCTTGACAGTTCGTACAAGAATTACTGTAAAACCTTTCCTTGGTTATACCAGAATCGTTGACAGAGGTAGTGATAGATCTCCATCTGTTCCACCGGTATTTCTTCCCCCTGCTGAACAGTTTTATGCTGGGTCTAAGATGGAACTTGTATATGATAATAGTTTGACCACAGGACTTAATATAATTGAAGGAACGAGAGGAAAAATAAACTTTACCCATTACGAAGGCATGGGAAACAAGCAGGCTAGTTTCTCTCATGCGGCCATTGATATCAGGCATTATCAGCCACTTTATAAAGAGATTGTGATTGCGGTGCGCGGCTTTACTGGGACTTTCTTTGGTAATGCACCCAAGTCTTATGTTCTGGGAGGGATGGACAACTGGTTTGGAAATAAAATTAATGAAAGCGGAACTGGTAACCCCTTAGCAAGAATTGAAGGGTATAACCCCAACTTGATTTTTACGGAGTTTGCCACAAGCCTGCGCGGTTTTGATTACGCCACACAGTATGGAAGGAGTGTAGCATTGGCCAATGCAGAATTGAGAATTCCGTTGATACGAGCTCTTTCAGGTGGGCCGATTACATCCAATTTCTTCCGCAATATGCAGTTGACCGGATTCTATGACATAGGGACAAGTTGGACTGGGAAACCACCTATTAATTCCAATACAAGTACACAAACCAGAATAGAAACGGGAGGCCCGTTTACAGCAGAAATTAAGGACTTCATTAACCCTTGGTTATATAGTTATGGGGTTGGATTTAGAAGTATGATGTTAGGATACTATATGAAGTTTGATCTCGCCTGGCCTGTGGAAAATTACAAAGTGCAAGACCCACGCATATTTGTTACCTTAGGGTTTGATTTTTAACCCGGAAGCCAACTTAACATTATGATTAAATCTATGACAGGCTTTGGCCAAGCCTCATCCTCCTTTGGTGACCTTACCATTAATGTTGAGGCAAAGAGTTTGAATTCGAAATTCATGGATTTGAATATTCGATTGCCGCGCGTGTATACTGAGAAGGAGTTGGTACTGAGAAATGTCGTTACCGATCATCTGGAAAGAGGAAAAATATCAATCAGTATTGACTGTGAAAAAGGTGGGAAGAGAGAGGTGCTGCAGCATTACAATGAGGAGTTGTTTGTTGCTTATTATGCGCAACTTAAACGTTTGGCTGATCGTGCTATGGCTCCGTATGAGAATCTTTTTCAGATCGCCCTCAACTCCCCTGAGGTAATTCAAAATACAAGTAAGGAAGAGACAGATCCAGCAGAGTGGGAAGCCATACATGCATGCGTGTTGGATGCTATAAAAAAATGTGATGATTTCAGAAAGGCTGAAGGAGGCGTATTACAAAAGAAACTAGAGTCTTATTGTGAATCGATAGAATCTGGACTTGCCATCATTGAAACATTGGACCCAAAGCGTGTAGAAAAAGTGAGAAGCAGAATAAAGGGAAGGGTACAAGACTTCTTTGGTGAAGAAGGATTTGATGAGAATAGGCTGGAGCAGGAAATTATTTTTTATATCGAGAAGCTGGATATTCACGAGGAACGCGTTCGACTAAGGACACATCTTGACTACTTTCTGCAAGTGCTAAAGAGCAATGCCAGCAATGGTAAAAAATTAGCATTTATCTCTCAGGAGATAGGAAGAGAAATTAATACCATTGGCAGTAAGGCCAACGATGCTGAAATTCAAAAGCATGTAGTGATGATGAAAGAGGAGTTGGAGAAAATCAAAGAGCAGCTGGGAAATGTTCTCTAAGGTTGCTGTTATTTTAGCTCCTTTATTTCTTTTTTCGGGCATTTTCTATTTTGGATTTGGCAAACAATCCTATAGTCATATTAAACATACTATCAGCGAATTGGGTGAAGTAGGGTACGCTAAATCAAAACTCGTAAGCCTTGTTTTTTTTCTTCCTCTTGGACTTGTTTTGATGGCTTTGGCGCTATCCAGTAGTTACCTGGTCATACAAGGTTTAGCAGGCTCTTTGGCGGTTGGTTATATCCTAGCAGCATTTTTTCCTTGCGATAGCGGGTCCCCTTTTTCAGGAACCTGGAGACAACAAATCCATAACTTGGGTGGATTTGTAGAGTATGCAGGAGGTACGATATGTCTGTTTCTTGCTTCGGAGGAAGGCTTTCAGTTCTACTTTTTGGAGTATAAGACAATCGGGATGATCGTCCTTATTTGTACCATAATTATTTCAATTCCCGGAATAGCCATACGAGGACTGGTGCAACGCATTGCTGAATTTTTGCTATTTGCGAGTCTGGCAAGCCTTGTTTGGCAATAGAGGTTATTCTACCACTACGTTTTCAGTATCAATTCTACTGAGCTCTATCAACTCACCCTTCTTATACATTTCTTCAGCCTGATCAACGCTAAAGGAATTGTTCTCTGGTTTGTAGTTGATGTAATCTTGAAACCTTACTCCGTTTACCACTCTTGGGTTGTAAGCAACTCTAAACCGGAAACTGGTTTCATCATCTTCAGCAAATGAATAGGCGAGGTAGTCGATTGTAAAAGTTTTTTGATTGAACCAATAGAGGTACACATCATCAAAATCTTCACCACCACCATCTGCACTGAAGGTGACCTGTATTTTGTAATAAGCTTGATCGTTTATTGTTGTTTCTCCCAGGTACTTTTTGTTCACTGCAGCATCGTTGAGCCCGTAAGGAAGCAGTGCAAAATAATGGACTGAGTTTGTGGAAGAGGTATATAATGCAGTCATTGAATCGGGTAACATTGTCACTTCACCATTGACTTCTCTTTTGAAGCCTTCATTTGTTACGAAATCATGGATGGTTCCTATGGAGTCTTTCAAAATGCGTTCGTAAGAAAATGAGCCGCCATCTCTCTTGGCCACATAATGGATATTTCTAAAATCGAATTCTGCATTAAGGTTGTTGTATTTTTCGCCTCCACCCACTTCGATCGCTTTATCTACAATTTTTTGGGGGTCACTCAATTTAGAGTCGCAACTGAGAAAATAGAAGCCAAGAAGGATGAGTAAAGAGAAATTTTTCATAGTAAGTATTTAACTAAATTCAGTTAGAGAAAGTTTGTCTACTGTATGACAAACATTAAATCAATTTGGATAAGGTTGCAATGTATCGCTCTGGCAATTCTCCATTGGTAGCCGTTTGATAGTCGTTGTAACTACAAGGCACAATGCTAGCTCTGGCGTATCGGTCGTTAGGGCGATGATGATTTACCTCCATCCACCATTTCTCTGTGAATTTACTTTTGTAAAATGAAAGTATTTCGGGTTCCACGGGCATGGATACGGTGTACTTAAGAAAATCATTGCTTTTGAAATCTTGCTCACTTTTGCGATGATAAAATCCTTCGATAAAATACCATATCATAGTAGCGATAACAGAAGCCGTTTTTTTAGGCTCGTCATCTTTATCTGGGTTGTATTCGTAAAATCCAATGGAACTCAATTTTTCATTCGTTCCTGCGTACCAGCAGATTTGGCAGGCCTCTTCTCCAGTAAGTCCGAATGGCTGGGCATTGGCATTGCCGGGTGCGTCTGCTGATTTGATGGCTGTAATATCGAAAGTGGCCATGTCTGCGTT
Source organism: Cyclobacteriaceae bacterium (assembly GCA_040216665.1). GTDB lineage: Bacteria > Bacteroidota > Bacteroidia > Cytophagales > Cyclobacteriaceae > ELB16-189. The sequence continues at coordinate 281,566 of JAVJOQ010000024.1, read as the reverse complement.
GCGTATGGCGGGTTCCATGTCGGCCATGTTGCTACGCAAGTGACCTACTCGGTAAGCTTCAAAATATAATTTTTCCAAAATGGCTACTGCCATTGGGTCTATCAAATACGTTTGGTGGGCCAAATGTGTATATCCAAAAAGATAGTTGGGCTCATGTAAAAGTATCTTGTTCACATGCTTGGTGGAGGCTGCGCTTTCTTTGGCGTCATCCAAATCCAGGAAGGCATCGATGTTGAGGAGGTTCACCAACTTCTCCATCTCTTCATACCCTTTGTATTGACCGTAATCTAGGTCGTGCGATCCTCCTAGTACGATGGGGAGCACATTATTCTCCAACAGAATTCTACACACTTCGCTGACCCTCACATAGGTCTCATCGAGATCAATACCTGGGTTCAGGTTTCCAAGGTCAACAATATTGTTTTTGCCTACGCCTCGTTTAAGGCGATAAAGTTTTTTTCGAATTTCATCTGGCCCTTCTTTACATCCCTGATTGGTTGATGTCCCCCGTTCTTCGTTAACACCAAAAATGGCGATATGCGCATTTTTATAATCTGGCATTTTATCGCCAAACAGTCTTATGCTTTTATGAAGTGATCCTGAATCATGAATGTTCTCATAAATGGATTCATCAAGTGGTGAAAATAGAATGGTTAAATCCATTGAATTGCGGTTTAAACAAAGCTATTTGATTAATGAAGAAGGAACAACCCCATTTTGGTTTTTTGAATTGCCTTAAAACTAAAAAAGCAGCTACACATGGTAACTGCTTTTTCTTGAGGTTTGACTAATTACCCTCCAAAGTCGTCAAAGCGAACATTCTCTTTTGGAACACCCATATCATCGAGCATTTTTAGAACGGCCGCATTCATCAAAGGAGGACCACAGAGGTAGAATTCAACATCCTCAGGAGCTGGATGATCTTTTAGGTAATTGTTATAAAGGCAATTATGAATGAAACCAACATATCCGTCACCTTTTCCCTCAAGAGATTCTTTCACTTTCCAGTTGTCTTCAGGAAGCGGTTCGGATAAACCAATGTTGAACGTAAAGTTGGGGAAGTCTTTCTCTATGTTTCGGAAATGGTCAGTGTAGAATAGTTCTTTTTTAGAACGGCCGCCATACCAGTAGGAAACTTTTCGTTTTGTTTTTTCAGTATGAAACAAGTGGAATATCTGTGCACGCAGCGGAGCCATACCGGCACCACCACCTACATAAATCATTTCACGATCAGTTTTATTAATGTGGAATTCTCCATAAGGCCCTGAAATGGTCACCTTGTCTCCAGGCTTTCTGCTGAAGATATAAGAAGAACAAATTCCTGGATTTACGTCCATCCATCCATTCTTAGCCCTATCAAATGGAGGTGTAGCTACACGAATGTTAAGCATAACGATATTTCCTTCGGCTGGGTGATTGGCCATAGAATAAGCGCGGAAAATGGGCTCCTCATTTTTCATTTTCAGATCCCACAGCTTGAACTTGTCCCAATCGCCCTGGAAAACGTCTTGCTTATGGCCCAATTCAGGGTGAGGGGTGATGTCAATGGTTTTGAAATCAACATCTACTACTGGCACGTCAATTTGTATGTATCCACCAGCCTCAAATTTCAATGTTTCACCAGGAGGTAGTTTCACTACAAACTCCTTTATGAACGTGGATACGTTGTAGTTGGACACTACTTCACACTCCCACTTCTTAATACCAAAAATTTCCTCCGGGATTCTGATATCCAGGTCCTGTTTTACTTTCACCTGACATCCCAGCCTTACATGATCCTTTTTCTCCTGACGGCTCAGATGCCCTACCTCAGTGGGTAAAACATCACCACCTCCAGATTCTACCACACATTTGCACATGGCGCAGGTTCCACCACCACCACATGCAGAGGGTAAGAAAATCTTTTCATTGGCCAACGTAGTGAGCAAGGTGCTACCAGCACTTACGGTAATGGTCTTTTCGCCATTGATCACAATATTGACAGGCCCAGATTGAACAAGTTGTTTTTGAGCAACTAACAGCACGAATACCAGTAGTAAAATAATAATGGTAAAGGCTGTAATGGAAGTAACTATTAACATGAAAACGAGCTTTAATCAGAAACACAAATATATCGACAGAACCCAAAAAATGGGCGCTGCCGGTATAAAATTTACGTCACTTATATAAACAACCGCGATTGCTTCTGGTTCATCATGCCAAGCTCAATTCTCGTTCTTTTTTGGGGTGATAAACCCTGAATTGAGTGTCGCCATTAACTATTATTGAAAGGTCTTCACGATCTACCCATTCTTTCAATGTTTCAATACGAACCCAACCTGTCATAAAATGGCCTTCTTCCCCCTGATAGCCGCCAGTGAACTCCTCAAAATCAGTTATCCGGATGGTACCAGTTCCCTCAAAACTGACATGAACGTTGATCAGAGCATCCTTTTCGAACGCAACCGGGTTATCATCCGTGATTTTAGGATAGGAATACTTGAATCCAGATACTAAAGATGCCACATCCGACAATACGACAAGCCCTGTAGGCAAGCTTCCAGCTCCTTTGCCGGTAAGCGTTTGCAAACCGGTAGAAGCCCCAACGAGATTGATGGCATTAAATTCATTTTTAACGTTGGCGATTGGATTTTCAAGCGGCACCAAAGTAGGAGCTACAATGCCGAAAACCTTGTTTCCTATCTTTTCAGCCTTGGCAATAAGTTTAATGGCACAGCCCTGTTGCTTTGCGTATCGAATATCATGAGCAGATATTTTATCAATGCCCAGATTGAGAATATGATCCGGTTTAACAAAGCATCCGAAGGAGTGGGCGATGGTAATGGCAAGCTTGTACTTGGCATCATAACCCTTTACATCCAGGGTGGGATCTGACTCTGCGAAACCCAACTGCTGAGCCTGATCTAATGCCACTGCATAAGACATTTTCTCATCAATCATTTTGGTGAGAATGTAATTGGTAGATCCGTTGAATATTCCTTCAAAGCTTTTCAGTGCATCAAACGCATAGTGCATTTCTAAATTTCTGATAATGGGAATGCTTCCGCACACTGCCCCTTCATAAAGAACTGGAGTTTCATATTTTTTCTGAAGCCAGAAGATCTCTTCCAGATTTTCGGCCAGCATTTTCTTATTGGCTGTTACTACTGGCTTACGCCTCAGTAGTGATTTTTTTAAAATTTCCAGCGCTACCGTTGCATCATCAATTAGCTCAACAACAATATCGATTTCGGGATCGTTTAAAATGTCCGTAGGGGTAGTACTAAAAATAGTAGACTCGATTGTACGTGTCTTTGTTGGGTTTTTGATTACTATTTTTTTGATCTCAAGGTTTGGGTTTTTGGATTGATCCAACAACTCGTAGAACCCTTGCCCTACGCTACCCAAGCCAAACACCCCTAGTTTTAGCTTCTTACTCATTGTAAACGAATTTTGATTTGATAAATAATTGAATAATTGATTTTAGTTTATTGATTTCAATCAAAAAGGCATCATGACCATATTTCGATTGAATGACTTCGAATTGTGCATTTCGGATATTTTTAAAAATGAAGTCCTGTTCGGCAATAGGAAATAACAAATCGCTGTCGATGCCTATCACCAAAACTTTCGCATGTATCGTGTTAAGCGCTTCCTTGATGTTGGCAAAACCTCTACCCACATTATGACTGTCCATCACTTCAGTAAGTGTCCAATAACTAAATGCATTAAATCTATTGGTGAGTTTTTCACCCTGGTACCTTTGATAGGAGGCTGCATTAAAACCCTCCAATTTTTGATTTCCCTCATCATTTTGACTTTCAAAAGCTTCAAAACTTCTGAAGGTGGGCATACTCATTGCGCGGGCTGCCTTTAACCCCTCAAGTCCGGCAGTTGATTTTTTTAACTTCCAGGTTTGATCTGCAACAATGGCCATACGTTGCGCTTCATTAATAGCAATTCCCCATGGAGAATGTTTTGCATTGCAGGCAATTGGAATGATGTGTTCAAATATTTCAGGTTGTTGAATTGCCCAGGTCAAAACTTGTTGACCTCCAAGTGATGCTCCGATTAAGGTATGTATTTGATCAATGCCTAAGTGAACCCTAAGGGCATCAAAAGCCCTAACAACATCATGATTGGTGATTATTGGAAAATCATGGTAGAAAGATTCTTTTGAATCTGGGTTTATGGACAACGGACCTGTTGATCCGTAGCACCCGCCCAATACATTGGCGCAAATGATAAAGTTTTCGCGCGGATCAAAAGGGCCATCTTCAACAAATAAATCTCCCCACCAATCATTGACAGATGAATCTCCCGTAAGCGCATGACATACCCATACCACATTGGATCGCTCAGCATTTAATTTTCCAAGCGTGGTGTATTTCAATTGGAAGCCAGGCAGTGCACTACCAGACTCCAATTTGAATTCTTCACTGTGGTGATATAGATACTCTTTTGCTTCCACAATTAATTGACTAATGCTTGCTGTTTATTGGTTTACTAATTCTTCAGTAAGTACTTTTTCAAACGCCTGCTGAAAATCAGATTTGATGTCATCAAGGTGTTCAATGCCAACAGACACTCTGAGCAGATTGGGTAATACTCCAGATGCCAATTGCTCTTCATCGGATAATTGTTGATGAGTAGTGGCAGATGGTTGAATGATGAGTGTTTTAGCGTCACCAACATTGGCCACGTGACTTACCAATTGAAGACTATCAACAAATTTGGCAGCAACCTCTTTTGATCCCTTTAGCGTAAATGACAAGACTGCTCCGTAGCCATTGCGCAAATATTTTTTCGCAAGCTTGTTGTAGGTACTGCTTTGAAGTCCTGGATAGTTTACACTTTCTACATTTGAGTTTTGTTCCAGCCATTGGGCAAGTGCAAGTGCATTGTCAACAGATCGTTGTACACGAAGAGATAGCGTTTCAAGTCCTTGGATGAAAAGAAATGAATTGAAGGGACTGAGAGCAGGGCCATAATCGCGAAGGCCTTCTACCCGTGCTCTGATTGCAAATGCTACATTGGGTAATCCCAACGGATTGTTATCACCAAAAGTTTCCCAAAACTTTAATCCATGATATCCTTCCGATGGCTCTGAAAACTGTGGGAATTTTCCATTGCCCCAATTGTAATTTCCACCATCTATGATTATACCACCTATTGAAGTTCCGTGTCCACCGATCCATTTGGTTGCAGATGCAACAACAACATTGGCTCCATAATCCAAAGGCTTGAACAAGTATCCGGCTGCACCAAAAGTATTATCAACGATTAACGGGAGATCATATCTCTTTGCAAGAGCGGCAATCGCTTCAAAATCAGGAATGTTAAAACCAGGATTACCAATTGTTTCCAGGTAAATGGCTTTTGTCTTTCCATCAATCAATTTTTCAAAGGCTTCTGACTTGTCACCCTCTGCAAATCGCACATCAATGCCAAGGCGCTTAAAGGCTACTTTGAATTGGTTGTAAGTTCCTCCATACAAGAATGAAGTAGAAACAAAGTTGTCGCCTGCTTGAAGAATGTTATTCAATGCGATGAATTGTGCGGCCTGACCTGAGCCAACAGCAACAGCTGCAACGCCACCTTCAAGCGCAGCAATTCTCTTCTCAAATACATCTGTTGTGGGATTCATTATCCTCGTGTAGATGTTTCCAAATTCTTTTAATCCAAAAAGATTGGCGCCATGCTCTGAGTTTTTGAATGTGTAAGAACTGGTTTGATAAAGCGGCACCGCGGTAGATCGGGTGGTTGGATCAACCTCTTGCCCAGCATGAAGTTGAAGCGTTTCGAATCGAAAATTTGACATGATAAAATAATTGTTTATGGTTAAAAAAAAGAAAACGGAATAATGGAATACAACAGTGACAGGACTTGTCAGAGTCGAATTGTTACTGCAGCGTATTCTTGTGAGAAATTAGCAGCAACAACGGCACGTACACATGCACATCGTAGTGCAACGCATAAGTGTGGGTGTGCTAATAATAGAATGGGTTGACCGAGCGTAAGAACCGAGTAGGTTTTCCTGTTGGTGTACTAACGAATTTGAGTTGTTCATTTTACTAATCGTTTATATTCTCCCAACACTTGTCGGGATCAGGAATTAGCACCTTATTTCAACTGAATAGGTTGCTAGCGCTTCATAGAGCCTGTCTCTCAGCGCTTCTTTATAAATCGATTAAGCAGACACTGCTTGCTCGACTTGATGACACAAACGTATACTAGTTTAGTAGAGTTTCCAAAATTTTGATAAAAATTTTTAACCCCCGCTGCATGTGATAGGAAAAAAACACAATCCTACTGGCTGTTAGGAAGTGTTTAGAACTGCTTGGTAATCATTGTAATCTGACCGAGATGATAGAGGTCATGATGGGTGACCCCATGCAATAATTTATGAAAGGAATATTTTCGATGGGGTACCAGATCTTGTAATTTTTGCTTGTCGAAAAGGTCAATGGCTTTTAACAACTGGTGCTGACTTTCCTCTAATACTTTAAGCGCTTGATGCCATTTTTGTCCTTTAGGAAAATTAGTTTCATCGGTAATATCAAAATCTAGATCGCCTTGAAGTTTATGGATAACAAAACCCCGCCATGCTGCCATGTGAAGAACAAGCTCAATAATTGAGTTCCCATTCCCGATTCTTGAATCACATTTTTCGGGAGGAATTTGAGAAAGTACTTTTTTGATGGAGGGACCGTGCCAGGCCACTCCATCATAAGTATTATTCAAAGATTTAATAATTCCTCTTAGTGTATCCATACTCTAGGTGAGCATGCCACCATCCACCTGCAGCACCTGACCAGAAATATAGGCTGACATGTCAGAACCAAGAAATACGCAGGCATTGGCTACATCGTCCGGATGGCCACCTCTTTTGAGGGGGATCGCATCGCGCCAGCCTTGAACCGTTTTTTCATCCAGTTTTCCTGTCATTTCAGTTTCTATAAAACCTGGCGCTATTGCGTTGGACCGGATACCACGCGAACCGAGTTCGAGGGCGATGGATTTCGTAAAACCGATGATTCCTGCCTTTGATGCAGCATAATTTGCCTGACCAGCATTGCCTTTCAGGCCCACCACGGAAGTCATGTTAATGATAGACCCACCTCTCTGTTTCATCATTGGTTTTGCGACTGCCTTCACCGTATTGAAGCAAGATTTGAGGTTTACCTGCATGATTTTGTCCCACATTTCTTCCGTCATGCGCAACAGCAGATTATCCATGGTGATCCCTGCATTATTCACAAGAATGTCAACAGTTCCAAAATCGGCAACTGCATCATTAATTAATTTATCAGCCTGACCAAAATCCGAAGCATCTGACCGATAGCCCTTTGCTTTTACTCCTTTGGCTTGCAGCTCACTTTCCAATGCCTGACCTTGCTCTACACTTGAGAGGTACGTGAAAGCCACATTGGCTCCATGCTCTGCATATTTAATAGCAATCGCCCTTCCTATGCCTTTTGAAGCTCCTGTAATGAGCGCATTTTTTCCTTCTAGTAGTTTCATATTGAGTCTTGGTTCAGTGTATTCTTTACCGGATATGATCAAAAATAGAGATTTCTGGCAAAAAATGATTCAAATACTGTCAATTGAAAGAATGACATACCTATTATGTATTTAGTTTTTCTATTGCCCCATCACAGTTTATCTTTGACCCGAATTCTAAAATCTCTCTTATGTCTAAATATGATCTGATCGTCATTGGCAGTGGTCCTGGCGGATATGTTGCAGCCATCCGAGCTTCACAATTGGGAATGAAAGTAGGTGTGGTGGAGAAAGCTGAACTAGGTGGCGTGTGTCTTAACTGGGGATGTATTCCTACCAAAGCGCTTTTGAAAAGTGCTAATGTGTTTGAATATATGCAGCATGCAGAAGACTATGGTATTACTGTAAAAGATGCCAAGGCAGATTTGAAAGCTATGGTGAAGCGCAGCAGAAATGTGGCGGATAGCAATAGCAAAGGGATTCAATTCCTGTTCAAAAAGAACAAAATTGATCACATCCCTGGTTTTGCCAAATTGAAAAAAGGCGGGAAAATTGAGGTTACAGATGATAAAGGCAAGAAAACTGATTTTGAAGCTAAACATACAATTATAGCTACAGGTGGTCGCTCCCGTGAATTACCTAGTCTAAAGATTGACGGCAAGAAAATAATAGGTTACCGCGAGGCCATGGTGTTGCAAGAAAAGCCAAAACGTCTTTTGATTGTAGGGTCTGGTGCTATCGGAGTAGAGTTTGCTTATTTCTACAATGCCATTGGCACAGAAGTAACAGTGGTTGAATTTTTGCCGAGAATTGTTCCAGTAGAGGACGAAGAAGTATCCAAGGCACTCGAGAAATCATTCAAGAAGTCGGGGATGAAAATTCATACCAACTCGGAAGTGACTAAAGTAGATACAAAAGGTAAAGGCTGCGTAGCTACAGTGAAAACGCCAGGTGGCGAAATTAAAATTGAATGCGACATTGTATTGTCGGCAGTAGGTGTAGCTACTAACCTGGAAGGTATAGGCTTAGAAGAAGTAGGTGTAAAAACTGAAAAAGGTCGCGTGGTTGTTGATGACTTCTACAAAACCAACGTATCTGGTGTATATGCTATAGGTGATATCGTGAAAGGCCCTGCGCTTGCTCACGTAGCTTCAGCAGAGGGAATTACCTGCGTGGAGAAAATTGCCGGGAAAAATCCTGAGCCTATTGATTACAATAATATTCCCGGATGTACTTACTGCTCGCCAGAAATTGCCTCTGTTGGATATACAGAGGAGGCCGCTAAGAAAGCTGGCTATCAAATCAAGGTGGGTAAGTTTCCGTTCAGTGCGTCTGGAAAAGCTAAGGCTGCTGGAGCAACAGACGGATTTGTGAAAGTAATCTTTGATGCTAAATATGGTGAATGGCTAGGCGCCCACTTTATTGGAGCCAACGTGACTGAAATGATTGCCGAAGTTGTAGTGGCACGTAAGTTGGAGACAACAGGCCATGAAATAATTAAAGCGATTCACCCTCATCCTACAATGAGTGAAGCCATCATGGAAGCCTCTGCGGCAGCTTATGATGAAGTGATTCACTTATAGTAGAATATCTAAACTTCATATATCGGCACCTCTATCCCAATTGATGAAAAAGAGCTGGTCAAGAGGCTGAAATCAAAAGATTCAGCCTCTCTTGACTATCTGTATGATCATTATTCAGCAGCACTGTTTGGGATCATTTCGAGAATAATTGCAAATAAAGACATAGCAGAGGAGGTTCTACAGGATGTCTTTCTTAAAATATGGAATAAGATTGAGCAATATGACCCTAATAAAGGACGTCTATTTACATGGATGCTCAATCTTGCACGAAACCAAGCCATCGATAAAAGCCGATCAAGGGAAATATCAAAGAGCAAGAAAACCATAACTATTGATCCCCTCGTATCTACCATCGAAGAGAAGGGTAGTAGTAAACAGTATGTGGATGCTATTGGGCTAACCGAGGTTTTGAATAAGTTATCTGACGAACAGAAGTTTGTTGTCACTCATCTTTATTTGAAGGGGTACACCCAAAGCGAACTTGCAGAGGAATTTGATATTCCACTAGGTACAGTAAAGACACGACTGCGAATGGCTATGATTGAATTAAGGGTTCAACTCAACATAACTTGAATACAGAGCAATACATATCGTCTGGGATATTGGAAGCCTATGCAATAGGAGATGTTTCTGCTATTGAAAAGGAGGAAGTTGAAAAAAAACTTAAGCAATATCCGGAGCTTAAAGTTGAGTTGGAGCTGATAGAAAGAACCATGGAACAATTGGCCATGTGTGCTGCTATTCAACCAAAGGCTTCTGTAAAAGTTGCCATCATTTCTCAGATCGATGCCGCTGATACCAAGGTTATAACCTTCACCTCCAATTCAATCTGGCGATATGCCACTGCAGCTTCAATTGCTATTGCATTGTTCGCATCGTATATGGCTTACCATTATTACAATAGGTGGGAAATGACCTCGGTTGCGCTCAGTGATTTAATTGCGCAGAATCAGCAAATTGCTCAGGACTATAATGTAGTGAATGAAAAACTGGATAAGATTCAGAATGACTTTTCAATTATTGAAAATGCAGCCTTTACAAAGGTGGTTATGAGTGGAACTAAAAATTCCCCAGCATCTTTGGCATCTGTGTATTGGAATTCAAACACCCAGGAGGTCTATTTAAGTATTCAAAATCTAAAGGAATTATCAGAGGCCAATCAGTTTCAACTTTGGGCCATTGTAGATGGTAAACCGGTAGATGCTGGAGTTTTTGATTCCAACACGGAAGGTTTGACACGCATGAAATCCATTTCAGGGGCTTCTGCATTTGCAGTTACCATAGAACCCAGAGGAGGCAATCTTTCGCCTTCACTAGAAACCATGCAAGTTATGGGGGGCCTTTCAAAGGGCTAGGCCATTTACCTTTTTGTCTTATCCTGCATATACTTAGACAATCCGCTGTCTTTTTTGGAAAATCCTTCGATAAAGTGAATTAATCCTGAATTTCGAAGGTTTTCATGTTATCGAACCCTGAATTTGGTCGATTTGTCCAAATTTGGATTTTTTTTCAACTTATTCTTCGTATATAGGGGCTTAAATGTATACTAATCATACAGTTATGAAAATGTTTCCTATGAAATTTTACATGCAAAGAGCCAGATTACTTGGGTTTATGCTTGGGTTTAGTATGGTGATTTATATCGTGGTTCGTCTTTTTGCGGAGGTAGCTTAATGGCATCAAAAGACCGAAATAAGGGCGTATCAACGAAAGGCTACTTCAAGAGAGCGAAGGCCTTTGGCTATTTAATGGCAGCGGTTGCTATTGCCTATCTTATCTATTATTTGTTTACAGTTTTTGCCCAATAAACCGGTTCATTAGCCAACTCCTTATTTTGGCATCGGTTTTATCTTCCCTAGTTTTGTTCTACTATGGTGAGAGTGATTTTTAATTCCTTCCTGACTGTCCTTCTTTTTACATCTTTCACTTTTGCGCAAACAACCAATTCAAGTCAACTTGACTATGAGTCTGCAATAAGAAATTTAAACGAAGGTGCCTATGCCGAGGCATTGGAGAAGTTTGATAAGCTAATTTATTCGGGCTTTCAAGACGAAGAAATCTACAAGCACAGAGGTATCGCAAAATTCAGGTTGGATGATTTTAAAGGGGCAGCTGAGGATTTGGATAAGGTGAGAGTGAATGAAGATGCCGAAGTGGAGGGGCTATTGGGTATCTGTAAGTATAAGTTTCAAGAGTGGGAGGCGTCAAAATATTTTTTAATCAAGGCAACATCTTCGGGATTTTCAGAAGGAAGAGGACATTTATACTTAGGGTATCTCTATTTCAATGATCGTCAATATAAGGAGGCAGTATCTCAACTGAATGCAGCTGAAAAAAATGGTGAGAAGGAAACTCAGCTTTATAAGACAAGAGGTCTTGCCGCATACTCTAATGGAGAGGCTAAGCTTGCCATACAGGATCTATCCAGAGTTTTAAAAGTAGAGAAACAATCACTTGAAATTTATGAAGCATTAGGATTGGCATATGCCGAGAAAAACGAATTTCAGGCTGGGTCACCTTATTTGCAGAAAGCAGATTCGCTGGCAAGCAAAAACAACAAAGTATATTTTTATTTAGGTAAGGGCCTTCAGCAAAATAAAAATTATAGCAAGGCCATAACGGCCTATAGCAAAGCCATTGAACTCAATTACACGAACGCAGAGATTTATATCAACAGGGGTGATTGCAAAATAGAATCAGGGTTGATAAAGGAGTCGGTGATGGACTTTGATTTCGCAATTAAGCTTAATCCAGAAAACACAATGGCTTATAGAGGACGGGTGGCCGCAAATTTATTGCTCAATGACTGGGCTCGTGTTGTTACAGATCTTGCAATTACTAATGCCCTAGGAAGTTTTGAAGTGTCAGATTGGGGAGTGCTCAGTGAAGCAAAATATGCATTGAAAAATTACCAGGGAGCGCTGGATGAAGTGAATGCTGCGCTTGCACAAGGAACGGAAAAGTACACAGTTGGAGGAACAGAGCATTCTTTTTATATGCAACAAGGAAAGTCTCTTGTGGCATTGGGCAAATTTGATGCTGCACTTCAAGCCTTCAACCAGGTAAAAGAAAGTGAGAGTTCAGAAGAGCTTTATTTGGGGCGTGCTCGCGCTTACGTTGGGCTGGACCAATTTGAAAAAGCAATTGCCGAATTAGAAAAGGCACAATTGAAGTACCCCAAGAGTTCCATCTTATTCTATAACAGTGCTGTCATCAAAGAAGAGTTGAAAGACTTCGGGGCAGCTGTACTTGATTACAACAAAGCCATTAGCCTCAACCCAAAGGATGGTGCTGCGTATTTTGGGAGAGCCAATAGCAAAGCAAGAAAGGGCGAAGCCGCTGCATCCATCGCTGACATGGATAAAGCAATAGACTTGGAGAGCAACAACGCTACTTATTATAAAGTGAGAGCCAATTTTCATTACCAAATGAAAAACAAGGACAAGGCCTGCTTTGACTGGAGAAAAGCAGTGGAATTTGGTGATCAAAAAGCCAGATTCTCTATTGACCAATATTGCAACAAGAAATAATTCCTTCCTTCCATTAGTTTACAATTTGTATCAGAATCTTACTTCAGTCAGCAAGTGGCTGATATACCCGTTAAGAGGTAGATTACAATAGGCAGTTTTGAGTTATAGATAACAAAGGACTGAGATGAAAATAATAGGATATGTTGTGTCTATTTTATTGTTTCCAACAATCACATTAGGAGCAGATGAAATAGTAGGTAAGGTTGTTTCAGTAATTGATGGTAATACATTTGAGTTAGAAACTGAAGAGAACGAATTGTATGAAATTATTCTTTACGGAATTGATTGCCCCGAAATGGGCCAATCCTTTTCTGAAGAGGCCAAAGCTCAATTAGAAAAATTGATTCTCAAGAAGAAAGTGGCAGTCACTATACAGGGAAAGAATCGTTACGGCATCAGGCTTGGTTTTTTTCTTATTAATAATAAGGTAGATCCCAGAAGTATTCTTTTAGAAAACGGACTTGCGTGGACTGCTGAACGGAATGCAGTGCAAGATTTAGAGGAGTTGAGAGTAAAGGCGATGTCTGCAAAAATTGGAATTTGGACTGAGGAGGAGCCTGTAGCTCCGTGGATGTACAGAAGAACACAATCAATGCTCCAGCCAAAGTCCAGCTAGAGGGAAATAATTTTACATCTACTGCGTTAGAAGGCTTAGTATGAAAAGACTAAAGCCCTTTATTGTCGTCTTGTTGGCATTTGTTAGCTCATGGTCAATGGCTCAAACCAGTTTGGATCCTACACCCAAAAAGCCTGAGCACCACAGTAAATTTTACTCCCCCAAGCGTGCAAAGGCTGTAAAATCGAAAAAGAAGAATGTCAAGCATACCGCTCGGTATGAATTTTATAAAAGAGTAGAGCGGGCAGCAAAGGATAAGCAAAGAATATTGCGAAAGCTGTCTAAGCCTCAGTATTCAGATCCAGCCTATTTTGGCCATAAAAGAAAGCCTAAGAAAAGAGCAGCGCATAAAATGCGTTTTTGCAGGGAGTGTCTGATCAGGCATTAGATAATGCTATGGCAAAATAAGTACTGATAGATGCTTATCTTTGTGGAATGAGTCGGCATATCGTTTTCATTTGTATTTTTCTCTTTTTATCTGGGGCAGCAATGGCTCAGAAAAAGAAACCTGAAGATCCACAACCCAATTCTATTGATCCGAATTATGCCGAAGAACATTATGTGCCTAAGGCAGCAAAACGGAAGAAGAAATTTGAAGTGACCTATGAAGCTCGCAGTGAGTATAGGGATAGGATGGAAAAGAATTGGAAGCAGAGAGAAAAGGATGAAAAGAATTTTAGCGGGGAAAGAAAGGCGGACAAATCTCAACCTCCTTATTTTGGACATAAGCGCCCACCCAAAATTCGCCCGCAGGGGAAACGAAAATTTTGTAAAGTGTGTGGTATTAAACACTAATACAGTTGAGCAGTATGAATATTGCTTCTGTTATTGAACACACTAATCTTACCCCAACAATTACAATAAAAGATATTGATCGATTGGCAGAAGAGGCCATCACTTTCAATATGTTTGGAATTTGCGTTCCTCCATTTTGGGTAAAAAGAGCAAAGCGCGAATTGGGCAATAAAAACATTTCTCTTATCTCAGTTGTTGGCTTTCCCTTTGGATATCAGATGACGGAAACAAAACTGGATGAGGCCTTGCGGGCATTGGATAATGGCGCTGATGAAATAGATTGGGTCTGGAATATTAGCTCTTTTAAATCGGGTTTGCCCTGGACAAAAATTGAATTGGCCAAGGCTAGTAAATCTATTCATGACCAACAAAAAATTCTAAAAGTAATTATAGAAACTTCTTATCTCTCTGATGAAGAGCTTGTGGAGGCCTGTAAAATATGCAATGACGCAGGCGCTGACTTTGTAAAAACATCAACTGGATTTGCTAAGCAGGGTGCGACCATTGAGCGCGTGCAGTTGATGAGAAAGAGCCTTCCTGCAACGGTTGGGATAAAGGCGTCCGGGGGAATCAAGACTTTGGCTCAGGCAAAGCAGCTGCTTGATGCCGGGGCTGAACGAATAGGGACTTCTTCCGGAGTTTCGATTGTTAATGAACAAGAGAATGATTAAGTCGTATCAAGTTAGAATAGCGGGAAGAGTACAAGGTGTGTTTTACAGGGCTTCTATGTGTGACAAAGCAAAGGAATTAGGAGTAGGTGGTTTTGTGAAAAACATGAAGGATGGATCAGTCTATGCTGAGATCCAAGGAGAGGAAGAAATTCTTAAGAAGATGATTGAATGGAGTAACCATGGACCAATAGGTGCCAAGGTAGAGGAGATAAAAGTCAATGAGCAATCGAAGAAGGACTATAAGAACTTTGAGATCAGAAGAGATTAAATAATTATGAATAAGCTTTTACTTGCTTTGAGTTTTGCATTACTGATAAGTTTCACGGCAAAAGAAAAAACAAATCAACCATTACCACAGGGGCAAAGACCTTCTTCACTTAAGAATGGTAAAATATTCTTTAAGGAGGGAAGAAAATATCTCTTTGGAGGTAAAGACTCTACCTGGCATTTTGACGTAACCAACAGTCCGTTGATTGATAGTCAGTATCACTATGGAATTGGAAGGGAACAATTTAAGGCATTGACCGATCCAGAATTTATTTCAGAAGCAGAGGCGAGTAAAATTTACCATGATACGGCACGCTTTCTTTTATTTACTCTTGGAAATGAAACTCGAGCCTATGGTATTGATCTACTCACTCAACATGAAGTGGTGAACGATGTTGTTAATGGTGAGCCTGTAGCGGCTGCCTATTGCATACTTGCTGATCTGGGCGCGATGTACAGCAGAAAGGTTGGTGATACGGTGCTGACTTTTGCCTTGAGTGGTTTTACTTACTATGACCCACAAGTGTGGAATGGCGTGGATGGCTTTGTTTGGTGGGACCGTGAAACCGAAAGTACATGGTGGCCCCTCATTAGTAAAGGAGTGTCTGGTCCTCTAAAAGATGTACCACTTAAGGTATTTGAAGAGAAGTCATGGAAGCAGACAACGTGGGGTAATATCGTGGGAAAGCACAAAAATCTAAAAGTTTTAAAGCCAGGGCAAACCATGGAAGTCCCTAATACCTGGCCAAAATTTGATGCTCAATTGGCTAACGCCATTAGAGAGATGGAAGCCGAAGAAGCCATTGCGCCTCCACATTGGGGTGAAAACGCTAAAAAATAAAATCATTTTTTTATAGGGGTGAAGTCTGACTGTGTTGTCCTAAGGTTGAATCAATCAATTTAGGATATGAGAATAATCATTTTAATTTTATTAGTAGGATTTGCTTCAGTGACAAGCTTTGGGCAAACTCAGGATGAGAATGGAGGTGGAGAAATTCAGACTTTATTCAATAGAAATCCAATACGTTCATCAGGAGGCTATGGTGCGATTACCAATAAGTTTACCTCTATCAATGGTGAGTATGCCAACATCGTGGAGATGTATGGTGGCTGGTATGTCAACCAAAGGTTTTTGTTGGGCTTAAGTGGAAGTGCCACTACCAACAATATTCCAGTTCCATCGGAATATAGTGCAAGGCCAGGTGAAGATCTTAGTTACGAGTATGTTCAGTTTGGATTGGCCACGGAGTATGTATTAGGATCAAACAGGACTTTTCATTTGGTGTTCCACTTGATGACTGGTGCAGGCTTAACTGTTCAATATGATCGGTATGCATACAGGGAATCTAATTATAGAAATCACAACCTGCCCATGGATGAAAACTGGTTTTTCGTGGCAGAGCCTGGGGTGCAATTAGAAATGAATGTATTTAAATGGATGCGCTTCAGTCCAGGTTACTCTTATCGATCGGTGTATGGCAGCGATGCGGCAGGTCTTAGCGACAATGCCTTGAGTGGAAGTTCGTATAACCTTACGCTGAAGTTTGGGAAATTTTAAAGAAGTTATCTGAGTCAGGATTTACAATCCTGACTCAGATAAATACTTCATCAATTTTTCATTATCGGGGTGCTCATAGAAAGTATCAAATTCCATGTAGTACCCTTCTGGATCGAAACCAACAAAAGCTCGGTATTTGTTCTCGGGTCCAATGCCAATCTCATTGGAACGCAGTTCAAAAGGTTTGTTTTCGCTGGTGTACTTAAACCAACCATCAAGATCTTTGAGAATAAAGGAAACGTTAACGGCCTTCTTCTCAGTATGATTATGCATACCTCTTCTTTCATCCACTAGGCCAATGTATCCACTATTCGAAGATTGATAAATTTTAGCCCAACCTTGATCCGCAATAAGCGAAAGGCCAAGAGTTTGTTCGTAAAATTCTTCCATTGGGGGCATGTCTTTATAATACAACCAAGTAATGGTGGCATTGAAGCCCAATCCCTCTGGAACAGTGTTTTTTTGAGATGCAGGAGGAGTAATTGTTTTTACTTTATTGATTTGTGGAAGGAACAGTTCATTTTCCGGATGTTGTTTGAAGGTTTCAAATTCAAGCAAATAGCCTTCGGGATCGATGGCTACAAATCCGTCATGAGCGCCTCCATCTTTCGGTTTATAGTCATACTTAATTTTCACACCTTCTTTTTTCAGATAGGCATACCATTCTCCAAGTTGATTGGTAAGCAAAGCAAGCGCAACAGTTTTAGGCTCATCAGAGGTGTGCATTCCTTTGGTGGCGTCTACTAAAATTAAATAGGAGTCGCTGGTTACGCGGAGTATTTTTGCCATGGTGTAGTCTGACAGCAATTCTAATCCAAGTGTTTCTGTATAGAATTTGGTAGCCCTGTCAAGATCTTTGTAATAGAGGAATAAATTGGTAGCCTCAATACCAAAGTCTTTCATTGTTCTGAAAGGTGTGTTTTCTGCAAGCAGCTGATTTATTTTATTTGGTGAGTAACTCAGCATTCTCCCAAACCTTCTGGCAATTTCTTCCCGTTCTTGGCCTGTGTATTGCCCGGCCTCTACAAGGGATGCTTTGTCCGCTTTGAGCTGAAGGTACTGATCTTTTGTAGTGCCTTGATAAATTAGCAATACTTCTTTTCCCTTCGCTATATCTTCCGGAAATAAATCCGTCACGATAAGGTCAGCTTCTCTGTAAAGCGTGACATTATTCTTTACTGCAACTTTTTCTGCTTCTGGAAGAAAGGCGTTCATTTCTTCAGAAGATAATGTAGCACTTAGGGCCAACTGTTTCACTCCGGCATTTACCGCTTCGCCAAAAGCACCAATGGCACCAAGCTTATAAGATTTTTCATGCATCTCTTCTTTATTGACAGAGCAACCGGCAATTAGAATCATAACGATTAGAGAGATTGACCTGAGTATCATATTTTTATTTTAATACATTAATAATGTGAGTGTATTTAATGGTAAAGCTTCTAGTCAATACACTGCCGCTATCCCATATTTCATTGTACACTACAAACAAACCGGTATTGGCTTGCTCCAATAGATTGAATCGGATGTTGGCAGATACAATGTCAGCAGCACTATTGTATTGGATGAAACTCTGCAGGGTCATGCGAGGGGTAAAGGAGTAGGACATCCTTGCGCCAAATACATCAGTAGCGAAGTTTCTTTTTACCAGGGTTTCTACAGGTAGGGTTTCTTTAACAAAAAGATGAATATCATTGTGGGCGAAAGTAACATCAGAGTTGAATCGATCACCAATTCTGAATCCAATGGTTCCACTATGTGCTGAACGTGATCCGGAGAAGTACCCACCCATTACGTGACGCGTGCTGATATAAAACTTTTTACTTGGATTGGTGATGGCGACAATTTGAGCTTCTTTGTTGGCGTAGCTGCCTGCTGCATGTTCAATTCCAAGACCGGATATTCTAAAATCATTTAGGGATCCCTCTTCGGTGAAGTTGATACCTGTATGAATTTCAAAACCGCTTTTCCACACCCAATGGTTATCTACGTGTAAGAATGTTGTTTCTTTGAAGCCATCGAAATTCCAAAAGCCACGACCTGAAACATGTGGACGTACTTCCAACATGTTTCCCAACTTCCCGTTCATGCGAATAGTTTTCAGTATCAGAAATTCTGGTTTCTTGAATGCTTTTCTAAAAAGAAAACCCGCCTGAGGGTCAAACCCTTCGTCTACTTGTGTGTAAGCCAAATTCATTTCCAAACCATTCCATTGGTAGCCACTTTGAAGTTTAAATGAATTTCCGTCTTGAACACTGTCTGGCGAGTTGGATCTGGCGAAGAAACCAGAGACCTGCGCTTTCTTTCCAATACCTATTTTACTATCGAGAGCAAAAACCCTATTAAAATCATCTCCTACTTCTCCAACGCCTTCACGGCTTACAAAAGTACCTCCTATAGTAGAGCGCTGTCCAATTTGTTGATTGACACGCGCCACGCTAAAATTATTTTTTGAAATATTAACGGAGTCATTGAGCGAAATATCATCTGTGAACATGCTCAGCACTCCAATGTTTGTTTTATTTACACGACCCGATACTCTGGCGCCTCCAAGTATGGGCACAATAGCACCCTCATCACTTATTCCAATTTTTCGACTAAAGAAAAGATCTACTTCTCCTGGGCTACCTACGGTAAAGAATCCGGCATTCTCTAAAAAGAAGGGACGTTTTTCCGGGAAGAAAAGATTAAAACGATCGAGATTAATTTGCTGTTGATCTACTTCTACTTGCGCAAAGTCGGTATTGTAAGTTAAGTCAAGTGTAAGGGAAGGGGTTATGCTGTACTTAACGTCAGCCCCTACATCGGGTGAGTGTTTGGCATTGCTGGGGTCAGCGGAAAAATCTCTGGCGACATTGTGCAATGCATAAGGGATGAATTTTAAGTTGCCTGGACTTTTTAAGTTTAATCCAGTCAACTCACCGGCAAGTGAAAGCCGTTTAAGGTCAAATTGAATTGGTAATGGTGCCCAATAAGCAACTTCATTGGTTTTGCGAATATTACGTTGAATATTCAAGCCCCATACTTTGTCACTGCCAGATGCGAAGCGAATGGTACGCAATGGAATAGCAAACTCTGCACTCCATCCGTAATCACCTACTTGCGATTTTACTTCCCATGACGCATCCCAGTTGAGGTTAAATCCACCGATGGTTCCTCCTTGTTGTCTGTTGTTATTATTATTTCCCTGGCCTTCATTATCTACCTGTCCGTCATATTCTACACCCAAAGAGTTTGTCCCAAAAACGAAGCCATTCTGGCGGTCGTGGTAGGTGTCGATGATGAAAAGAAAACTATCTGTACCATCTAGCGAAGCATCTCTTCTCGCATCAGAAACCACTAGTTTTTCAGGTGCCGCATCATAACATACTACCGATACGTAAAGTGTAGTTTCAGTGTAGCCAATTCTTATATCAGTTTTTTCGGAGGCAGGCTGACCGGAGTAAGGCCGTATTTGTTTCAATCCATCAAAGGCGGGGTACTGTTGCCAAAGCTCATCATTGATTACTTCTCCATCAATAACAGGGTCGCTGCTCAGCTGAATGGACTGCGCCTGAGGGCGTTCTTTTACGTTTGGATTGGTTCCGCTTACTTGGCTAAAAGCTGTGAAAGCAGACGCCAGGGCCATAACGGTCAAAACAAGTCTTCTTAAGAAAATCATAGGTCAAAAAAAATAGGTATTGGGTAATAGGTGGCCGAATATACTATATCATAATAGAGTCGAATAATATTTTTATACACGTGGTAATTGAGGTGCGGCTTTTAAGGTTTTTTAACACGAACCAGTACAATCCAGGTCGGCTCATATGTGGGATTATAAATCGAAACCATGGATTGGGCACCCACCCACACCCATTTGTTGAGTTCAGTAGACTCCTTTTTTTTCTGAATTTCCAATGGTTTTTCACCAAGGTTTACAATTACGGTATTAGCGGAGGATTTAAAATCGGATTGTTCTCTTGCGCCAACAAGAACTTTTGTAGTCAAAAAATGAGAATTATTAATAAGTATTTCTTCATTGCCAGTAGGCTGATAGGTTGGAGTTTCAGTATTTCCGGCAGAAAGGTTTTCGATTGCAATCAGACGGATAAGCTCCTCGGAGCGGTTGGCAAATCGGTGTACGAGAGGTTGCTCAGGATTTTCGAAGTAACCTCCAGTAAATCCATGAGGCAACTCAAGGTTTCGTCCTTCTTCTCCTTTATTCTCAACCCAAATTTTTCCTCCATTGATGGTAACATAACAATAATTGTGGCTATGCTGATGAATGAGTGAAGTGTCGTTTGGATGAGCGATTACATCAAGAATACGGGTGTTTGATTTTTTGAATACAGGATGGTGTAATGGCTCTTTATGGACCTGTATTTGAGCAAATCCAGTTAGGGTTGACAACAAAAGAAAGAAAATACAATACTTCATTTTGTACTTTACCGCTAAATGATGCTTTCTATTGCATCTGTCAGGTAGTCCACATCTTGTTTTGTATTGTAAATGGCTAGTGATATTCTCAATCCATTCAAACCAAAAGTAGACATGGGTCTTGTGTCTATTCCATACTTATCAAAAAGATGGTCTTGAACTTCTTTCACATCTTTGCCTACGACTTCTAGTGTTTGGATGGCTCCAGAAAGTTGATCGGAAACCGGTGTCTTCAATTTATACTTTTGATTTCCTTCGAACTTTGCTCTGAAATAATTTTTTAACTCGAAAGTTCTCTCTTCGATTTTTTTACTGCCTATAAGTTGATTGAATTGCAAGGCTGCCCCCAACCCTAAAACCTCAGGCAAATTTCTTGTGTTGTAATTTTCAAGTCTTCTGATGGTTTTGTCAGTGTGCCCGTTGCACACAATTAAAGGTTTTAAGTGATGCTGACTTTCTTTCCTGGCATAAAATATTCCAACTCCTTTTGGAGAGAACAACCACTTATGCGAACTCGCGGCATAAAAATCGCATTGCATGTCGTGTAAATCAATATCCAGCATGCCAGCCGCTTGAGCTCCATCTACAGCTACCAGTATCCCCTTACTGTGGGCAAGTTCAGAAACTTCCTTTACAGGGAGCGTCATTCCATTGGTATTCACAATGTGACACATGGAAATGATTTTAGTTTTGGGTGTGATTGCCTTTTTATAAATGGAAACAATCTCATCTACGCTCTTTGGAATGATGGGAAGAATGGGCTTTACTATTTTTATTCCTTTTGTTTCTTGCCATACCTGCCATGGAATGGTACCACTGGTGTGCTCATGATCCGCCAAAATAATTTCATCTCCGGGTTTCAAATCGAAACTTCTTGCGATGAGGTTCATACCCTCGGTAGTATTGTGAATAATGGCAATTTCTTCTTCTGAAGTTTTCAATAAGCCAGCAGCCTGCTTTCTTACAGTTTCCTTCTCGTCATTCCATCCACCCCACATGTACCTGGACGGAAATTCATCTAATATTTTGCGGTAGTCATTGGTGGCCGATCGTACCATAGAGGGGGATGGACCTAAAGACCCATTGTTGAAATAATAAAGTCCTTTTGTAAATAGGAATTGATTTTTTACCATTTCCCAATACTCCTCTGAGTTGTCATCGGATGAGAGTTTTTCGCTTCCTAATTTTTGTGCTGCACCAGCATGACTTAAATGAGGGAGAAGGGAGGTTCCAGCGATACCTGTAATAGCTGATTTAAGAAATTTTCTCCGGCTATTCATATGAATTGGATTTAGAATCTGATTTAATTATTGACAACAATTTATACTAATATCCCGATATTGTTAACTGAAACTGCGTGTCTTGACCAACGATAGTAAAAAAAGATTTGAAATCATTTTTAAGGACTTGTTTAAGCCTTTGTGCGGTTTTGCTATAAAGTATATTGGAGATCTGGATGAAGCTAAAAATGTAGTACACGAAGCTTTTATCGCGGTTTGGCAAAAGTTTGAAACCTTGCCAGAGGACACGAATTACAAAAGCTACCTGTACACTGCAGTGCGGAATCGAAGCCTTAACTACTTGCGAGATCAGAAGCGCCATGTGACGCTGGAGGGAATACCAGAAGAGGGTGTATCCGGTGGCGATAGTGATCTGGAGGTAAAGGAACTGGAACGCGAGATTGAATTGGCCATCAATACCTTGCCTGAAAAGTGCAGAATGGTTTTTGAAATGAGTCGGTTTGAGGGATTGAAATATGCCGAAATAGCTGAGAAAATGAATATTTCAGTAAAAACAGTAGAGGCACAAATGTCAAAGGCCTTGTCTGTCATGAAAAAGCAATTGGCCAATTTCCTTTCTATACTATTTTTTATTTTTAATCAGTAAGGGTGGATGGGCCAATAAGTGTTGTAAACTATAGGAGATATAAAGTTGAACGATCAAAACCATAGCGAAGAAGCATTATTAATTGCAAAGCACCTCACTGGCGAGACAACGAAAGAGGAGGAGGAGTCTTTACAGAAGTGGATTGCTTTGTCAAAAACGAACGAACAAATTTACCTTAAGTTCAGGCGTGTGTACGAAGTAAGTGGGAAGATATATGGCCGTTCTTCGGTTGATGCTATCGATGTGGAGAGGGAGTGGAGCCACTTTGTGAACGAAGTGGAAGAAAAGGGAAAAACAGTCGAATTTAAACCGCAATCTAAAGGAAGTGCTTTGTGGAGAATAGCTGCAGTGCTACTTCTGGTAATTGTTTCTGGAGTTGTTTTCAATTATTTTGTTGGTAAAGGAGCGGAACAAATGTATCAGACAGCAGAGAATACTGAGGTAATTAATCTGCCAGATGGATCCATTGTATCTCTCAATAGGCACTCCACCCTTATTGTTAAAAGTTCATTTGCAAAAAAAGATAGAGCTGTGGAATTGTTGGGTGAGGCATTTTTTGAAGTAACGCCTGATCAACAACAACCATTTATAATTAGCGTAGACAATGCCGAGGTGACGGTGTTGGGGACATCGTTTAATGTTAGGAATTTGAATAGTCAAAACGAAGTAGAAGTAGTTGTCGAATCGGGTGTGGTCAAACTAAAGCCTAAAGAACTCAATCAGTCTGTGGAATTGCGAGCTGGGGAAAAAGGAACTTTTAGAAAAAAGGAAAAGGAGCTGATGAGCAATCAAAATACCGACATCAATTTTCTTTCCTGGAAAACGAAGCATATGGTGTTCAGCAATGCAAATTTAAAATCTGTTGTGGAGACGCTTCAAGCCACATATGGTGTTGAAATTGTCATTTCAGCTGATGTATCGCAGGACTGTGAGGTTACGGTTTCCTTTGAAAGTCAATCACTGGATGCTGTACTCAAGATTTTACAGTCCACGTTGAACCTTACATACAAGAAAGAAGGGAATAGAATAGAAATCACTGGAGCTGGATGCTAATACCAGACAAGAGTGTACATCGACTTGGCCGTTTTTTTAGTGGCCTGCTGCTGCTATTGCTAATGGCCTATTCTTCTACTGCTCAGGAAAATTTTCAAAATGCAAGATTGAGCTTGGATTTTCAGTCGATTTCACTGGAGGAAGCACTAGACATTATTTCCAATCAGAGTGGGGCTTCCTTTTCTTATAACCCAAGAAAAATTCCTGGGGATCAAAAAATAACTTATGAAGCTTCAGAAAAAACACTTATTGAAATTTTAGATGCGCTGTCATCGATTGCATCTTTTGAGTACGAAACCGTTGAGGGCAAAATTGTTTTAAAGCCTAAAGCAAACAATCCCGAAAGGCAGAAGTCTACGCTCAGTGGATTTATTAAAGATAATAGTAATGGAGAGGCGCTTATTGGCGCTTCTATATGGATTGAGGAATTGAAGGTGGGGACCACAAGCAATGTTTTTGGATTTTTCTCGCTTACAGTGCCATCAGCGACATACGATATTTCTTTTTCATATGTTGGTTTTAATGGGTTGGTAAGGAGGATTGATTTGCAAATTTCTCAAACACAGAATGTATCCATG
Organism: Cyclobacteriaceae bacterium; assembly: GCA_040216665.1. Taxonomy (GTDB): domain Bacteria; phylum Bacteroidota; class Bacteroidia; order Cytophagales; family Cyclobacteriaceae; genus ELB16-189. The sequence continues at coordinate 257,133 of JAVJOQ010000024.1, read as the reverse complement.
CAAATGGCGCCAGCATTGTTGGATGAAATTGTTGTTACAAGTTTTGAACCTCAACTAGTGAGTGAAATTCAAGTGAGCAAGACCAATTGGCGACCAGCCACTATTTCTGAAAAACCCTCTTTCTTTGGTGAACCTGATGCTGTAAAATCGCTCGAAATGGTACCAGGCATAAAAATGCACTCTGATGGATCTACTTTTTATTATGTGCGTGGAGGTAATCGCGATCAAAACATGATCATCATTGACGATGCTCCCATTTTTAATCCAAGCCATTTGCTCGGTTTGTTTTCCACAATTATTCCTGATGCAGTGAATGATATAACCTTATACAAGGGCAGTATGCCTGCTTCATTAGGAGGACGTTTGTCTTCTATAATGGATGTGAGGACAAGAAAGGGTAACAATCAACAATTTGAATTGTCAGGGAATGTGGCTTTGTTAAGTTCGAAGCTTAGCCTTGAAGGACCGATTAAAAAAGGCAAAAGTTCTTTCCTTCTCTCCAGTAGAGTGTCTCGGGTAAAATGGATTTTCGCATTGTTTAATGACGATATCAAAGACTTTCAATTTCATGACCTCACAGGTAAGGTCAATTTTGATTTGAGCCAGGATGATAAATTGTATTTTTCATTCTATAATGGAGGTGATAAATTTCTAACATCCAATAATGGCATTGAATGGTCCAATCGGGCAACAACAGTGAGATGGAACCATGTCTTCTCTAAGCGATTATTTTTAAATACTACATTAGCAGCGGGAGTGTATGATTACTTTTTGCATACTGATCGCAGTACACAAACCAAATGGAACTCTCATTTGTCAAATGTTAATTTGAAGGGTGATTTCAGTTATTTCAAGAACCCCAACGAGGAATTTGACTTTGGACTATCCATTGGCGGCTATAATTTCAATCCGGGTAATGTAAGTAGAAAAGGAAGCCCAATACCTCCAGTGGTCTCTGTGAGAAATTCAAATGAATTTGTGCTCTATGGAAATCATGAAATCAAATTGGGAAATCATTGGAGCTTGAATTACGGTTTGCGCATTTCTACTTGGACCAACGAAGGTGAAGCTTTTGAATTTGTATTCGACAACAATCGAAATCCAGTGGATACTCTGTTTTTTAAAAAAGGTGATAAGTATAAAAACTATCAGAACATTGAACCTAGAATTACAGTCAGCTACAATATAAATGATAATAATTCTTTTAAAGTCAGTGCATCTCGCAATGTTCAGAACATTCACTTGATAACGAATTCTATTAGTCCCTTTTCTTCATTTGAAGTGTGGTTACCCAGTAGTGTGAATATCAAACCTCAAGCTGCCAATCAGTTAGTGTTGGGATATTATCATTATATCCCAAATACCGGACTCTCTTTTGAGGTCGAGTCATTTTACAAGGAAATGAAAAATCAAATTGACTACGAGGCACATGCGGAAACCTTGCTTAACCCATTGCTAGAACGAGAATTAAGATTTGGAGCAGCCAAAGGTTATGGAATTGAATTCCAGATGAAAAAAGAAGAGGGCCGACTGCGTTCATGGGTAGGTTACTCTTATTCCAGAGCAAAAGGTAAATTTCCTGGAGTGAACAATGGGAAAGAGTTTAACACATTTTATGATAGACCTCACCAGGTGAATATTACGATGAGTTATGATATCAATTTGCGGTGGAATATTGGTATGAACTGGAATTATTACACTGGAGCGCCTTATTCCTCACCTGTGAGTTTTTATAATTTTAATGGATTGGAAATCCCTGTATATGGGCAAAAAAACAATGATAGGTTGCCTGATTACCATCGTCTTGATCTTTCGGCCACTTTAAACCTCAACAAGAATGTAGAAAGTCGGTTTAAACACAACCTGATCTTTTCTATTTATAATTTTTATAATCAGAAGAACGCACTTTTTGTTAATTATAATAAAACAGAACAACAAGACGGAGGCTTTAAAGTGCCTTCCAACTTATTGGATAAAAATACGGTTAGTACCCAGTTTTATTTATTTCAGTTTACTCCTTCTATCGCTTATAATTTTAAATGGAAATGAATCGATTTTTCATTTATCTGACCCTAATTTTTATTTTTTCTTGTAATGAGGAAAAAATCGATAAGCCTTTAAAAACAACTGATACTGATTTATTGGTGGTAGAAGCCGTATTGACCAATGAAAAAATGAATCACAGAATAAAACTCTCTCGTCCCTATCAAGAATTGAACGGAAATAATGAGCCTGCTTCAGGTGCTAATGTGGTAGTCATTGAAGGAAATGAGAAAGTGTATGTCACTGTTGAATCTCCAGTGGGATCAGGAAACTATTTTACGGAGGAAATGACTGCAGTCTTTGGGAAACAGTATTTGCTTTTTATTCAATTTGAAGGAAAAGAATTTTTTGCTGTGGCTGGATCGGTGCCTGTAGAGCCAATGCCTGAACTGGAGTACAATGAAGCGGAGGGTGGTTTGTATCGTTTGCAGCTCAATGATTCGGGGGAGGGTCCCAATTATGTAGATTATCATGTTTCATGGGCCGGTACCCCGGAATGTCAGACGGGGGCGTTGTGTGAGGGAAGGTTGGTCTACTACGACTTGAAGACAATTGATGTTAATTCACTTTTTAAGCCAGATAAGGAAGATTTTTTGTTTCCTGCTAATTCCGTTGTTGTTAGAAGGAAGTATTCTGTTAGTTCGGGTTATAAAACTTTCTTGAGGTCTGTGCTTTCTGAAACAGAATGGCGTGGGGGTGCATTTGATGTGCAACGTGAAAATGTTCCAACTAATCTCAGCGCTGGAGGAATTGGGTTTTTTGCCGTTTCTACAGTCTTGTCTGACACGACAATTATTGTTGAAAAGCCTTAAAGAGGTCCAAATTCATTCTTTTTGAAAAAATTTCAGATTAGCGATAAGGGTAGCTTCCAATTGGTGTGTTTTAGTAATGAAAGGGATTTAAGCCCTTGTAAAAGAATTGTGAACCAAAACATAGAAAAAATGAAACGCACAAAATTTATTTCATACACACTGTTTATAGCAGCGGCTATGATGCTACTTACTACCTCTTGTGAGGAGAATCTTGAACTGAATTCGCAGGAGGATTTGCTGCCAGAAAGTTTTAGGGTTGAAATACCCGCTTCCATTAGCAATTCAGCTTATGCTGAAGGGGGCAAATTGTCAGGAAGAACTGCAGATGACGTATTGCAGGGCAATGACATCTACGAGCACCTTGGGACATTTATCGCAATTGGAGATGGTGCTGCTGAAATTGTGGAGGACATTATTATTGGATTGAGAAAGCACAGAATTGACAGAGTAATAAGCCTTTCTTTTACAAGTGATGATGACAACAGGGTGAAAAACCTGATAGTGGAATCTAACGTGGAATACGAAGGTAAACTATGGGAGTACCAGCTTACGATAACTGACGCTGAGTCGGAAGGAAATGCAGATGGTGGAAAAGCGATGCAAGTTTTTTGGAACAGGGAAAGGCCGATAATGGGGATTTCTATAATTAAGCCTTACAATATTGATAGGACTGAAAATCCAGATGCTGGGGATGCCATCATTAGAATAGATTATTCAGAAGTAAGCAGCAAAGGTTATGACGCTGAGATGGAAGTATTTATTTCAGGACTTCCACTGGCCAATCCATTAGATGATCCATTTTCATTGAGTACCCTGCATATGTTTGCCGGTAAAAAAGGAGATGTTGTGGACGTGTACGGCAACTCGAATCATCCCAATGCCATACTGTTTGCCGGCAATACAGGATTTAATTGGGTGTTTGTTGCTTCCGGTTCCGATCCAAAGGGAATGGGCGTAGCTGAGGTAGGATTGCCACCCAGCAACTTGGATGTGTCGGATCGTAATGTCTTGTTAAACGATTATTCCATCAAGAATGTATTTACCAATGAGATCAATACAGTTTGGCCTGATCTTGATGATGATCTTTTGGCGACATACTTACAAAACACTGCTGGTCCGGGGTATTTTAGCGAGAAGGAAGGATTTATTGCTGGTGGAGTTTCACCAGGTGCAGAGTGGGATACGTTTGCATCGCGCTTAGAAAATCTAAGCCCTTATAATCCTCAAGCAACGAGTAACTTGATCGTGACTTTTAAATAAGTTGGTTTGGATGAGTGTAAAAAAACCCCGGTGAGAGCCGGGGTTTTTTTGTTGATTATAGAAAAGCTTGCGCCAGAATAATAAGAATCAAAATGGGGGAGACATAACGAATAAACAACGGCCAGATTTTCATAAAGAATGAATTAGCTACATCCGGATTGCCTTGCTTGATTTCTTCAATCAGGGTATTTCGGTTCATTACCCATCCAACAAAAATGCAAATAAACAAACCAAGCAAAGGTTGAATAAATTCAGTGGTTGCCGCTACTACAAAATTGAATAATAGATCGAAATTAAGGGCGATCACCATACTTACAATCCAAAAAATAGCGCCAATCAAAATGCTTGCTTTAGAGCGGCTCATTCCTCTGTTATCAACAGCGTATGAAACTGGAACTTCTAGCATAGAAATAGTAGAAGTAAGCGCTGCAATGACCATAAGAAAGAAGAAGATGATTGAAAGGCCAACACCGATGGGCCCCATCGCGTCAAACAATGCGGGCAATACCTGAAAAATTAAATTTGGACCAGAGATGAGGCTGCCAGTTTCATCGAAAATTTGAGCACCAGCTGCAGATGCTGCATACATTGCCGGAATAATTAACAGACCTGCTAAAAAAGCGATGCCGACATCACTTAGTGTAACCAACCTTCCTAATCGAACAAGGTTTTCTTTTTTGCTCGTATAGGAGGCCAACACCAACATACTTCCAACTCCAAGGGAAAGTGAAAAGAATGCTTGTCCCAATGCACTTGTAAACAATTGGGTGTGGAATACTTTAGTAAAATCTGGTAACAAATATACTTTCAGTCCTTCCATTGCCCCATCCAGTGTAAGTACATAGATGGTCAATAAAATAAGAATCAACAAAAGTGTAGGCATTAGCCTGGTCGACCATTTTTCAATTCCATTCTTTACACCAGCGGCAACTATCAACACAGTGATGAAAAAGAAGAGAGAGGCAAATAAGATATTACTTGATACTCCTTGTGAAATTACCCAGGCAGCTGCTTGATTCAGTCCGACTAACTTGAGTAAAGGATTTAAAAAATAGGCCATCATAGTACCTGCTATGATAGAGTAGAAACTTAGAATAAAACCAACAGTGGTTATTCCTAAAAAACCAACCGGAGCAAAACGCTTGCCTCCTTTAATGGTTTGGTAAGCCCCTACTGGATTGGATTGGGTATGTCTTCCAATAGTGAATTCAGCAAGTAGTATGGGGTAGCCTACAACAAATGCGAGTAAGAGGTATAACAAAACAAAAGCGGCTCCTCCATTTTGAGCAGTTTGCGTGGGGAAGCCCCATATGTTGCCCAAACCAATGGCAGAACCTGCGGCTGCCATAATAAAACCAAAAGAAGATGAGAACTCACCGCGTGAAGCACCACTCATAAGTTTTAATTAGTTAAAGTATATGAATACAAATGTTACTATTTATTTAATAAAGCAATCCTAAAACTATTAAAATAATTGACTAATAACGAGGGGAGATTATTTATCGAATACCTTTATATTGGGCAATAAACCTATTCGGATGATTAAATTAATAATTAAACTCTTCAAACGATTTGCCTGGTTCAAGCGACTGAACGCAAAAGTGACTTATGAGCTTTTAGCAAAAAAAATTCCTGCTGAAGACTGGCAATTCATGAATTATGGGTATGTACCTAATGATGATGAGCCCCCTTTGAATATTTCTTTACCACCGGAGACACAACGTTTTTCGTTGCAGATGTACCATTATCTGGCATCTAAAAAGGAAATAGAGGGAAAGCATGTGCTAGAAGTGGGCAGTGGAAGAGGTGGAGGAGCCAAACATGTAGCAGGTGCACTTAAGCCCACCTCCTATGTTGGATTGGATCTGGCACAGAGTGCTGTTGATCTTGCGAATAAGATTCACAAACTCCCTAACCTTCAGTTTATACAAGGAAGTGCAGAGTCGATTCCCTTAGAGGACAATGCAATTGATGTGGTGCTTAATGTAGAATCCTGCCATGCTTACGGTTCTGTAGATAATTTTTTGAGCGAAGTAAAGCGCGTATTAAAACCGGGTGGATATCTTTTGCTGGTGGATTTTCGCAGTGTGGAGAATATGGATTTGCTGAAGAAACAATTGGCTAATTCCGGATTGAAATTATTACAAGAGGAAAACATTAGCCAGAACGTGGTGAACGCTATGGAAGCGGAGGATGATGTGAAGCAAGCAAGAATTAAAAAATTGGTGCCTGCCCGTTGGCAAAAACTTTTTGCGGAATTTGCTGGTGTTGTAGGGTCAAGATTACACACCAATTTAATTAAAGGAGATAGGCTTTATTATCGTTTCGTGTTGCAGAAAGCAGCCTAATTTGGTTACGCTTGATCGGTTAATTTAATGCCATCTGGAGAGATAGTTATCTTTCTCTGTTTGTATAAACTACCAATCGCTTTCTTGAATGCTTTTTTGCTTATGCCCAACGAAGAGTAAATTTCTTCAGGCGAGCTATTGTCCGTGATGGGTAGAAAGCCCTTGCTGCGTTGCAGTTTAGTCAGGATCAATTTAGAGTTAGGGTCATTGAATTTATCGTATCCGAGCGGCTGAAGAGAAATGTCGATTTTATTATCGTCTCTAATGTTTTTTACAAAACCTTTTAGCTTATCTCCTATTTTAAGGGTTTTAAAAATTTCATTATTAAAAATAAGCCCTTTGTGTTCCTTGTTTACAATTACTGAAAAACCAAGATCAGTTTTTTGCATCACGATGATATCCACTTCATCCCGCTCTGCAACGCTTAACGATTCGTTCTGCAGAAATTTATCGAGCTTATTGCTAGCATAAAGCCTGTCGGTTTTCTTATCTATATTCATGTAGACCAGATACCATTTGTTCTCTACCATTTCTTCCCGTTGCTCATTAAAGGGAACCATCAAGTCTTTTTCAAGGCCCCAGTCCAAAAATGCACCAACGTTAGAAACGGCCGTTACTTTTAATAAAGCAAAGTCGTTCAATAGAATTTTAGGAGTGAGGGTGGTGGCAACTTTCCTTTCTTCGTGGTCTTTATACACAAACACCCGAAGTTTATCCCCCTGCTCAATATCATCAGGGCAATATTTGTTAGGGAGCAGTACATCTGCGCCTGATTCATCACCCAGGTATAATCCCACACTGGTGTGGCGCAAAATTTCTAACTCGTTGTATTTTCCGATTTCAATCACAATGGCAAATGTATTGGATCGAGCGGTGTTTTCCGTGCTTTAGAACGGAATCATTGCTGTTAAATAGATGGATCAGGTCTCTAGCTTACTCTTAACAATAGTGAGATGCGATACCAACGCCAATTTTTTGTCATTGTTTTAAATTTGAAAAGCCGCCATCCACATGTAATATCTGACCTGTAACCCACGATGATTTTGGGGTTAACAAGTAAACGGCTGCTTCTGCAATATCCTTGGCATCACCAATTTTCTTCAATGGGTTTTTTTCAGATTGTAAATTTACTTTCTCGGGAGTGCTTAGAAATGGCCTAGCCAAATTTGTATTGGTTATGGACGGTGCAATAGCGTTTACTCTTATTGTTGGAGATAATTCTGCGGCCAGAGATCTGGTCAAGCCTTCAATGGCGCCCTTAGACATTGCTACTTGCGAGTGGAAACTAAACCCGGATTGAACGGCAACTGTTGAAAAAAGTAATATGGATGCATCTTTACTTTTTTTAATTCTAGGCAGGAGATGCTGTATAACTTTAGTGGCACCCAAAACCTGCAACTTAAAATCTGCAATGAAATCATCTTCTGTAAAACGATGAAAGGGTTTTAAATTGATGCTTCCTGGGCAATAGGCTAGACCATGAATTTCTTCAGGCAGATCATCTGAATTTAGATTATCAGTTAGTGTATCAAATTTTACATACTTTACGTTTTGACGACTGTTGATTTCATTTTTATTGTAAGTCGCTAATATGTTGGCTTCTTGGCCCTCAAGCAAATTGACTAATTCCTTACCAATGCCTGACGAACCGCCAATAATAACATAGTTTTTCATCTGATGTGGTTTGTATAATAATAGGAGGGACTCAATTGAAAGTTGGTAACCATTTTAAATCACCTTCCATAAGTATAAACCACTTATCTCTTGGTTTGTTCAGATAATGCAGAAAGCCGCTATGTTATGAAATAACAGAAATGTCTGGCGCCAAATGATCACCCAAATCTTTGAGCATTTAAGAAATTGATGGGCATTTGGGTTGATCCAGCTGTTGCAAGGTCGGCCATGATCTCTCCTATTACACTGGCAAACTTAAAGCCATGACCACTGAATCCGGTGGCAATTGCAACATCCTTATCAAAGCCAGGTAAATAATCGAGAATGAAATTGTGATCGGGAGAATTGGTATAAAGACAAGTCTTCATTGCCAGTGTGCTTTCATATCCCTCGGGGACAAATTGGTTTAAAAATTGAACAAGAACATTTTCATCAGATTCTTTTGTGTTTCTGTTTACGTTATCTGGGTCTGTTACATCACCACCGGGATAATGCAAGGCGAGTTTCAATCCCAAAGGCCCACCAAATTTCCCAACGGGTAAAATGGGGAATCCATAAAAGTCGTATTCATTATTTTCTAAGATCCAACAAGGAAATTTCCCAAGTTTAAAATCATCCCACTTTTTTGGTTTTACCCAAGCAAGCGCTTGTCTTGTTATTTGTAATTTGGGAGCAAGCCCAGGGATCATTTTTCCTGCCCAAGGCCCTGCAGTGATCACCAATTTGTTTGCCTGATAAGTCCCTCTATTGGTTTTAACTGTGACTGTACCATTTTCTCGCTTCCATTCGAGCACTGCTTCTTTTGTGCGGATAACTGCGCCTTTTAGTATTGCCTGCTGAACAAATAAAAGAATACTTCGCTCAGGTGTGAGCAATCCGGCATCAGGTTCTTCCAATCTTTGAAAATCAGCGGGAAGTTTAAACTGTGGATATTTGCGGTCACACTCTTTAGCTGTCAACTTATTTACCGGTATTTTATATTTTGAAGATGATTGTTTGACAGTTTCTAAAAATGGGTCATTGGGAGCTCCAAAATAAACCAGCCCGGTCTTGTAATAAACTTGCGAACCAGTTTCAGATTCTAACGTCTTCCAGTTTTCGTAAGATCTTTCCAACAAAGGCACATAATCGGATGCTTCTCCATATGCTTTTCTTATGATGCGACTTTGCCCTGAATGTGACCCTTGTTCGTGAGGAATGTCAAACTGCTCTAAACCAAGAACTTTATATCCCTTTTTAGCCAGTTGATAGCAAGTAGAGGCACCCATACTGCCAACCCCAAGTACAATTACATCATACTTAGGTTGGTCAGTTTTCCTTTCAATCTCTTTGTGGATGTGGGCATATAATTGTGAATACGACAAGGAGGCAGCAGTCACTCCTGCTGTTTTAATAATAAAATCTCTACGTTTCATAACGATATATTATTAATGCTTTTGATCACTTGGTGGCATCTTATATTTTTCAATGTTCGGCTAATAGGATAGCCAAACTTGGTATATCGTGCACAGCTCACATAAGTTAGGATTTTAAAACTAAAGTGATGCAATGATTCCTAGTCGCTTTAGACCAATACTTCAAAAGCTTCTGGAGAAGAGCGCTTCAAATATTCATCAAAGTCAAAAGGAACGTCCCCTCCGTCTAACAAGCAGCCATCAGGAATAATAGGATAGATCTCAGCATAGGTCTTTACTAAATTCATAAATACCCTACGGTAGATGTGTGTGCGATTGATTTTAGTTGAATCATTCAATCCTGATGCTCCCATCAACTCCACAAAGCTTTCTACAGTGTTTTTATGAAAATTAGCGACACGTTGATATTTACTTTCTACAACCAATCCTTTTGCAAGCGCTTGGTTTTGCGTGGCAACACCAGTAGGGCAATCATTGGCGTTACAGCGGAGAGCCTGAATGCAGCCTACTGCCATCATCATGGCGCGTGCACTGTAGCACAAATTGGCACCCAAGGCCATGGCCCTCATCATATGGAATCCACTTAAAATTTTTCCAGCAACAATTATTTGCGTTTGTTTACGAATTCCAAATCCGCGTAGCGCGTTATCTGCAAATGCCAAGGCGTCTAAGAGGGGCATTCCTACAAAATTGGAAAATTCGGGAGGAGCTGCTCCAGTGCCCCCTTCGCCACCATCAATAGTGATGAAGTCTGGATACTTATCCAGTTTTACCATCGCCTTGCATATGGAAAGAAATTCACTTTTTCTACCAATACAGAGTTTGAAGCCAACAGGCTTTCCCCCTGAGAGGTGGCGTAATTTTTCAACAAAAAGAATTAATTCCTCGGGCGTGCTAAATGCACTGTGATAGGGTGGTGAAAAAACAGTAGTTCCTGCTTCAACGCCTCTTATAGCAGCAATCTCAGGTGTGTTTTTCTTTCCAGGTAAGATTCCTCCATGACCAGGTTTGGCGCCTTGGGAAAGCTTTAGCTCAATCATCTTTACATTTGGCAATGTGGCATTCTTAATAAATGCATCCGGGCTAAAATTTCCTTCTTTATCACGTGCTCCAAAATATCCGGTACCTACTTGCCAAATAAGATCTCCCCCATGTTTTAAATGGTGGTTGCTAATTCCTCCTTCACCTGTATTGTGTGCAAATCCTCCTACCTGTGCTCCCCAGTTAAGGGCTTCCACAGCGTTACCACTCAATGAACCGAAACTCATGGCAGAAATATTGAGCACACTGGAATTGTAAGGTTGTTTGCATCGCCCATCACCAACCAGGATGCGCGGACTGTGGTTCATGGTATGAAAATCTTTTGGTGTGATGGAATGTGTTATCCACTCATATCCCTCTGCGTAGGTATTGAGCTGGGTTCCAAAAGGTGTAGTGTCGATTTGTTTTTTTGCCCTCTGATAAATCACAGACCTGTCGTTACGATTGATAGGTGCTCCGTCCGTATCCGATTCAATAAAATACTGTTGTATCTCAGGCCGTATCATTTCAAAGAAATAACGCAACCTTCCTATTACAGGAAAATTTCTCTTAACAGATTGCTTCTTTTGGAATATGTCTTGAATACCCATGACGATCAATGGGCCAACAATAGCAAAAAGAAGTAAAGCATCAATCCAATAGTAAGCCCAGAAAATAATAGAGGCAGATATCAGTATTGAACTGATCCAGAAAATTCTTCTAACGTTCATAGTTTTAGGTGCTTAGACAGGTATAGACAAATATAACAATTCTGATATTTGCTGAAAGGTATTGTATGGAATGTAATTAGGCCACTTTCATTTCCACAATCCCTCTATTCTTATGAATCTTAAGGTCGAAAAACTGTGTGATAAACGAATTCATTCTGTTTTCGGCAAGGTGGGCTTTTCGATTAAGGGGGAGGAATACAGTAAGATCCATTACAGCCATTAGAAATTGATGCTGTTCACAAAAATCAGTTGTCCACTTTTCAAAGGAGGTTGACCACTCGTCACCATACCGTTCGATATGATCTGTTCCGTCCCAAAGGAATTCTAACTGATTGTCACCATACTTGTAGCGATAAACTGCAGCCATGTTTTGATAAAATGGGTACAGGAGCTTAATGTTTTTGGGTTTATAGGCTACAATCTTTGTTGACAGCTCGTCCATAATAAGAAGCGGATTGTGCTGCAACATATAGACTTTTTTCACTTTCTCTATTAGTGAAAGGAGTAGGTGATCTTGCAATGAAAGCTGGGCTTCTTCGAGGAGGTAATTCTTGTCCAGAGGAAAAAATTTGCGGATCACGCTGGAACGATAGTTTCACAAAAATAAGAAAATCTTTGAAAATCAGCGTGTTGTCAGTTGAAAATGGTGTCTGGAGCCCGAACCAAGGTGGTGGGGTACTTGATGCGAAGGTTGGCTGAAATGTTAACTCTATAGTGATTTATGTTCTCTACTGTAGAAGGAAAGAAATAGCCCCTTACTTCAACAGTGTTGAATATTAAATTTTCATTACGAGATCTTAACCCCAAAGAGTATCCTTGAAAAAATTTTCCCCCGAGTATTGACTCATCACTTTGAGCGAGAAAGGCAAAATCGAATTGGGGAACGATGGCAAAATTGAAACCAATAAGTTTCCAGTTGGTGAAAACCAACGCTTGTATTCTTGTTCGCAACCGTGCGTCTCCACCCAAACTATCAGCACGGAAACCTTGAATTCCATTTTCATTATTAATATCCAAGGGGCTCTTTATTGTTCTTTGATAAAATTTACTTAATCCAACTTCAGCGGAATGTCTGACTTTATAGTTGGAAAAATCATAAAGCTTACTGAAGTAAGAGGCGGTCAATTTTAAACTCATGTCTTCAGCGTTTTTATTTCTGAAATACCCACCCAGTTGACCATCCAATGAAATAATATTTCCATTGCTGGTAAATGATTTTTGTATCTCACCACCAATGTATGGACGCCTCAGTCCGATTTGCTTTTCCCATCCTGAAGTCAGAGAAACGGAGTACCCATAAGGAACATCCTCGGTTCTTCCAAAGCCGAATATATATTTGGTTTTATAAAAATCTTGTCGAAATAAAGTGAATTGGACTAAAGCCAATACCCGATTGGAATACAGGAGGTTTTCTTTCGCGTTGAGCTCAATGTTGGGACTAGCTATAAAATGCTGATCAAGTACCCTGGCAGAGAGAAACTTTCTATTCCTGTTTTCTCTTTTCCCTTTGCCGGATTCTCCAAAGGTAACACCGCCCCAATAATCCTGAATGCTATAGGCATAGCGAGCAAACAGCGAGTCAGGTTTTGCGAAAACGTTGTTGGACCAGTTCCTGCTCCATTCCACACTGCCGGCCCATCGGGCATAAGGCATGAAAAGTGGACGATCTAGGCGTAAGTATGCAGCAGTTTCATTTTCGTTACCAAGGCTTCTCGCATTGTTGATGTTGGTATAACCCAAAGTTCCATCGATAAAGCTTCCCCTAATTGAGTTTTGACGTACCGAATATTCTGAACCAAATTCGGGTCTTCTGTCAGAATCGTAAAGTCCGGAATAGGCAAATCTTAAACCTGTCCCCAGAAAATTACCTTCCTGGATCAGCCAATTGGCGGCAGTGGTACTGCTTGGATCAAGGGAGGCACCCAGACTGAACACATCGCGTGTCATCACCAATAAATCCACACTGTCTGAGTCTTCATCCAGCTGGACAACATAGATACGAGAATCCTTGATGAAATTGAGATCGCGTAAATACCTTTCATTGTCAGCCAAGCGATAAGGGTTAAGAGGTTGCCCTTCTTTTATGAAGAGGTTGTTTCGAATTGTTTTTTCCTTGGTGTCTGTATGTAATGATTCACCAATCTGAATGAGTTTGGTTCTTATTATTTTGGAAGTGTCCTGAACGGTTTTGTAAAAGTGAATAGGCTGTACGTTAATGCGCCTTATAATTTTCCCTTCATAAGGAAGAAAGGAGGTTTCGCTTTTGAAATTGAAAACGGTATCTGCCTCAGGTTTTCTAACAATCGAATTGATTGCCTTTTCTTTCAATTCAGCACTTTTGATAATGCCTAGCACTCCGTTGCTAGTCGAATCTTTTTTCTGTGCAATTGTGGTTATGGATATGACCTCAAAAACAACGCACAAAACGAAAAACAGCCTCATTACCACCCAAAATTAAATACCCCTTGACGTAACGAACATCAAGGGGTAAAAGTACGAAGTGTTACTGTCAACAGGTAGTTATCTGCTCATTGATCCGCTAAGCATAGGGCCATAGAAAATGGCATTCATAAGTAATTTGTTAGGGCCATACCAAAAAGCACGGAATGCCAGGTTTTCAGTAAATCCGATCACCTTTCCGCGACCGAGTGATGCCACGCCTATAGCACTCGCATTTTTCATTTTTTCATAATTATCATCAGAGATGTATCCGCTCATGAGTGGATTATTTCCATAGGTCATGGGGTTAGCATACACATTATTCGATTTTTCCATGTAGTAGTTGTTGGATTTGAACATGGGCATTTTTGTGTTGTAATATCCATAGAGCAGTGGGTTGGTTAAATCCACATTGGCTTCGAATATCACTCCACTGGTCACCTGGGCGCCTCTGTCTTCATCTATAAATTCGTAAGGCCGTGGTGTTGCAGGATCTTTTTTCTCAAGATTTTTCTTCATTTCGAATTTCCCCAACCCGGCAGTATTAAACCAGCTTACGGCATCCTCCATGCCTATCAATGTACCTCCATTTTGTACCCATGTTTTTAACTTTTCTTTACCGCTTTCGCTAATGCCATTGTACCTACCGGGAGGAACAATGATGGTAGTATACCTATCGATACGGGCGTAGTTAAAGACAGGTATGGGCATCATCGTAACAGGAATATGATAGCGCTGATCGAGCAGGTGCCAAAGTTCTCCTGCATCGGTTGGTGAAATGCCCACATCCATCAACACAGCAATGGAAGGCTTGTTTACCACATCAAAAGTTCTGCTACCCAGACTTACTCCTTTATAGTCTAAGCCGGTATTGAACCCATACACATCAATACCATCCTGAGCGGCAATCTCTCGCATGTAAACGGCAATCTGATCTGGAGCTAGATTTTGCCCTTCAAGGGGAATCATTATTGAACCTCGTTCAAATCTCTTTCCTGAGGGATGATGAAAAACTTCATGTGCTACTTTTATTCGGATACCATGGCTGGTCAATCTGTATATCGCTCGAGGGGAATAATATCCGAAAGGTTCAAATGCATAAGCAAAGGAAGCTTTGTCATTGATTACTTCTCCGACTGGTAATTCAGGAGAGGTTAATTTTTCACCAAGAGTGGGAATCGATTTTAGTTCATCGTATTCAAGATTGAACGCTAGTGGCAACGTCCAACTTGAAATATCATAAAACAAACTGTCTTCAAACGTAGTCAGCTTTTCAAACATGGATTTGATCAATCGATATTGAGGCTGATTGAGCGGAATTACATAACTAGATCCGACTTCATAGCTACGTCCGTTTAATGTTTGCGTAGATGTTGTTGGGTAGATATTGATTTCTTGTCTTGCTGCCATTTCTGCAAGATGGAATGCACGAGCCTTATCCTTATTCGATCCGAAAACAATTGCCTTTACAGGATCCTTTGAGGCCTCACTCATTGCGTCCTTATAAAATCCCCGTTGGTAGTCAAGCAACTCTTGTCGCATGGTGTTAACGCCTTCCAATGAGCTGAGCATGGTGGTGAAATGATTACGAATGGTAAATGGAAATCGAAGTAAACCGTTATCACTTTCCTGGGCGTGGCCTCTCGAGCTGGCTTGCTCGAATAAAATCCCTATGCAGCCCTGCACATCGGGGAACGTTGATCCTTTACCATAATAGAAGTCATCATACCCTTCTTGTGTAAAATACAACGAGCCAATCTTGTCGAGGGCCTTTGCGTGAAATTCACCGAGTTTCTTTGTGAGTTCTTGATTTTTTTTTGGTGTCCTTGGGTGAACACGAGTGGGCTCCCCAGGCATAAAGAAGAAGGTTGCATCTGTGCCCTGCTCATGATGATCTGTAAGTATATTAGGTTTCCATTTATGAAATTGCTTAATACGGGCTTGAGATTCGGGATGCTGACCAGGCAGCCAGTCGCGATTTAAATCAAACCAATAATGATTTGTTCTTCCGCCCGGCCAGGCTTCGTTGTGTTCCATATCGTACCCATCAGGAGATATTAATTTACTCTTGTGAGAGTTGGCCCAAGTAGAAAATCTTTGAAGTCCATCAGGATTGAAACTAGGATCAAAAAGAACAACTGTGTTTTCAAGATATTTTTCTATTTCTGGACCTTGTGCTGCGGCAAGATGATAGGCCATGACCAGTCCGGCATTGGCTCCACTGGGCTCATTGCCATGAATGCTACAACCCAAATAGAAAACTACTGGCATTTTAGAGACATCAAGTCCTGCTGATTTAGCAGGGTCGCTCAGTTGAACATGTTGTTGTCTGATGGTTTCAATGTTTTGTTGATTTTTCGGAGATGTAATTGTCAAAAGAAGAAGAGGGCGTGCTTCATAGGTGTGACCAGTCACTTCGAGAGAAACTCTATCGGATGCATTGGCAAGGGCTTGCATATAACTGACTAGTTTATCATGTGTAATGTGCCACTCTCCAACCTCGTGGCCAACAATAGACTTTGGGGTGGGGATGGCCGGGTTATATGATACACCTTCTGGCAAGTAGTATCCCAGATCAACCTGAGCGAAAGATGCAAAAGTGATGAAGGGAAGAATGAGAAATAATAAAAACCTCATAGTAGCTTTTGTTAAAATATTAAAAAATTGATCTGATCAATACTTAATGGAATTCATCATTAAAGTATTTCAATGACAACTTATTACTAAATCTTTAATTATCCATTTGGATATAGGAGATAAAGTTGCTCCTTACCATCAGCGGTATCCCAACAGGGGCTAGAAACACAAAGGGAGGCACTCAATTGTCTCTTTTGAGTACTGATCCACAAAAGTGGATTAGCACAAACTTGAATTTGTTGTGCTTTCTCATCCCTTGGTTGTTATATCATCAGTATAGCGTTTTATTGAGACCTTTCTATTTTCAATCAATATGCGTATTTTCAATACATGGCTTCAGCCTTTTCTTTCAGAAATTACCTCTGTGTCCTGTTTCTTCTAGTTATTTCTTGCGACCAACCTGCCATTAAGGAAGAAAAGGTTGCTGGACCTGAAGTTAATTTAGATCTGAATGAAATTAAAAAGAGAGGTTATTTAAATGCCCTGGTTGATAATAATTCAATCAGCTATTTCTATTACAAGGGCGGGGCCATGGGGTACGAGTACGAGTTGCTTCAAAGGTTAGCAAAACATCTTGATGTTGAGTTAAGAATTAAAGTTGTTACTAGTATTGATGTTGCCATTGAGCGACTTAACAAGGGGTATGGCGATATAATTGCTTTTCCATTTACGGTAACTACTGAAAGAAAAAAGATTCTTCAATTCACCAAGACACACTTTAATACAAGCCAGGTACTAGTGCAGCGGAAGCCTGAAAACTGGGCAGACAACCCACATCTTGCAGAGAAAAAGATGATTCGTAATCCTGCTGACCTGATTGGAAAGAAAGTATATGTGAAATATGGGTCAGCTTTTAAGGATCGGTTGGAGAACCTTTCACAGGAATTGGGCGGGGAAATAATTATTGAAGAAGATAGTGCCACAGCAGAAACCGAATCTTTGATCAAAAGAGTGGCGGAAGGTGAGATTGAATATACCGTTACGGATCAGATGATTGCTATGGTGAATGCTGCTTACTATCCAAATATCGATATTCTTACGATGGTGAGCCTTCCTCAACGAATTGCCTGGGCGGTAAGAAAAAACTCACCCGATCTTCTGTCCTCTATTGATAATTGGCTGGGTGACATTAAGAGAGATGGAACGTTTAATGTGATCTATAACAGGTACTTCAATAGTCCTCGTACTTCAGCCATTAGAAAAAAGAGTGATTTTTCATCGTTGGGTGGAAATAAAATTTCTGTTTATGATGATTTGATAAAAGTCAAGGCCAAAGAATTGGGGTGGGATTGGAGATTGCTGGCCTCAGTGATTTATCAGGAATCCACTTTTTCCCCTACAGCAGAATCATGGGCGGGGGCGAAGGGGTTAATGCAATTGATGCCTTCAACTGGAAAATACTATGGAGCTAAAAATCTTCTTGATCCAGTGCAAAATATAAACGCTGGCGTAAATTTTTTAAAATTTCTAGATCGGCAGTGGGGGATTACAATAGAGGATAAGGAAGAGAGAATAAAATTTATGCTGGCGTCTTACAATGTGGGCTTTTCGCATGTTTTGGATGGAAGAAATTTGGCTAGAAAATATGGTGGCAATCCGATAAAGTGGGATGGCGAGGTAGAGTCCTTTTTGTTAAAAAAATCGGACCCAAAATTTTATAGAGATCCAGTAGTAAAGTCAGGTTATTGCAGGTGCGAAGAGCCTGTAAAGTATGTAAAGGAAGTGCTTAATCGATTTGAAGAGTACAAATTGTACATCAACTAACTACGCAACGCGGAGAACTTGTCAACAATTGACTTAAAATCCAACTGCTCCCAATTGTTTTTTATATTAGGATCTTTCATAACCTCTGTCATTATCTGGTGCTGAAGTTTACCATTGGCTTGCGCCTCAGAATATCGCATGGTTTCTTCAAAAGTGACCATGGAGTAGAGCGGTATCCATTGGTCAGGAAACTGTTCATGTAACTTCGCTTCAATTTTTTTCCTAAGGAGGAAGTCTTCATCAGCTACAAGGTCTCGCATTTCCACAAAATTATCCAAGGCCAATTGTGCAATCGCATCATTGTCGGGTTTGCGTACTTCCTGAAATTCAGAAAGTGCAGTAGTCCAGTCATCTTGATGTTTGTCCAGCAATTCATTGAGTACAAAACAATCTTCAAAGCCAGCATTCATACCTTGTCCATAAAAGGGGACTACACCGTGAGCAGCATCACCTATAAGTAATGTGTTGTTTTTTACCCAAGGGTAGCAGCGCACAGTTACAAGCGAAGAAGTAGCATTGTCTCTAAAGTCTTCAATCAATGTGTTGATTAATGGAATGGTATCTGGAAAATATGTCTGAAAGAAATTGATGATGCTTTCGGGACTCTTCAGGTTTTTGAAAGATTGTTCTCCCTCAAAAGGAAGAAAGAGCGTACACGTAAACGATGCATCAGGGTTAGGGAGTGCAATCAACATAAAGCTTTCTCTGGGCCAAATGTGTAGCGCATTCTTCTGTAGCAGAAATGACCCTGAATCAGATGAGGGTATACGCAATTCTTTGTATCCGTGTTCCAGTGAATCGATGGTGCTCTTTGTCAGTTCTTTCTTTTCCATAGCCTCTCTCACCGCAGAAAATGCACCATCCGCTCCAATGATCATATCAAACTTTCGGGTCATATGCGATCCGTAAGTTTGAAATTTTATTTCTGTCTTATCAAAATCTACATCTTCACATCTGTATTCATAGAAAAAATGAACGCCTTTTTTTTCAGCTTCATCCATCAGCATCATGTTCAGTCCACTTCTTGAAACAGAATTAATAAACTGTCCATCTTTGCCATAGGATTGAAAGGTGAGTTCTCCTTTAACATTGTGCATCATCCGGCCATGCATTGGGATGGCTACTTTCTTCATGGGCTCAGCCAATCCAATGTATTCAAGCGCTCTAATGCCTCTATTACTCAATGCTAAATTAATAGAGCGGCCACCATCCAATACATGCTCTCGCATATTGGCTCTTCTTTCAAATACGGTCACCTTGTATCCCCGCTTCACTAAATAGATGGAGAGGAGCGACCCCACAAGTCCGGCACCTACAATGGCAATATGTTTATTTTCGGTTTGCATTAATTCCTATCAGTCAATAGTAAAGAGATTTGCTCAATTAAAATATGATAATGATCAGATTAACGAAGCGAGTGTATTGGCAAATCTATACACATCTTCAAAAGAATTGTATAAGGGTACTGGTGCTGCACGAATAACATCTGGTTCTCTCCAATCTGTAAATATCCCTTTCTTCACTAAGGCATTAAATGTCTTCTTGCCGTTTTTCTTCATTAGAATGGACAATTGGCAACCCCTATCGTTTGGGGCACTGGGTGTAATGATTTCAAACTTAGTACCCGATGTATCAATTTCTTGAAGAAGATAATATAAGTAGCTGGTAAGCTGAACACTTTTTTTCCTGAGCGCTGTCATGCCTGCTTTTTCAAAAAGTTGTAAAGAGGCCAAGTGAGCTGCTCCAGCGAGTACAGGGACATTAGAAAGTTGCCATCCATCAGCTCCTTCCATCGGTTTAAATCCCTTCTTCATTTGAAACCTTTCATTTTCCATGTGTCCCCACCATCCTGCAAATCGAGGCAGGTTGATGTTGTTCTTATGTTTTTCGTGTATAAATATTCCTGCAATTCCTCCTGGTCCTGAATTAAGATATTTATAACCACACCAAACACCAAAGTCCACGTTATGTTTATGCAGTTGTAAAGGAACGTTGCCTGCTGCATGTGCAAGATCAAAACCAACCATGGCCCCAGAGCGATGTCCTGCCTCCGTAATTTTTTTTATATCAAAGAATTGACCGGTATAGTATTGAACACCTGAAAGTAAAACTAAGGCCAGTTGATCACCATGGTCATCGATTGATTGAAGGATGTCTTCAGTTCTTAGCGTATGGTCTCCTGGTCTTGGCTTTAATTCAATAAGTGCTACATCAGGATTAAGTTTATGAAACTTAAGCTGCGATTCTACAGCGTATTGATCCGAAGAGAAGGCGCCTGCCTCTATTATTATTTTAAATCTTTCCTTTGAGGGCCGATAAAAAGAAACCATCATCAAATGGAGGTTCACAGTAAGCTGATTCATGGCCACAACTTCTACAGGTTTCGCACCTACAATTTTTGCTAAAGCTTTTTTGCTGAACTTATGATAGTGCATCCATGGTCGTCTGCCATCGAAATGCCCTTCTACGGCCAGATTACCCCAATCCTCTAACTCTTCGTTTACTAATTTTTTTGTGTCTTTAGGTTGTAATCCCAATGAATTCCCAACAAAATAGACGGACGCTTTGCCGTTGTGTTTCGGAATGAGAAATTGTTTTATGTATGATGCTAAAGGATCGTTGCGATCCATTTTTTTTGCAAAGGCAATGGTATTCTCGAAAATCATTGTTTACATAAAATTAAAACAGTTACGCTTTGTAAAGATGGTAACTGTGATGTTAGATAATGTTATACAAACCTAGGGTCTGTTTCCATAACAGTTCCGCATTTGGAGCAGGTTCTTGATTCTTTTGAACCATAGAACTCTTTAAAGCGTGGTAAAAAATCTTTTTCAATGTTGGTCAAATGAAATTTGAATTCTTTGAGTTGGTTGTTGCAGTTTTCGCAAAACCACATTAAACCATCATTTTCGTTTGCTGTTCTTTTACATTCGATTACCAATCCAACAGAATTTGCGGGTCTCACTGGCTGATGAGGAACTCTTGCAGGTAGAAGAAACATTTCTCCCTCTTTTATTGGCACCTCTACGGCTTTACCATCTTCCTGAATGGTAACCATGATATCACCTTCCAATTGATAGAACAATTCCTCCGTTTCGTTGTAGTGATAGTCTTTTCTGGCATTTGGGCCTCCTACAATCATCACAATGTAGTCTCCAGCATCTGCATAAAGGTTTTTGTTTCCTACGGGTGGCTTAAGAAGATCTCTGTTGTCACTGATCCATTTCTTAAGATTAAAAGGTCTGCGGATGGCCATGGCTTCAATTAATTATTGCTTAGTAAAACTAACAACTTTTTGAGTCTTATATTTACAAAAACAAGACAATCAATAGGATGGATTTGAATTTAAGCGGGAAAAGAGCAGTGGTGTGTGGGGCAACTCAAGGCATTGGAAAAGCAGCGGCTGAAGAATTGGCCAAATTGGGTGCAAGTATTACCCTTGTAGCGCGAGATGAGGCGAAATTAAAAGTGGTTGTTGATGGATTGACCAAATCAGCAAATCAAAAACATGACTATCTGGTAGTCGATTTTAACATGCCAGAAGATGTAAAGTTGACGGCTGATATTTATTCACAAAATCACCCTGTTCATATTTTGGTAAACAATACCGGAGGCCCTCCGGCCGGGCCAGCCATTGATGCAAGAACCTTTGAATTCTTAAATGCATTTCAGGCGCATTTGATTTGTAATCAATATTTGGTGCAGGCATTTGTTCCTTCGATGAAGAAAGCGAAATATGGTCGTATCATAAATGTAATTTCTACTTCTGTGAAGGCTCCTATAAAAGGTTTGGGCGTATCCAATACGATCAGGGGTGCTGTGGCCAATTGGGCAAAAACGCTGTCGTTCGAATTGGCTCAATTTGGAATCACAGTTAACAACGTGCTTCCTGGCGCCACGATGACCGGTCGATTGGAGTCCATTATCAAAGGAAAATCTAAGGCCTCAGGAAAGTCTGCGGATGAGGTAACAAAAGAAATGATGGACGAGATTCCTGCTGGAAGAATAGGTGAGCCTCATGAAGTGGGAGCCGCCATTGCCTTTTTGGCCTCACCTGCAGCGGCATATATTAATGGAATCAATGTGCCTGTAGACGGAGGTAGAACTGGAAATTTGTAATCAATGGAAAAGATTCTCAATTATATTAATGGTGAACTCGTGCCACCGTCCTCAGACATGTGGCTCGATAATTATAATCCAGCCGAGGGAAAGGTGTACAGTCAAATTCCGGATTCAGATGAAAAGGATATTCATAAAGCAGTGGCTGCTGCGAAAAGTGCTTTCGCTTCATGGTCTACGATGCCATTGGCTGAACGCTCTGATATCCTTTTAAAAATTGCGGAAGGAATAGATGAGGAATTTGAAGCACTCGCAAAAGCTGAAAGTGACGATAATGGGAAACCATTGAAGTTGGCAAAGGCAGTTGATATCCCAAGGGCATCCGCCAACATGCGTTTCTTTGCTACAGCTATTTTACATTTCGAATCGCAGGCCCATCAAACAGATCAACAAGCTATTAACTATACTACACGTACACCACTTGGTGTGGTGGGTTGTATTTCTCCGTGGAATCTTCCTCTGTATCTATTTACATGGAAAATTGCACCGGCACTTGCTGCTGGTTGCACAGTGGTAGCCAAGCCATCAGAGCTTACACCTATGACCGCTTACTTACTTTCTAAAATTTGTAAAAAGGCTGGTTTGCCGAATGGCGTTTTGAATATTGTTCACGGACTGGGGGGTAAAGCGGGGCAAGCTATTATTGAGCACCCGGA
This sequence comes from Cyclobacteriaceae bacterium, assembly GCA_040216665.1. Taxonomy (GTDB): domain Bacteria; phylum Bacteroidota; class Bacteroidia; order Cytophagales; family Cyclobacteriaceae; genus ELB16-189. The sequence continues at coordinate 234,215 of JAVJOQ010000024.1, read as the reverse complement.
AGTGATTGCAATTTCTTTTACTGGAGGAACAACAACCGGAAAGAAAATTGCGGCAACTGCAGCTCCTATGTTTAAAAAACTTTCTCTTGAATTAGGTGGTAAAAACCCGAATATAATTTTTGCGGATGCCGACTTTGATGAATCGGTAAGTACTTCTGTTCACTCTTCCTTTTCCAATCAAGGAGAAATTTGTTTGTGTGGATCCAGGATTTTAGTGGAGCGACCGGTGTATGATCGGTTCGTTGAGGAATTTGTGAAACGAACGAAGAAGCTTGTAGTGGGTGATCCTGCGGAAGAAGGAACAAAGGTGGGTGCGCTGGTATCCGAGGGGCATATGAATAAAGTTCTTTCTTACATTGAATTAGCAAAAGAAGAAGGAGGGAAAGTAGTGGCCGGTGGTGAAAAGGTAATGGTAAAAGGTCGGTGTGAAGCTGGCTATTTTGTAGCTCCCACCGTCATCCTTGGATTGGATCAACAATGTCGCACCAATCAGGAGGAAATATTTGGGCCAGTAGTTACCATTATGCCGTTTGACAAGGAGGAGGAAGTCATTGAATTCGCCAATAGCACAGCTTACGGCTTGTCAGCCACCATTTGGACTGAAAATTTGAAGAGAGCTCATCGGGTAGCACATCAATTAAAGAGCGGAATTGTTTGGGTGAACTGCTGGCTTCTTCGTGATTTGCGTACTCCATTCGGAGGAATGAAACAATCAGGTGTTGGTAGAGAAGGGGGATGGGAAGCTTTGCGTTTCTTCACAGAGCAGAAAAATATCTGCATAAAGCTCTAGGCCAAAGGCCATGCATTTTTTTTACATCGAATCAATTTTTTTTGAAATCTGGGGTTACTCCATGAGTTACCTTGAGTTCTTTGGAACAGTGGCGGGAGGCATAGCAGTGTGGCTGGCGGCTCGTGCCAATATTTGGAGTTGGCCCATCGGACTCGTCAATGTAACTCTTTTCTTTTTTCTGTTCTTTCAAGTACAGTTGTATCCAGACATGTTCTTACAGGTATTTTTTTTTATCACTAACCTGTTAGGTTGGTGGAGGTGGGGGCATCCTAAACCTGATGAAGAAGATAAGAAGAATGAATTACGTATTAGTTTTATGCCCATCAGGCAATTGATTACATTTTCCTCCTTAGGTGTTTTGGGCACAATCGTTATGGGCGCATTTGCAAGCAATCTTCACGAATGGTTTCCCATAATTTTTAATCAACCCAGTGCATTTCCTTACCTCGATTCCTTTGTCACCGTCATGAGCATTGTGGCTACTTATTTGATGATTCAGAAGAAAGTGGAGTGCTGGATGATTTGGATCGTGGTAGATGTAGTGGCTACAGGATTGTACTTTGCCAAGGGAATTAAATTTGTAGGAATTGAATACCTCGCATTCTGTTTTATTGCGGCTTTTGGTTTGTGGAAGTGGATGAAGGAATATAAATCTTATTCATTAACCACTTGAAAAGGGGTTTAGTCATCGGAAAATTCATGCCTGTCCATAATGGACATCGGGCATTAATTGATTTTGCGAAAAAGCATTGTGATGAATTAATAGTGTCCATGAGCTACACTTCCAATGATCCAATAGAGGGGGATCTCCGGCTGAGCTGGCTAAAGGATATTTTTAGAAATAGACCTGGTATTAAAATTGAAAAAGTGGTTGATGATTTCGATGACGAGTCAAAATCGCTGGAAGAGCGCACAAAATTATGGGCGAAGTTCATTCAAAAGAAATACCCTCCGATTGATTTGATAATAACCTCTGAAGATTATGGGGAGCCTTTTGCAAAGCACTTAGGAGCCCATCATTTGTTTTTCGATCCAGGAAGAAAGCAAGTGCCTGTATCAGCAACCAGTATACGTGAACGACCCTTTCAAAATTGGAATTTTATACCCGATGTGGTGAAACCCTATTTTGTTAAAAAGGTTTGTTTCTTTGGAGCAGAAAGTACTGGGAAAAGTACGATGGCTCAAAAAATGGCTCAACATTACAATACTGAGTTTGTCCCTGAGGTAGCGAGAGAGATGATAACATCCAATACCTTTACTCTTGATGATATTATAGCGATAGGCAAGGAACAAGCTGCGCGAATTATTGAAAAAAGTAAGTCGGCTAATAAAATTTTGTTTTGTGATACAGATGCCATCACCACTCAGATTTATTCGCAACATTATCTTCATCAAGTGCCAGAAATAGTATACCAGCTCGAAAGAGAGATGAAGTATGATATATATTTTTTATTCGAACCTGATGTACCCTGGGTTTCAGATGGCCTTCGTGATCTTGGGAATAGGAGAGAGGAGATGGCAATAAAATTCAAAACAGCACTTGAAAATCGAAATATACCTTACCTGCCTGTTCGGGGAAATTGGGAAGAACGATTCGAAATAATTAAAACTGAAATTGATAAATTGATAAGTAGCCAGTAATCAGTGGTCAACTTACTGACCACCGATTTGCTGAATACCGATTTCTATTTTTTAGGAAAATTGGCATTCTCCATTACTTCTACGATTTGTTCGGTATGCCTTTTGGTATGGCCTGACATAAAGAGCATTGTTTGGTAAGTATCGATTACTCCAAAAGGAAAGTCATTAAAGTGATTGCGCATGTCTTCGTTGGTTTTTTGCATGAAGGCGATATTTTCATCTCGCTTTGTGCTAAATGCTTTAAGCGTTTCTTTATAGGATCCGTAGGAATTTTTTGGTTCCATCGATTCCTGCGTTTTAACTTTTCCTGAACGATCAGTGATAAAGCCAACTATTTGTTCATCAGTCATTTTCAACTCACTTCGCCTTGATGGATCGGCTTCACTTTTGAGCCCGCCATAAGCCGCACCTGAAATCATATTTTCTGTAATAGCGATGTGCTCTACACATTCAGCAATTGACCAACTTTCTGGGGTAGCCTTGAAGTTCAATTGTGCATCCGAAAGACCTTTAACTTTTGTCATAAGATCCTTTTTTGTCTCTTTTAAGTGTTTGACGGCAAATTCACGTTCTGAGTCTGTCAACCCAGCGTAGTTGAAGCTCATCAGCACGATAGCAGGGACAAGCAGCATTAATTTTACTGTTTTCATGGTTTTTTGGTTTGAGTTGTTTTAAGAAAGACGATTAGCCCTTCCTATTCAGGACAAAAAATGACATCTTATCTTGAAGGGTGGGGAGAATGTCAACAGTAAAGGGGCTAAAAGAATTTCAGTTTGCCCCATTTTTTTATCAAGATAATGGAGCCAGTAAGGGCTATTGCTCCAGCTACCAAGGCCGGGATGAGATTACCATAAAGCCAGAATCCAATGCAGAATAGCGCGCCATAAACAGTGAAAGTCCCTGTAACCATTAAAAAAATCTCAAATGGAAGCTGCCCTTTCTCCTCTGAAAGAGTGGGATTATTTTCAATCACAGGTTGCCATCCAATACTTGAGGGCCTTACTTTTTCATAGAACCTTACTAACACTTCATTACTTTCTGGTTGTGTTAAAAGAGTAACTAAAAGCCAACTTACGGTGGTAACTACAACACCAAAAAGTAATTTCCAATGGTCTTCTATAGGATCGAACAAGCGATTGTGAAGTACCTCAAAGTAGATAGCAACAAAGAAGGAGACAGTCATTCCTGTAATTTCCGTATACGTGTTGATCCTCCACCAAAACCACCTCAGAATAAAAATCAATCCGGTGCCTGCTCCAATTTGTAAAAGAATGTTAAAGGCTTGTAAGGCATTACTGAGCATCAAGGCCAGCAGGGCAGAGAAGATAGCCAATACTACTGTTGAAAGTCTTCCTACGCGCACCAGTTCTTTTTCTGAAGCTTCTGGTTTTACAAAACGCCTATAAAAATCGTTTACCACGTAGGAAGAACCCCAGTTGAGGTGGGTTGAAATTGTAGACATATAGGCAGCCACTAATGATGCAATGAGAATACCCATTAAACCTGCGGGTAAAAAAGTAAGCATGGCAGGGTAGGCCAGGTCGTCATTAATTTTATCTGCGGGTATATGTGGAAATGCTTTTTGTAATGAAGCAAGGTCTGGGAAGACAAGCAAAGAAGCCAGTGCAATTAATATCCAAGGCCATGGACGAAGGGCGTAGTGAGTTATATTGTATACTAATGCGGCTGTAAGCGCATTTTTTTCATCTTTTGCAGATAGCATTCTTTGTGCTATGTATCCACCACCACCTGGTTCCGATCCTGGATACCATACACTCCACCATTGAATGGCCAAAGGCAAAATAAGGAGTGGGATTAAAGTAGATGAATCAGAAAAATCAGGTAAAAACGAAAGCCTTGAAGCAACTTCTGTCTGACTGAATAAATTGTCTAATCCGCCCACCATAGGATGGTTAATAAGAAAAATAGTCGCGGCCACCGAACCAATCATGGCAATGATGAACTGGAAAAAATCTGTTATCAATACACTCCGTAAACCTCCCAATGAACTATAGGCCACCGTTACGATGGTAGCAATAGATAATGTTTCTACCGGAGTAAGCCCCATCATCACTCCGCCAATTTTTATGGCAGCAAGGGAAACAGAAGCCATAATTACAATATTGAAGAAGACACCTAGGTACAATGCGCGAAATCCTCGTAAAAAAGCGGCTGACTTTCCGCCATAGCGCAATTCATAAAATTCCAAATCAGTAACCACGCCAGACCTTCTCCACAATTTCGCGTAGGTAAAAACAGTGAGCATACCTGTTAACAAAAAAGCCCACCACACCCAGTTACCAGAGACACCATTTTTTCTCACAATATCTGTGACCAGGTTGGGAGTATCTGCTGAGAAAGTAGTGGCCACCATAGAAATTCCTAACAACCACCACGGCATACTTCTGCTGGAAAGGAAAAATTCATTGGCGCTGGAACCTGCTCTTTTGCTGTTGAGCAATCCGATGATCAGAGAGAAGGAAAGAAAAGCAATGACAATGATCCAGTCTATTGTACTTAAAACCATGTGGGCGCAATTAGAGGGTAAATTCTTTACGTTATCGGATTCTTTTTTCGATTTTCGCAGTCGATTTTAAAGTAAATAATCCACAGTACAATGAATCAAGGAAAAAAACTCAGTCTTTTAGTGATGGCGGCAGGAATGGGCAGTCGATATGGAGGGATAAAGCAAATAGATGGATTTGGACCGAATGGAGAAACCATCATGGATTATTCACTCTTTGATGCAATAAGGTCTGGTTTCACCAAAATTGTTTTTGTAGTGCGTGAGGAAATACTGGATGCGGTAAAAGAAATGTTTTTGCCGAAATTGGAAGGGAAGGCAGAAGTTCATTTCGTGATTCAATCACTAGACAAATTTGTGCCTGACCAATTCCAACCTGTAGAGCGTTCCAAACCATGGGGTACTACCCACGCAATGCTTTGTGGCAAGGAGGTAATAAACGAACCATTTGCGGTAATCAATGCGGATGATTTTTATGGACGCGAATCTTTTGAGTCATTGTCCAAGTTTTTATCGCAAGCTCCTGAGAAAAATCATGCAATGGTAGGTTATACTTTAAAAAATGTGCTGTCAGATTATGGTAGCGTTTCGCGAGGTGTGGCCAATCAGGCAGAAGATGGAATGCTAATTTCTCTTTCTGAATTGACAAAGATTATAAAGGAAGATGGTAAGATCATTTCAAAAGAAGAATCAGGTGATAGGGTGTTGGATGAAAATCTAAAAGTATCAATGAACTCATGGGGCTTTTTGCCTGAAGCCTTCGACCTGTCTGAAAAAATGTTTGTTGATTTTGTTGAGAAGAACAAAGACAATCCTAAAGCTGAATTTTACATTGCCCTTATGGTAACGGAACTCATAAAGTTGGGCTTAGGTAAAGTACATGTTATCCCAGGAGGGACTACGTGGTTTGGTGTGACTTACAAAGAAGATAAAGAAGCGGTATCCAATAAAATCAGTCAATTGATAACAGACGGTGTATACCCTGAAAATTTGTGGAGCTAAGTAAAACGATTACAAGGGTATTGCAAGCGTATGGATTAAACCCGTCCGAACTTTCTATTGAAAGAATAAATTCGGGCCATATCAACTATACCTATAAGGTTTTACCTGGCTACGTTTTGCAACGCATCAATAAGAATGTATTTCTTAACCCTGAGGTGTTATCTAATAATTTGAGAGAAGCATCTTCTTTTCTCCAACAGAATACTCCGGATTATTTGTTTCTTCATGCAATAAAGACACTTTCAGGGACAGAGTTGTTTTTTGATGAGGAAGGATATCCATGGAGGCTATTCCCTTATTTTGAAGATACTGCGACCATCAATGAAGTAGAAACAGTTGAGCAAGCCTATTCTGCGGCTAAGGCATTTGGTCTTCTGTCACGCCAACTTTCGGGCTGTGATATTTCAAAGTTTGAAGAGACTATTCCCAAATTTCATGACTTATCTCTCCGGTATGACCAATTTCAAAAATCATTATTGGAGGCATCGAATGAAAGGAAAGACCTTGCAGGTAATTTGATCGATCGGTATGTTCACTACAATTACCTTGTAAGTCAATACAATACGCTTATCCAATCCAATCAGCTTCAGTTAAGAATCACTCATAATGATACTAAGATCAACAACGTGTTATTTGAACGAGGCACCGATAATGTAGTGTGTGTTATTGATTTGGACACCCTAATGCCTGGCTACTTTATTTATGATTTGGGAGATATGATCCGCACGTTTGTGAGTCCTGCTTCAGAGGAAGAAACAGATGTTTCTAAGGTTATGGTGCGAAAAAAAATTCACCAGGCCATTTTGGATGGTTATCTGTCGGAGATGGATGGGATACTTTCAAGTGATGAAAAACTAGCGATTCCGTTGGCTGGTTCTATCATGACCTATATGATTGGTCTTCGTTTTCTTACAGATTTTTTAAATGGAGATACTTACTATCAAACCTCTTATCCTCACCAAAATAGAGATAGGGCTACTAATCAGCTTCATTTATTGACCTTGCTTGAAAAGCAGGCATAGATTTTGGTTTTAAAACCTCGCGGGAAAAATTATATTTGATTGAATCCTAAAACTCCAAATACCATGAAAATATTAAAATTTGCCACTCTATTTATGATTGGTCTGATGGCCACAGCGTTTGGCTATAAACCTTTAAATAAGCCGCTTCAGAAAAATGCACAGTTAATAGGTGCTTGGGAGTATAAAGGTGCTGATGGCACAATGGGAATGTGGATTATTACAGAAAAACATTTTTCTGTCACATTTTATAGCGCCAATGAATTTCAATACACTGAAGGAGGAACGTGGAGTACAACATCTAAAGATAAAATGGGATTTACCTGGGAGTATCACACACGCAACGCTTCTCTGGTTGGAGAAACAAAAGAACATGATGTTGCATTGAAAGGTAAGAAGCTTACTATGGCAGGAACAGAATGGACAAGAATCGATAATGGATCTCCGGGTGCACTGGCAGGGGCATGGTTGATAACCGGTCGTTACGTAGATGGAGAAATGTCAGAGAGAACACCAGGGGTACGAAGGACAATGAAGATTTTGTCTGGCACGAAATTTCAATGGATTGCCTATAATGTAGAGACCAAAGAATTTTTTGGAACAGGTGGCGGCTCATATACTACCAATGATGGTAAGTACACAGAGAATATCGAGTTTTTTTCCAGGGATAATTCCCGGGTAGGGGCAAGCCTCCAGTTTGATTTCAAAATTGAAAATGGTAAATGGAGACACAGTGGAAAAAGTAGTAAGGGTGATCCGCTGGACGAAGTGTGGACCAAGCGTGATGTACTAGGTATTTAAATTAATCTATGGATATGCGTAACAAGAGTAGAGTAGGTTTTATTTTATTTTTCTTTTTTAGTAGTGCTGTTCTTTTTGCTCAAAAAGATCCAGTTGCTATTCAATATGGTGAACAAATATCTCAAACAGATTTAAAAGAAAACTTAACGATTATTGCTTCCGATGCGCTTGAAGGGAGAAAGACAGGATCAAGGGGCCAAAAAATGGCTGCAGCATTTATACGGGCTCACTTTGAGGAGCTAGGTTTAAAGGGCCCAGTGGGCAATGGCGAGTACTATCAAAATGTGCCTTTGTATACTGTTGTTCCTGGCAAATCAACAATAAAAACATCTACAATAGCGCTTGAGAATTTTAAAGACTTCGTGTTCCTGGGATTGAATGAAGCAAGTGGAGTTGCTCCTGTTGTTTTTGTTGGTGATGGAGAAGAAGCTAGCCTCGAAAGGATTGATGTATCTGGGAAAGTGGTTCTTGTAGTTAGCGAGAAGCGTGTAAACGAAATTTCTGTAGCCGGGCTATTGAGTAAGGGAGCCAAAGTAGTTTTGATCTGTAACACAAGTGACGAATCTACATTTAGCACGTTTGCCAACAGGGCGAAGAAAAGTTTTGTATCTAGAAGAATGACATTGTCCAAACCTTCAGGTTCAGGAGATTTAGAATCGGTTATTTATTTATCTCCGTCCGCAGCAGAAAAAATATTGAATACTGAATTCTCTACTTTAAAATCATACGCTTCGGATCCAAAAAAAATGAACAGAATTAGAAAGGTAAAAGAAGGCAGTATCAACTACTTCTTCCGAAATGAAGTAAAGCAGGTTAATTCCGAAAATGTATTGGGCTACCTGGAAGGTTCAGATAAAAAGGATGAACTCATTGTGGTAACATCTCACTATGACCATATAGGAAAAGAGTCCGAAGGTACGGGAGATCTTATCAATAATGGAGCGGATGATGATGGATCGGGTACCGTAGCTGTTATGCAAATGGCAAAAGTTTTTGCGAAAGCAAAGGAAGATGGAAACGGACCCCGCAGAAGTATGCTCTTTATGACTGTAACAGGAGAAGAGATGGGCTTGTTTGGATCGCAATATTATTCTGAAAACCCGGTATTTCCATTGAGCAATACGGTAGTAGATCTTAATATCGATATGATTGGGCGATCAGACCCAGAACACAAAGGCAAGCCTGATTATGTATATGTGATTGGTTCAGACAAACTTTCACAGGAATTGCATCGAATCAGTGAAAAAACAAATAGCACTTATACTCAGCTGGACTTTGATTACACATACAATGATGTAAATCACCCCACTAACCTTTATAAGCGATCAGATCATTGGAACTTCGCTAAAAATGATATTCCTATTGTTTTTTATTTTGATGGAATTCATGAAGATTATCACTTGCCTAGTGATGAGGTAGATAAGATTGATTTCGAACTATTGACTAAGAGAACAAAGCTTGTGTTTTATACAGCCTGGGAATTGGCCAACAGAGCAGAAAGGATCAAGAATGATTAAGTATAACTGCTATTAATCGAAGGGAACATTCACGTGCCTTTCCGCGTGATACGATGATCTTACAAGAGGCCCTGACTCTACATATTTAAGCCCTCTTTTTAATCCTTCTTCGCGGTACATTTCAAATGTATCTGGATGTACATATTCTGCTACTTCCAGGTGCATTTTAGTGGGTTGTAAATATTGACCTAGTGTTAAAATCATGAGTTGATTTTCTACTAAGTCGTCCATGGCTTTGAAAACTTCCTCTTTCGTTTCTCCTACGCCCAGCATGATCCCTGATTTGGTTCTCATCCCTGCTTCGCGTGTTCTTTTGATTTGCTCAAGGCTGCGATCGTACTTGGCTTGCGGGCGCACAATGCGATACATTCTGCCCACCGTTTCCATATTATGAGACACTACTTCCTGTCCACCTTCAATCATGCGATACAAGGCATCCCAATTTCCTTTTACATCAGGAATTAAAGTTTCAATCGTAGTTTCAGGGCTTTCTTTCTTGGTCTCTACCACCGTTTGATACCACACTTCTGCACCACGGTCTTTGAGCTCGTCACGATTCACAGATGTGAGTACGGCATGTTTTACACCCATTAGTTTAATGGCCTCAGCTACTCGCTTAGGTTCATCCAAATCGTACTCAGTAGGCCTTCCTGTGGCAACAGCACAAAATGTGCAGCTTCGGGTACAAATGTTTCCTAAAATCATAAATGTGGCTGTACCTGCACCCCAACATTCTCCCATGTTAGGACAGTTGCCACTTTCACATATCGTATGCAGCTTATAGTTATCTACCAGCTTTCTTACTTTCGCATATTCTGGTCCGATAGGCAACTTTACACGCAGCCAATTGGGTTTGCGTTTGCGTGTTTCTTCAGCGGATATTACGGGTAAGTCGATCAAGGTAATAGCAATATAAATCTGTTACAATAACAGTCTATTGACCAATAAGTTCCTTGTAAGCATCAGCGGATAAGAGCCCATCTGTCTGCGATGCATCGCTCACTTCCATTTTAATCAACCAGCCTGCGTAAGGATCTTCATTCACTTTTTCAGGGTTGGCATCCAGTTCTGCATTTACTTCCAATACCTTACCGGAGACAGGCATAAACAAGTCAGAAACAGTTTTTACCGCTTCGATAGTACCAAATACTTCGTGCTGGCCAATTTCCTGGCCAACAGTAGAAATGTCAACATAAACAATATCTCCCAATTCGCTTTGGGCGAAATCGGTAATTCCGATAGTGGCCGTGTTACCATCAATTTTTATCCATTCATGGTCTTTGGTGTACTTAAGGTCTGCAGGAATATTCATGACGAGAATTTAAATTAGAATGACCAAAAATAAGGGGATTTTTGATAAAGTCCACCATTAAGTTAGTGGGAAGGAACGGCTATTGAGCCAGATTAAATAGAATCTTAAAGCCCACCCGGGTAGTTGATCTTCGGTAGGAATTGGTGACCAGAGGCTCGTTTACATTTCTATCCACATAGAATTGAATGTTCAGTTTCTGATTGACTACATAGTTAACGTTTGGTCTAAGTTGAAAATTGATATTACCGTTGGTAATGGTGTTCACCTCTTCAATCTTGCGCTGAATGGTGCGGTTATTGGTAATGCTCATATTGAGGCGGAAAGTGATATCATTCTTAATGGTGAGTACCCTTCCCTGACTTTTCCATGGCATTTTCATATTATTTTTAGTGTAGCCCAATTCTACTGACCAATCCTTACTATTGAGTTCAGTGATTTGCGCATTGGAAATATTAAGCGCGAGGTCGCGTTTGGTTTTGTATTCAAAACGCATAGTCAGCTTTTTCTTGGTGCGTATGTTAACTCCAATCAGCGGGGCAAAAGTTTCAGAAATGAGCACTTGGCTGATGACATAGATAGGAATAAGCTCCCCTGATTCATTGGTTACTGTTCCGAAGTTGCCTCCATTGTTGTAATCTTCTACGGGTACGTTAATTCCTACATCCGAGTATTCTAATGAGGTATTATAATTTAAGACAGAATAATTGGAGGAGTAGGCATGATTGAGCGTAATGGATTGGAATAAATCTTTTAAAGGTTCCAGTTTGCTCAAACCTGAATAATCAACACGCCATCCAGGTATAGGTATGTTAGGGAAAGGAGAGAGGCTGACACGATCTGTACTTTTGCCAGTATAGGCAGCGATGAAAGCAGGTATAAGCACATCCTGAGATTTAGATTCATACCCCTGACCCGTAAGTGATGTAAATCGATTTTTAATTTCGTCTATATTTTTTTCGAATTCTTGAAATACAGTGGACTCTTTGCTGGTATTGTTTTTAAAGGAAGTGTTGATGGAGAGAATAGAAACTTTGTAAGAACCAATCCGGTTGGGTGTCCTTGAAACAAATCCATTGAGATCATTATTGGCAAAGGCAGGATCATAAACAAATGTCTCAGTAAAAGTTGAGCTGGATGTTTTTTTAGCGTCCAATTGAATTTTGAAATCCGTAGATGGTTCAATACTTGCACGCAGTCCCAGGTCTTTAGTCTGTACCTGACTATACAGCGCGGATTGCTCTTCACTTTCACTCATCCATCCATTTTTTGCCGCTCTGAATCTAAGGTCTGGATCCTGTTGTCCAAGAATGAAACCCCAACCGGGTGTACTCCAGCTTTTATCCATTCCAAATAAATTGGGCTCAGGGAGGAATCCGGGAAGAATTGTTCCTTGAGTAATGTTATATGTACCACTAATATTCCTTACAGACATTAGCAATCGTAAAAATCCTTTTACTGCTGCAAGATCTGGAGCCTGTTTCACTGTGTCTGGTTGTGGCTGAGGGCGTTGTGTAGCACTTGTTGGTCTCTTGGGTGTATTTACTTTATTTAAGTATCCCACTTTATTATAGAGCTTCGTGAGATCAATCCTTCCTGTTAACCCTTGATCTTGCGTGTTCTGTATGGTGTTTCCAAGTTGAAGTGATTCTTCTTTTTCAAGCGGACCCGCTCGCCATGAGTAACCCACATTGTATCGATATTCAGCGCCTAGCCAATCTGTAACCGGAAACTTGTCCAAGGGCAAGGTATAATTGGCTGTCATTGTTTGTTCGAAGTTTTTCATTCGACCAAACTTTTTGAGGTTGGTCAATACACTATCCTGTTTTTCTTTTGTATCAATGTCTCCATCTGGTTCATCGATGATTGCATTTACACGAGAGTTATAATCGAAACTCAACGCCTTGGTGAAGTTCCATCTTACATTATAGAAACGATTGAAAACAAAAAACTTTTGATAGTTGGGCATAGCACCCCCCTGATCCTGAACAGCATTTCTGTAAACGATTTTGCTAAAGGATCTGTCCAACTCACCTCTTACAGAGATATTGGTGGGCACTGGATTGAAATTAAAGTCTTTGATGAGCTTTAAATAATTTGAAGAGAGTGCTTCTGATTCTTTGAAGGGTTCGAAGCCTTGAAATTTTGGACTGAATTGCCAGGCCACAGCACCTTTGATGTTTTTCCTGGTGTCCGTAATCAAGTTAAAATTGGTTCTGGTAGCTTCTGTGAATGCGTAGGTAAACGCAAAATTCTCTATATCGTAAATATGCTGTCGGGCATCTTGTTTCACTTTCACTTTTCTTACGTTGGTGAAATTTAAACTTCGCCTAATGGATTCATCTCGTATCAGGCTTTTGTACTCTTGTCGTTCGGCTTCTGTATTGAACGAACGGAGCGCTGCATCCAGCCGAAGGTCAGGGTTGGCGGGATCAAAATTCGGATTCATTGTCGTGTTCTCGTAACTGATGAACATCGGAATTTTCAATCCGGTCTTTTGAGGTAACAGTTTGTCTACGTTGATATTGGCAGATACATCAAAAGTGGTTGTCTCTCCTCGAGCACGCTCAGAAATCTTCGATTGCACACCGCCATATCCAAATGAGATATGCTTCACAGAGCCAGTGATGGTTCCGAGATCAGCCAGCTTTGTGCTTAGCACCACATTGGCTGCCCAGCCCGCGGTGCGGTCGAAATCAGTTAGCCTTAATTCGTTGGCCCACAAACAAACATCTTTTGCTTGCGCGTCTGTGGTTCGTGGATTTCTTACACCGATCATTAAAATTTGTACCTGACTTAAGTCTGGTCTTCCTAAAATTCTGATGAGGTGCTTACCTGCTTGTTTTGGGCCTGACCTTGGAAAGGCTTCCGCCAACGGGAAGCTTTCGCGGTCGCGTTGTGCTTTAAGTGCGTAGAGTTCATTAAGATCAAGATCAATTTGATTGGCCTCAGGCCAAATAGATTCAATAGAAGATGATCCGGGTGTGGTTATCTTAAGTGGAATTTCTATCTCGTAATAGTTTTCATCGAAGTCAGTACCCATGCGGATGAAGCCGTGAAGCTGATCGTCTTCAAGACTTGCGCCATGCGCTGACAGGAACATTTTGATGCGCCCGTAGTTGAAAAAGTCCATGGTTACATTTTTATAGATGGCCCGAGCATCTCCGTCCTGCAAATCTGTAGCACATAATTGAACGGACTGCTCATTCAACCGCCTCTGCTGAGTAGAGGTAACGTCCCTGTCACGCTGCAATGGTTCAATGTAGGCTGGCTTTTCAGAATTTCCGCTACCATTCTCCTCCACGTTCACTACCGATACAGAAAAATTATCAAGGTTGGGTTCAAGTGTTTCGCCAAAACTTGATTCTTCAAGATTTCCTTCATAGCGTCTCCATTTGTTTCCTACAGCCCTGAACTTAGCAAGTCTTAAAACAACCGGTTGTGAAAACCCTGTCATATACATTCTTGCATAGCGGATGGATTTGAATCCATTGATGTCGCCCACTTTATCATCAAACTGACGGACAGGAATACGAAACAGATACCAGGTAGCTTCCGGGTTTTCTCTTGATGTGATTTGATCAACGATATATTTTCTCCCTACTTGAACAGTGCTGGGCCTAAGATCTATGTTATAGGTATAATATTCATCCAGGTCACTGAGCGTATTGTCTTGATTCAAATCTTCGTTGTCGGGAATTGTTGTACCTGATTTTGAGAACTGATCATTGTTTCCAGATATTGGAGAGTTGTTTTCTAATCCATTATAGTTTTTGTATCGCTCTAGAATTTTGGCATCTCTACTATCAAGTTCATCGCCAAAAAAATGCTGAAAATTATCAGCAGATGGATCTTCTAATACAATCTGACGAGCTGCGGGATTAACAGCATTAATAAATGCGCTGAAAGTATCTGCCTCTCGCTCATTGTCTACACCGTCCAGGCCTACGTCCTGATTGCTCCTTGCCTCAGCTGAATTATCAAACGCATTGTTAAGGTACTGTTGAGTGGTAACATACCCCCATTCGTTTGCTATTGCTCCTCCACCCACAAGATTTCCATCTGCGGGCAGTCCGTTTTCAAATGCATGTTTTCCGTCACGCATTAAGTCTTCAGATATACTTCCAAGGTGAAATATTAACTGGCCTCCTGTTGTGTTGGGTTCGTTATTTCCACGACCATCATTAATTCTTCCGTTTTCGGTATTTATAAACGGATTCAACATCCAAAATTCCAGGTACTCAATGTTGGCCTTATCAAAATCTACTTCTGTTCGGATAGCGGTAGTAACACCACCCCAATTGGTAGTGGGGTTTCTTAATGTACCATCAGGGTTTAGGTCAGGGTTGTAATTGTATGGACCTCGTTCAGAAGGGTAAAAGGCAAGATCAAAAATCTGTTCATTAAAATTTCCAATGAAAGGATCGAAGTTGGGAAATATTTCTTGCGGAGATACAGCGCGGACATAATGATTTTGTAAATCATCATCAGTTATGTTGGATGGTTTAAACCGACCATTTCCTCCAGTATAAAATTGATTATCGATTTGATACCACGCAAGTTTTGCTCGCTTATACCCAGCGGTAATATCATCAAGTGCCCCTCCTGATGGATCGAAGCGGTTGTCAGGTGTTTTAGGAACAGTTGAAAGTTTCCATCCTGTTGGATTTAGCAGGCTATAAGGTGTTGCGCTGTTCTCAAAGTCGTCAATAAAAGAAGTGCCATCTCCATTCACAATATTGGAAGTACCAGGCAGCAGTTGTGCAAACTCAGCATTGAGATTAACAGTTGATGTTTCTTTCGTTTGCAAAAAGGGAAGTGCATCCACCATCTTGGTGAGCACCCTCGAATCTTTTCTTAAGTTGAGGTCAACACCATATTGCATATTTCTTGCAGGCTCCGTTCCGATTAAGTTTCTGGAAATAAGAGGCCGTTCATTATAGTACAGAAAAGTCGAGCCGATATTTACATCATCGTTGAGTTTATAATCGAATCGTGTTCCTAAAAGGGAGCGTGTTTGAAAAGCAAAGGGATCTTGTTGCTCGTAATTAATGGTAATGTTTTTTCCTGAACTGAGTATACCTTCATTGAGGATGGTCACTTTACCAAAAGTGTAATCTACCGTATAGTCCGTCCCCTCTTGTAGTGGAGTACCCCCGGCATATACTTTTACAGATCCCTGGGCGATGTTAAATCCTTGGATGATAATGTCTTTTCCAGATCCGGCTTTGAAAGAACCTACGATATAAAATTTGTTTTTCGTTGCTAATAATTCCGCTGCAGCCTTGGTGTCGTTATACAGTTCTTTGTATACATATTTTTGATTGAGAAAGTCGCGAGTGGTGGGGTTTGTTTCTTTGGCAAATAATTCGCGTAGTGCAGAATCAAATGGATGTAAATAAGGGAAAATAATAAGTCCGGTTTCTCGATTAACGGTGAGCTTGTCTACGAAGTCAAAATTACCATCAGGTTGTGGATCATTATAGGGGTTAAGCCGGTCGAGCCCCAGTACCTCAATGAGTTGTTTTGTTCTGGCAAAATCTCCGTCCTGTATTTGTGGGTTGTCAATACCAGTGCGGTCATCCCTGTATATTACGCGGAGTTGAAAGCCCTCCTGCTCTAATTGTGTAACATTAAGATTATAGATGTTTTTCATCATCAGGTTCCAGGTAGGAATCTGTCTGCCTTGCTGGTCTTCAATACTTACTTTACGAGGTCTCAATAACTTTAAGTAGACAACATCTTCCTCTGGTTTGTTAGAGTAATCTTCACTTAATTCCCCAACCTTATATTTTTGCCCGTTGTAGGTGTATTCAAATGCCACTGCAAGGGCTTCATCGTTTTGTAATTTTCTTTGAAGTGTGATATAACCCAGTTGGTTGTTGAATGTGAATTCTGTTAATGCCAGCTTTCGTGCACTTGTTATTTTTTCAAAATCGGTTCCATTGTCTAATCCCAAACCTTCCAATGCTCCGTTGATTTGATCGGAGTTGGCGGAAATTCCTCCTAATAAGGTGAAAAGATTATTTGCTTTGTTGTCAGTTGGCGAAAAGGGAGCGACTGAGGAGGCGATGGCATTGTTATAAATCTTATCAGATTCACCCATGTCCATTAGGCCAACTACATTTCGGAGAGTTTGCGTATCGTTTGATCGGTTGAGTAAGTAAACCTCAACACGCGTTATATTCACCCTTGATGTAACATTGGGAAGTGTACCTAGCCATTTTTCGAAATTGTCGCGAAAAAATTGTCCTAAAAAGAAGTGACGGTTTTCATCATAGCTGGAGGCTACAATTTCAAAGGGTCTTCCTTGCGCTGCTCCATTTGTGCCACCTTGTATTTCTATGGATGATTGCTTGCCTCTTTGCGTAGTGGCCAATGAGGTAACAAATAGTTTTCCGAATTGAAGTTGGGCTTTTATACCGAAAAGATTCTGCGATCCTGTAATCAAACTGTTATTGAGTGGTAAGCTTACATTACCTATTTCAAGTTTTTTTAACACATCTTCTTTAAATCCTGTGTACTCCACTTTCATATTGTTCTGAAAGTCGAAAGAATTGTTGTTGTCGAAGTTGGTAGTGATGGCTAGTTTCTCACCTACTTTTCCAACTACACTCAGGTTGATTTGTTGGTCAAATTCAAAGCCTCCATTTCGTTGTTGGCGAATAGGGATTGATGGGTTTTCTATTTTTTGCCACGACCCTCCGAAGTCTAAGGTGACAAATCCTCGAGGGATAAGTTCCACATAGCTACCGCCAAAAATTCGATCAAGCACAGGACTGACATAAATTTTTGGAATAATGTTTCGGCTACTCACAGCGCTCTCGCCATCCAGTGCACGGCTGCGTGATTGCCAATAGTCTTTTTTTATCTCTCTTGTTTGTTGAGCGTTGAACTCATCGAAGCTCATAGAGGAGGCCGGTCTAAAGTTTACATTACCTATCTTCTCGTAGATGGTGTAATTCATTCCGGTATCAATCTCCACATCAAGGTTGAAGCTTTTAGGGTCACTTAGGAAGAGGGGAGAATTGGTGGTACGATTTGAAAAAGGATCACCGTACCTATCAGATGGCCTAAACGATGGCCGGTAGGGATTGATGGGTCGCTTTGGTATCGTATCTGCTTGAACAGTAGCGGTGGTATCGGCCTCCTGAGCATACACATAGGAAGTCTGTAGGCAAGCTAAAAGAAGCAAGCCCATTGTTCCTATGAGTTGAATTGTGGGTCTGGTTAAGGTCAATCGTATCTCAGGCGTTTTTCAATGCCAGCTTCACAAGCTCTTCTAAACTAACTGTATTTCCTGATTTTTTCAGGACTGTATCGATGCTCTTTTCTGCAGCTGCTTTTCCAATCCCCAGCGTCATCAACGCTGTTAACGCCTCATTTCGCATCGTATTGTGTCTTATTCCGGCAATTCCGCCAGTCTCTCCAACTGGGTCTTTCCTCAGTTTGTCTTTCAGCTCCAGTATAATCCTTTGGGCTGTTTTTCCTCCAATACCCTTTACTGCCTGCAGTGCTCCCACATCTTCTCCTGTTATGGCTTGTTGAAGCTCATTGGGAGGCAGATAAGATAGAATTACCATGGCTGTATTAGGGCCTACTCCATTCACAGCGATCAGGTTTTGGAACATGGATTTTTCTGCCTTGTTGCTAAAACCATATAGAATATGTGCATCTTCCCTTACCTGCAAATAGGTGGACAGTTGAATGCTTTCTTTGTCCTTAATTTCAGAGAAGGTATTCAATGAAATGGATACCTGATACCCAATTCCATTTACCTCAATGATGACGAAAGTTGGCTCTTTGTGGACTAGCTTCCCTTTTAAAAAGGCGATCATATTTTAAAAAGTATAACCCGCTAAGCTAAAAAAAATAGCTGACTTAGTGGTGTGATTAAGCTTGTTCGTTTTGCTCTCTTAATATGGCGTCTACTACCGCAATTGAAGCCATATTAACAATGTCTCGGATTGTGCTTCCTAATTGGAGGATGTGAACAGGTTTGTTCATTCCTAACAAAATAGGGCCAATGGCTTCAGCTCCACCCAACTCAATTAATAGCTTGTACGCAATGTTGGCTGATGCCAGATTGGGAAAAATAAGCGTGTTAGCACCTCCTTCAGCTAATCGACTGAAGGGATACATTTCTTGTTGCAATTCGGTATTCAGGGCAATGTTAGCCTGAATGTCACCATCGATTACAAGTTCAGGATATCTCCTTTTTGCAATTTGTCCAGCTTCCCGCATTTTATCTGGGATTACTCCTTTACTACTTCCAAAATTGGAGTACGACAGCATGGCCATCTGCGGCTTCATATCAAAAAATTTAACACCCATCCGCGTCAACCCAATAATCTCCACTAATTCTTCAGTAGTGGGATCAACATTTACTGTGCAGTCGGAGAAGAAGAAAGTGCCCTTTTTATTCATGATAATGTACATGCCGGCTACCCGTTTTACATGAGGCGCGGTACCAATTACTTGAAGTGCAGGCAAAATCGTTTTAGGATAATCCTTAGTAAGTCCAGAGACAACGGCATCTGCATCACCATGCTCTACCATCATGGCCGCATAGTAATTGCGATCAAGAAGAGATTTTTTGCAATCTTTTAGGGTGAGTCCTTTTCTTTGTCTTTTTACATAAAGCTCTTCCGCATATTGATCGATGTTGGCAAGTTCTTCATGAGGGGAGATGATAGGACATCCTTGTAGCTCCAGCTTATGCTCTTTAATAAGATCTTCAATTTCCTTCCTATTACCTAAAAGTATGGGTGTGGCAATACCTTCGTCCTTAAGAATTTGTGCTGCCTTTAGTATTTTATGATGATTGGCCTCAGTAAATACGACTCGTTTTGGATTCTTCTTAGCTCGAGTGATTACCCTTGATATTAACTTCTGATCAATACCAATTCTCTTCAGTAGATCTTCGTTGTATTTGCCCCAATCTTCAATATGGTATTTGGCCATACCCGAATCCATTGCTGCTTTGGCAACAGCAGGTGAAATAGAAGTGATTAATCGGGGGTCCAATGGTTTGGGAATTAGGTATTCGCGACCAAACTCAATTTTTGTATTGCCATAAGCGCGCGTAACCATATCAGGTACTGATTCTTTGGCAAGATCGGCTAACGCATGAACCGCTGCCAACTTCATGGCTTCATTAATTTCTGTGGCACGAACGTCCAAGGCGCCTCTAAAAATATAGGGGAAACCTAATACATTATTAATTTGATTAGGATGATCGGACCGGCCGGTTCCCATGATCAAATCGGGCCGTACTTCTTTTGCTACTTCATAGGCTATCTCAGGGTTGGGATTGGCTAAGGCAAAAACGATTGGATCATTGGCCATCGATAAAATATCTTCACCTGTTAGGATGTCCGCCACAGAAAGACCAACGAATGCATCAGCTCCTTTTAGGGCTTCTGACAGTGTGGATAATTTTCTTGCAGTAGCAAACTCTGCTTTAATAGGATCGAGATTCGTGCGGTCTTTAGTTATTACACCTTTGCTGTCGCACATGATAAGGTTCTCTTTCTTGAGCCCCAGCGACAGGTACAAGCGGGAACACGAAACGGCAGCTGCGCCAGCTCCATTTACCACGAGTACAACTTCCTCAATTTTTTTATTGACAAGTTCCAATGCATTGAGCAAACCTGCAGACGAAATGATGGCTGTACCATGTTGGTCGTCATGCATTACCGGAATGTTCATCTTCTCCCGTAACTGCTCTTCAATCTTAAAGCACTCGGGAGATTTAATGTCTTCCAGGTTAATGCCGCCAAAAGTGGGCTCAAGAGATTTTACGATTTTAATAAATTCATCGGGATCATTTTCATCAATCTCAATATCAAATACATCTATACCTGCAAATTTTTTAAAGAGAACACCTTTTCCTTCCATCACAGGTTTGGAAGCTTCAGGCCCGATATTGCCAAGGCCAAGTACTGCGGTGCCGTTAGTAATTACGGCAACCAAATTTCCTTTTGCTGTGTATTTATAAACGTCTTCTTTATTTTTTGCTATTTCTTTGCAAGGCTCTGCAACGCCTGGCGAATAGGCCAATGCGAGGTCTAATTGTGAACTCAAAACTTTTGTAGGCACTACTTCAATTTTGCCTGGCTGGCCCTGCGTATGGTAGTTCAACGCGTCTTGCTTTCTAATCTTAATCGACATAATTATTCATTTCAGAAGAACCTGAAATTTACGACTTTAACTAGAAAATGAAGGATATAAACGGAAAATTAACCCACCGCTTTTGTAGCAAGTCAATGGTGCATTAGAGTGCTTTTTGGAAGTCAGCTATTGTTGTTTTACAATAGAGTCACTTGTTCTGAAAGTTCCAAGTATAGTTTCCAACTCGCGCATTATTTCACGTTGGTCTTTGCTGGGGCTGAATGTAAACCCTTCTATGTAATATAATAAGCCTTTGGGTTCATCCACCAATGCATATCCAACGAAAGGTCCACCCATCGAGAAGTTATTCGCTCTCCATAGTCCTCTCATTTCTACCGCATAGTTGCCACTCAAGCTCACCTCTTTTGTTGTTATCGGGATAAAAGGAATGGTAGTTTCCGTAATTAAATAGGAGTTGGCAACATCGGGATCTTCAAATAAGTATTTTTTGCAGAACTCATCTCTTAATGCGATAAGATTTTCTTTTTTGAATTGATCTTGCGAATAGTAAGGTGTAGAAGCTATAAATATGTCTTTGTCATCTGAAGTATTGATTTGCCGCATCCAGAGAAATTCTTTGTTGTTGATAACTAGTTTATAACCAAATGGAATTTTAATATCACACTCCATATTCTTTTGAAGCCAATCACTCACTCCTGTTATTTGACCTGATTTGTATAACGAAACACTTAGTCGTTCTTTTTCTTTTCTATTGAAGTGTTCAATTAAAAGGTGTCCCTTGGTTCGAATATTACTAAGTAATTCTTCCTCGGTATTACCAAATAAGTACATCACTTCTTGTCCTTTAGCGTAGACGTCTGACATGGTAAGGACATAAGCATTAGGGTCGGTTTTTATTTTTTGAAGAGATTCCGGAGTAAAATTCCTCTTCAGCATATTAGATCCAGCAGATCGGCTGTCCAGTGTAACGGCAAAAATAAGATTACGTCTTTGCTCTAGAACAAAATTCAACTTACGAGGGTCAATCCATCTCATGTGGTATATCGATTCAGTTCTCGGTAGCCCTTCCATCTCAATTCTAAACAAGGAATCTATTGTATTGCCCAATGGTCCGTTCCATTGTGTAGAATCCATCACCAAATACATGTCTCCTGTAAGACCTGAGGCAGGAGGTAGGCTCCCTTTGTTATTGCCACATGACCAAAACAAAACAATAATGAAGCCGCTTAACAGTACCCTTTTCATGAACATATTTTTATACATAGTACTAACTCGTAACTTCTCAAAAGTCACAATTTTCAAGATGGGAAGATACCATTTTCAAATTTTAAAGAAAGGCATCATACACAGATGGTGTATTCCATGCTGTCCAAATACAACAAGTTAACCGATAATTAGTTTTTGACCAGGCTGCAATTTCGTTGATTTAAGATTGTTTAAAGTTTTGATCTTTTCAATTGTCAATCCTTCAAATTTTCTTGAAATATCCCATAAGGTGTCACCAGGCTGTACCGTGTAAATCTTAACATCTGACGGAAGCATTATCTCCTTGGTCTTTGGTGCTTGCTGATTACTGGCCACTGCTGTAGGAGTATAGTCGCGATTTGATGGGAGCACCCAAATATTTAGTCGCTGACCGATCCTTATGGTATTGCTATTCAGGTTATTCCAATTTTTTATATCGCCTACACGCACATGATAGCGTTCAGCAATTTTCCCTAAAACATCACCCGATCGAACCCGATAAGCGACCAGTTCTCTGCCATAGGTGCTCCCCAGCGTATTTTTTGCAAGCGCTTCCAGTTCTTCTTTTCCTACGCGAGAAGCTGAATCAAGAATTGAAATTCTGTCGAGCATGAGGTTTTCCTTTGCAATAAGGGGAACGCGCAATACATATTGCCTTCCTGTTCCTGGTATAGCTTTTCTTAAGACAGAAGGATTTAGTTTCACTAAGTCATCCATACTGGCGCCTGTAAGGTTGGCAAACGTTTCAAAGTGAAGGAAATGATTGATGGATATAGTGTCGTGAGCAACAAGAGGCTGCTCCGGTGTTTCATATAGATTATGCTTCTCTGAATAATTAAGCGTGTACATAATCGCAATGAATTGCGGTAGGTATGAACGTGTCTCCCTAGGTAGATAACTGTAGATTTCCCAAAAGTCTTTTTTATACCCTGATCTCCGAATGGCTTTTCTCACATTTCCAGGCCCGGAGTTATAAGCGGCTAGAGCAAGTTCCCAATCGTTGAACATACCATAAAGTTCCGCAAGGTATTTACACGCTGCCTCTGTTGATTTTTCAGGATCCATTCTATCATCAACATACCAGTCGTTATACAATCCGAAATGTCTTCCTGTTGCTGACATAAATTGCCACAGGCCCACAGCTCTTGCTCTGGAGACAGCTCTTGGATTAAGTCCGGACTCCACGATAGCTAAGTATTTTAATTCATCAGGCAGACCATACTTGGCCAGATACTTTTCGAAGAGCGGAAAGTATAAATCTTTTCTACTCAACACCATGCGGGTATAATCACGATCTTTAATGGTGAAGTAGTTAATAAAGGCGTGAGTATTTGAATTGTAGGTCAATCGGATATCACCCTGAATGCAGCTTAAGCGGTCGGCAACTAATTCAGGCGACTCGCTGGCAGGAATAAAACCTGGATCAATGAAGTCATTCAAATCGGCTTCAATCTCTATGGAATCAATGGAGAATGCGGCATCCAATTCGGCAGAAAGGAGGGAATCCAGATTGACATCCTGAGCGAAAATGTGCTGAGAAAAAATAAGTGTCAGCGCAAATGAAAAAAATATTTTCACGGGTGTGTTATTTAGTATCCACTTTTAACAAGACGAATATTCGAAGTTCATCAATTCTTTTGAGAATTGAAAAAGCCTGGACTCGTCAAAGTCATTGGCAACAACCTGAAGCCCAATGGGGAGTCCTTCTCCATCTTGGCCGCAAGGCACAGACAATGCCGGAACCCCTGCCACATTTGCATGTACGGAAAACAAATCAGCAAGGTACATGGCAATAGGATCTTTCGTGTTTTCTCCAAGCTTGAAGGCAGTGGTTGGGGTCGTGGGCATGATGATAAAATCAAATTGCTCAAAGATCTCCTTGGTCTGCTTTCTTATCAGGTTGCGCACCTTTTGGGCTTTGGTGTAATAAGCATCGTAATAGCTTGCACTCAGCACAAAAGTACCAAGCAGTATTCTTCGCTGCACTTCCTTTCCAAATCCCTCCGCTCTTGTTTTCTTGTATAACAATTCGAGGTCTTTAGTATTGTTGCTTCTGTATCCATAGCGCACACCATCATACCTGGATAAGTTGGAGCTGGCCTCGGCAGTAGCTAAGATATAATAAGTGGGAAGTGCGTATTCTAACAATGGGAAATCAATACCCTCAACAGTATGACCAGCTGCTACCAATTGTTCAATTTTATTTTGTAGCGTTTTTTTAATTGCTGGTTGCAACACATCAGCCTGCATGGCCTCATTTAAATATGCTACTTTATACTTTTGAGATTTATTTTCTGATAGATCTTTAGCATAGGAAGGGACATCACGTTGAGAAACTGTGCTGTCCATTTCATCTTTACCTGCAATCACTTCCAATACCAAAGCGATATCTTCAACGTATTTTGAAAAGATGCCAACACAGTCAAATGAAGAGCCATAAGCAATCAATCCGTGTCTGGAAATTCTAGAATAGGTTGGTTTTAACCCTGCTACACCACAAAACGCAGCCGGTTGTCGTACCGATCCACCCGTATCTGATCCGATGGAGACTTGGCACATGTCAGCAGCAACAGCAACTGCAGATGCACCGGACGAGCCACCCGGCACGCGGGATTCGTCTACACTATTGAGGGTGGCACCAAATGCTGAGTTCTCATTGGAGGAGCCCATTGCAAATTCGTCACAATTTTGTCTTCCGATGATAATGGCGTCTTCATTTAGTAATCGCTCCACAATGGTAGCATTGTACTGGGCAACAAAACCATCTAGAATTTTACTGCTAGCCTGAAGGGGATGGTCTGTATGAGAAAATACATCCTTGAGACCAACGACAAGACCAGCAAGTTTTCCGGCCGTATCGTTCTTGATTTTTTGGTCTACTTCAGAGGCTTTTTTGAGCGCTTCATTCTCATACACACTCAAAAAAACATTGAGGTGAGAATTTTCCTTAATTACAGATAGGTGATGTTGAACCCTGTCTACGCAGGAAGTTTTATTTTGATGAAGGGCTTGTTGAAATTCTGAGAAACGAGAATCCGTTTTCAACACTACTTACTTCCTTCATCTATTTTAGCTTCCTTACCGGCATCGTCCACTTCTTTCTTCACGTCTTTTACCGCATCCTTGAATTCGCGAATACCTTTTCCAAGGCCTTTTGCAAAATCAGGAATTTTTTTAGCGCCAAAAAACACCAAAACAAAAAGTCCGATGATCACCCACTCGCCCATTCCGGGCATACCAAACAAAAGAATAGCATTCATATGCATTATTTTAGGACTGTAAAGATAGTCATTTATTGATCTAACGTAAAAATACCCTTTGCAAGCACTTCTTTTTACGTTTTTCTGGATTTATACACAACTGGCGCAAATGCCTAGTTTTTGAGCCATTGCTCAGGGTCAACTGGGGCGGTATTCTTTCTGATTTGAAATCTGAGCTCCGAAATTCCGTCCGCATTTGTCAAAACCTGACCTATTTCCTGGTTTGTATTCACCTTTTGACCCTTATTTACGGATACATCCTTCAGGCCAGAGTAAACGGTGAAATAATCACCATGGCTGATAATCACCGAGTTGCCAATGGAGGGAATAAATGCAACGGCACGTACCTCGCCTTCAAAAATGGCTTTTACTTTCTCGTTTTGCTTGGTTTGAATATTTATTCCATCGTTTTGTAAAACTATACTCTTTAATACGGGATGGTTTTGCCGTCCATATTTTTGAGAAATAAATCCGGATGCGGGCCAGGTAAACTTCGATTTATTGCCTTCGAATGTGGCAGACATGGCCACAGCAGCTTCTACTTTTTTGGTGCTTTTAGAAGCCGCAGCTTCCCTTGCTGCTCGCGCAAGCTCTTCTTTAATAATGTCACTTATCAATTTGTCAAGTGCAGCGACAGCCTTTCTGGTTTGGTCGAGCTCGATCTTGAGCTGCTTTTCTTGTTTTTCAAGGCCTTTTACCAGCGTATTCTGCTTTTGTTTTAAGCTGGCCAATTGGTGATTCTCCTTTAACTGATCAGACAAGAGCGCACTTTTCTCATCTTTAATGTTTTGTGTTTCTTTTACCTGATCTGACAATATAGATTGAACACGTGTAATTACTTCTGCCTGATCTTTACGGGCAGCACTGTATTGCTCCATGTACTTGAGCCGCATCAGTAATTGATCGAATGAGGTGGAGGAGAAGAGGAACATCAATTTGTTAAGCTTTCCACTTGCCTTTTGTGATGAGAAAAGCATAGTCGCATATTCTTTTTTAAGATTAGTAAGATCGTCTTCCAGGGCTACAATGATTTCAGATTTCTGGTTGATATCGGAGTTCAATAATGAAATCTCATTTTGAATGGATTTAATTAATGACTCTTGTTGCCGTATGCGTTGATTCAAGGCGGCCAGCTCCCCTAACGAATTCTTTTTCTGCTTACCTGTTTCGGTGAGAATTCGTTCGGTCTCTTCGATTTTTTTTAAATTCTCCTGTTTTTCTTTCTGTAGCTGCGACTTTGACTTCTGGGCAAATGCCCCAAAAGAGATTAAAAAAATTACAGAGACGATAAATATTGTCCGCTTATCTCCTATCATACTTCCGTGGGATGTTGAATGGGAATCTTAGCTCCCTGTCGCCCACCTCGGCTTTGTTATATTCAAAAGTAATGACGTTGTTCAAAACACCTGATGGTGTTTTATAAAAAAGATTAATCACCCCGGTATAAGGGAATATTCTGTTTTCGACTGTTTGAAAATTAGTATAATTGAGCGTGACGGCATTCTTGGTGTCCTCTTCTGTCAGTTCTACTTTTTCAATTTTAGAAATCGAAGCATTGATGTAATTTTTTACCAACACCGAACCATTTCTTTGGGTGAGAAGATCGTAAGTGGCCTGCCGCACTACCTTGTCTTGGTCGTTGCGTGGCAAAATAAGGTTGCCTAAAAAAGCTGCCTGTATAACATGGTAGTCTACTTTGAAATTGAAGCGCTTTGATAATTCAGCATAATCAAATACAAAATACTCTTTATCAACAGTGCTTACTATAGTAATAGAGTCGTGGTTGATAAGTGCTTTACCTCCCTGTAATCCAATAACAGAAAACGTCATCCATATCACGCTATCTTTCCTTACTCTTATGGTGGCCTTTACTTCCCTTTCCTTTTTTCCATCATTGTAATTTAGTCTGGCTTTTCCATGGAAATACTCAAAATCAATTTCCTGTATGGCGAGGTTTTTAGACAACTCCACTGTAGTTAATGGTGCAATTTTTTTACTGCACGCCTGAAAAAGTAGGGGTAATGCCAGTAAGAGAATGAGGGCCCTTTTCTTCATGTAAAGGTCTGAATAGCTAAAAAAAATTAATAATAGAGCCTAAAATAATCAATACAGTCTTCTATTGGCGATTTTTTTATCGATTAGTTCATTGGTATTGTCGAAAGACTTGGCTTTCTCCCATTGCTTTACGGCCTCTTCGACATTTCCGAGCTTGAATAATATATCGCCATAATGCTCAAAGAAGGTCGAATTGGTCGGATTTGATTCAATAACCTTCTCTATTACTTTCTTAGCTTCCTTATATTTTGCCCTGGTGAAAAGCACCCAGGCGTAAGTGTCAAGATAGGAATTGTTGGTAGGGTTATTTTTAACTACCAATGCTGCCATTCGCTCCGCTTTCTCCAAAAATTCATTGCGAAGAGCAAGGTAATAGCTATAGTTATTTAAAATCAAATAGTTGTTGGGGTTGAATTCCAATGCAGCATCATACGATTCATCTGATTTCTTATAATTTTTCAGTGTATTGTAGATATCACCAAGCAAGCCGTTGATTTCGCTTACCATACCCTCGTTAGAGGAGGATAGCCTTTTCGCTTGTTCGAGTGCAAAGGCTGCCTCCTTATTGTTATTTACGCGAGCGTGTGCGAAGCCATTGAAGTAATAAAGCATGGCTTGATTTGGAAAAATTTCCAAGCCTAACTCGCTATGAACGATAATGCTATCAAATTCATTATCCTGAGATTCAAGGTAAAGCAGATTTTGCCAAGCATCGAAACTTGTTGATCCTTTTTGAATGGCTGTGAGGTATTCTTTTTTTGCTTCCTCGTTCTTCTCTAATCCAAGGTACAGATCACCTCCCACGATGTGAACATTAGGTTCGTCTGTATATGTTTCATTGAGTTGTTTGTAAAGATCGAAAGTAAAGGATTGTAATGCAGGATCTACATTGCCTGCACCATGTTGCTGACCCAAGGTGGCTGCGTAGGTACTCACTACAATTATTTTGCTGCTTACATCTACATTGGGATCGCTAAAAACTTCTGTAAGATATTTTTTTGCCTTTTCTTCTTCATTGTTATCTCGATAGAAACCAGCCAGCAACATTTTAGCGTTACCAGCATCCGGGTGCGAAGCAATAAAGTTCTCAGCTACTTCAATGGCTTTAGTAAGTTGATTTTGTCTAGATAGCAACTCAGCAAAATTCATGGCATAACTTTCTTCATCTGGGAATGCTTCAAGCAATTTTTCGCCTTCGTGTATGGCTTCTTTAGTTTTTCCTTGTTCAAAATAAATCCGTTGCTTATTTAATGAAGACATTTCGTTTACACCCATTAATGATTCTGCCTTATCCAATGCTTTTATGGCTTGATCATTTTTATTGTCATATTGGTAGATGGCAGCCAATTGATACAGGTATTCATCAGTACCTTTTACTTCCTTCATCATAGTTTCCAGGAGTTCTGCAGCCTTAGAAAAATTGGTGAGGTTAGAGTGAATAGAGGATCCCAGTAAATAAAAATACTTGTTTTTACTTTCCATTCTCAGAGCGGCATCAATACTCGCAGAGGCTTTTATCAGATCTTCTTCCTTATTGCTTTTGGAGAGGATCTCGGCAATCTTGTAATGCACCGTTCCGTTTTCAGGATTGAGTTCACTTACGCGCTGAAAATAAAGGAGTGATTTCGCATAATCTTCGAGGATAAAATATTTTTCAGCTTCAATAAAATAAAATTCGGCTTCGCGAAGCTGTGCCTCTGAGGGCGCTCCGGTGATTCCTTTTTTTCTTTTATCCTTTTGCCCGTAGGTCATCGTGGAAGTGCCCACCAAAACGGTCAATAGGATGAGTATAATTGCTGAATAGTGCTTGGCCAATGTAAGATGATTAATTCGTGCTGTAGTCTCCCAGGCTGAGGTCTTCCGACTTTCCTTCAAAATTAACGAAATTACCCAACATGCTATTGTCTAATACGGCATTGCGGACAGAACAGTTCTTCTGAATAATAGAATTCTTTATGCGCGAGTCCCCTATACTGGTGTAGTCTCCAATAGATACATGAGGGCCTACCACAGAGTTTTCAATGACAACTCCTTCACCTATGAAACAGGGAGGGATGATTGTGGAATTAGATTGTTTCAAGCTGGGAGATATGAGTGGCTGATCTTTGATGAATTCAAGGTATCTTTTATTGGTATCTACCATAGCATTTTTATTGCCACAATCGAGCCACTCCTCAACTTGGCCGGGAATAAATTTTGCTCCAGCCTGTTTCATCCGTTCAAGGGCAGTAGTAAATTGATATTCTCCTTTCTCCTTGATCCCGTTATCGATCAGGTATTGCATTTCCTTTTGAAGGAGTTCACCGTTTTTGAAATAGTAAATACCAATAATGGCAAGTTCGGAAACAAATTCAGTTGGCTTTTCGACAAGCTCAATGATTTCATTGTTGTCGTTTAGTTTGACTACTCCGAATTGAGAAGGGTCTTCTACTTGTTGTACCCAAATGATTCCATCGCGTGAAGTGTCCAGAACAAAATTGGTTCTGAATAAGGTGTCAGCGAAAGCTACGATCACTTTACCTGTGATCACTTCTTTTGCAAACAACAAAGCATGTGATATACCTAGTGCTTCTTCTTGATAAAATATTTTCCCTTGCGCTCCAACTGCTTTGGCCACGTCAATCAAATCTTTCTCTACCTGCTTACCAAAACTTGGGTGAAGAATGAAGCCTATGATATCAATTTTTTCGGGGCACACCTTAGCGATGTCTTCTACCAGTCTGTGCACGATAGGTTTTCCGGCAATGGGAAGCAAAGGTTTGGCGGTTGTGAGTGTGTGAGGCCGAAGCCTTTTGCCGATACCAGCCATCGGTATAATAATGTTCATTGATGTTAATGGTTAAAACTAGCTTGATTTTTTTCTTTCTAGAAAGTAAGCAACAATCACATAAACCAACATAAGACCAATATGAAACCAGGTGGACACACTTTGGCTGTCGATCGTAATAATGCTTGATATGTAAATAAGGGCAACAGCAAACAAGATATATCCAAAGCCTGTTAATACATTGTAAGGGATAGGATAATGCTTTTGACCTAAGAGGTAACAGGCAATTGCCATACTGAAATAACATGCCAGTGAAGCCCAACTGCTCCCCACGTAACCCCACAAGGGTATAAGTGCAAAGTTGAGTACGATGGTGAGTATGGCTCCTCCCACTGTTATTAATGTTCCGTAATAGGTTTTGTCTGTCAATTTGAACCACACAGAAAAATTGTAGTAAACGCCAAGGAAGAGGTAGCCAGCAAGAAGTATGGGAACAGTCACGAGTCCTTCATAGTATGCTTCGCCACCTACCAAGAATTTAAGCAGGTCAATATTAATAGTAACAGCCAGTAAAATGAAGCTGGTTACGATTACGAAGAAATGATTGACTTTGGCGAATAACGCTGGTGAGTTTTTGTCTTTAGCATTCGAAAAGAAGAAAGGCTCAGCGGCAAAACGAAAAGCCTGAATAGCAAGATTCATAATCACAGCGTATTTGTAAGCTGCAGAAAAAACACCGATGGCATACATCGAGCTTTTTCCGGCATAGAAGTTTTCTGGAAGCCACCACTCCAGTGTCCAACGACTGAACATTTCGTTAGTCATTCCGGCAAGGCCTGTCAGCATCACTGGATAGGCATATTTGAACATGGAGGAGAAAATGGTCTTGTCTATTTTGGGGCGCCACGATGCCAGTATTTTTATGAAGAAAAGAATATAGAAGGCATTGGCCACAAGGTTAGCCAAAAAGACATATTCAATACCATACCGGTTATCTGTAGCAGCAGCATCTGTCAGTCTTTTAATATCAAAAGATATTTCTCCCTGAACCAGCCAATCAGCAATTACAAAGAAGTAGACATTGAGACCTATCAGAATCAATACGTTTACAATTCGGGCGAATGCAAACTGCAATGGTTTTTTTTCTAACCGTAGTCTCGCAAAAGGCAGAGCTACAACACCATCAATAAACATGATAATGGCAAGCCAGATAATATAGTGCTCCTTTCCAGCTATGGATAAGCTGGCTGCTATAGGTTTGGCAAACAGTATGAAGATACCGGATAGTGCAAGACTCAGTACGACAACCGTTGTTTGGGCAATATTGAAAATCTTTTTTGGGTCATTTCCTTCCTTTGTGGCAAAGCGGAAATAGGCTGTCTCCATCCCAAAAGTGTAAACGATATTGAGAAAGGCCACAAAGACATATAAATAACTGACTACTCCATAGTCTTCCGGGTTGAATACCCTGGTGTGGAGTGGGAATAATAGAAAATTGAGGAATCGGGGTACAATACTCCCGAGCCCATACAATGCTGTTTCTCCTGCCAGTTTGGAAATCTTATTCAAGGCGCAAATATCGACTTAAAGCTTTTAAAAATGAGGAATTATGGTGTTTAAACCAGCCCATGCGCTCTTTTCTTTGGGCCGGGCAGAAATTTTTAATTGGGTGCGAAAGCCAATCGTCAACTGCAAATTTCTCTCCCAAATTGTATTCTTTTTGGGGCTTAATTCCATAATTGGGAATATACCTTACACCGTTCATACTATATTTCGTTCAAAATGGACGATTTGTATAGATTATACGCACTTTTGCCCCAAAATCTTACATTGGTACATTTTTGGTATTGTTTAGAGTGTATGCAGCTCGTAATCCTGCATTTAAAGAGTAAATGAAAAATAACTTATCCCAAATCCGCTTCTTCTTGCCACTGGCCTTTTTGGTCATTTTTGCAACTACTTCCAGTGCCCAGAAGACATGTACGTCTAATCCGACTACAATTAGGTAGCAATATCAACTTTGGGTCCATTGCCTGGACAGCAAGTGGGGGAGCAACTGTGACTGAGTGTAATAACATGGCCGATGGCATTTCATCATTTACTGGAAATGTTATAGTTGACTTAGCCAACAACAAGAAGATTACGATCACCAACAATGTTACCATCAATGGAAATTTTCCAATCTCAGGAGGGAATGGATCAACTCTTAGTGTTAATGGAGGCTATAATTTGCGTGTCACTGGTGATCTTGGAGATTCTGGAAATAATGGAGTTGCTTATGAAGTAGTGACGGCTACTGATAAAATTATAGTAGACGGAACCTTGTATGGAAAAAATAATAATGCATTTACTGGTAGCGGATCCATATCAGGAGGCACTTTGAATGTAAAGAATGGTTCAAGTTGCGGTTCTCCATGTCCCGTTGCAGGTGGCTTTAGTAGCTGTACCGCTGGCGATGCTTTTTGTACTAATAATTCAGTGTTGCCTGTTTCTCTAATCTCATTTGGTGTAAAAACTGATAATGAAACTGTGTCTCTTTTCTGGGCGACTGCCTCAGAATTAAACTTTGATTATTTTTCAATTGAGCGATCTAGTGATGGAATAAATTTCCAGGAAATTGGCAAGGTTATAGGGCATGGAACAACTGACGAAAGGCATGATTATTTTTTCGAAGATGATCAGCCCGTGATTGGTAAGTTGTTCTACAGGCTCAAGACTGTCGATTTTGATGCATATACTGAGTATTTTAATATCGAAAGTGTTACCTACTCAAAACAAAAATCATTTGTGATTTACCCTAACCCTGTGGTGGATAGCAAAGTCAATTTTCAAATGAATTTTAATGCCAACGTTGGAAGTCAAATTATGGCAACAGACCTAAGTGGAGTGGAGGTTTTTAGGTACCAAGTAAAAGAGAGTGCCAGTCAATTTGACGTTCCGCTGAACCTTGATCCAGGCACTTACATATTTAAAATAAATACTGGTGATTACGTAGATGTAAAGCGAATCGTTGTAAAGTAATTACTTAAGGTTATCCAATATATCCTTAGTCATTTCTTCCAGACCAAATTCGTGTTGCCAGCCCCAATCACTACGGGCACGTGAATCATCAATTGACTTAGGCCATGAATTAGCAATGGCCTGTCTGAAATCAGGCTTGTAAGTAATGTTAAAATCTGGAATATGATTTTTTATCGCTGACGCAATTTGAGCGGGACAAAAACTCATGGATGAAATGTTGTAGCTCGATCTTATTTTTATTTTTTCAGCTGGAGCTTCCATCAGGTCTATCGTAGCCTTCACCGCATCGTTCATATACATCATGGGCAAGTAGGTGTCTGCTGATAAGAAACACTCGTATTTTTTTTCAGCAATAGCTTTAAAATAAATATCCACGGCATAATCTGTAGTACCTCCACCAGGTTGAGTTTTGTATCCGATCAATCCAGGGTACCGTAAGCTCCGCACATCTACTCCATATCTCTTAAAAAAATATTCGCACCAGCGTTCTCCTGCCAA
The DNA here is from genome assembly GCA_040216665.1 of Cyclobacteriaceae bacterium. Taxonomy (GTDB): domain Bacteria; phylum Bacteroidota; class Bacteroidia; order Cytophagales; family Cyclobacteriaceae; genus ELB16-189. Next base: position 200,632 of record JAVJOQ010000024.1, on the reverse strand, counting down.
TTTGGTAATGCCATATACCGTGGTTGGGTCCATAACGGTGTCCTGTGGTGTATTGTCTCTTGGAGTTGTAGGGCCAAATGCTGCGATGGAACTAGGCCAGTACACCTTGTCGAGTTTTAATTCATTGGCAGCCTCCAATACATAGAGTAAGCTCTCCATATTGAGTTTCCATGCCCATCGAGGATCCTGTTCACCGGTAGCCGAAAGTAAGGCAGCAAGATGATATACTTGTGTAATCTCATTGGTTTTGATCAATTCAAAAAGCTTATCCTTTTGCATTACATCCAGCTTTTCGAAGCGCCCTTCTTTTAGGATTCCCTGAGGGTCTTTAATATCTGATGAAATAACATTGTCGATGCCATGGAGAGACCATAGGCCTTGCGTCAACTCAGAGCCCAATTGCCCGCCAGCACCAATAAGAAGAATTTTGTTTTTTTTCATCGATTAGAAATTAGAGAATCCTCTGAATTAGGGTTCAAATTAGTAGAATTTAGGTACCATACAAAAACAAAACCTTTGGACGGAAATTGTCAATACTTGGCAGCAAATTGTAGTTTTGTGTAGGATCAAATCATTTATAGCCCTAATTCCATAGTTATGTATAAAACACTTCAACCTGTATTGCAAAAAGAACTTGAATCGATCAAAGAAGCTGGGTTATATAAAAAGGAGAGAATAATAGTTACTCCACAGGGAGCCGATATAAAAACAAGTGAAGGGAAAGAAGTAATTAATTTTTGTGCTAACAACTATCTGGGGTTGTCGTCACATCCTCGTGTAATTGCTGCTGCAAAAAAAGCCATCGATACGCATGGTTACGGAATGTCTTCGGTACGGTTTATTTGCGGAACGCAGGATATTCACAAAGAACTGGAAAAAAAGATTTCTGAGTTTTTGGGAATGGAAGACACCATTCTTTATGCCGCTGCATTCGATGCCAATGGGGGAGTGTTCGAACCATTGCTGGGAGCTGAAGATGCAATAATTTCAGATGAGTTGAACCATGCGTCCATCATTGATGGGGTTCGCTTATGTAAGGCGATGCGCTATCGATACAAACACAACAATATGGAGGATTTGGAGCAGCAACTGAAAGATGCTAGAGCGGCTGGGGCTAAACAAATTATTGTGGTAACCGATGGAGCGTTCTCAATGGATGGCACCATAGCACAGTTGGATAAGATTTGTGATTTAACAGATAAATACGAAGCATTGGTGATGTCGGACGAATGTCACTCTTCTGGCTTTATTGGTAAAACAGGAAGAGGTGTACATGAGTACAGAGGCGTGATGAACCGGGTGGATATTATTACAGGTACTTTAGGTAAGGCACTAGGTGGCGCATCTGGAGGATTTACTTCCGGTAAAAAAGAAATAATTGAATTGTTGCGTCAGCGCTCTCGTCCCTATTTGTTTTCGAATACGCTGGCCCCTTCGATAACAGGTGCGTCCATTGAGGTTTTTAATATGCTAACGGAAACAACAGACTTGCGTGATAAGCTAGAAACGAACACAAAGTATTTTCGAGAAGAAATGACGAAGGCAGGATTTGACATCAAGCCGGGAGAGCATCCGATTGTTCCCATCATGTTGTACGAAGCGCCACTTGCTCAAAAATTTGCCGAACAACTTTTAGAAAAAGGAATTTATGTGATAGGATTCTTTTATCCCGTGGTGGCCAAAGGATTGGCGCGGATTCGCGTTCAAATTTCCGCAGGCCACGAAAAGCATCACCTGGACAAAGCCATCAAGGCATTTACTGAGGTGGGTAAAGAGTTGGGAGTTTTAAAGTAGAATTAATTCTCTTTATTGAACACTAAAGGGAAATCATGTCCGCGTGAAAACGTATAAGGATATTGTGGTTTCCCTTTTAGTTTTCTAGTGAGTTCAGGCACCTGATCATCCAGATAAGATTTGAGTTCATAGATGGTGACCTTCCCGTCTTTTGGTGCACCATCAGCAGCTCCTTGTAATGCGGTGATGAGTGTATAGGTAAAAAGTCCATGACCTAATTCAGCAAACTCAGTAGCAAACTGTTCACTGCCCGCACTGGCCATTACATGTATGCCTGCGCTTCTTGAAAGTTGTGCGATAGCCTTTTCTTCAGCTGTTCCTCTAGTTGCCAGCAGCTCAACCGATCCTCCGGATTGGCATGCATCCATAATGATCAATTGTTTTAAGGCGCTAATATTTTTCAGTTCGTCTTGCAGTACGCTGGCTTCAATGGCTTCTTTTTTTAATGATGCCATATCATATAGCCTTACACTTTCTGTTGGTATAAAATAAAACTGATTATCAACCATGCTTCCGTGGCCAGCGTAGTAAAAAATAAAAACATCATCAGGGCCAACCTTGCTGCTCAGCTCGTTAAGTTTCTTAAGTATATTTTCTTTAGAAGCATCTTTATCATAAAGGGTGTGCAGTTCAATGTTTTTAAAAAGATCCACACTATTGTTGTTGATCAATTCCCCAAAAGATTCTGCGTCTGGTCTGGCATAGTTCAAAGTCATTTTAGGGTTCTTGTACTCATTGATACCCACAGCCAGTACATAACAGGTGCTGCTCTTTGTATTTGAAGAAGAAAACACTTCAACTGAATTAGGATCCGATTCTATTTTGTTTTTATTTCTGGCTGTGGCCGAAAACGTGTTGGTGCCCCCAACCAGTGTTACTTGTTGTTGAAGGGTGGAGGATTGATTTTTTCCTCTGGGAAGTTTTACCTCTTCATTGCTTAGCGGTACGTTTTTGCCATTGTGGAATAGTTTTAATTCCTGTACTCCTCCTCCGTTGTCTGTCACTTTAATAAATACTTCAGCAATTGAAGTAGTTTCATCGGGTAACGCTGCTACCTGTACTGATGGAGGAGGATTACTTAAAAGCTGATGGCGAATTCCTTTTAACTCATCTATATCACCACGACTCATGAATATTTTTGGTAATAAATCCGGACGATAGAATTCATCAAAGAACTGATCTACAGAGTAAGTGTTTATTCCTTCTACAAAGTGAATGTATTTTCGGGCCTCGTCTGTTCCATTAAAATACCCTTCTGGATTTTTTACCATCCATTCGTTGCTGCCAAAGTGAATGTGCTCAAAGAATTCTTTGCCTGTACTCAGATCCCAAAACTTAGTGGCACCATCCAGGCTATGACTGATCAACATCTTGTTATCTTTTCCCAAAACCAAAGAAGTGATTTCTGAATTGTGTCCCTTGAATTGTTGAGTTTCTTCTCCTGTTTGTGAATCCCACACTCTGATAATGCGATCTGCTCCGGCTGAAAAAGCTGTATTTCCATCTTGACTGAAAACAGCAGTGTGAACCGCTCCGCGATGCGTTTTAAATTTTGTGGTCATCAGTCCGGTCGCGATGTCCCAAATGCGAACCGAGCCATCCCAACTGGTACTCAGCAAAAGTTTTTGATCCGGGCTTAGTGACAAAGAGGAGATGATGTCGCTGTGGCCAACGAAATCCCTGACAGGCTTGTGTGTATCCAGCTCCAAAAGCTGCAAACTAAAATCCATACTGGCTGTGAAGACGTACAAGTCGGAGGGGTGGTAGATGAAATTGTAAACCGAGTTGGTTTTGAAATTAACGTAATTGATTCTTTCTCCAGTTTTCAAATCATGTGTTTTGAAAGAGGCATCCCAACTGGAGGAGGAAACTTCCGTTTCGTCTCTGTTGAATTTTATATCAAAGATGGGTTCCCGATAGGATTGAATAGTTTTAATAGTATCACCTGTTTCTACATTCCAAAGAATAATTTTGCCGTCTCCACCTCCAGTAACCATTCGTTTTCCATCTTTTGATAAGTCGTAGCACAAGGCGGCCTTTTCATGGCCTACATACTCCATGGTCGTTTTTCCGGATGCGATGTCCCACCGTTTTACCTTGGTTCCAAATTTTCCTTTAATAAGTTCCTTTCCATCCTTTGATAACATGATGGAATTTTTAAAACGGATATACTTTGCTATGTAGGATTCCCAGTAAAAATTAGGATCGTAATTGATGTTGCCCTTATCTCTTTTATTAATTAATCCGGTTAATACTTGTAAGGTCTCTCCGTTGGATGGATTCCATTGATAGATTTCGTTGTTGTCGCATGCCAGCAAAATACTGGCTCCATCTTTAGTGAATTTGGCCTCATTGATTTCTGCATCGAACTCTGGTAATTTTCTTATTAACTCTTTACCAGAAATATTATCCCAAAGAATGACTTCATTTTTACTTACGGCCAGTACTTTTTTATTGTCAGGACTAAATCCAATATGAGCTAAGTCCTCCTCTAACTCATCAATGTATTGAATTACTAATTCTCCAGTTTTTAAATCGTATTTCTTCACAGGTGAACTATTGGAGCCCATCAAGAGGAAATTATTATCATTGCTGAAATCTACCCAGGTGGCACAACCACCGCACGATCCTTCTTTCTGATCGAAGGTAAATTTCTTTTCCCAGGTAGACGTTTCGTAGATATTGGCTGTTCTGTTGTCTTCTCCAATGGCAAGCCACCTCCCATTATTTGAAAAAGCAAAATTGATTCCGTAACCCAACCCCTGATCTGCATTTACTTTTAGCGTGGCTACAATATTTTTTGTTTTTGTATCATAAACGTGTGCATCATTGGCAAATCCTCCAACTATAAATTGTTCTCCATTTGGACTGAATGCCGCTGCCGTTAGCATCTTGAAAGCTTCCGGTGTTGTAAAAATTTCCTTACCAGTAGCTACCTCCCATATTTTCGCAGTTTTGTCTGCGCTGCTGGTGATCATCAATTTTCCGTCTGGAGAGAAATCAATACAATTGATTGTTCCTTCATGCCCCAAAAAACTTCTGACTTCTCGTCCAGTTGAAAGCTCCCATAGCTTTGCTGATTTATCTCTGCTTCCGGTAACTACTAAGTTGCTATTCGGGCTCACCGTTACCGATAAAACTGTGAGCTCATGGCCTTGCTGGATGATTGTTTCGATAGATTGAGTCATAGCACCAATCGGAATTAGAAATAGTGCGTACAGAACTCTTTTAAAATTTGACAACATACTAACGGATTGAAAACCTTTCTTTACTACGCTTCCTGAGATTCAGTAGGCTGCTCATCTGTTTGATCAACAGACGTCCAATCTTTTGGTTCTTCATCATGGAGGTACTCCAATATTTTTTGTTCTACCTGCTTTAGCTTCAGCCCTTTGATGTACACACCATTTCTGGCTAAAATCAATCTCCCGGTCTCTTCTGAAATGGCCATCAATAAGGTGTCAGTGCTCTCTGACATGCCAATAGCTGATCGATGTCTTAGTCCAAATTGTGGAGGAAGGTGGTCATTTTCACTAACAGGTAAAACACAACGTGCAGCCTTTATCTTCCCTTTATGGATGATGATGGCCCCGTCATGAAGCGGACTGTTTTTATTAAAAATGGAAAGCAAAATTCTTCGAGACACAACAGAGTCAACGGGGTCACCAGTCTCTACATAAAATTTCAATTCTGAATCGCGAGAAAAAACAATAAGAGCACCCGTTCGAGTAGCTTTTAAAGACTTGGCTGCTTCAATAATTTCCTGAATGTCGAAATCATCTTCCTGATGTGGACGCCAGTTGGTAAATGACTTTATTAAAGTTTCTCGATTGACTTCGGTACTTCGGCCAATCACCAGTAAAAACTTTCTGATTTCCTGTTGAAAGAGAATGATAGTAGCCAATACCCCTACACCCATGAATTGACCGAGTATGGTGGTGAGCAACTCCATCTGGGCTGCGCGCACTATCAAATAAATAAGGTAAAGGGCAAGGATACCGAGAAAGATATTGACTGCAATACTTCCTCTAATGAGTTTATACACCTGATACAATAGGATAGCCACAAGGCCGATGTCAAAGAAATCGACCCATGATACTTCTAAGAACCCTATTTTAAAGGCTAAAATCACTTGACAAAGTTAGTTAATTTCACCGCCTCTACCGCTTCTTTCACATCATGAATGCGGAGAATACTTGCTCCTTTTAATAACGCGATTGTGTTGAGCACAGTTGTGCCGTTCAACGCATTTTCCGGATCAGTATCCAAAGTTTTCCAAATCATCGATTTGCGGGACAGCCCGATCACCATCGGCTTGTTCAGTATTTTCAACAGTTCAAGCTGTTTTAATAATTCAAAATTATGAGCAATTGTTTTTGCAAACCCAAACCCTGGATCAATCATGATGTCAGCAACTCCCAATTGATGAAGTTGATTTAGTTTAGGATGGAAGTAATCTATTATTTCCTTGATCAGATTTTCATACTCTGCCATAGACTTCATTGTTTGCGGAGTTCCCTTCATATGCATGAGGATGTAGGGTATATGATGTCTGGCAATTAAATCGAACATTTTATTGTCCATTGCTCCCCCTGAGATATCATTGACCATCAGCGCACCTTCTTCTATGGCTTGTCTGGCTACCTCTGAGCGAAACGTGTCAATTGAAATAATACTTTCAGGAAATCGATTGGCAATTGCCTTAATAGCAGAAATAACGCGTTCCAATTCTTCTTCCTGGCTAATGTCTGTGGCTCCGGGGCGTGAGGAATACCCGCCCACATCGATGAAATCCGCACCGTCATTGATCATTTCCTCCACTAGCTGAAGTATGGATTTTTCGTCCCTGTACTTCCCCCCATCAAAAAAACTATCAGGCGTGATATTGAGGATGCCCATAATTTTGGGCGTATCGAAATGAATAAGCCGCCCACCCACGTTGAGTGTTTTGTTACTTGAAAATACTTTATTTTGCATCCGCTTTATGATCGACAAAACTGCCTCCGAATATAAACAGGTAATATCCACCTGCAAAACGTTGTTCTCCAAGAAAACACAAGATTATGGTACGGCCTGGCGCATACTCAGATTGCCCTCCATTACAGATCAAATATTTATTAAAGCCCAGCGGATCCGAAGTATTCAGGACAAAGGATCACAAAAGGTTGAAGATCCCATCAAGGATGAATTCATTGGCATTATCAATTACTGTTTGATTGCAATGGTTCAGATCAGTCTGGGTAATGCTAAAGAGATGGAAATGACTTTGGAGCAGTTGGAACCTTTATATGATCAGGCTGTAGAGGAAACTTTCAATTTGCTTCAAAATAAAAACCATGATTATGGCGAGGCGTGGAGGGATATGCGGGTGAGCTCCATCACTGACATTATTCTTATGAAATTGTTAAGAGTGAAACAAATTGAGGACAACGCAGGTAAAACACTAGTGAGCGAAGGTGTAAAAGCGAATTATCAGGATATGATTAATTACGCAGTTTTTGCATTGATTAAACTAAACGAAAATAATAATTGAAGGAATGAGAAAGTATATTGATTTGTTTTCAAGACTTTTTGTAGGTGGTCTTTTTATTTTTTCAGGCCTTATCAAGTTGAATGACCCGGTTGGAACTCAAATAAAACTGGAAGAATACTTTGAAGTATTTGCGGTTGACTTCGGTTCGTTCTTCCATGTGTTTATTCCTTGGGCGCTTGAAATAGGAATGGTGTTAATTATTTTGGAGTTGGCGCTGGGCTTTGCTGTGTTGCTTCACTACAAAATGAATACAACCATGTGGGTCATGTTGAGCCTGATGGTGTTTTTTACCTTTCTTACTTTTTATTCAGCGTATTTTAACAAAGTAACAGATTGCGGATGCTTTGGAGATGCTATCAAATTGACTCCGTGGGAATCCTTCTACAAGGACGTGATCCTCATGGTGTTTGTGCTTCATTTATTCTGGTATAGAAAAAAGTATGATGCAGTATTGAGAACCAAAGAGGGACATGCTGTGATTGGTGCAGTGGTGCTGATTAGTTTGTTCCTTGGCGTTTATGCAGTTCGTCATCTACCCTTTATTGATTTTCGCGCGTATAAGGTAGGCAATGTTATTCCTGAGCAGATGATTCCGGAAGAGCAACCCATTATTGAGTATTTGTTTGATAAGAATGGTGAAGAAGTAGCGTCACAACAGTTCTTGACAGAAGATCAAGGGTATAAATACGTTTCATCAAGGGTGGTTAATGAAGACAAGATCACTCCGAAGATTACAGATTACATGGTGAGCAGTCCTGAAGGGGAAGACAAGACGCAGTATACCTTTGAAGGCAACAAATTATTAATTGTAATTGTAGATGTGGGTAAGGCATCAACCGATGGTATAGGGGAGATTCGTGAGTTGACGAAACAATTAGAAGGAAAAGTTGAATCCTTTATCCTTACCTCATCAGGATCGGAACAGACAGAAGCATTTCGTCATGAACATCAGTTGGCAGTTCCTTTTTATTTTGCTGACGCCACTGTTTTAAAAACAATACTTCGCTCTAATCCTGGAGTAGCGCTGTGGAAGAATGGTAAGGTGTTGGGCAATTGGCACCATAACGATACGCCTACAGCGGCTGAAATTCTTGCAGCATTGCAATGAAAGTTTTTTTGATTGGATTGCCAGGTTGTGGTAAATCTACTTTGGGTAGGGAGGTGGCCCAACTGCTGAAAAGACCCTTTGTTGATCTTGATGATGAAATCGTAAAAGGTGAAGGGCAGCCCATAGGTCAAATTTTTGGAAGCCAGGGGGAGGCACAATTTCGAAATATAGAGAAGAGGTACTTAAAGAAGTGGAGTGATCATGCTGGAGATGTGGTAATGGCCACAGGTGGTGGTACTCCATGTTTTTTGGACAATATGAGTTTGATCAACGCTTCGGGACTCAGTATTTTTTTGGATACAACTGTGAGTGAAATTGCTACGCGTATGATGAATACGGAATTGGCCAAACGACCATTGTTTGCTGGACAGGATATTTCCACCATTGCAGGGAGAATACAAGAAATGCGAATGGCAAGAATCCATTATTACGCACAAGCCCGAGTTACCCTTTCAGGTGATCACTTGAATGCACAAAGTATTGCTGAAGAAATATTGGCGTTAGAAAGTTAAGCCTACTGTGAATATAAGGTTGGTGGCCTTTTGCGAAGAACTCACTAGGGGAGTGGCTGCTGAGTTGACAGTGTAAGGTCGGTATGAGTTGTCTCCATAACTATGGACCACGGCCATATCCACATAAAAGTTTTTCTCTCGATAGCCGACACCGCCTGTTATTCTTTGAATAGAAGTGCTTACATCGTTCTGGGTACTCTTAAATGGTTCTGGCATCAAGGCAAATCCTCCTCTGAACCTAAAGGCATTGAGTCGATATTCTGCTCCTGCTCTTAGATTATATACAGACTGATAAAGCGATTGTATATCATCATTTTCAGCATCGAACGAAACACCTTGTGTCACAGCATTGTATTTTGCTTTGGTATAATTTGTCCGCTCTATATCCAATGTGAAGAAGCCTTGTTTTTGTAAGAAGAAAGTGGCGCCCAAGGATACCTTACCCGGAGTTTGTAACGAGTAGTCGGAGGTAATGAGGTCCGTTGAGGCCTGCTCATTGGAGAGAATTACACTGTTGTCTCCGAAGTAATCGAAATCATTCCAGCGCGTACGCATAGAACCGCTATAATTGTCGGATAGCTCATAGTAGGTGGGCGTGGTAGCCGACACTCCAATCTGAACAAAATCTACAGGTCGGAAGATGAACCCTAAACTGGCATTAATACCTGATCCTCTGATTTCCAGGCTCTCCTCAAGAAAAAGGTCATTAACAGGTTCGCCTTGAAATGCCTCCTCGTATCTTTTTCGAGATTTGTATCTGATCGTGGTCACCCCAATACCGCCTCCAATAAAAAGTCGATCGTTATAGTTAGCGCCATATGAAAAACTCATTTGAGTTTGTGCACCACGAGTTTGTATTTCCTCGGTTGTATTTGGCCTTCCCAGCACATCAGTGAAATATGCATTTGGATTGGCATTAGGATCCCAAACTGTACTATCACCAATGAGGTAATTATCGTACCCAAGTTGGGTAGGTGTATTTTGTAAATCTCCGCCAGCACCAAATTGAGAAACTGGAAATCCATTGGCCTGTTCAATAAAATAATCAATGATGGAAGTGTCTAGATCATCGGCTCCGTAACTTAGGTTTTTATTAAAGTCATTGGTTCTTGTATATCCAATAGCAAAAGTACCCCCCAGAAATCCGGTGAGTTTATCATAGTCGTTGTGGAAAGAGAGACTAAATCCAGGAATGTGAAAGGTGGATTTAGAATCTTTCGTGTCATTACCAAAAAAAGCAGATGAGGTATTGGCAAAATTGAGTGCAGGGCTTAATGTAAACTCGGATCTGTTGTACATACCCAGTCCTGCAGGATTAGATAATGCAGAACTAAAATCGGCACCCAATCCCACCTGAGCACCACCCATGGATTGAATCCTGGCGCTGCCCCCCGGCTGTGTTCTGCTAAAAAGTAAAGCAGTTTCGGCAAAACTTTGTGCCTGTGCGTAGTGAGCAAAGCACATAATAAACCCTATGAACCAAAGTCCACCTCTCTTAATCATCATCTTCACTTTGGATTTGAATGCGCTTAGTTATTTCTGCTTCGTGTCTTTGACCCACTTGAACTACCAGAAGAGCCACTTCTAGAGCCTCCTGAATTTGTGCCTCCACTACCAAACGAACTGCGTGATGGAGTAGAAAAACCAGACGAGCCTTGACGGCCACCTGAGTTGTTGTTGAAGCCGCTTCTATCAAAGACCGAGCGTGTTGAAGAATTAGTTCCTGAATTGGAGTTGCTCCAATATCCTCTCGTTGCATTATTTTCACTTTGAGTCCGCTTCCACCCTCTGTCATAATACTCTGGAGTAGTAGACCTAGTTCTTCCGTTGCTTACTGCAGAACGCCCCGTATTATTTATGTTAGCTACAGAATTTGGTCTTGAGTTGTTTACTGAATGGTTGATGTTAGAACTTCTGGAACTTCTTTTTGAGTAGGACACTTTGGTTCCAGCAACATCTCCGTTGTTGATAATGATCACTTGTCCCGGATAGTATGATCCGTAATACCCATTTCTCCATGGATTGCTATAGGGGTTCCAAAAATTGGAAGAACCTCCATAACCATATCCCATGCCGCTGTAAAATCCCGAGTTATAACCACCCCAGCCGTATCCCATAGCCATGCTTAAACCGGAATTAAATCCTCCATACGATGGATAACCCCAGGATGAACCGTAATAGTTACTGTATGGACTTCCAAATCCACCCATGTTCCCATAATATGGATTGTTCCATGCATTGTTGCCATAATAAGGGTTGTAGTAAGTACCGGATCCGCAATTACAATTGGATAGGTTTTGGTTTACTCCAGTTGGTTGAAAATCCTGAATAAAGTAATTGTCTTCTATAATAGGTTCACTTCCTGAATTGAGTTGTGAAGAGTACTCCGGATTGATATTTCTTGCGGAGTAGCTATCGGTTGGGTTGATGGGTGAATCTGCACCTCTGATTTCCCCGTTTCGTTTGGTTAAATCCAAATCAGCAGAAATCTTTCCTTCATTGAGTTTGGCCCTGTCTTTCGAGTTGAAGTACATATCGTCAAACTCCTGACTAAAGGCGGTAAAAGCGACAAAACAGCCGAAAACTACCGTTAATACATGCTTTAAATTTTTCATATCTGGTCTTTTTGCTCCCCTACACCTTATATAACGTAGAAAAGGCATTAGGGATATATTATTATAACAAGAATTGAGCGGAAACCATTCACAGGATTTCACCTATTAAACCTGCGTTTGCTGCTATTCCCCAAATCCTCATTTATATTTGCGGTCTTTATCAAAGATACAAAAATATTAAGCGCAAATAATGAGCAAAGGAATAACCTCCAGGGAAGAAGATTACTCCCAATGGTACATTGATTTAGTGAAAAAAGCTGATCTGGCTGAAAATTCAGATGTGAGAGGATGTATGGTGATCAAGCCCTATGGATACAGCATTTGGGAGTCTATGCAACAGGGGTTGGATAAGATGTTTAAGGACACGGGTCACGTCAACGCTTATTTTCCGCTTTTTATACCCAAGTCATTTTTGGCCAAAGAAGCCAGCCACGTGGAGGGTTTTGCAAAAGAATGTGCAATCGTGACCCACTACCGCCTGAAAAATGCCGAGGATGGATCAGGGATAATTGTAGATCCTGATGCAAAATTGGAAGAAGAGTTAATAGTGCGGCCTACCTCCGAGACGGTAATATGGAACAGCTATAAGAAATGGATTCAATCCTATCGCGATTTGCCATTACTCATCAATCAATGGGCCAACGTAGTGAGATGGGAGATGCGCACACGTCTTTTTTTAAGGACCTCAGAGTTTTTGTGGCAGGAAGGCCATACGGCTCATGCCACCAGGCAAGAAGCTGAAAAGGAAACTCTTTTGATTTTAGATCTCTATGCTGACTTCGTAGAAAACTTTATGGGAGTTCCTGTAGTGAAGGGAAAAAAATCTGAAGGAGAAAAGTTTCCCGGAGCTGTAGATACTTATTGTATTGAAGCTATAATGCAGGATGGTAAAGCTTTGCAGGCAGGAACATCTCATTTCTTGGGTCAAAATTTCGCGAAAGCTTTTGAGGTACAATTCACTGGGAAGGATGGTAAACTGGATCATGTCTGGGGAACGTCCTGGGGAGTAAGTACCCGACTGATTGGCGGTTTGATCATGGCGCATTCGGATGACGAGGGATTAATCATACCTCCAAAGTTGGCCCCTATTCATGTGGTTATCGTTCCGATTTTTAAAAGTGATGAGGAGTTGGAGAAGATTACCGAAAAGGTAGATGTTATTGCTAAGGATTTAAGAAAGAAGGGTTACTCCGTAAAGTTCGATAACAGGGATACGCATAAGCCAGGTTTCAAATTTGCAGAATATGAATTGAAGGGAGTACCTATAAGGTTGGCTATTGGTGCCCGTGACCTTGAAAATGGTACTATTGAAATGGCACGAAGGGATACCAAAGAGAAAAAAGTGGTTCCATTTGATGAAGTGACCACAATTATTCCTGCACTATTAGATGAGATACAGGCAAATATCTTTCAGAAAGCTTTAAAATTCAGGGAAGAGAAAACCACAAAAGTTGATTCTTACGAGGATTTTAAAAAACTACTTGAAGAAAAAGGTGGTTTCTTTCTAGCGCATTGGGATGGAACACAAGAAACAGAAGCTGCTATCAAGGACGAAACAAAGGCTACCATTCGTTGTATTCCATTGGATTCACCAGAAGAAGATGGGAAGTGCATGTATTCTGGTAAGCCCTCGAAAAGGCGGGTGTTATTTGCTCGCGCTTACTAAGGGCTCAATTTTTTCTTACTACATTTACTACCATGGATTGGATGATTGTGGCTTCTTTGATCTTTTTCGGAATCCTGCTGGTAATCGCTGAGATTATTTTCGTTCCGGGGACTACTTTGGTGGGGATAATTGGTGTTGGCTTTATGATCGCTGGGGTGGTTTCCAGTTTTAGTTATTTTGGACAACAAGGTGGATGGATTACCCTTGGGGGTACAGGTTTGGCTTCAGCGATAATTACCTACTACGCTTTTAAGGCCAATGTATGGGGCAAATTCTCCCTAAAGATGTCAAGCTCAGGAAAGGTGAATGAAGGTGAGTTAGATGGATTAACGATTGGCTTGGAAGGTGTAGCTTTGTCTTCTTTAAGGCCTTCAGGAAAAGCAGAGATAAATGAAAAAACCTTTGAAGTAAAAACCTTAGGCGCGTTTGTTGATTCAGGATCAAAAGTGAGAATCATAAAAGTTAACACGAATCAAATTATTGTAGAACCTATTCAATAGAAAATTATGGAAAGTCTGGCGTTTATTTTTATTGTGTTTATCAGTATCATCGGTTTTTTCATGTTCATGTATTTTGTTCCGGTGGGGCTGTGGATTACAGCTGTGTTTGCCGGAGTAAAAGTTACCATTGGTGAACTCATTGGAATGCGAATCAGAAAAGTGCCACCTGGGGTAATTGTGAACTCGCTCATCACGGCAACGAAAGCCGGATTGCAAGTAACTACCAGAGAACTGGAGACTCACTTTCTTGCTGGAGGTAACGTGCCCAATGTAATACGTGCACTGATTTCTGCTGATAAAGCCAATATTAGCCTGACTTTTAAACAAGCCACTGCCATTGACCTTGCGGGTCGCGATGTGTTTGAGGCGGTTCAGATTTCAGTAAACCCTAAAGTAATCACCACTCCTAAAGTGGCTGCGGTTGCTGCTGACGGTATTCAATTGATTGCCATTGCACGAGTAACAGTGAGGGCAAGTATTGCTCAGTTAGTAGGAGGTGCAGGTGAAGATACTATTTTGGCGCGTGTGGGTGAAGGCATAGTAACTTCTATTGGTTCTGCTAAATCTCATAAGGAAGTTTTGGAAAATCCTGATAAAATTTCAAAAGTGGTATTGTCAAGAGGATTGGATGCTGGAACAGCATTTGAGATCCTTTCTATAGATATCGCTGATGTGGATGTGGGAGCTAATATTGGAGCGAAACTTCAGACCGATCAAGCAAGTGCTGACTTGAAAGTAGCGGAGGCAAAAGCGGAAGAAAGAAGAGCCATGGCCGTAGCCCTTGAGCAAGAAATGAAAGCAAAAGCACAGGAAGCGAGAGCAAACGTAATTCAGGCTGAAGCTGAAATTCCAAAATCAATTGCGCAGGCATTTGTCAGTGGAAACCTTGGTGTGATGGATTATTACAGAATGCAAAACATTCAGTCTGATACTGATATGCGCAACACCATTTCAGGTACCGGAGAAACCGGATCGACAAAAGATTAAAGTTGTTTAGATTTATAAAAACGAAGGGCTCAGTGATGAGCCCTTTTTTTATTTACTGAGATTAACCCAGGGTGATTCCAGTTTGGCTAAAAATTGATCTTGATTCTTTAAGTAATAAAGCTGATCGTAAATCATGGGTATAGTGCTGAATCCTGATTGAGTCAATAGTCCATATTTCTTTTCGCGAGAAACAATCACATAACCATTTCCTAAATCCTCTAAGGTTTCAAACCTGGGTTCAATCAGTACCGTTCCGTTTTCATCAGCCAGACCCAAAAGTTGATTGTGTTGAATGAGAAATTTATCAGTATCCAGCGTGAAGATGGAATCATAGCGTGTTTCCAATACCAATTTTCCCGTTTTGTCAACAAATCCGAATTTCCCCCTTTTCACAATGGCCACGTGCTTTCTGAATTCGGAAACGGATTCATAGCTGGGATTGATTACAATTTTATCTTCTGCATTGATGAATCCCCATTTGCCTAAAATCTTTACTGCTGCAAGCCCATTTTCAAAATTTCCAATTCCTTCGTAGCGATTGGCAATTCTTAATCTACCACGATTATCAATGAACCCATATTTGCCATTTCTTATTATTCCGCGAAGTCCTTCATATTCAGACGCGATTATACGGGTATCATCCACTACAGCAGGGGCTGTTCTATTTACCGTAATTCCATTAAAATTGATTTCTTTTTCCGTTCCGTCTGGCAGCACTTCTCTTAACATTTTCCCTTGAACTGTTAATGGGTTTTCAGAAAAGTAGATCAGGTCGTTGTCAAAATTTTTAAAGAGATGCACTCTGTTTTCAAATTGCATGAAATGATTTTCATCAATCAACTGAATGGGAAATGGCTGTGGAGGCAATAGCCAGTTTTCATTAAAATCTATTATACCATAGTGGCCATGGAACTTCACAGCAATTTGATCTTCATTGTAAGCAATGATGGAGTCGTAAACGCACGAGACAGTTTCCTTTCCGTATCTATCCATTACACCTGATAACCCATAGTTCTTTACCTGAAAAAACTTTCCATTATAGGGGCCTATGGATTCGTAGTCGCGCTTGGATTTACGAATTCCATAAGTATCATAAAGCGACCATGATGGCTTGCCAAGTAAGGTTTGTTGCGCTCTAACAAATTTTTCGCTTAAAAGGATAGAATCAAATAGGAATGGGATTACTATTGACTTATCAGTTTGAATAAGCCCGTATTTATTGCTTTTTTTTACTACAGCTAGTTCACCTTCCACTTGTTGGATGTAATGATAAGAAACAGGAAGTACTTCCTTAAAATGGGTGTCCCATGTTCCAAAGTTTTCTCCGTTCTTAACAATAAAACCTGAAGAGGTAGGGGTAAGCATATCGCAGAGTGTAGTGTCGAGCCCATTGTGCTTTTGATCCATGAGTATCCATTTGTTCATGGTCCTGGCCTTGATGTCTCCCTTTTCACCTATAATAATTTCCCGGTATTGTGGTGAAACTTCCATCAACCCTTCCCGATTAATAACTCCTTGTAGTAATCCTTGATATACAATGGCTTTATTCTTTTCAAAAGAAGATATGCTGTCGATTACGAAATTGGTAAGCTTCCGTCCGGTCTCAGAAAATAAGGCGAATTTGTTTTCATCGTTCTGAACTCCGTAGCGGAGGCTTCCTATGGTGAAAATGTTTTTATGATCTAATGGAATAATACTATTTCCATTCAGGTCAATAACTCCGTATTTAAAACTTGTTCCGGTTTTGGTAAAAACAATTGCGCGTAATCCGTCAATTTTTATCCCGTCATATTTAAAGGGAACAGTGATGTTGCCCTTCAAATCGATACACCCTTGTTTAGCTGATACGGCATCAATTTGTTTTTTCGCAATGATGCGGTCACCCCCTGAAGGATAAAGGTTAAGGTATTCCGCCTCGGTGAGTCGCTGCGCCTTTAAGTTAATCAGCCCCCATTGTTTGTTGGACTTATAACCAGTAACCTGACCTACAATGGAGAAACTCCCATCACTCCAACCGAGCCCTTCAAATGCGGGGGTAATAATGACTTTGCCCGCTTCGTCTTTTACACCATACTTTCCATTCTCCTCAAAGAGCTGGTAATCTGCTCCTAATATAGATAGGGTGCAGAAAAAGTAAAGCAACAAAAAAAGGAACCCGGATCGCATAAGTGCAAAGTTAGGTCAATCTATCAAAACGAAAAAAGCCGATCCTTTGACCGGCTCTTTCATTATTTATCTGTCCCTTTATATTCGAGGAGTTGCTTTTTTAGTGCCCAAAAGTCTCTTCAAGGTCGAATATAAAATTGAACTTTACTTTTAAGGTAGAGCTGGATAGTTCGACAATTTCTTGATTCAGTGTAAGTCCTCCATAAGACAGTTTAATAATCGTTTCGGCTTCAGCAAACTCCCATTTGCCATTTACTGTTTGAGGATCTGATGAATCTTCCTTTGTTGGCCCCTCATCAAAAAGGTAGGTTCCATCGGCATTGAATGTATGAAGGTCATCAGCTGAGGTGCTTTCCGGTGGAGAAGAACCAATTCCCACAATGGTGGTTGACTTTAATTTCCACGGTTTCTGAGTTAATAGTTCTAATCGGCTCAGAATAGGATCATCATCCTTACTGCAAGAGGATAAAAGGGTGATAGTAAGCACTAAAGTAAGTGCCAGTATGAGTTTAAATGACTTCATGACAAGGGATTAATATTTCTATATAAAGATAGTTGGATTATCTTTTGCGCCCCTTAATAAACACATCAATTTCATCAGGATCGTAATTCATGTAGTAGAGGCTAATTTTTCCATCTGGCGTGGTGTCGATTGTCGCAGGAATAGCGTTAGCTGTTAAAAACCAACCGCCAGGCAATACAACAGTATTGTGGGGTCTTCCAAATGATCTGTCCCAAACAAATTCGTTGCCAGCCATTAAGTACCGGTTAGGGTCAGTGTAGGTTTCTTCAATGCGCAACCGCGTGGACTGTCCTTTTTGTACAGCATCATACCAGATAACGATTACCTCAGTCTCAGCTGTGGCAACTTCTTCCAGTTTAATTCCTTTTTCTGCCAACTGATTACCTTTTAAAGTTTCTACTTTTAAAGGTTGTCCTGTATCCAAATTCAAAGCGGAGGGATTGGATGCTTTGCTTCCTGCCCTTACCACATTTAAATATTTGTTTTGCCCTTCTCTGGTTTCTGTGTAATCGTGATAGAGCCGGAAGGAGTGCGTTTCTGGTTGTTGTAAAAAATAAACTATCTCTCGTGTTTGATGTGCACGTTCAGGTACTTCATATGTTAATCTTGCTTTTGTTTTGTCTCTGCCTTCACCAGATTGGTATGCGTATTCTTTCTTTTCCACTTTCAGGTTTACGGTGGAGGGAAGCTTACGGCCCTCAATTCTTAGGGGTATTGCAGCAGGGCCACTGTTAATGTAGCTGGCTTTTATTCGCCCATCATTTTCTAAACTTATCTGAACAGGATAATTGCATTTTACAATTTCATATCCCAAAGGCAATACAATTGAATTTCTTTTAATGCCCAATGACCTTTCAAAGACGATGTGATCATTTTCAGTGAAATAACTTTTAGTGTCCTGATAGGTTTTGTCAATGAGTAATCTGTATTCTGAGTTATTGGCAATGGCATGCGCCAATTGTACTTGCAGGTATTCACCGGTTTCATCAGCTTCCAGGTAGCCTGCTTTTTTTGCATCAACTCCACTTACGATAGACCACTTTAAGTTGCTGCCAGTTCGTAGATCTTTTACAGAGTCAACTTTGTGTTCGCTCCCTTTTCTTAATGCATTATAATAATTGAGTGCTCCCGCTTTCGTGGCAGTAACTTCATACAGGATGCGAAAACTCTGTGTGCTTGGTTCTAATAATTCGTATCGTGTATAGTCATCAGTAGTAGTTTGAGATTGAGCAAATACAACCTGTGCTATTCCTAAAGAGATGGCAAACAAAAATATTTTTTTCATGGCAAAATTTATTGATTGAATGTATCATAATCCTCCATCGTATCCAAATCGATGTTTCCTAATGGAAACGAGACAGACACAACTTCACTCTTATGTCGCTGCATTACTTTTTTCGCCCCTTCTTCATCTTGAATTTGAGACAGGGTTTTAAAATGAGATCGATCAAAAAGAACGGGCACTCCAACTGTTTCATTATAAGCGGATGCAACTATTGATTTTTTGCTATTCGAATAAGTGCGAATTATTTCCTTAAAATGGCCATTTGTAAGATGAGGTTGATCGCACACTGAAATAATCAAGGCATTCGAGTCAGGTAACTGACTGGTTATATATTTCAAGCCTGCCTTAATGGATGACCCCATCCCATTTTGCCATTGATCGTTCTCTATGATAATCACGGGGTAATCTGCAATTACTTTTCTATGGGTTGCTGCATTGGCTCCTAACACCACAATCACTTCACCGATATTGGCCGCCAGCAACTCTTCTACTGTTTTTTGGAGTAAAGGCTTTCCGTTAATTGACAACAGCTGTTTTGATTGGCCCATTCTTGAAGATGACCCTGCTGCAAGAAGAAGTATTGGAATTTTTCCGAGTTGTATGTCCAATGCGCTTGATTCGAAATGACAGATTAAAATCTATCCGTTATTTTGAATGTCTTTATCCTCAGTCCCAATATACACTTGCTTAAAAACCTGATCGCTTAATCGATCACGTTGATGTATAGGGCCGTTGCGATATTTTAAAAACCCCCCGGATCGGTGACTAAATTTAGATTGAATCTCTGCAATGATAGCCACTGCGATTTCATCTGGCGCCTCAGCCCCAATATCTAATCCAATGGGTGAATGAATTCTTGAAAGCATTTCGTTATCGATTTGAATGCCTTCTGCCAAAAACTCTTCACTCATTTTATCAAATCGTTTTCGAGGACCCAGAATGCCGATATATGGGGTTTCGGATTGAAGTAATGTTTTCAACACATCCCTGTCATACTCATAATTATGTGACATGAGAACGCAGGCTGTATATGGCGTGATTTTGAAATCGCGATCTATGAATTTTCTATCACACATTGCTAGCTTGTCGGCTGTAGGGAAGAAGATAGGGGCGATGTGTGCTACACACTCATCAGTGACGTTTACTTCCCAACCCAAAGATTTTGCCAACTGGCTTACCGGCCTGGCATCAAATCCGCCTCCAAAAAGAATAACCGATATAGTGGGTTGCACCAATTCAAGAAATACATCGAATTCATTTGCTAAAGTATATCTCTTGGCTTCCGATCGATGAGATGAAAAGACATTTTTTAAATCATCTTCAACCAAAGCACGGAGGTCGGGGTTAGTGAATTTGTTGGTCACCGTTCCCTCTTCATTGATAATTAATTTTTCCGCAGTATCTTTTTCTGAAAAAATGGTAGCTACGGCCAATGGTTTATCGGTTTTGATAAATTCCGCAAAGATTGAAACTGGGTTAGCTGATGAAGTAGGGTCAATGGGTTCAATCAATACATCGATTACGCCATTGCATCCCAACCCAATACCCAGGTTTTGATTGCTTTCTTCGGTGGTGTCATAGGTAACGGTCATAGCCACCTTATCCGTCATTACTTTTCTGGCTTTGCGCAAAGCGTCACCTTCCAAACAACCACCACTGATGGAGCCTACCCATTTTCCATCTTCAGTAATTAGCATCCTTGCTCCCGGACTTCTGTAAGATGAACCTCGCACCCTCACCACGGTCGCCAAAGCTGCTCTCTTTTCTTTAAGGTCAAGCTTCTGGTACTCCTCAACAATGGTTTTAAAATCTTTCACAAATTAAAGTTAGTCTAATAGTCTGAAAGTAAGCTGCTGAATTAGCGGCTTATTCTCCGGAGTCAATGTAAAAAACACGTTTACTCGCTTCTTTTCCCCTTCAATTACGAAAGAACCCCTGAGTTGGTTCAATGGCTTGAGCTCTCCAACAGATTTAATGGGACCTACTTCATTAAAAATTCTTTCGATTTCATTTTTTCGGAGATCGAGGGGCATATCCATATAAAAATTCTCCGCGAATAATTCTGGTGATTCACTCCAGTTGGGAAGAATGTTCATTAATTCAGTTTTTCTCTTTTCAAGAATTTTTGAAACAGGAAGTGATCTTGGTTTCAATTTCGCCAAGGAAATAATGGTATCCATCACCTGATCATTGGCGAAACCCGGAGATCCATACCTTCTGTTGCTAAAAGAGATAATGCCAACGCCATAATCTGGAAGTATTCTCCATTCCGATCCGTAACCTGGCAGTCCACCACTATGCGAGACTCTTACAATGCCTCGTGCATCTTTGCGCCAACCCAGACCGTAAGCATAACCATAATCAAACGGGCCATATTGATTACTGCCAGGAGAGTTGTCATTCATCCGCCACACCTGATGCATTTCGCGAACAGAACTTCTTTTGATTGGGCCAGTTTCTGGATCATTGCGTGGTGGCCAGGCAGATAAGTGAAAAGCTACATATTTACTGAAATCTTCTATTGAACAAAACAACCCACCCATTGCTCCAAAAGAGCCATCATGTAGAATGGGTTCTTCCTGCCATTGTTCATTTACCCAATGGTAGCCCAGTGCTATCTGGTCTTCTGGAATTTCAGTGTACTCCCATTTGCTGTCATTCATGCCTAAAGGCTTGAGTATGTTGTCTGTGATGTATTGCTGATAGCTAATACCCGTTACTTTGTTGATGATGTTGCCCAACAGTGCAAATCCAAGATTGCTGTACTCGTAGGAAAGTCCCGGGGCATTTGAAAAAGAGATACCTTCTGCAATCAGTGCGATCAATTCTTCGTTGGTGTCATCCAATTGTCGGTCTCCCCATGGGTTGTCTTCAGGAAACCCTGCCGACATGGTAAGTAAGTGTTGGATGGTAACAGGAGGGGAGTCAGAAGTAGCGTACTTTATTTTTTTCAATTCAGGAATGTACTGGTGTGCCGGGTCTTGTAAGCCAAGCTTGCCTTCGTCCCTAAGTTTTAGAATGGCCATTGCTGTGAAGCTTTTAGACATAGAGGCGATGCGGTACAATGTTTTTGTGCTGGGTGCTTGTTGGGTTTCTCTGTTTGATTCTCCTGATGCACCAGAATGTACCATTTTTCCGTCTACGATGATACCATAAGCAATGGAGGGGTAATGATTTTGTTCAGCAAAATCCTTAAAGATTTCATCTGCTACAGGAAAGGTTTGAGCAATCTTCTCGAGCCGCCCCATGTCCGCAAAGGCAGGAGGTATGTAGTCAGCCGATCCCTGAACTTGAATTATTTCAGATGCTTTTTCTGTTGGTGCCTGGCAGGCGATTGCACTTATCAGGCACAGTGCTGCAAAATTAGATATTAGCTTCATGCCTACAATTTAGCGGGTTCAGCTAAATTTTTGCACCCTATCGCTTCAATAATTGGTCGTAAATTTTTTGCACTTGTGAATCCCCGAATCCATAAATGCCTTCTTGCTCACAAAATTCTATAAATACTTCATCGAATGAAGTGTTTCCATTATTGATAATTTCTTTCAATGCCCTTTCTGGCCTGATAGGTCTTTCAATCTGTGCCTTGCATACTTCTTTTAAATAGGGGAATGCTTTTGTGGGTACACTGGATAACTTATCCAGGGCCTTATTATCTGAGGCAACGTAGGCTCTCCAAAGAGCGTTTCCTAGTTGTAGGTCTTCAGTAGAAAGAAGTATTTTCTGCTCATAGCATTTTAACAACTCCTCTGGAGACATTGGGCCAAACCCATCCCATAATTCATCTGGATCATCAATTACGGGATAAACGCGGTACACGGATACACCTTTTCCTCGTAAGAGACTAAGGGTAAACCAAAGATTGATCTGGCAAAATAGATCGTGTTCGAACCAAAGGTTTACTTCATCGCCCTCTTTGAGGTCATTGAATTTTTCAAATTCAAAAGCTACATCGTCCTGATAATTAATGTCACTTTCAGGGTAGGCATCCGATAGATAGGCTTCTCTTTGCTTCCAGAAATCTTTGAGAGTGCCTGCATCTACCGGTCCCTCTATGAGGCACTCTCTACTTATGGCAATACTTCCCTTTAGTTTTCCTTCTGGAAAATTGCTAAGCAATGCGTCTCCCGTTAAAACATGAATTGTCATCTTACTGATTTTACTTCTGCTGGTGTAATGGCCTCACTCTTATTGCCCCACGAATTTCTAATGTAATTCAATACATCACTTACTTCTCTGTCACTTAGATCAAATCCCGTCATGAAACCGTTGTATTGCACCCCATTGACTGTCATTGGGCCGCTGGCTCCTTCCAATACTTGTTTGATGGCACGCAGCTTATCCGCCATTAAATAATCCGATTTCGCGAGTGGCGGGTATACACCCTCTATTCCTTCACCACTTTGCATATGACAGGTCGCACAGTTAGCACTAAAAACTTCCTTACCACGAACCATGCTTGCTTTCAGTTCATCATCTTGCTGAAATGCAAATAAAATCAATGTTCCAAGTAGGAAGAAAATAGCCTGAATCTGTTTCATACAAGAATGTGATATATACCTTAAGTTTGATGCTAAATTCGTGCCGCTAACAACAAAAGTAGCATAAACGAAGTTATTGTTTTTAGAAGTTTGAATTCTTTGAATAGGAGCCCAAAACTATATTTCATTTGCACTTTGCTACTTGTATGGTCAGGCTCATCCTGCTTTGCTCAAACCAATGAGCTTATAGTTGAAATTAAAAACATTAATTCTTCAGAAGGTGTAATTTATGTGGCATTGTATGACTCTGACAAGAATTATTTAAAGAAAGATACTTTTAGTAAAAGCACATTGGCCTCTCAAGGAAATATTCAATTGGTGTTTACCAATTTACCTGATGGAGAATATGCCATTAGTGCAATGCATGATGCCAACGAAAACAAGGTGTTGGATAAAAACTTCTTTGGGATCCCTACAGAAGGTTTTGGATTTATGGATGGTGAGATGGGAATGTTTGGACCACCTTCATTTGATAAGGTGAAGGTTATTTGGGGCGGAGGGCAAAAAAGAATTGAGGTGCCCTTAAAATACTATTAGTTGCTAAGGATGATGCCGGACAAAGCCCGGCACCACCACAAACCAACCAACTTCACTATTCAGTCGTTCAATGCCCAATCATATTCATAGTAGTTCACCTTGTAACTAGCCGGAATTTTAACATCTCTAAAGTTATTGATCCATGATAGCATCGTTTTTCCGTTGCTGGTAAAATCTCCATTATACCATTCGAATATTTTAGACACTTCAATGGTTTTCTTGTTGGTCGATAGCTTCAGCCAAGTCTCATCGTTAATAGTCAGTTTAGTTCTTTGTGTTAATTGCGCTTCAATCAGCTCAGGTGTATAAGCACCACTCATTAAGGTCGGGCAACTTTTGGCAGCACATACAAGAACAAAGTGGAATCTCGCATCATCGTAAATATTCAAAAGCTTTTCTTTTTCCAGCGCATTCAATGTCAACCGTTCTCCTGCTACAAGGTGGGTTTGTTTGTCAAAAAAACCCTCAATGTCCATAGGTGATTTAACAGGATAGTTTTTAACTATTGATTGTATTACAACAAGATTATAAGCATTTATATAAAAGGCTTTTTTGGTATTGTTATTTTGGTCTTTTAAGGAGATAGTGCCCATGGTTTTGTAGAGGGATTGGATATCAGAACTATTTTTTTTGATGGTTGCATAATCAACCGCACCCTTGCTCACATATTTTTTCAGGAAAGTATCTGCCGATTGGGTAAAAGAAGTAACATCATCGGATTTAGCAATGGATATTGAAAGGGCAAACGTAGCAAACCAAATTATTGTTTTCATGGTGCGTGGGGTTGGATGAGTTAGATGAATTTATAACTAATATAACTCATCAATCTTTCACTTTTCTTATTAAACAGTGATACAATAACTATTGTTCTTGGCCTTTCATGTATTTGTCTGGCTTAGGACATCATAGGTAAATAAGTACATCATAATGGGTTATGTGAATTGCTCAAAAATGCGTTACTTTCCTTTGTCTTCAAGTTGACAGTTTGTCAGTGGCATCACGAATAACTTGCGAGTTCGCAACATGAAAAACATTGTTATCATAGGAAATGGTATTGCTGGCATAACAGCAGCCCGACATATCAGAAAAAGGAGTAATCATCACATTACTGTTATTTCTTCTGAGACTGAACATTTTTTTTCGAGAACTGCTCTCATGTACATCTACATGGGGCATATGGGTTTTAAAAATACAAAACCTTATGAGGATGGGTTTTGGAAAAAAAATCGTATCGAACTGGTGAAGGATCATGTGGAACAAGTAATTACAGCCGATAAAACCCTCCAACTAATAAGTGGAAAGACGCTGGGTTATGATATTCTTATTATTGCAACTGGGTCGAAATCAAATAAGTTTGGCTGGCCAGGACAAGATTTGAAAGGGGTGCAAGGCCTTTATAGTTTTCAGGATCTTGAGGAGATGGAAACCAACACCAAGGATGTTAGACATGCGGTGATTGTAGGAGGAGGATTGATCGGTGTTGAGATGGCTGAAATGTTGTTGTCTCGAAAAATTGAAATTACATTTTTGATCAGGGAGAATTCCTTTTGGAGTAACGTACTGCCCAAACAAGAGGCGAATTTGATATCGCGGCACATCCGCGAGCATCATGTTGATTTGAGAGATGAAACAGAGCTGGAAAAAATATTGCCGGACGAGAATGGAAAAGTAAAGGGGGTTGTTACAAAAAGCGGGGAGCAGATTGATTGTCAATTTGTAGGATTGACTGTAGGTGTATCCCCTAACATTGCTTTTTTGAAAGATTCTGGTATCGAAGTAAAGCGTGGAATATTGGTGAATGAGTATTTAGAAACCAACATACCTGATATATATGCTATTGGTGATTGTGTAGAAAGAACCTATGAATTGCCAGGGCGAAGAAATATCGAACAAGTATGGTATACGGGCAGGATGATGGGAGAAGTATTGGCGCAAACCATTTGCAACTCTAAAACAAAATATGAACCCGGGCCATGGTTTAATTCTGCGAAGTTTTTTGATATCGAATATCATACATACGGAAATGTGTGGAATGAACTAAAGCCCAATGAGGAAGAGTTTTATTGGGAGCATCAAGAGGGTAAAAAGGCAATTCACTTTGTTTGGGACAAAGGCTCAAAACAATTTCTCGGTGTGAATGTATTTGGTATTCGATTGCGACATGAGTTGTTTGATCAATGGCTGAGAGAGAAGAAAAACATTCAGTTTGTACTTCAGAATTTGTCCGAAGCTAATTTTGATCCAGAGTTTTTTGATCGACACGAAAAGGAAATAGTTAGTGATTTTGAGAAAAAGATGTTTGAGGTTAAATCTGCTATAGCATGAAATCACTACGAAGTATTGGTCTTATTTTATTTCTATTCTCCTTTGGCCTTTTTCTGGGATTATTTTTTATGTCGGAATACTCTTTAACGGAGGAGATTTTTAAAGCAAAAGTTAAGGCAGAACACCAAGAATCACTCCAGCTGGCTATGGCCGATTTTTTTGATAAATCATTCCCCACAAGTTTTTCATTTGTCAATGCGGTAAGCGGAGTAATAGAGAAGGTGAATAATGATTTTAGGCAAGCTCAACAATGGGATAAGGTAATCTATGATGATTACGTGGCAAGCCTCACAAAAGCATCCACAACCGGTATAGTGGTTGATCATACCACATTGCTTTTCTTTTTGGTATTTGTCGTTGGCTTGATTGGGGCTTTGCTTTTTATTCTTCCGAAAGCCAAGCTTGAACCAGCCGGAATTAAGAACAATGGAATTTTTCATGATGCGTTGAATAGTCGAGGTTGGATAGGAATTCTAATAGGAACACTACTTATTGGGTTTTATATCATGATCTATTTTTATGATGCTTATATCATGAACTGGATCATATTGGTAGAACCCATGAAGCACTGGATATTTCCTGAGGGGGAATCAAGTCAATGGTTTTTATATGGTTTCCTCTACACATTTGCTGTATTGGTAATGGGGGGAAGAATGATTGTTAAATACAGGCACAGCAAGTACCAGATTTTCCGCACTATCTCTGTCATGTTTTTTCAATTGGCTTTCGCCTTTCTCATACCTGAAATATTGGTACGATTGAATCAACCCTATTTTGATTTTAAAAACATGTGGCCGCTCGACTATGACTTCTTTGATGCCTGGCACATTAATATGCTTACTTCTGGCGGTGGACTAGGAATTTTTATGTTCGCATGGGGTATTACTTTATTTGTTGTTGGTGTACCTGTGTTTGTTTATTTCTTCGGGAAGCGTTGGTATTGCAGTTGGGTGTGTGGATGTGGTGGATTGGCAGAAACTGCCGGAGACCCTTTTAGGCATTTATCCGATAAATCGTTGAAAGCATGGAAGGTGGAACGATGGTTGATTCATGCAGTATTGGTGTTTGCTGTTATCATGACTGCCGGAGTGCTTTATAATTTCATAACAGGTACTTCCACTATTTTTGGATTGGATACTTATACCTACTTAAGAAAGCCGTATGGATTTATGATAGGTTCTATTTTTTCTGGTGTAGTAGGAACAGGCTTTTATCCGCTCATGGGTAATAGAGTATGGTGTCGTTTTGGTTGTCCGCTGGCCGCGTACCTTGGGTTTGTTCAGCGTTTTAAATCAAGATTTAGAATTACTACCAATGGAGGTCAATGTATTTCTTGTGGCAATTGCTCTACTTACTGCGAGATGGGCATAGATGTGAGATGGTATGCACAACGCGGACAAAACATTATTCGCTCTTCGTGCGTTGGCTGCGGAGTATGTTCATCAGTTTGCCCTCGGGGAGTATTGAACCTGGAGACAAAAGATGAAAAAGGAAGATTTGGTCAACCCGTGCTTTTGGGAAACAATCATGTTTCCTTGCCTGAGATAAAGGCTGTGAATTAGTTTTGTTTGATTTCATGCTGTGAGCAATCCAAAAATTTATGTAATCATCCCTGCCTTCAATGAAGAGAACGGGGTAGGTCAGGTGCTTTCCGAAATTCCTAAAAACCTTGTAACTGAAGTGGTGGTGGTCAACAATGCTTCAACAGATGATACGGAGCGGGTGGCTAAGGAAGGTGGAGCTACCGTACTTCGTGAACCAGTTTCTGGGTATGGAAGGGCGTGTCTCAAGGGTATAGCTTATTTAAGAGAAATTACTCCAGCACCTGATGTGGTTGTTTTTTTGGATGCTGATCACTCTGATTATCCCGAAGAAATGATTGATTTAGTACAACCTATTTTACATGGCAAAGCAGATATGGTGATCGGATCGCGTGTATTGGGCCAAAAAGAGACTGGCTCGATGACGCCTCAACAAATATTTGGCAATTGGTTGGCTACCCGACTGCTGAAGTTATTTTATGGAGTTAAATTTACGGACTTAGGCCCTTTTCGTGCCGTTAGGTTTTCTTCATTGCTTGAAATGGATATGCAGGACAAGACCTACGGGTGGACGGTGGAGATGCAGTTGAAAGCGGCAAAGATGAAAATGAAGTGCATGGAGGTGCCGGTTCGTTATCGTAAACGCATCGGGTTCTCTAAAATCTCTGGAACGTTAAAAGGGACTGTTTTGGCTGGATATAAAATTTTGTATACGATATTCAAATACTTGTGATGGAGTGGTTAGTTGTGGGTGTCTATTCTTTATCGCTGCTGTATATTTTTTTATTCAGCATAGGCCAGTTGCACCTTACGTGGGTGTATGTACAATCCAAAAGAAGTAAAGAAGCTGAGGTTATTTATGACAATAACTTTACGCCTCATGTCACCGTGCAGCTGCCCGTGTTTAATGAAAAGTATGTTGTAGAGCGGTTGATTGATGCGGTGAGTAAATTTGATTACCCAAAAGACAAGCTGGAGATTCAGGTGCTGGATGATTCAACAGATGAAACCACTGAGATTATTCTTAAAAAAATTGAATCGTTACGTCCACTGAGCTTGGATATAAAACTAATTCACAGAGAGGACCGAAAAGGTTTCAAGGCGGGTGCGTTGGATGAGGGACATAAGTTAGCCAAGGGTGATTTCATCGCCATTTTTGATGCGGACTTTTTACCGCATCCGGATTTTATAAAAAAGACGATTCCCTATTTTAAAGAAGAGCATATCGGGGTGGTTCAAACACGATGGGGACACATCAACAAAAACTATTCCTTACTTACTCAGCTACAGGCCTTTGGATTAGATGCTCATTTTTCCATTGAGCAATCAGCAAGGAGTGCTTCTAATAGTTTTATCAACTTCAACGGTACTTGTGGCATGTGGCGAAGGGAATGTATCGAAGATGCTGGTGGATGGAACTTTGATACGCTGACAGAAGATCTGGATCTTAGCTATCGTGCTCAACTGAAAGGTTGGAAATTCAAATACCTGGAAGAAGTAGAGACCCCTGGTGAGCTCCCTATATTAATGAATGCCATCAAGTCGCAGCAATACCGCTGGAACAAAGGCGGAGCAGAAACAGCACGCAAGAATTTCAAACAAGTACTTTTTTCTAAATTGTCTTTCCTCACCAAGACGCACGCTTTTTTTCACTTGTTCAATAGTTCGGTCTTTGTGTGTTTATTGATTGCTGCAATTTTAAGCGTCCCAATGCTTTTTATAAAAAGTCAGCATCCACAGATTGAGTGGGTTTTTGATTTGGGCATTGTGTTTATCATTGGATTTTTGTCGATCACTTTATTTTATTGGGTATCCACAAAAAGATTTTATGGGCCTAAACCATCAAAATCATTTCTGTCACTCTACCCACGATTCCTGATGGTATCTATGGGCCTGTCATTGCATAATGGTATCGCAGTTTTGGAAGGTTTGATTGGCCATAAGACGCCATTCATAAGAACTCCAAAATTTAATGTTACCCTGAAAGGAGATTCTTGGAAGGGGAATGATTATGTGAAAGTAAAATTGAGTCTTGTAACCATTATGGAAGGTGTTCTTTGTTTGTATTTCATTTTCGGTATTGCCACGGGTGTTTACCTCAAAGACATGGGGTTGATGTTCTTTCACATCATGTTGATGCTAGGGTTTGGTGGTGTATTCTATTATTCGGTGAAACCGACCGTCAATGCCTAGGCAGAAGCCGCTATCGTATTTTTTATTCTTAGTTGCGCTCATAGCCTATGGAATATTAGCCTACAGTGTGCCGCGCTATGAAACAACTCAGCTCTTTGCCTTATACTTTTTATTGTTTGGTAGCTATGTCTGGATGCTAAAGTCAGCATCAGACAAGGAAATTAAATTTTGGATAATTGCTTCGGTAATTTTTAGGCTTTCATTGTTGATTGCAATTCCATCTTTGTCTGATGACTTCTATCGGTTCATCTGGGATGGTCGATTGATTGACAATGGATTTCATCCGTTTGCCGAACTACCAGGATTCTATTTAAAGAATGGATTTGAAATTCCTGGAATCAACGAATCACTGTATGGTCAATTGAACAGTCCTGAGTACTTCACAATCTATCCTCCATTTGCTCAGTTTATATTTTGGGTTTCAGTCTGGATTTCCCCACAATCGATATTGGGCAGTGTCATCGTGATGAAGAGTTTGATCATAGCAGTTGAAGTGGGAAGTATTGTTCTTATTCAGAAGTTATTGGCGCGATTCAATGTTAATGCCAAGAATGTATTGATCTATGCGCTTAACCCCTTGGTGATATTGGAACTAACGGGCAACCTTCACTTTGAGGCTTTTGTCATATTCTTTATCCTCCTTGCTCTTTATTTATTGCTGCAGAACAAAATATGGCAGTCGGGGATTGCTTTTGCATTCTCAGTAGCAGCGAAACTGTTGCCAATTATTCTATTGCCTCTTTTTTTAATTCGGTTAGGATTTAAAAGGTCACTTTTCTTTTATGGATCAGTATTGGGTGGATCGGTTATTCTCTTTTTTCCTTTGCTTAATTCGCAGGTCTTGGCAGGCTTTAGTGAAAGTTTTGCTCTGTATTTCAAAAGTTTTGAATTCAATGCTAGTATTTATTATCTGTTACGTGAGTTCGGCTATTGGGTTTATGGGTATAATATCATTCAAACAGCAGGATGGAAGCTGGGTTTGATTTCCACAATAATGATACTGTTGATTGCGCTTTGGCCATTCAAGCCTGTTTATAGTAGCGGTAAATTGAAATTTCAACAGCGCATTTATAAATTTCCTGATGACTTAGCCACTATTCCATCCGTGATGATGTGGATTATGCTGACTTACTTTTTATTCACCACGACTTTGCATCCATGGTACATTACTACATTGTTAATGTTCTCACTTTTCACTTCCTACCGGTTTGTGGTGATATGGAGCGGACTTATCTTTTTGACTTACGCTGGATATACAAGGGATAGCTTCGCTGAAAACCTTTACTTGACCCTACTGGAGTATGTTGTTGTGATTGGTTATCTTGTGTATGAATTGATATGGAGAAGAAAGCATTTATCTTACTAGCATTTGTATTTGTTGCCCTTTCAGGTCTACAGGCACAGACTGCTTATGATAAAAAACTGGAATCACTTTACAAGAATACAGTTCCGCAAATCAAACCCTCTGATGTAAAGTTGAAAATGGAGGAAGGCAAGCAGATCGTACTTTTAGATACACGATCTCCTGAAGAATACAATGTTAGTCACCTACCGGGTGCAAGGTTTGTGGATTATAAGGCATTTCAATCTAAGGATGTAATACAGATTGATAAGAATGCTGAAATTGTAGTGTATTGTACGGTGGGCTATCGCAGTGAACGCATTGGAGAAAAATTATTGGATATGGGATTTACCAATGTAAAAAACCTATACGGTGGTATCTTTCAATGGGCCAATGAAGAAAGACTGCTTTGGGATATCCGAAATCAACCAACGGATAGCGTTCACACCTATTCACGCAGCTGGTCGTCATGGTTGCAGCATGGAATAAAAGTTTATTAACTACAGTGCAAAAAAGCTTATTGATTATTTTCTACCGCAATCCTGAATTGGGCAAGGTAAAGACAAGGTTGGCTGCAACACTTGGTGACGATAAAGCCCTAGCAGTGTATTTGAAATTAGTAAATCATACTCAATCCATTACTAAAGGCTTGATAATGGATAAAATGGTTTGTTATTCGCACTACGTAGACACTGAAGATAGTTGGGACAATGAGATATTCCAGAAACAAATTCAAAAGGGAAACACTTTAGGTGATAAACTGGAGCATGCTGTGAAAAATGCTTTTGATCGAGGTTATCATGCTGTGAGTGTGATAGGGTCTGATTGTTTCGAGTTGACTAAAGAAGTATTGAATGAAAGTTTTCTAAGATTAGAAGCAAACGATACGGTGATTGGACCCGCAAAAGATGGGGGATACTATTTATTGGGGATGAGGAAGTTTGTAGCTGATTTTTTCAAAAATAAAGTATGGAGTACAGCCACCGTGGCTCAGGATACGATCAAAGATTTTAATAGACTGGGGTTGACCCATTTTGTGCTACCTGTACTTAGTGATGTGGATAGGGAGGGAGATTTGCCTGCGGATTTTTTGAAAAAACTCAGATAGGATTACCACTTATAATAGATGCCAAAATTAATACTCGGTGATTTCGCTACCAGGTTTCCTGACCCTGCACCATAGAAGGCACCAGAAACACCTATGCTATCAGTAAATCCTATAATGCCCTTAATGCCATAGGCGAAATAACTTTGGTTATTCAGGTATAATCCTGTACCCAGTTGGTTAACGCTTTCTACAGCGTTTCCATTTTCAAAATTTTGAACAATGTCGATTACTCCAATAATATACACACGTTTAATTAATTGATATCCAATCTCAGCACTAAGTCTCCATTCGCTACTATAATCATTCGTACGAATGGCTGCACCTGCAGAGATGTATTCATAGAGCTTCTCTTTACTAAACCCTGCACTTATGGAAGGTACAATGGAAAAGGCATTCAGTCCTCCTCTCAAACCAGTAGCCGCATCATAACCAGCAGTTGGAAGTTCAGTTAAAAGTTGACCACTGAGTAAAATTTTATTGTTTATAAAATTGTGCCTGACTGCTAGCTGAATATTTCCAAGGGTGGATAGGTCTCCTGATCCTGCACTCATTGGTGTACTGGGTATTAATGATTGTCCAGATTTCAGCATCTTAAAGGGTACCGCTGCAATGATGGAAGTTCCTGATCCAATCCCGTATTCTCCGTACGCCTGGATGGTTTGATCTGTTATTTCGTTAGAGAGCGGGTATGCATTTCCATCACTCAGAAATAAATCTTTATAAGGTCCTATGTTTGTATATCCAAGTTGGGCGAAGCCTTTTCCTTTTTCCGCCACCCACGGGCTTTGAGCCATAACCGAAGTGACGCAGACACAAAGAATAATGACGAGGGATTGTCTCATATGCTTTATTGTTCCTGATACAATAATAAATATAATGAGAAAAAAGGAAGGTGGGTCGCTGCTGAGACTATTTTAACTTATCGATGTCTCTGATGAGAATTTTTCTTCTGTCGAAATTGATTAAGTTTTGATCTTTCAATTCGTTCAAAATAGTAGTTACGGTCTGCCGAGATGTGCCAGTGAGTGCAGCAATGTCTTTATGGGTAAGTTTGGTTGGGATCATCGTTTCAAAACCAACTTTCTTCCCTTTCCATGATGCTGAGTCTTTTAAGAATTCTATGATCCGTGTGCGAGCATCTTTAAAAACCAGTAGTTCCAATTTGCGCTCCAGTTTCATCAGGCGTAGCCCTACAAGCTTCAGCATTTTAAAACTTAGCTCCTTGTCCTCTTTCATTAGTTCTTTGAGATCCTCTATACTCAGCGGGCAAATGGAAACATTATCCATTGCTTGCGCAAAATCTTTGCGTTGATCTTCTCCAGCCAGTGCCAACTCCCCGAAAATTTCACCTGTACTGAGTATGGCCGTTACCACTTCTTTGCCGTCATCTAGGTAATGACCAATTTTTACCCTTCCCGTAGCAATCATGTAAATATGAGTTGCCTTCTCATCAGCAAAGTAGATGAACTCATCCTTTTTAAATTCAGTAAAACTATGAGTATCGGACATTGTCTTCGTTTTATGCGGACAAAGCACATTGTAGAGATTCACACTTTCAAAATACCACAGGGCGGTTTCCTTACTCATAATTCCAAATATAACAGCTAACAGCAAAGTGTGTTCAAAAATTCATTTGTAGCTGGAGAAGCGGCCTGCAATCCTTAAGTTTGTGCCGTATTTTAATACACTACCGTTTCATGAAGCTTACGGAAATTTGGATTTATCCGGTTAAATCCCTTGGAGGGATAAGATTGCAAAAAGCAAAAGTACTGTCTAAGGGATTAGAATATGACCGAAGGTACATGCTGGTGGATGAGAACAATCGATTCATCACACAACGTGTGTTGCCTCAGCTTGCGTTTTTTAAGTTATCAAGGGGTGAAAACTCTTTTACAGTGGCACATGGTAATGACACGATTGAACTTCCTGCACAACCTGAATGGAATGATAAACCAACTACGGTTACTATTTGGGATGATGTAGTTCAGGCAGCGGAGCTTGGAGAGAAATTTAATCAATGGTTTTCCAAAAGAACTGGCATTAAATGTAAGCTCATCTTTTTTCCTGAAGAGAATGATCGGCTTGTCGACAAGAACTTTGCATTAAATAATGAACAAGTCAGTTTTGCTGATGGTTATCCTTTTCTCATCATTGGACAAAGTTCACTGGATGAATTGAATACAAAATTGGAGGAGCCGGTTCCTATGAATCGTTTTCGTCCCAACTTTGTTTTCGAGGGAGGAAAACCATTTGAGGAAGACAATTGGAGGGATATTAAAATAGGACGAAATGGGTTTGTAGGTTTAAAACTTTGTGCACGGTGTGTGCTGACTACCGTCAATCAGGAAACTGGCGAAGTGGGAAAGGAACCTTTAGCTACATTATCAAAGTTTAGAAAAGTAGGAAGCAAAGTTAATTTCGGTCAAAATCTTGTTGCCCATGATCACTTAGAGGTGAATGAAGGTGATGAAATACAAATTGAATCTTTTCGATAAAAAGATATTGTTGAATTATAATAATGAATGAATGAGAAAATTAATAGTATTTGTTGCAGTAGCAGGGTTGATTTCAAGTTGTGTTAAAACAGAAAAACCACTCCCTATTTTTGGACAGCGTGAAGTGGTGAATGGAGATACGGTATACCATAAGGTAGCCAACTTTCAGTTTGTGGATCAGGACAGTGCCATTGTCACTAATGAAACATTCAAGGGTCAGATTTATGTTTCAGATTTTTTCTTCACCTCATGCCGCACGATTTGTCCTATCATGAAAACACAAATGCTACGTGTATATGAGGCAACAGCTGAAATACCAGATGTAAAATTGCTTTCGCATTCTATCGATCCGGAATATGATACTGTAGCATTGCTCCACGATTTTGCTAACAAACTTGGGGTGTCAAGCGACAGGTGGCATTTTGTTACAGGAGTTAAAGACTCTATTTATAAAATAGCACAAACCAGTTACTTTGCTACAGCCATGGAAGACAAGTCTGAGCCAGATGGGTTCATTCATAGCGGAGCTTTTTTATTGGTAGACAAGGAGCAACGCCTTCGCGGAAAGTATGATGGAACAAAAGAAGAAGATGTAAACCGCTTGTTGGTTGATATCAAGAGGTTGAGGAAGGAATATGAATAAGATTTCTTTATTCGTTGTTTTTGTAATCGTACTGACCAGTTGTAATCCAAGTAAAAAGCCTGGTCGATCCGTTAAGTTTCAGCAATACTTTGTGGAGGGAGAGCAGTTGTATACAATTCATTGTAGCAACTGTCACCAAAAGTCGGGTAAAGGATTGGGCTTACTTTATCCTCCTTTGGACGAATCTGATTACATGGAGAAAAATTTATCAGACGTAATCTGCCTGATAAAAAATGGTGTGAGTGGCGAGCTGGTAGTAAACGGAAAGAAATTCAATCAGGCCATGCCGGGTATTCCTACCCTTACTGATCTGGAGATTGCTGAAATCTCCACATTCATTTATAATTCTTGGACACATGATCAAGGAATCATAAGTGTGCAGCAGGTTACCAAGACATTGAAAGAGTGCAAAGAAGGGAGTTAGTTCACTTTATAAAATCCACGATTGCCTTTGAAATACTTCTCTGTAAGGGCTTCATATTTTTGAATATCCTCTGCTTTTATTTGTATGCCATTAACGGTTAGCTTTCTATTTCCCCAGTTCATGGATTCTACCTTTTCACCTTTTTTGAGGTATCCATCTTTTACAAGCTGCTCCCGAAGCTCACCTTCGAACTCGTCCATCTTCTTCTCGACATTTTTTAGTTCAAACTCATGCTCTTTCAACTTTTCTTTGGCCTTCTCAAGTTGCGCTTCCATCTCCTTAAGCCCATTTTCAAACCTGAATTCAAAGTTGTGATCGAAGTCCATGTCTTTGAGTTGATCGGTTAGCGCTTCGAGCCGGTGACCAAAATCTTCATCAAAGTGCATTTCAAAATTATTCCCAAAGTTGTCCGCCCATTCTTCCATCACGTGAGCAAAATCTTCATTGTCTGCCCCAAAATCTTCAAATCGTTTTTCCATTTGTCGGCCAAACTCTTCCCACTTTTCTGCCTCCTCATCTGAAAAGAAATGCTTTCCAGGGATTGTATCACCATCAAAAATATAGGTGTACCCCTTGCCAAAGGAAACCGGAGGCACTGGTGCAATGGCTGGTACCGCAGACATTGGAGGTATTGCAGGAATGGGTGGAATGGCCGGAATTACGGGGATTGCTGGTACTGCTGGTATTGCAGGGATATCGATGCTAAAGTTACCAGAGGCATAGAGCATTGATCTCAGTTCATCGTCTCCTTCAAAATTTTCTATTACTTCTTCATGAGGTGTTCCATCTTCATCATAGGTAGTAATTACTTGTCTGGAGTACGTAGCCTTTTTATGTTCTTTGTCTTTAGACTTGTCTTTGTGGATGATAGTATCCGCTGCTACTGCCGATGACGTAGCCATTTGTGCAGCGATAACTTCTTTGTCGGAACCGATGGTTAACCACGAGGCGCTTAAAAGGCCAACTACAATTAAGGTGGCCAAAACAAATGGTTTGGCCTTGCTTTGGTTTTGATTTGCTGATGTTTCCATAATTCTTTTTATCCTGTTAAAAACATGAAATTTATTTTTATTGAGGGCAAGCGCAAGTGTAGGTGTACGGAGTTGATCGACTTCCTCAAGTTGAGCCAATGCTTTTGCATATTCAATGCGACTTGAGCCTTGGCTTACAACCTGGTCATCACAACAATGCTCTCTTTCTTTGCGAATGGTTTCTGAAATAAGCCAGACGAATGGATTGAAAAAAAGGATAACCTCGATGACTGACTGGATAAGGTTGACTAGAAAATCGTGTCTTTTGATGTGAGACAGCTCGTGTACTAGAATAGTTTCAATTTGAGCTACAGGTAAACCTGAGAGAAGCCCTACAGGTAAAAGTATAATGGGTTTTGCATATCCCAGCACGATAGGTTTACTAATGTGAATGGACTCCACCAGTTTTACCAAACGGTTTATACCCATTTGTTTTGCAATTCCTTCTGCCTTTTGCTCCCATGCCGAACTGACCTCAATGATCCTTCTTTTTAATTGTTGAATGTAGATGAGACCAATGATGAAGCGCGCAGAGAAAATCAATACACCCACTAACCAGGCAGTAACGATCCAGATCATTTTACTGTTAATGGAACTGCTGACCGCTGCCCAAAAGCCTAAATCATTTGTTGTTGAAGTGGTATTTGCAGATGTTAAAGCTGTAAAATCAATTTTAAATGAAGTAGCAGGGTAGGAAAGGCTGGTATTATCTAAATAGAGGAATGTTATGATACCGCAAAACATGACGAACAATAGCGCAAGGCAATTTACAGCGTATCTCAACGAAGACTTTTGGCTGGAAATAAACGACAAAACGATTTTAGTCAATCCAAAAATAATAGCACCTTGCCATAGGGTATGGAGCAAGGTCCAACCCAAAGTGTAATTTGTCATATCGCTTAAGAAGTATTTCATTTTTCTCCTTCTAGTTCATCAATATATTTTCGGATAGCCTTTAATTCTTCCTTCGATGATTTATTGTTACCTAATGCGCTCATTACTAATTGTGAGGCCGACCCTTCAAAAACTGTATCGATTATTTTGTCTACCATCTGCTGTTTTGTGTTCTCTTTGGTGGCAAGGGCCTTGTACAAATGAAGTTTGCCGCTTTTCTGACGGGATACGATATCCTTTTCAAACATGATTTGTAGAAATTTGAGAATGGTAGTGTATCCGTTCTGAGCATCCCCACCCATTTTTTCATGTACCTCCTTTACGCTGCAGGGCCCTTTTTGCCACAAAACATGCAATATTTCAAGCTCTTTTTCTGTGGGTTTGTTATTGTTCTTTTTCGCGCTCATTTATTACGAATTATTTCGTACTTCAAGTATACTTTGTCTGGAACTTTGTTCCAAATTATTTGTACGAATAATTTCGTAAGTGGTTTAGAATTGCAGGATATTTTTTTTTCAATATTCTTTTCTCTTACTTAACTGCGCATTTTTTAATTATGAAGGAGCAGATCTATAGGAAGAGTATTTTTACCATTGGCGCATTACTTTTAGTGTACTCCTTTCTTGTGTTTATAATGTTAAAGCTTGAATCTGGGGCTCCAAATGCAAGGATTATTTCGATACAAGATGGAGTGTGGTATGCGATTGCCACTCTTACAACAGTAGGCTATGGAGATCTTATTCCAGTAACCTACGGGGGCCGTATGCTTGGATTTGTATTTCTGTTGTCAAGTCTGGGAATTTATGGATTTGTTATTGGTCAGATTACAATCGTAATGAGAACGGTTAAAGAAAATAAGGCTATGGGATTAAACGGAACAAATTTTGAAGGCCATGTGGTCATTATCGGATGGAATGACTTTAGCCAATCGGTGATTGGTCATCTGATTGCCGCAGGTAAAAAGGTGGCCATTATCACAAAGGACAAGCGTGATATTGAAATTATTCGTGAGTACTACTCTGATGATGAGGCATATACACTGTATTCTGATTACAACAATTTTGACTTAATGGAGAAGTCCAATATCCGAAAGGCTTCTATTGTGTTCATCAATCTGAATGACGATACAGAAAAGCTCGTCTATGTGATAGATATAAAGAAGCATTTTAGCGATTTGAATTATGTAGTAACACTCGACAATGGAAACTTAAAAAGCACTTTTCATCACGCAGGTGTTACTTATGCCATCTCTAAAAACGAGATTTCATCCAAACTCTTGGCCAGCTATATCTACGAACCCGATGTAGCCTTATTCAGTGAGGAAATTATAGCCTACGCGCATTCCGATGATGAGTATGATATGAAACAAGTGCTGGTGAAGGATGGCAATCCAATGGCAGGCATGTTTTATGACAAAGCTTTTTTTGATTTAAAGAAAGAAAGCAATGTGGTATTGATTGGTCTCGTGAAAATGGTGGAGGGTAAACGTAAAATGTTGAAAAATCCGGAGGGGTCTGTTACAATAGATAAAGGAGATTACTTGGTCTTGCTCATGGATCGTAAAGGGCATCAAAGATTAAAACGCTTATTCCATATCGAAGAAGGTCTATAATTGAAAACGCCCATTGCTTTTGCTAATGGGCGTCTTAATGATAAATCAATTTCTTTTTATAATTCTTCCACTGCTTCCAGATTTTGGAACTCAAACTCTACATCATTCTTCAGATCGATGAAGATTACAGCATCCTTGCTGATGGTGCCCGCTAAAATTTGTTTTGAAAGTTCATTTAGTATTTCTCTTTGCAAAACTCGTTTTAGTGGCCGTGCTCCATACTGAGGATCGTATCCAATTTTGGCCAGCCTGTCGAGGGCCGCGTCTGAAATATCAATCCTAATACCACTTTCTTCCATCCTGTTTCGGATAAGGCCAAACTGGATAGCCACAATTTTGCGGATATCGACTTTACTCAGCGGGCGGAACATGATGATGTCATCGATACGGTTGATAAACTCTGGACGAACAGATTTTTTAAGCAGATCCACCACTTTCTCCTTGGTATCCTCAAGCACTTCGAAATAATTATCTTCCGTAATGCCCTCGAATTTTTCCTGAATCACATGAGAACCAATATTGGTAGTCATAATGATGATCGTATTCTTAAAGTTGGCCACACGGCCTTTATTGTCCGTCAGCCTTCCTTCGTCCAGCACCTGAAGCAGAATGTTGAAAACATCCGGGTGCGCTTTTTCTATTTCATCCAGTAAAATGACGGAGTAAGGTTTTCTTCTCACAGCTTCCGTCAACTGGCCGCCCTCATCATAACCCACATATCCTGGAGGGGCACCAATCAATCGGCTTACAGAATGTCTTTCCTGATACTCACTCATATCAATGCGCACCATGGCATTATCATCGTTGAATAAGTATTCAGCCAATGCTTTGGAAAGTTCTGTCTTACCTACACCTGTGGTTCCCATAAATATGAAAGAACCGATGGGTCGTTTAGGATCTTGTAATCCCGCTCTGCTTCTTCTCACTGCATCGCTCAGTGCATGAATGGCTTCCTCTTGTCCAGCTACTCTTTTACCTAACTCATCTTCCAGAGAAAGCAGTTTCTCTCTTTCACTTTGAAGCATTTTAGAAACAGGAATGCCTGTCCACTTGGCTACTACCTCTGCAATGTCCTCGCTGTCTACTTCTTCTTTTAATAAGGAGTGTTCACCCTGTAGCGCTTTCATTTTTTCCTGTGCTTCTTTGAGGCGATGCTCAGCTTCAGTCATTTTACCATAACGAATTTCAGCAACAGCCCCATAATCACCAGCCTTTTCTGCCTTCTCTGCTTCAAACTTCAGCTTGTCAATGTTTTCTTTTTCGCGTTGAATACCATGCACCACTTCTTTTTCATTTTCCCAGCGTGCTTTCAATGCATTGCGTGATTCGGAGAGTTCGGCAATCACTTTATTCAATACACTCTCTTTCTCTTTGTCCTTTTCTCTGCGAATTGCTTCTCTTTCAATTTCCAACTGCATGATCTTGCGGTTCAGCTCATCCAGTTCTACAGGCATGGAATCCATTTCCAGTCTAAGCTTGGCAGCCGCTTCATCCATTAGGTCGATCGCCTTGTCGGGTAAGAAACGGTCTGAAATATAGCGATGCGATAACTCTACTGCAGAAATAACGGCATCATCTTTTATTCTTACCCCGTGATGCAATTCGTATTTGTCTTTGATTCCGCGGAGAATAGAAACTGAATCTTCCACAGTAGGCTCATCTACGATCACTGCCTGGAATCTTCTCTCCAATGCCTTATCCTTCTCAATGTATTTTTGATACTCTTTAAGAGTAGTTGCACCAATAGCATGCAACTCACCACGAGCCAAGGCAGGTTTCAATAAGTTGGCCGCATCCATAGCGCCTTCTCCACCGCCACCGGCACCTACCAGCGTATGAATCTCATCAATGAAGAGAATGATCTGACCTTCGGAATCTATTACCTCTTTAATAACAGCCTTTAATCTTTCCTCAAACTCTCCTTTGTACTTGGCACCCGCCACCAACAAACCCATATCAAGAGACACCAGAATTTTTTCTTTCAGATTTTCCGGAACGTCTCCATCCACTATACGTTGAGCCATTCCTTCTACTATGGCTGTTTTACCCACACCCGGTTCTCCCAAAAGGATAGGATTGTTTTTGGTACGTCTGGATAAAATTTGAAGCACTCGCCTGATTTCTTCATCACGACCAATTACCGGATCTATTTTTCCTTTTTTGGCCAGGTCATTCAGGTTTTTGGAAAAGCGTTCTAGCGATTTGTATTTGGTCTCAGCATTTTGATCGGTCACTTTGCTGCCACCGCGCAATTCCTTAATGGCTTTTAACAGTGCAGACTTTTCAAAGCCTGCGTCTTTCATGATCGATGCCACCTTGTCTTTGGTGTTGAGCAAGGCCAGCAACAAGTGTTCTACGGAAATGTATTCATCTTTCAACTCCCGCAATTCCTTTTCCGCATTTTGTAACACCTGATTGGTGGTACCAGAGAGATGAGGTTGCTGACCTGTTACTTTTGGAAACGACCCAAGGACTTCCTGCAACTTGCTATCAAGAATGGCTTGAGTGACGTTGAGTTTTTTTAATATATATGTGGAAACATTTTCGTCCGTTTCTAAAATGGCCTTCAACAAGTGAGCAGGCTCGATGGCCTGATGTTGATTGCTCAAAGCAATTTCGGCAGACTTTTGTAACGCTTCCTGCGACTTTATTGTGAATTTATCGAAGTTCATATTGTATCAATTTTCACAACACTCATCAAATAATACTCCACCTCGGAAAACGGTGAAAATCAGGAAATTATGTCATTAAAAACGCATCTTTTGTGGTGCTAATCCGCCATTTTGGCTGATTCATATCCTTAAACTCTCTCCCGTTTACTTTCCAATTCCCCCTCCTAATTACTACATTCAACACCCTTTTTCATCAACCATATAACTATGAGAACCCTCGCATTTCTGGTCACCCTCTTCTTTCTTTTCTCATGTCAACCCAAAAAAGAAAACACTGGACAACCTCAGGTAGTTTTTAAATCTGTGAATGTGATCCCTATGGATCAAGAGCGCATGCTTGAAAACCAAGATGTAGTAATGAGCTTAGGAAAGATTGTCGATATAGGAGAGAGCGGACAAGTAACTTTTAATGATGATGCCAACATTGTAGACGGCAGTGGAAAATACCTGATCCCTGGCCTTGCAGAAATGCACGCGCATATGCCTCCCATCGATGACATAGAGCCCATGAAAGAAGTGTTGTCACTTTTTCTTGCGAAGGGAATCACCACCATTCGCGGTATGCTGGGACATCCGCTTCACCTTGAACTGAGGGAGAAAGTAAATACTGGCGAGGTACTAGGGCCACATTTCTACACGACTGGCCCTTCTTTTAATGGCACTACCGTGAAGACTGCAGAGGAGGGTGTACAACGGGTGCGCGATCAAAAGGCAGCTGGCTATGATTATTTAAAAATGCATCCAGGTTTGGTGCCTGAAACTTTTGCAGCGGTAACTTCTACTGCTAATGAATTAGGAATTCCCTTTGTAGGTCATGTTTCTTTTGATGTAGGTATCGACCGCGCGATTGAAGCTGGCTATTCTTCTATTGATCACATGGATGGTATGGTAGAAGCACTGGTTCCCAATATTGAAGAAATAGGAGAGGAGGGCAACGGGCTTTTTGCCATCTACTCATCGCCTCTTGCAGATACTTCAAGAATTCCGGAAATCATACAAGGTTTGAAAGAGAAAGATATCTGGATGGTACCTACGCAATCACTGGCAGAACGTTGGATGGTGCCCGCGGAAGCAGATGAGCACCTAAGTGCTCCGGAAATGAAATATATGAGTCAGCAAGTGCTCGACAACTGGAGAAAAGCCAAAGACGGTTTGTTGGCTGACAAAAGATACAATGCGGAAAAAGTACATGACTACATTGCGTTGCGAAGGAAACTTATTTACGAATGCCAGCAGAATGGCGTAGGAATTTTACTGGGATCGGATGCGCCACAAATTTTTAACGTCCCAGGTTTTTCTGCACATTATGAATTGAAGTATCTGGTAGATTCAGGGCTCACTCCATTTGAAGCTTTGCAAACAGGAACTATTAACGTGGCCGATTATCTCAATAAGGAAAACGAAGGAGTGATCCAAGTAGGTGCTGTTTCAGACTTGGTTTTACTCAATGCCAATCCGCTGGAAGACATCACCAACACACAAGCCATCGAAGGGGTTATGTTTGGAGAGACGTACCTTTCTAAGGAAACAATAGATGCAATGCAACAAAAACTGGTAAAGCACTAATTCTAGAATCCAGAGCATAGAGAATCCAGAATTATTTCTGTTTAGAGTAATCATCTCCGTAATACTTGCTCGTAATACGTGTGTGAAAATCCTCAGCCTTGATGGTTTCATACTTTGGTGTTCCTGTATTGGGTAATACTTCCAGCAATTCATCTTCCCAAACATACACGGCCATGGGCAGACTGATGCGAGGAGTGTTATTCATTCTCTTGTTAATGGGCTTACTCACACGATGGGTAGTGGAGGGCATGACATCGTTAGTGATACGTTGCATGTAGTCTCCGGTATTTAAAATGATAGCACCTGCTGGGGCTTTCAAGCGAATCCATTTCATGTTTTTGCGATTGAGCACTTGCAAGCCATCTACCGATTGTGCGGGCAAGATGGTAAACAAATCCACATCTTCATGGCCGAGCATTCTTCCTGCTCCTGAAGCATCGTCTTCCGCGCTGATAGCAGGATAATAATTTAGTCTGAACCCAAAATTGGTACCAGTTAACTTTTTGTCATACAAGTGCGGATCACATTTTAAATAAGCGAGGATACTTTGCATGATAGGAAGAATCAACTTCTCGTGTTCCAAAACTATTTTTCTAAAAAAAGGTTCATACCCTGGACGCGGCCAGTAATCAGATTCCTTAAAGTTAGGATCATTGTTAAAATTAAAAGCCCTTCTGCAAAAGACCCATCCTTCGACCAGGTCAGGGTGAATGATAGTAGTTTCCTTCATAGGAAAATATCCTTGATTGACAGAACCTACTCTTGCCGCATGGTACTTCATTCGTTCTTCCCGCGTGGTGGTTTCAAAAAACTCTGCAATCTTTTTTTCAGCTTCAAAATACAGTGATGGGTCGATGCCATGACCTGACAAAATGCTAAAGCCGATGCTTTCCATGGCTTCACCGAGTTGTTGAGCGAACTTTCGTTTGCCTTCTTCTCCTCCGTGGAGGAAGAGGCTTATGTC
Organism: Cyclobacteriaceae bacterium; assembly: GCA_040216665.1. Taxonomy (GTDB): domain Bacteria; phylum Bacteroidota; class Bacteroidia; order Cytophagales; family Cyclobacteriaceae; genus ELB16-189. The sequence goes on along the minus strand of JAVJOQ010000024.1, from coordinate 156,055 downwards.
AGCTGTTTTAATTTCGTATTCGTCATCAAACTGTTCTTCTCCTTCTTTTTCAGAAAGGTGATAAGTCTGATTTTTATTCACCTGCTCGTACTTTTTGAATTCCTGGTTGACTGCCTTTACACCTTTATCCTGGGACGACTCCATAAATGCATTTTTAATGAGAACCTAAATATAGCAATAATAGAGGGGCCATGCTCAGACTAAAACCTTCTTATCTAATGATCAGCACCACTAATAGCGTAACATGGGACTTTTATTTCCCACTTTTAAGATTACATTTCCTTTATTTCTTAATGCTGAAAATTAGAGTAACTCATAACAATCGATTCCACAAAAAACCTCTCATCAAAAATCCTTTCTGACTCCTCTTTCTAAGAAGTATCTTACTACAACCTCAAAATAAACCCATATGCAAACCCGTAACCTATTGCTCAGTCTGGCGCTCCTATTTTCAGTAACTGCAATCGCGCAAAGCGAAGATCCTAAGAACCCCAATTGGAAAAAGTACCACACTACTGTGGATGCCTATGCCTTACTGAAAAGCTGGTCTACAGCCTACCCCAACCTTACCAATTTGTACACCATTGGTGAGACACTAAAAGGAACACCACTCATGGTATTGGAGATTACCAATAAAAAAACCGGAAGTCCTGACAACAAACCTGCATATTACTATGATGGCAACATCCATGCAGGTGAACTAACAGGAGCAGAAGTATCTCTGCATTTTGCATGGCATATATTAACTCAATATGACAAAGATCCTAGAATTAAAAACCTCGTTGATACACGCACATTATATATAAGGCCGAAATTCAATCCTGATGGAGCAGACATCGCGCTGACCACTGTCAATCACTTAAGGAGTACACCTCGTCCTTACGATGAAGACATGGATGGATTGTTGGATGAAGATCCTGGGAATGATTTGAATAAGGACAACCTTATTACTGACATGCGCGTCAAAAACCCTACGGGGAGATGGAAGATCAGCGAAGACGACCCTCGCCTTATGGTGAGGAGAGGAGAAGGCGATACTAAAGGAGATTTTTATGACGTGCTGGAAGAAGGCATCGATGATGACCAGGATGGCTTGTTCAATGAAGATGGAGTAGGAGGGATAGACATGAATAGAAATTTTCCCCGCAACTGGGGACTGGAAAGTGAGCAGAAGGGAGCGGGCCCATATCCTTTATCTGAACCGGAGACACGACATACAATTGAGTTCATCAATTCACATAGAAACATAACGGGTATTTTTCATGGACATACCTCGGGTGGCATATTGTTTCGCTTACCCTCAACAACTTCTTGGGACAATTTCAATATGGAGGATCAACGCTTGATCATGGAGTTGTCTGGCAAGTATGAAAAAACTACTGGACAAAAAGCCATTCCCAGTTATAGCAACCCACGACTCCACCGACATGGAACACTTATCAGTTGGGGATATTGGGATTTTGGTGTGGTGGGATTCGTGCCTGAGTTCTGGGGAGGCTTTGATGCTGATAGAGACAAGGACGGTCGCGTTTCAGACATGGAACGACTGAAATGGAATGATGAAAAACTAGGTGGCAAGGGTTTTAAGAACTGGCAGGCTTACAACCATCCTCAGTTGGGCTCCGTGGAAATAGGCGGATGGGATACAAAATTTACGAGGCAGAATCCTCCCGTAGAAATGTTGCAAGGCGAAATTCAAAAGTATGTACCCTGGATGATCTGGCTTGCTGAGCTCAGCCCGCGGGTAGTTATCAGAGAATCCAACATCAATATGATTGAAAAGGGAAAAGTGGTGAAGGTTTCATTGGTGATAGAGAACGAAGGTTACTTGCCTACAAATATTACCACGCGAGCACTTGAAATGGAAATTGCAAAACCTGTTCGAGCTATGGTGGAGGTAAAAGATGCGGAGGTGGTAAGCGGAAAATCAAGAACCGATGTAGGTCATCTCGATGGAAGTAGAGAAAATGAAGGTATTTCTACACGCACTATCGAATATGTTTTTAAAATAACTGGTAAAAACCCAATAGCCACTTTCACCATCCAGTCCGAAAAAGGAGGAACAACCACAAAGGAGATTAGTTTGAAGTAAGACTGTAGGGGTGGAACCGAATTAAAAAACAGCTCAAACCAATTAATTCATATTTACTATATTGAGTAGCTATCGTTTATCAATAGATGATAGTTTATAAAAAGTATAACCATGAGAGTATCCGCCCTTCTACTTCTTTCATTTTTGTCGGTTGCATGGCTTAGCGAAGCACAAACCTATGATCTGTTGATCAAGAACGGTCGCATTGTAGATGGCACAGGATCACCCTGGTATACCGGGGATGTAGCCATCAAAGACGACAAAATTGTGGCTATTGGTAGACTGAGCAATGCATCAGCAACCAAAAGCATAGATGCAACAGGTCTTATTGTGGCTCCCGGTTTTATTGACATGATGGGACAAAGCGCGGCATCATTTATAAAAGATCCTAATACGGCATTGAATCTGTTGACACAAGGCATCACCACCATCAACGCAGGGGAAGGAGGATCTGATGCTCCGTTGAGCGATGAAGAGGCTAAGACAATGGGTTGGAAAACCATGCGGCAGTATTTTGCAAAACTCGAAACTGCCGGTATGCCGATGAACATGGTGCAAACTGTCGGGCACACACAGGTTCGTTATTTGGTCATTGGTGATAAGGATCGCCAGGCTACACCCAAGGAAATGGATACCATGCGGGGAATGGTGGAAGAAGCAATGGAGGCGGGTGCGATTGGTTTGTCTACTTCGTTGATTTATCCACCCGCTATTTACGGAAGTGAAGAGGAAATTGCCGAGCTGGCCAAAGTAGCTGGAAAATATGGAGGCCGTTATTTTACACACATGCGCAATGAGGGCGACCGATTGATAGAAGCCATAGATGAAGCGCTGCGAATTGGCAAGACGGCCGGAACACCTGTGCATATTTTCCATTTGAAGGCTGCGGGCCAAGCCAATTGGGGCAAGATGGATATGGCTATTGCGAGAATAAAAGAAGCGAGAGCCAATGGCCAGGAAGTGGGAGTGGATATTTATCCCTATATCAATAATGGTCTGGGCATTCGGGCGCTATTGCATCCACGACATGCTGCAGATGGGCAGGAGGCCCTGCTGGAAAAGCTAAAAGATCCTAAGGTGAAGAAAGTGATGCGTGAAGAGATGGAAACGTTGGCAGGGTGGGAGAACTGGTTTGCACATGCAGGAAAGAATTGGAATCGCATTGTTGTGGCGCATTTGGAAGACACACCATATGCTTCACATAATGGGAATACAATTGAAGCAATAGCCAAAGCAGAAAAAAAATTACCATGGGATGTTTTCTTTGATTTGACTTTGTACGAAGTGTTTGCTATGCCGCAAACCATGTCGGAAGTTAATAAGATGAAAGCAATGCGTGAAGAGTTTACTTCTTTTGATACCGATGCCGGTCCGGCTGCTACAGGATATGCGGTGCATCCCCGAGGCTACGGAGCATTTCCGAGAGTGTTGTCGCACTATGTTAAAGGACTGGGTGTGCTTTCATTGGAAGGTGCCATCCATCGCATGAGTGCGGTGGCTGCTAATGAAATCATGGCCTATGACAGAGGAATACTTGCCCCGGGCCTTGCAGCCGACATCGTACTGTTTGACTTCAACACCATTGAGGATCGAGCCACATTTGCATCACCTGATACTCATTCTGAAGGAGTGAAGTGGGTCATCGTCAATGGAAAAATAGTGATTGAAAATAACAAATACACTGGTGCCAAACCGGGTAAAGTCATCCGTGGGTCTGGTTACAAACCGTGAAGCCAATTCAATTTAAGATTCAATCACTAAAAAAACAGGTGTGTAAATGAATACACACCTGCTCCTGATAATAGTTTTTGAAATTGCTTAAGGCAACACCACTGTGCTAATCACATGGATCACACCATTGCTTCCTTTTAAATCGGTTGCCGTAACATAAGATGCGTTACCATTTACATCCGTCAACTTCACTTTACCATTGTCGATTGAGGCAGTAAGCTTGCCACCACTTACTGTGGTTAATACAGCTTTGCCTTTTCCTGCCTTAATGGCCGCCATCACTGCAGAAGCATCCAGATTGCCACTTACAACATGATAAGTCAAAATTTTTGCAAGCTGATCTTTGTTTTCAGGCTTCAATAAATTGGCTACGGTGCCTTCAGGTAATTTGTCGAATGCAGCGTTGGTAGGAGCAAACACCGTAAAGGGACCGCTGCCTTTTAATGTATTTACTAAATCTGCGGCCTTTACTGCTGCTACTAATGTTGTGTGATCAGCTGAGCCAATGGCAATGTCAACCACATCTTTTGTTTGTGCGAAGGATGCTGTTGATATAGTGACAGCTAATAATAGAGTGAATAATGTTTTCATAATTATTTTATTGTTTTGATTGGCTATTCAACAAGAAGTAAAAGGTTATGTTTTGAGATTATTGGAATAACTATTTATTGTTTAATGATTAGTAGGGAAGGCTTCAGGTGAGTGGTGTATCCTTAAACAAAGCGTTCAATATTTTTTATCTTTTGTTTATTCGCCACTGACTAGCTTGAATTTCTTAGCTGAGTGATAGTATATAGAGATGTGAGCCAATCGAGCAAACAAAGGGAAGGCACCTACCGCTCTTGGACATCTAAAATCAAAGTGTGGCTCACCTAGATTCAAAATGTCTTATTTTTAGACAAAAATTGAATAAGATGACTGAGCGTGAACTGAGAAAATTGGAAGGCACCATCCACACCAAAATGGAAGAAATTAAAAAACAAAAGGTGACCCTGAAAGATTCTGGTATTGGTGGATTGATGAATGCCTTGAAGAAAGTAGACGAAGCATCATATGAAAAAATCTTCCCGGAGTATAAGAAAATGGTGGCGGAGTACAATATTTTTAAGTAGCACCAGGCCGGCAACCGGTTGGATGTGTTCTTCTTTAGTACTGAAGTTATTTTTTAGAGTAAGAAGGTTTACTGGAAAAGTTTATTATCCGTAGGTCTTTAAAAATGTTTTAAACTCTGGATGAGATTGAGAGGTCAAAAACTCTGTGACGGTGAACTCAGCCAGTCCATGAATGTGAAAGGGGTCTTCAGAAAGGATCTTGTCAATTTCTTCTTTTGATTTCCCAACCGCAAGTATAATCCCCCCTGTTCGCGGCACCTTTCTCCCTGAGGCAACAAAAACATCCTGCTTGTAATACTTGTGTAAATACTTCACATGGTCCGTCATGTGTGCATCCAGTTCTTCCAACGGAACAACATAATGGAGATTAATAATGAACATAGTAGTAACTCAAACTATTGCTTTCCTTTCCTCAGCACCACTCCAGATCTTGCATCAACAAATTCCCCACCATCAACCGCAAGTACTCCATTCACCATCACGAAATCAATTCCTTCTGGGTATTGATGTGGGTTTTGGAAAGTGGATTTATCAGCCACTGTTTCTGGATTGAATACTACTACATCAGCAAAAGTATTTTCTTTAATTCTGCCTCTTTCTTTTAATCCTAGACGATCGGCTGGCATCATGGTCATCTTTTGAATGGCCACTTCAAGTGGTATTACTTTTTTTTCTCGAGAGTAGACACCAAGCACTCGAGGGAAAGTACCATACCATCTTGGATGGGGATGTCCATCGCCAGGTTCTACAAGTCTTCCATCCGAGGCAATCATCGTTTGTGGGTGCTTCATGATGCGTTCTACATCCGCATCGTCCATGGCAAAGTATACGCAAGAAGCACCACCATTGAGCTGAGCTTCGATTACTAACTCTGCACCATTCTCTACCGTTGTCTCCATCTTCCTTTCTACCAACCAGTCATGTAACGTTCTACCTTCCAGATCTTTTTTCCATTCTACAAGAGCAAACTGTACCCGGTTCAGGTCAGCACCACCACGATCATATAATATATTATGTACAATTCCTTTTTTGATGCTGTCTCTTAGTGCAGGTTTATCTAATCTCTTTTTAAACTCTGGTGTTCCGCCTGCCATCGACCATGATGGGATAAGGACTCCTATTCCTGTATAGCTCGCATTGTAAGGATATTGATCCATCATCACATCGATGTTCAGGTTTCTGGCGCTGTCTACCATGGCAAGTGTCTTCACACTTCCTCCCCACATTTTTGTGCCGATGGCTTTATGGTGCGTAAGTACTATGGGAATGTTTGCTTCCCGTCCAATCTTAATGGCTTCGTGAACAGCTTCTAGTAGACCTATGCCTTCTTCTCTGAGGTGGGACGTATAGATACCATTATGTTGAGACGCTACTTTTGAAAGTGCAATCACTTCATCAACATTTGAAAAAGCTCCAGGTAAATACTTTAGTCCTGTAGAAATACCATAGGCTCCTTCTTTCATGCCCTGCTCAACTTGTGCTTTCATAGCTCCAAGCTCCTCATCGGTTGGGGCTCTGTTCTCCAGCTTCATAATGTTTCTTCTGACGGTGTTATGACCCACGAGAAAAGCCACGTTCATAGTCATGCCAATGCTATCGGCTTTGTCGAGGTAGCTGCCAATAGGCCATGGTGATGACCCATCTGGTCCACCTAGTGAAGTAGTTACTCCCTGGCGAATGGCGCTTTCTGCAGAAGGTAAATTAAGCAATGGATCCAGGTGTGCATGCAGATCAATAAACCCAGGGGCAACGGCTAGCCCGGAGGCATCGATCATGCGTTTGGCCTTGGCGCTGGAAAGGTCACCCACCTTTACGATTTTGTTTTTGTTGATGGCAATGTCCGTTTGTACAGGAGGAATTCCTGAACCATCGTAAACCATTCCATTTTTTATAACAACGTCATATTCTTGTTGGCATCCAAAAAGAAGAACAACAACACTGAGGCTTAGAATTATTTTGCGCATAGTAATTTGATTATGAATGAATCAAGATCGCAAAAAAAAGGATTAGTTGCAGGTTTTAGTGACCCATTGGAAAAGATGCTTTATAAATGGAGTTAAAGCGGAGTTCCCACAGCTACTTGCTGGCCTAATTTGGCATTTTTAATAGGCATAGGAGATGCAATACAGCAGGTTGAACCTAATAAAAAAGTACCTAGTTCCTGACCTATTGATACCATAGATCCAATATCCAATTCTTGTGCCATTACAATGGTGCCTACCGCTGGGCCTCCAACAATGGAGAGAAACCAATGTTCGCCTTGCTTTGATCGGATGTCTACATTGATCCGTTCATTACGGAGTGCAGGGAGTGAGGGGTCGTTTTTATAAACCCAAGGTCTTAATACTACAAGGTCGCCAGGGATATGCTCGATGCGAGTGACTGTACCACTGATAGGACTATGGATTCGGTGATAGTTATTGTTGTGAAGAAAAACATTTGAGAAATAGTGATCATCAGGTATTTGATCTCCCAAAGCTCCAAAGATGCTTCTCAGATGCCGCTTATGCCCTTTTACTTTTACAAGTTCAGTTTCCTTTACCTTTCCATATTCACACAATAATCCTTCGCAAGGCCACACAGCATCCGTACTTATCTTAATATTAATGGGCTCTTTGTAGACCCTGGTAAAAAAATCCTGAAAATTTTGATAGGTATTATTTCCACTAGCAGGCTTGAATTGCTGTAGATAGGAGGGATCATCATAGTTGAACGTACAGTAGGGGCCTATGATGTGCTTGCTATAACTCTTGGTGTATAGCTGAGCGTAAAATTTTGATAACGCCCTTTGCCAGCTTGATGGCAGGTTGCCCCAAATATTCAAAGACAGAAATCTTATGAATTTTCTCACCAGATACATTTAGGCTTAAAACGTGAGCTCTTGCGCTTTAAGTTAATGATTACGGAAGTTTAGAACAAAAAGTTGTTAATGACTAACAGCTAAATGAACAACTACCACAATTTAAGGGAGAGAAAAATACAATCGATTAATTAATTGCTAGAAAGCCAATTCTATTTGAAATCTTGCCATAAGCTGATCATCACGTGTATCTTCTTGGATCAGCGTGAAATCACTTTGAATTTTGAGATTGTGGCCTACAATGTACCTTGACAAACCAAGTGTATACTGCGTATTTTCATTTCTAAGCGTGATTTCTTCAGGTGTCACCTGAGTAAAACGACCCGCTATTTCAAAATTATTTTTAAATAAATAGCCTGCCTGCCAGCTGATTCCTGAGCCAGTATAAAAGGCTTCAACAAAATTGCCGGCACCATCTAAAATGACAGGGCCATCGGGAGATTTTTTGTTGGCATATTCTATAAGTGATGAAATGCCATTGTATTTAAAGTAAGCATCAATGAAAACAGATTCCAGATCTCGCTGTGCAGAAAGAAAATCTCCCAGCTGACCTCGCTGTCTGGTAGCTCTGTCATTATAATCGTAGGTGACTCCGATAGAGAGTTTGGGTTTTTCTTCTCTACTTAAATCGGAACTAAAATAGTCACCGCCATTGGTAAACTCACCAAAAGGAAGGTATTCCCCACGCACTGTATAATCATAACCCCCGACATGGTTGGTGATGATATTTCTACCGTCCCCAGTAGAAACTGAACCAATCAATTTTACTTTGTCTTTCTCATAGTGAAGCTGAACACCTGCATCACGATCGATGTTGAATCTTGAGTTGACATTGCTTCGATCAACGAATTGCAGGGCCTGTGATGAAATTACACGTTCTCTATTGCCTGGTAATTTGGTTTGCCCAAACCAAAGCGTCCAATTGGGCTTAAAATTCCATTTTAGTACCGCGTCAAGAATAATGCGCGAAGTCTCCCCCGTTTGAGGGATATCACCACCGCTTATATCTTGATTGGAGATACCTAATTCAAGTTTATAGACAAGCTTAGGATTATATACGAATCCGTCAAATTTTAAGCGATACCTTCTGGTAAGCAACCTGTCGTTATAATCTTGATTTTCAAGGTTAAGACGGCCATCGTATAATGTTTGAAACCTAAGTCCAAATTTTAGAGCGAAAGAAGAATCAGCTGCGGTTATTCTTAACCCTTTGCCAAATTTGTTTTTGGTTATGTCCTGGCCATAACTACTTGTGAAGAAAAATGCATTGATGACAAGTAAACAACCGATAGCTTTTAAATAGGATGACATAAATGTTTAACTTTTTTGCCTGTTTTTTTGAATTGATGCCGCAAAATTAGCCAATATGACCAAGGGTGTGAGTAATAATTGGTCAGGGCCAGATTGATCGATTTCTGGAGGTCTAATGTTAACAACCCGATAGTGTATTTTCCTCGTCATTTATTGATTTCAATTTATTCTTGAAAAGTTGCTCTCAATCTTAGTATAGAACCTGTTAACCACGTTTAACTAAATATTAATAATGTGAATAAACCATTGTATTTGAGTTATTTATCAGGATGAATTCTTTATAGGTAATACAAATCGCATAACAATATATTAACACAAACTTAATATGGTAAAGAAGGCCTTGAAGGCAGTATTGACCCAATTGCTTCTTGCGAGTAGATAATTATCTAAAGTTCAATTGAGCCTGAATTCTAAGTAAGCTTCCTGATTGATTATTGTTAGGCTTTATAGCATCCTCAAATCTCCTTGAAGAAAAGGTGTACATGGTTACGAGCTCAAAAGCTTCTACAGGTTCCCATTCCACACCAATTTCAAGTTCTCTCACATTATAGCTTCGGGCATCCAATTCGTGTTTTTTACCGCCATCGTAGTATTGATACCTTAGGAAAGGATAAAGCTTTTGATGCTTAAGGTCAATTTTATAATTGAGAGTTGCATATCCACCCGTTAAAGAAGACTCTTCAATGGCATTGGTCTGCTTGTTGTATTCGGGGCCCCTTCCAATGTTGTATTCTGCCTGAACACCAAATGGACGAGGGTAAAGGACCATAGAAACAGCTGCGCGTTCGTCCAGGTAATTGAGATCCGGTGAGGTTGTCACTCCAGTACTTACCGTACTCATCACAAATTGCCCTGTATATGCCTGAATACCAGGTTCAATAATCTGACTTCCAATGACAAATGGATAGCTGATTCGAGCCACAATGTGAAGCTCATCATTTAAGTCAGGCCTGTTCGGAGTTTGCCCATTATAGGCTCCAAAGGCAAAAACACCATAGTCTCCTGATCCCTTAAACCCATCCCTTACTAACATCGAAAACCGCTGCCTGACTTCTTTGGGAGCCCAGTAAAAAAATACCCCTATATCTCGTTCATTGGACAGGGCACTGTTAATGCCATCATTACGATCTAAGGGTAAACGGTTTTGACTGGATTGTAAATTTTCGAAGCCATAAGGAACCTTACTTTGCCCAATTCTGAATCTGAATTCATTGTCTTTGTCTATCCCGACATCAAAATAAGCATCACGGAGCTGTGCAAAATTTAAAGAAGTCGAGGAGGGGGAGCTGGCAAAATCTGGTTGAATGTAGAAGTATACCTGCTTACTGATCTGTCCCGAAAATATGATACGCATCCTCCGCAAGAAGAACCCCCCATTCTCACCCCAGGAACGGTCGCATTGCTCGCATTTTAAATCAGGGTTAGTTTCCAGTAGACGATTATACCTTACTTGTGCATATCCTCGGATATTAAAATTCTGAAACCATGGCTTTGCTTCCGGTTTAAGATCACTTTTTTGTTTTTCTTCATTTGTTTGAGCTTGCAGGCCATAGCTGCTGACAACCAAGCCGAGAACAATAATAGAATGCTTGAAGGTAATGCTCATATAATGGTTTTTTCTAGTGTGAATTGGCAAAGCCTTAATTTTGGGCGCAAAACTATCTAATTGCTTGACACCTTCAGCTTCGATTCATGACATGAATAATTGACTCATAACCATGTGCATGTAACTGTTAACAATTTGGTAATGTGAGTTAGGAAACCAAGGAGAAAAAAGATTAAATGTGTAAAACACTGGAAGTTAATATTTTATACCCGTTTCTATAGAAGCATAATGAGTGCGTTTTGAGTCTAAGCTATCGAATAGCCGAAGGGCCTTCAGGGTGTTCATAACAATAGCTTAACATAAGCTTAATATTCAGTGACAGCAGCTGGCAGTTGACAGCGGTACTTTTGTGGAAATTTTAGCGCAAGTTTATGACACTCAAAACAACCACTCTCTTATATCTTTTAATCGGTTCACTGACCTTGTTTTCATGTGGATCTAAAGACACCAGTTCTAATTCAAATTACTTAAGTGGAGAGGTAAAAATTGATGGCTCTAGCACTGTTTATCCTATCACAGAGGCAATTGCCGAAGAGTTTAGGGTTGACCAACCTAATGTGAAGGTTACGGTAGGTGTTTCAGGTACTGGGGGTGGATTTAATAAATTCAGTCGTGGTGAAACGGATATTAATGATGCATCACGTCCAATAAAAGAGCAGGAAGCTGCAATCTGTACTGAAAATAATGTGAAGTTTCTTGAATTGACTATCGCTTATGATGGTTTGGCCGTGTTGATCAACAAAGAGAATACATGGGTAGACCATTTTACTGTGGATGAATTAAAAAAAATATGGGAACCCTCCGCACAAAGCACCATTACTAAATGGAGCCAGATTAGGGAAGGGTGGCCTGATGAGCAGTTTAACCTATATGGCCCTGGAGTCGCTTCAGGTACGTATGATTATTTTACCGAAGTGATTGTAGGAAAGAGTGGTTCAAGCAGAGGTGATTATACTGCCAGCGAAGATGATAATGTTTTGGTTCAGGGAATTTCAGGCGATATCAATTCAATAGGATTTTTTGGATTGGCTTACTACGAAGAAAATATCGATAAGTTAAAACTTGTAGGAGTGGATAGTGGAAGTGGTGCAATTGAGCCTTCTGCGCAAACTGTGAAAGATGGCACCTACGCTCCTTTGTCAAGACCAGTATTTATCTATGTGAATGATGTGGCTGCTAAAAGACCTGAGGTAGTAGCGTTTGTTAATTTCTATTTGAATAAAGCTTCGTTACTTGTTCCTGATGTAGGCTACATTCCTCTTCCGCAAGCGGAATATCAGAAAGGACTTGATGCATTCAAAAGTTTCATTGCTCCTGTCAATCAATAATTTCAAAATAAAGAAACTCCGCGGCCTTTCGGCATAGCTTAAGTAGTTTGAAAAAACCAGGAGAACGAGTTATAGAAGGAGCGCTTGCTTTCAGCGGGCTAATCACAATACTTACTACTGTAGGTATCATTGTTGTGCTTTTCAGCGAGTCGTTTACTTTCTTTCAACAGGTTTCTATTTTTGACTTCTTAACTGATACCCAGTGGACTCCACTGTTTACTCAAAAGCACTATGGCATCATGCCTTTGCTGATGGGTACTTTCCTCACCACAGCCATTGCCATTGCTACTGCTTTGCCGATTGGACTTACAATAGCGATTTACCTGAGTGAGTATGCAAATAAGAATTTCAGAAAAACAGTAAAGCCTGCGCTTGAGTTATTGGCAGCTGTGCCTACGGTAGTATATGGTTTTTTTGCACTCACTGTGGTTACACCTTTCTTACAAAGTATAATTCCTGGTGTGGGAAGTTTCAATGCATTGTCAGCTGGTATTGTGATGGGGATTATGATCATACCTATGATTTCTTCTTTGAGTGAGGATGCGTTACATGCACTTCCCAAGTCATTGCGTGAGGCTTCTTTTGGTATGGGAGCAACACCCTTTCAAACTGCATTCAAGGTTGCTTTACCTGCGGCTTCTTCAGGGATTATAGTTTCTATTATACTTGCTGTCTCAAGAGCAATTGGAGAAACGATGGTGGTTGCTATTGCAGCTGGGCAACAACCCATTCTCACTTTTGATCCACGAGATGGTGTGGAAACAATTACAGCATATATCGTGCAGGTGAGCCTTGGCGATGTGCAGCACGGTTCAATTGAATACAAAACAATTTACGCGGCAGGAATAACTTTATTCCTTTTCACTTTTACCCTAAATAATGTGAGCTACTGGGTGAAGAAAAAGTATCAGGAGAAGTATGAGTAACCTAAAACGAAATAGAAGAATAGACAAAGGATTCAAATACGTGGGCATTGGCTGCACACTTTTTGGATTGCTGATGTTGGTTATTTTTATAGGAAACATTTTAATTGATGGACTACAACGCATCGATTGGGACTTTCTTACCAACCTCCCTTCACGTAAAGCGGAAAAGTCTGGTATACTTACAGCCTGGACGGGCACAGCCTGGATACTGGCGCTTACTGCAATGATTGCAATTCCACTTGGAGTGGCAGCGGGGATTTACCTTGAGGAATACGGCAAAAAAAATAGAATCGCGGCCATGGTGGAGGTGAATATTGCCAACCTGGCAGGTGTCCCTTCTATTATTTATGGGTTATTAGGGTTAGAAGTATTTGGAAGGTTGATGAATCTGGGTGCAAGCCTACTCGCTGGAGCGTTTACTTTGGCCATATTGATTCTCCCTATTTTAATAGTAGCCACACGCGAAGCATTAAAAGCGGTGCCTAATACTTTGAGGGAGGCATCGTATGCCATGGGAGCTACAAAATGGCAAACCATATGGCATCAAATATTGCCTGCAGCGGGAGGAGGAATTTTAACGGGTATTATTTTATCCTTGTCAAGGGCGATGGGAGAGACCGCACCGCTCATTGTTATTGGTGCTTTGGCTTATGTTCCTTTTGTTCCCAAAAGTCCAATGGATGAATTCACTGTATTGCCTATGCAGATTTTTAATTGGGTATCCCGGCCACAACATGAGTTTCTTGTGAACGGAGCTGCTGCTATTATTATTCTTTTGTTAATCACCTTTATCATGAATGGTATTGCTGTGTACCTTCGCAATAAATGGCAGAAAAAAATAACATGGTAAAATTGAAAAGAAAGTAATGAAGCACATTGAAGCCATAGATGTAAATGCCTATTACGGTGATAATCACGTTCTGAAAAGCATTGACATTGCCATTAAAGAAAATACTGTTACTGCTTTTATAGGACCTTCAGGATGCGGTAAGTCAACTTTCTTGCGTACGCTCAATAGAATGAATGACTATATCGAATCATTTCGATTGGAGGGTAAAATTTTGGTGGAAGGCAATGATATCTACAAGAAAAAAGTAAACGTAGAGGAGCTAAGGCAAAAGATTGGGATGGTTTTTCAAAAGCCAAACCCCTTTCCTAAATCAATTTTCGAAAACGTAGCATATGGCCTTCGCATCCACGGAGAGAAAGACAAAAAAAAGATTGAGGAAGTGGTGGAGCAATCGCTTGTGAAAGCAGCACTCTGGAGTGAAGTGAAGGATCAATTAAAAAAATCAGCATTTGGGCTTTCCGGAGGTCAGCAACAGAGGTTGTGCATTGCACGCACGCTTGCGGTGGAGCCTTCAATTATTTTAATGGATGAACCTGCATCTGCATTGGATCCTATCTCTACTGCAAAGATTGAAGAGTTAATTAATGAACTGAAACAGAACTATACAATCATTATAGTGACACACAATATGCAACAAGCATCTCGTGTAAGTGATAGGACAGCATTTTTCTATATGGGCGAGCTTGTTGAGGTAGGTAAAACGACTGATATTTTTACCAATCCATCCAAAAAGCAGACAGAGAACTACATTTCCGGAAGATTTGGGTAATTTCGTGTTTATATTAATTGAGGAGTCTTACTTGTACTCGTAAACTATGTCGAATTTAGAGATCGAACTTCAGGCGCTGAAAGAAAACTTGTTGGAGATGATGGGACTCGTTTCTCAACAAATTGAACTTTGTAAGGAGTCTACAATTTCGGGAGACTTGAAATTAGCTGAGCAAGTGATTGAAAATGAAAAGAGAGTCAATGCACTTGAACTTACTATGGATAAGGATTGTGAAAACATCCTGGCATTACATAATCCTGTTGCAACTGATCTTAGATTTGTATTGGCTGTATTGAAAATAACTGGTGACCTTGAGCGCATCGGAGATAATGCAAAGAACATTGCTACATTCTTAATTAAGAATAGTAAAAAGCTTGATAAGGATTATCTTGATAAGTTCAGCATTAACAAAATGTATGAGATATCCATCTCCATGCTCTCCTGCCTGAGTGAATCTTTGAAAAAAGATGACGCGGAATTGGCTCGTAAAACATTTAAGGAGGACGAGTTGCTTAACAAGAAAAATAAGAACGGACCAAAAATAGCCGCTGCCTTGATCGAAGAAGATCCTAAGCAGGCGAAACTAATCGTTAGGTTATTGGCAGTGGTAAACAAACTGGAACGCGTGGGTGACCTGGCCATTAATATTGCAGAAGAGGTGGTGTTTCATGTAGAGGCCAAAGTGTTGAAGCACAATAAAGACAAAAGTTAAGCGAGAGCTATAAATGTTTTACTCCAGTATAACCCTTTTTAAGAAGTAACCTTTGGGGTCAATCTGGGGCCAATTATTACTCTCAAGAGTAATTCCGGTTTTGCTTAATAGAGTTCGCGCTATATTCCCCTCTGTCTGGATGTCAACTGGGAGGTTCCCATCATAATTAAGCAGTTTGATTTCATATTTATTTTCTTCTATCTGCTTTACACTCACCTCCAGTTTCTTAATAGTGCGCAAATAGAAATCAAACAGAGGCTTAAGATTTTGTTTCGATTCGCTGCTGAACAGTTGTTCTACATCATCTGTGGTAACAAAATTGTCATAGGTGTATTTCTTATCTGTAGCCAGCTTTTGCAAAGCAGGAAAGAAGATGTCATCACCGAGCACATACCTTAACGTGTGCATAAAAAAGGCTCCTTTACCATAAATATCCCCATGGTAGGCATCGTCAGAATCAACCTCTTCACCTTGAACAATAGGTTTTAGATTTTGTGTATTACGGCCCGTGTTGCGCATTCGTTTGAGGTAGGATTCTTCACCTTCCAACTCTCGGATGTACAATGCATCTCCAAAACTGCATATGCCTTCCTGTATCCACATGTGTGCCCAGTCCTTGTTGGTCACTTTATTAGCCCACCACTCATGGCCAAACTCGTGATTGAGCAACCAGTCAAAATCTTCTCCACCCACTTTGGTGTACCTGAATTGATTGCCATACGCAATGTTGGTCTGGTGTTCCATACCGAGGTGTGGCGTTTCTGCGATTCCAATTCTTTCTTTTGCCCATGGGTACTCACCAAAATATTTTTCAAGAATTTGAGTGGTGCGCTCCAGTCGCTCCAGTAAGTGTGGACCCTGATCGGCATGCGTCTCTAATACATAAAATTCCATGGGCACCTTGTTACCTTCTATAGTGGTGTAAGGGCGGGTCACTTTTTTGTATTTACCAATATTGAAAAGAATGCAATAGTTACTGATGGTATAATTGGTTTCCCAATGCCAGGTATCGGTTGTTTTACCACGTGTTACTTTTTTTAGTAATCCAGGCGCGTTGGCGGTGAGCCCTTTCGGAACAGTGATGATCATTTCGGCTCCTTCATTGGGTTCATCACTGGGGTGGTCTTTGCAAGGGAAATATATTTTAGCCCCTTCCGACTGGCAGGTTACGGAAACCCACGGGTTTCCATTTTCATCCCGGCTCCACTGAAAGCCTCCCGTCCACGGTGGTTTTTCTGCAATGCCTGGTTTACCACCGTAAGCTACTTTGGCTTTTATTTTTCCTGCACCAAAAGGTTGTGTATCTGTAATTCTAATAAGATCATCTTCTCCATGGTCAAAAGTTTTTTTATTTCCGTTCACCCATACTTGCTCTACGTTCAGGCCGCGCCAAAAATCGAAAAGAAGAACAGGTGTAGCTTCAGAAAGGATGAGATCAATTTCAGTGTATCCATTGATGGTCTGTTGTTCAGGATCTACCTCCAATGCTACAGTGTAGTGACGAATGTCCATAATGGCTTGTTCAGGCTTGAGTTTACCTCCGGAACGCAGGTTTTGGGCTACTAATGGACTGAAAGCTGAGAATAAGCTCACAACGAGTGCTAATCTTATATAAGGTGTGATTTTCATGAAATGAATTTACTTAAATAACACGCTTAGGGTGATTTATAGGTGAGTTTCTTTATAAAAATTGCAGCGTTTGCTAGGTAGTGGTCGTCATCAATACAAACACAGGAACTATGAAGAATTTATTAGCACAAAAAGTAACACTCTTATTCCTTACTGGATCCTTATTAACAGCATGCGACATTGTAAAGGATGATGTAACTCCTAATGAGTTAGTCTCGCAAGGGTACACCTTTGTTGAAAAGCCAGCGGTAATTAACCTTTCCACTGTGGCAGGAGGGGAGGAGATTGATATCAGTGGAACAGTAACACCAGTTTTTGGAAATTTCACCACGCTTACAAGTGTGGACGGAAAGAAATTTTTGGTCTATACGCCCGATGTTTCTTTTAAAGGGCAGAGAGAGGATTTAAAAATTGATCTCGTCAACAAGAAGGATGGTAATTCTTTTGGCCGCTTGCGTTGGGATGTAGGTTCCTTGGATAATGGACGCGATGGATGTGGGTCTGCTTCAGGGATATATGACTATGCCCAGATAGCGCCTGGTGAATCCATTACTATTGATCTTCTGGACAACGATGTGTTCTGTGACCTGTCATATAACGGGGGAACTATTGGAGGATATGATATACAAAACAGCGACCCTATTCATCTTTTCCTAGGACCAGGTAAGCGAGCTGACTTAACCTATACCGCACCTGAAGGTTTTACTGGTAAAGTACTTTTTGTTTATGACCTGGGAATCAATTGGATAATTGATCCACTTGGAGTTGACCACGAAGAAATTTTGGCTGACCCTTATAAATACTTGGAAGCATTTACTACCGCATTGGTAGAAATAGATGTTGTGGAAGATTAAGTAACTCGTTTTGAATGAGGATGAAGACCTGATTCTGCGATGTCGAAAGAATGATCGCAAAGCACAAAACCTTCTTTTCAATATATATGAGAAGAAGGTTTTGGCGGTTGCTATTAGGTATACCTCATCAATAGATGAAGCAAAGGATATTCAGCAGGAAGCGTTCATTAAAGTTTTTAACAACCTGAAGTCTAACACTGCTGACATTATCTCTTTGGAAAAATGGGTAATCAGAATTGCGGTAAATACAGCCATCGATTACTTCAGAAAGCAAAAAAGAATTGAAAATTTCAATGATCAATTCTTATTTCCTGTGGCTGAGCAACCTGTGGTATTGGAGCAACTCAAAGAAGAGGAGCTGATCACGCTGATTCAGCAAATGCCGGACCCTTATCGATTGATTTTTAATCTTTACATCGTAGAAGGTTACAGTCATAGGGAAATTGGCACAATGGTCAATATTGAAGAGAGCACATCAAGATCGTACTTAACAAGAGCAAAAGATTTTTTAAAGAGCAAGTTGACTCAACCAGAAAATAAAAAGGGCTATGGATAATTTGGAAGACGATGGCTTAAGAGACCTATTCTCTAAGCTAAGAGGGTATGAAAGCAAGAAATCAGGGATTACCTGGGAGTCTGTAAACAGGAACCTGGGCTCTGGAGGATTTTCTAAAGCGGTAATGCTTTCTTTGGCGGTGTTAATTGTTGCAATTCCATCTTACTTCACTATTGATGTAAACTCGGATAGGGAGATAGACAATGATCTGCAACCATCTAAAATGAGAACAGATGCTGAAGTGAATTCCCCATTAGCTCAAAAACCAAAAATTGTATCTACTCAAAGTACAGAAAGAAAAATTAATTCAATTAAAGAGAGTGAAACGGAATCAAGAATTGTAGTGGATCAAAGTAAGAACGAAAAGATTTCTCAACTTATTCAAGCGAATCAATTGAGCGATTCGAATTTTGAAGAACTCATCATAAGCCCAAAAGAGGCTGTAAAAAATGAAGAGATTCAAATTGCTAAGGAGTTTGTGGACACTGTAAGTTTGGAGTTATTAAGTGAAGAAGAGGTGATATCGACTGAGGACGAAATTGTAAGTATTAAAAGGCCAATCAGTATGGCGGTTGCAGCATTTTATTCATTTGGCGTAGTGGAACCGTTATCTGCTGATGATGTAGTACTGGTGGACTATCATTCCAAGGCGGGGTATGGTGTAAAATTGAATATGATGATTCCTATTGTGAGCAACAGTGCTTACAATTTGGATGTCGGCCCCGCTTACCAATTCATGAGGAAGGGTTTTGATTTTAATACTAATGATTTTGGATCGGAGAAGATTGAACATACGACCTTAAAGAATACCCTCACAAGTCATTTCGTGGGTGTGGGCGCACAATTTGGAATCAGTAGAAGGCAATTGCGGTTTGGGTCAACGATTATGAAATCTGTGAAAGAAACGAACTCAATGGATCATTTTACGGGATCTTCCATGCTATTTTTGGATGCTATCAAGGAAATTAAATTGAAACATGAAAATAGATTCCTTCAGCTTGGAGTTTCATCAGGTATTCCAATCTCTGGACCATATACTACTTTTAAATATTTCCCCATACAGTTATCGGTAGGGATAAGGAATGCATTCGAAAAAGATTAACCCGCCTGCTTGGCCATTTCCCAACCGATCATACTTTTCTTTCTTGTAGCGCTCCATCGGTATTCTCCCAGAATACCGTCTTTACGAATTACACGATGGCAGGGAATAAGGTAAGCAATGTGATTGGATCCAACTGCCGACCCGACTGCCTGCATAGCGCGGGGTGAGTTGATCTTTTCCGCAATGCCCTGATAAGTAACTACACCACCTGTTGGAATTTTGAGCAACGCGTCCCAGACTTTGATCTGAAAATTAGTGCCCTTCACAAACAAATGCAGCTTGGTGGGAGATGAAGTATTGCGTTGAAAAATCTGTTGAGCAAAGTGGGATGTTGTTTCCTGATTTTGATGAAAGACAGAATTATGCCAGTGGGTTTTCATTTCTTCCATTCTGGGTTGGGTTTCGTCCATCGAATTCAAAAACGAAAGCCAACAGATTCCTCTCGCAGTAGTTCCGATCAGGGATAAACCAAATGGCGTTTCGTGTATGCCGTATTCGATCCGCAAACCCTCTCCCTGTTTCTTATACTCCTGTGGAGTCACAGCTTCAAGCGTAGTGAACAAATCGTATACACGCGACTGGCTGGAAAGTCCAGCCGACTCTGCCGCCTCTGAAATATTTTTTGTTTCATGCAGTTTTTGTTTTAAAAATCCTACGGTGAGAAATTGCAAAAAACGTTTTGGGCTGATACCTGCCCATTCTGTAAACAACCGCTGAAAGTGAAACGGACTCAGGTGCACTTTTTCGGCTACCTCATCTAATTCTGGCTGACGTTGGATATTTTCTTCCAGAAATTGAATGGCTTGCGCTATGCGGTGGTAGTTAATATCGGGTTCGTGGGTTGACACAATCATAAATCTATTGTTTTTGATAGTCAAAAGTCCCGCTGTTTGCGTTGTTTTTCAACCTGATTCTTGCGCAGTCTATGATTTGCAGAAGAATTGGTATCTTGAGTAGCTAAACCACCCCATTATGAGATTAGTAATTATTTTTCTTTTTCTGAGCCTGGGCGCACAGGCCCAGCAAAATTTTGATACCGTCAATATTCGCCCTTTAAAAGTCACGGACAACATTTACATGATGATGGGAGCTGGCGGTAACATTGGCTTTATTAAAGGAGAAGAGGGCGCCTTGATTATTGATAATCAGTTTGGCCCTTTATCAGGAAAGATTGCGCAGGCCGTGTTGAATGAAGGGGGAGGTGCCATAAAAATGTTGGTGAACACCCATGTACATGGTGACCACACGGGAGGCAATGATAATTTTAAAAAATGGGGCGTCACCATTGTTGCACACGATAATGTTAGAATGCGAATGACGAAGGAAAGCAAGCGTGGCGAGACCGTTAGCCCTCCAAGAGATAAAGCTGCCTGGCCAGTTGTTACTTTTCCTGATCGCATGAACATCCATTGGGGAGGAGAGGAACTTGAATTGTATCACTTCTTTACCGGACACACCGATGGGGATGTGATTGTAAAATTTAAAAATGCTAATGTATTTCACATGGGCGACATGTATGTGCAGTATGGCTATCCATTTGTGGATGTGAACAACGGGGGAGGTATCAATGGGTTTATTTCTTCGTTGGATAAGATGCTTCCCTTAATGGATGAGAGCTCAAAAATTATTCCTGGTCATGGCAACCTGGCCACAAAGAAAGAGGTGCAGGCTTTTCGTGATCGATTGGCAGAAATTAGAGATGCGGTAGCAGCTGCGCTGAAAAAGGGAACCAAGGTGGCAGATGTGGCCAACTTGCCTATTGCTTCGAAGTATGATGCAGAGTGGGGTAAAGGTTTTGTGAAAGGGAAAGACTTTGTGATGATGGTGGCAGAGAATTTGAGTAAGAAGTAAGCTGGATGCTGGATGCTAGATTCTGGGTGCTGGATTCTGGATACTTGATTCTAAATTTTGGAGTACGTTGTTTCAATAAGTTTGAATACCCGCAACTAGAGCGGTCGTTATCCTCCGGACAGCGGTTGTCGGGTCATGATCCAATAAGGTGACCCGGTAATCGGCTCGTTGAATGATGCGATCGAGGTATACCCTAACTTTTCGTAGAACTTCATGTTTCGTGGCGTAAAAGTTTCAAGGTAGGTCGTGATTCCCACACTGTCTGTTTCCTTTAACACAGGAGTGATTAGTCCACTTCCCAGTCCCTTATTTTGATGAGCAGGCTCCAGGCCCACTATCGAGAGATACCATGCTTCAGGGGGAATCAACGGAGTGGATTGTTGACTCATGAAGTTAACGATCGATTCATAACACTGCCATGCGTTCTCGCCCAGGTGTGTAATCAAAAATTCTTTCTTCTCGCTTTTTAGTTGTTCTTCTTTTTCTCCCATTGGCTTTATCCAAATGGATGCGCCATAATTATGCTCAGTAGGAATGAAGATATGACCAGCATGTTCACTTTCCACCATGGAATAATCCATGTACCTCAACATCATTTCTTTCTTTTCCAGTTGGGTTCCTTCAATCGCTTTTTCTAGTGTAATGTAAAACGGATCATCGGTCAGTGATTCGTAAAGCGCTTCGGAAAGTATTCGGTAAGTGAAAGTGTAATTGGTCATTCTAATTTCTAAGAAAGCATACCCTCCATCTCTTCAAACTCCGGACAATCCAATCGGATGTCGGGTTGTTTTAATTCCATGTCCAAAAGATTGCAATGGTCTTTCTTTTTGGTATGACTGTAAAACTTACAACCATAGCAGGTGCGTTGCACACTGAGGATGCCACTGCGGTTCAGTTGAAAAATCAATTGGCTTAAAGTGGAAAATAAATTGTCCAGGTCTTTTTGATCTATGTTCCTCAATTGGGTTTTTAGCGGACTGGCAAAGTCTTCTGTTTCCGCTACGATTTTCTTTCCTGCCGTGGAGAGACCGATGGTATAGCTGCGACTGTCTGTGGAAGAAAAACCTTTTACAATCAGTTTCTTTTCTTCCAGCATCCGCACCGCATCACTTATGGTGGGCTTGGTAATGTTGAATTCTTTGGCCAGATGACTGACATTGCACAGCTCGGGCTTGTGGTACGCCACAAAAATCAGCAGTTGAATTTGAATGGGACTCAGACCTAACGCTTTCGCTTTTTCCCACAGCAACACTTTAAAGGCTTCGGATACCCTCTCTAGTCCCGCCACTATTTTGTTGGAAACGTCTTTTTGTTGGTGTTTAGGATTGAAAATGCTTTTACTCATAAAAAATGCCTGCCGGACTGTTCCGACAGGCTAAAGTTAGCATTCCTAATTAAATGAACCACAGTTTTCCATCTCCACAATGGCGTATCCTTCCCTTTCTATTCGTGCCACTACATCGGGCGTGGCTTGCTCGATGTGGCAAAACTGGCATTCCCTGGAAGAAAGCTCACCAGTTTTGAAAGGTTTACTTTTTAGAAATGCCTTGCCATAGTTATAAATGGCATCCTTGTCCACCATGCTGTCAGGTACGAGGATATCGAAATGCATACGCTGACCATCGTCTCGCATTACGTAGGTGTCCCAAACGGCTACTTTCATTGTTATTTTACTTTATAAGGTAAAGATAAATCGCCACTGGCTACACTGTACACTTTGTAAACGCCCAACATGGGCATGTCCATATTGCTGGTGTTCACTTTCATTAGTGCGGCTACGCCATCATAACTAAAGTTAGTCTGGTTATTAATTCTGTAATCAGGGACTACAACTTTAATGATGTTGTTTTTGGTTTTCACGGGATAGCCCGGTGAATCCATGTACATGGGCATGCCGGGATTAGTGGGAGGAAGCACTACCGTTTTATCATCTTTTTTAAATTGTTTCACGGCCAGTCCACCTTCTACTCTTTTGTCTTCTACCAACACCACCCAGTGTGGATGCCAAATGATGCCATCATTGTCAAACACCTTGTCACTGTTTTCATCCCACAGCGGAGTGTCATCAAAATCAGGGTGGGAGGTGAGGGCCAATGCTACGATACCTTCAGTGGCACCAAAGCCTACATCGGTGGGTTGCAAACTGGTAGGGAAGACGTAGCCCAACACGGGTGCGCCATCCATTTGTCCGGCTGGTGTGGGGGTGGTGTTGCCGGCCAAACCTTTTACATTGATTTCCCAGATGGTGAGATCCAGGTCGGTGTTGTGTTTTACTTCTACCTGTTTGATTTGAAAGTCATCGTTGTTGTAAGGACTTTTTTGTGCACAGGAAATAAAGGTGGCGCTCGTGAAAAGCAGGAACGCACCGAGTGTGATGGTTTGTTTCATAGTTTTGATATTTAAAATTAGGAATCCTAACTATTTGATTAAAAATTTTTTAAGCCTTCACGTCTGCCATAGAAGCACCGAAGTTGATGTGCAGCACGTTGCCGGTGGGGGTCACCATAGCGGGTACGGATTGTACACCTGCTTTCTCCGCTTCTGCGATGCGTGATTTATCTTCTCCAAAGTGTACGATTTCTACGTTTTGAGCGCCTATCAGCTCAATGATGTCATGCTCGGCACTGAGACATACGGGGCATCCTGCGTGATAAAAGATAGATTTTTTCATGGGTGATAATGGTTTTGTTGTTGCGATATTGCACTACAAATATAGTAAGGAATCCTAACTATACAAGTAATGAAAGAAAATTCAGTGTTTCGGGTTTGTTTTCAATGGTTAACCGCAGAGGCGCGGAGACGCAAAGTGAGGGCTACAACGTTTCAAGTGGTGTAGGTGTTAACACCTGACACCACTATTATCTCCATCCAACAGTAATCCCAAATGTCATTCTGTTTAATTTATTCTTTATGGTTACCTGGTTGGGCTCCCCGCTTAAAAATTGGGTTCCATTCCAATGATTGTTTGGGTATTCGTAGTAATCAGAAATAACTTGTCGCTGCCAACCCAGGGCAAAACCCACATTCAAATCACCAGAATAAAAACGGTATCCTACTTTTGGATGAAAACTATGACCAACCTTGGTATCTACCAAACCTTCAGTGCTCCAGGGTTCTAATGGAAGCTGCCGCCAAGCCTTCAATCCAATTCCATAATTGATTTGCACGAAAGGGGTGCTCTTGTTGGGAAAAATATCCCAGTCTGCGGAAAGGATAGCCGATGTTGTCTTCCAATCCCGATAACTATCTAATCCAAAACCTGCGCCTACTCTAAACTGATTGGCGATTCGAATCCCTTGAAGTAAGGACATAGAAAGTGAAAATTCTGTCTTGTCGCAAGACGAACAGCCGATTAGCGTGCCAGAAGTAAGCTGCAAATAATAGCCCACCTTTTCTTTCTTGACCCGTGTGGAATCAGATGTGGCAAAGCTGCTACTTGCCCAACTGAGCATGACACCGAATAAAACAAATCGGATCATATTAGTTTTTGGAAATCGCCAGGCTACTCAATAACCGAATATTCGAGATATCTGCGTAATCGTACTGAAACAAACCATCTTCACCAATTACCATCGCCACGTTATTGAAGGGGATGATATCTAAAGCATGAATCGTGTTGTAATGCGCCAATTGGTTTTCATTGATGGTAGTTACATCGCTGGCATCATATACTTTCAGGCCATCACTGCCATCACAGATAAACAACATTCCATCATCGATACCCAAACCATGCGGATTAGTCATCGGATAGGTTTTTATCAATGATGGACTGGTGAGATCCGCCAGACTGATTACTTCCAATTGATTGGTAAAGCCCTGGCACGCACTACCACTGCGCAACGTTACGTACGCATACGTTCCGTCCACCACCACAGGATCGCAGCTGCTTACGTGTTGGTACTTGCTGATTTGTGTAGGTTGTGCCGGAGTGGAAACATCAAGGATGTACATTCCCGATTGTGCACCCACAAAAAGTTTGTCCTCATAAGGAAACAAAGTTTCGATATCCCACGACAATGGAAATTCATTCACTGCCTGAGGATTGGAAGTACTCGAAACATCCACTACATCAATATTGACTCCGTCTAAGCCATACAGGTGATCGCCAGATAAGATAAAACGTGCCATCGAACCACCGGTACCATTTTGTGTACCGGGAGCAATGGCAGCATTCCTGCTGAAGGAAGATAATGCATCAAAAGCGATTCCGCCTTCAAACCAAAAACCTCCCCATGGCTGATAGGTGATATCGCACTCGTCCACCGTTACGGAAACGTTTTCTTTTCGTTCCCAACTGGTCAATACACCTTGCTTACTTGAAACCATATAACCTTGTGTGGTATAATTGTTAAACAAGCGTTCAATTCGATTCACTTCATTAATTTGAGAGAGGTTTGAAATATCAAAAGCAACAAGGTCTACGTAGCTATCGGCATAGAGTATGTTTCCGCGGATGGCTAAATCAAAATTGCCCGGTATAGCCAGAAAAGATTGATTGGCTGGCGCTGCAGGATTCCGATTATCAATAATATGGATGCCTTTTCCGGGATCATTGATGTACAACATGCCATCCTTGAAATAAATTTTTCCAATAGTGGTCAGTGGTGCTGCCTCCTGAAGTTGAACCGCATCTTTTATTTCTGCTGATGTAGAATATACTGGAGCATAATACACAAAAGTGGATGTGCGCTCACAGGTATCAGTACAGGCACTTAAAATGAATGCTGCACCAAAAGATATGAACAGAAAGACGTGTGCAAAATTAGAATTGGTTTTCATAGGCTTTCGGTTTCAAAGTGTTAGACACAATGAATGGTCGAAAGGTTGGAAGTCGAAATGTAGGTGCAAGCGCAGAGACGCAATTTGGGCATGAGGCAGATCGGTGATAGGCCTATCCCAGAAATTGATTTTATTTTTTTGAAGTCATCCCGTCTTGGTCAATGTATTGACTGCAATTTTTATCGAGGCAACTAAAATTGAGCACAGTCCAGGAAGTACCTTTTTTTCCTTCGAGATGAATTCCTCCTTTGTTCTTTTGAACCCTCAACAGGAAGTTAGCGATCAGTTTATCTTGTGATGGCTCTTTTTTTCCTACTGATGTCATTCCGTATTGATCGATTAGCTGGTATTTCCCATTTTTTAAAGAAAACGACAATTCCTTCCATGCACACCCTTCTTTACAAACTAGTTGTAGTCCATCATCGGTACCTGTGATAAGAATTAAAAATTCTGTTTCAGGCCTTGAGGTATCGCAAACTGAAAAAGCAGTCAGCGACAGGAATAATCCGAATATTATCAGATGCCTTTTAGTTTTCATATGACTGGCTGTTATTTTATTAAATATAGTGTTTTCGCTAATCAAGTTCAAAAAAAGAATTTTGACTTAAGGCTAAAATGTGGCGTCAGGTGTTAACACCTGACGCCACTAGCTATTTATTCTTCTTCGTAATACTTGATGTTGTGCTGATCTAAAAACTGCTTGATGATATCCACTCTTATGCACTGACCGAGATGCAAAAAAGCATAATCATGGATTTTCTTCTTCATGCCGTTAACTAATATCTCTTTATTTTCTATATCAAAGCCAAGGTGCAAATGCTTAGTGCTTTGCTGCATGCCGTAGATAATTCCATTTTCATCAAAAAGAGGCCCACCACTCTGTCCCCTCAATCCAGGGGTGCTCATTTCAATGCCCATCAATTCATTATTCTCAGCAATGTTTCTGGTAATGATGCCATCAATAGGAAAAATGGGCACATTGGCCTGTTTATTATTATCAAATAGGATGTCGTCAGTGGTAGGGTCGTAGGTATAGTTGGCGTATTCAGGAAAGGGATAGCCTAACCTGCATAAATATTTTCCCTGTTCGATTTTTGAAGTGTCTTTCAAAAACCGGGCAAAAGACTCGTAGTGAATTTGGCTGTACCCTTTGAGCTGAACGATGGCCAGGTCATATGTTTTATGCTGGTGTACGGTGATTTCCTTTAGGTTATCTACGGCTCCTACAAAATTGTTTTTAATCTGAATGGTGGTGTCTTTCTGGTATTTGTATTTGAGTTCTAGTCCCTTTACGTTTCTCTGGTATTTTCCATCTTTCGCCAACTGATCTCTTTCCGTTCTGAATTGATTGAATTGTTGATTGGTAGGGTCTGCGGAAATAATAAGTTGCGCCACATGTTTACAGGTGATGGCCACACCATTTTCATTGACGAAGAAGAGCGTTGATAATCCTGGAATGATTTCTTTGTGCCCATACGCCCTCGAAATAGTTTGCATGGGCCTGGTGAACTTCGTTAGGTCTTTGATGGCGTTAACAAACATGATTTTTCATTTAATTGGCGATTGTAGATGAGCAAGTTACAAACTTGTTTGCCCTTTTGCGGAACCACACTCTGGCTTAAGTTTGCAACTTAAGCCCCTTAATAAATGGGCAGTTTATAACTGCCGAACAAAGATTGAACAAGTATAACTGCCTTACTCTAAAAATTCAACATCCAACAATCCCTTTCCTCTAGCATAATTAATCGCACTGCTATAAATATAATGTTCAGCTTCATTAACGATTCGCTCAACCACAGGGTTATTGTGAAGGTATTCCAATCTTTGATCCATCATTTTGTTTGTCGACAACTCAATTGGAAGATTGTCTTGCTGCCAGAATTGATACTTTTTATTGTTGCTGTTCTTTTTTCCTGCAGATTCAAATAACCAAAGCATCCAGTTTCTTCTGCTCTCGGTATGGTCATCGTTTTCAATCATTTCGAGTAATGTCTTCGATGTGTGCTTCTTTAAATCTCGAAGAATGTCCGATAAATTATATTCTTCCTTAGCTGAGGCTATGAGGTGAACGTGGTTGTTCATAATAACAAATGCATGTAAGATCAATCCCTTGTTTACTTGGCAGAACCTTAGGCTTTCAATAATAACGTCTTTATAAATCGGCCGCGATAAGGCATCTACCCACTGCACGGTGGCGAACGTAATAAAATGAGGCCGTTGATGGTCTTTGATGGAATACTTGAAGGACATAGTAGCAAGTTACAAACTAGCCATTTATAGGGAAGGCTTAAGTCTCCCACATGCCATTCCACTTGCCATAGACTTAAGCCAGTGCAGGGGGGTTAAGTTGGATAATTGAGCCCTTATGGTGGTGGAGACACTAATGCAAGATGGTGCGTCAATCTAATCCATTGTTTGGAGTGTCATTCTGAATTGAAATAATTTGGGAACTTGATAAGTCTGTTTATCAACTTCTTTTATATATCCAAGAAGATTTAAATACTTTAGTAATCTTTCATATTTATCCTTTTCTATATTCAATTTCTTGATGTTCACATCACCAAAAGAAAAAGTATTCCTCTTAATTGTTCGTTCATTAATGTCTTTAAAAACTGTTTGAAACTCTTTGTCTTTGAGAATTTTATGAATGTTTCTAAGTTCATCATTCTGAACTCTTTTATAGACTTCTGGGAATATTTCTTGTGAAAAAATTCCAAAATGATAGTATGAGGGTTGTGCCAAGACTACAATTTCTTTCGGTGCATTCATTCTTAATCTGTTATTACAATCAATTTGGGCTTTAATTAATTCGTTAAAAAAATAAATAAGAAGTCTTGGGTTAACAAAATTATTTGCGTCTTCAAGGTTGTCAAATATCCAATTGCAGAATTCTTTTTTTCCTGCAACTCCTTCATCAATGAATTCCGGAAAAAATAATCTGATATACTTTTCTGCAATTGTATAATCAATAGTTCTCTTAAGGTCCAATCTACCTGAATTGTCTTTTTTCCAAAACATTAACTTTCTCCAGACAGAGCGTTCTTTTTCAAAATGGTGCCTATGCCCTCCTTTAAAACCCTCATTGATTATGTAACGAAAATATTCACTGTAATTTTCTTGAATATATTTATTAGCAAGAAGACGATAAATTATAAAATTTAGAGTCTCTCCATCTTGCCAATTCAATTCTTGAACTCTTTCTTTTAATTTGTCATATTCAAAATCTATATCAAACGCATAAAAAAGATCAGTCCTGATAAAGAGTAAGGGTGAGATATTTGATAGAGTTGAAAGCTCTTCAATGCAGTCGATTAGGCCTTGGATATAATTTTTTTGAATATGATATGATTCCTTCCTAACAAAGTTGTCCAGCCTATCAATTAAGATCAATGCTGTTAGGTTATTTGATTTGTAATAATCGTTAACAGTACTAAATATTTCGTTCAAAATTAATGGCTCTTTTTTTGCAGCCCACTTAATTTTTGGAGTTACTTCAATAGGTTGACCACCTACATTAAAAGAAAGACCCACGCTAAGTTTGTTTATAAAATCAAAAATGTTGTACAGTTGAAATTGTTCTTTGAAATCTCCAATTTTCTTAATCTTCATTAGAAATTCAGAGTAGTTTGGTTTGTCAGAATAATTCTTTTTTATATCCTTAATAAGTTCCCCAAGAATGTATACAGCCCAAGCCATTGTGTAACTTTTCCTATTGGTAGTTTCCTTAAACTTATCTAGTTGGAGATAGTTGGAATCAAACCCAAATGCCTGATTGACACCAACAATGGAGTATTTCTCATAATCAAAAAAGTTTTTAGGCAGTCGAATTAGATTGTCTTTTAGGGCTCTAAATACTGCGCTTTTTCCACCTCCCTTGGGAGACAAAACATAATTGAATTTTCCTTGAAACAATTTAACAATGGAATTTGTAGGGAAGAACGAGTCATCTAATTTGTCGTCTTTCTCCCCTTCAAGCCTACCAAAACTCAAACCGTGTAACTCCTTTGTTTCAAAATTTTTAAGCGGTTTTTCAAATCTTTTCATACGATCTAATTGTGAGGGGAATTGATAATTGTCGCATCTAACGGTCATCAGTATAGTGTTTCCAATATAGTATTTTCGCTATTGACCTTCAAGAAAAACCTTATAGGTATCCTTAAAACAAGAAAACCCGCCTTAATAGCGGGTTTTACTTAATATTTAAATAGTAGGGTTCTATCGCTTAGCCCCCACCTTAATGGGCTGGGTCAGTTCTTTGGTCAACTGGTACAGAAATTCTTGTCCTTCATAATAGGCTTTCACATTGATGCGCTCGTCCTTGCCGTGGGCACGCTTGTCGTCAATGTCGCTGAACAGTCCTGAAACCCCGTAGGTAGGAATACCTGCGTTGCGGGTGTGGGCGCCATCAGTAGCGCCTGTAGACATTACCGGAATTACGGGAACACCGGGCCACATCCTGGCCGTCACTTTCTCAATAGGTCCTACTACCAACGGATCTAGTGGAGAGGGAGGACTGGCCGAGGCGGGGTTGATAGGCGTAACGCTGATTTTGTTATCGTCAAACACGCTGATCAACTGTGCCTTGATTTTGTCAGGATCTTCTCCGGGCAATATTCTGCAATTCACCACGGCCTTAACGGTTTGCGGCAATGCGTTTTCGGCATGGCCTGCATCCAACATGGTGGCTACACAGGTAGTGCGCAACAATGCATTGTAATAAGGAGAGGCAGAAAGTCTTTGCACCGCTCCGGCATCGGGAGGAGTTTGTGTGATGCCTTTCATGTCGGCTGCCAGTTGTCCTGTTTCTATTTTGGAAGAACGCTCAAAGAAAGCACGCGTGCCATCATTGAGGTTGATCGGAAAATCATATTCAGCCAGGTTGGTCAATGCTTTGGCCAAATGATAAATCGGGTTGTCTTTGCGGGGCAGTGAACTGTGTCCGCCCGGGTCTTTGATCTCCAGATTAAAACTCTGGTATACCTTTTCACTCAACTGCACACCGTTCAATACTTTCTTTCCGTCCTTGGCTTGTCCACCACCGCCTTCGTTGATGGCGAACTCGGCCGTTTTAAACGGAGGGTAGTTGGCGATCAGCCAGGCGATGCCGTTGTTGTCACCTCCTTCTTCATCGGCAGTCAGTGCTACCATAATGTCGCGCTCTGGTTGGTATTTTTCTTTTTTCAATCGGATGAGGTTGGCCACAAAAATGGAAGCCATGGCTTTGTCATCGCTGCTACCACGTGCGTAGTAGTAGCCATCAATTTCCTGAAACTTGAAAGGATCGAAAGACCAGTCAGTAGGGTTGGCTTCCACCACATCGATGTGGGCCATCAAAATAACGGGTTTCTTTTTACCGGTGCCGCGCAGGGTGGCTACCAGGTTGCCTCTGTTGGGAGTTGGTCCACCAATGAAGAGGTCTTTGTCTTCAAAGCCTGCTGCTTTGAGTCGCGCAGCCATGGCTTCAGCCGCCTCCGTGGTGTTGCCGGTGGAGTGGGTGGTGTTGATTTCGATGAGTTCTTTGAAAATTTCTCGCGTAAGCGCCTGATCATTTTGGGCGTACGTAAAAAGACTACTGCTCAGGAACATTACAATGAGCATGGATGGTATGGACTTCATAAGATTTGGGTTTTTAAGAAGGCTTAATTTACTCAAATGGATGTCAGGAGCAAATGATAGTGGTGGATCGGTGACAACATCCACCGCAAGCAATGTCATTGCCACAAAGACACGAAGTCACTAAGTTTTGTTTTGTGTCTTGGTGCCTTAGTGGCTAACTATTTGACTTCCATTTAGCGTAGCCTGCAGACAAACAATTCCCACAAGGTCGATACCCTGATTGAAGTGCTTCTTTTTCATTCGCAAAGAAAACCCGGTTGCGCTGAAGCATGCGCTTGCCTGATGAGCAACTCAGTAAACCATAAATTTTTAAACGAGCATTTCCCGCAAGGGTAATGGCACCCGACTTGATCAGGAGAGCTAATTTACTTTTAGAAATGTCGCTATGTCGCATCATGGAATACAATACCCAAGGTATAACGTGTTCCTGATTTTACTTCGCTCACTCCGTGTTTTACTTTGGCGTGATAATATCCTTTCGATCCCTGAATGGGCCTGAAGTTGGTAGTGACAATGACAGCGTCACCTTTGTTGGCATGAATCACTTCTGCTTTGGATTGCGCTCTGGGGATTTGTTCTGTGAGGACCAGTTCGCCCCCTTCGTAATCGCTTCCTTTTTGGGTTAACATAAAGATGACTTGAAAAGGAAAGAACACATCTCCATATAAATCCTGATGCAAAGTATTAAACCCACCCGCCTCGTATTTTAATATGAGTGGAGTGGGCCGCACTTGCTGCACGGCATGGCAGCTTTCAATAAAGGTGTCGTGTTTAGCAGGGAAGTATGTATTGAGTTTGAGCAGTGACATCCATTGATTGGCGATGTGCGCTAAAGGAGTGTATAAGTTGCTTCTCAATGTTTTTACAACAGCAGGCAACGGATAATTAAAATATTTGTATTCCCCTTTTCCAAAACGGTAGCGCTGCATATTAATGACACTGCGGTACAGCTGAGGTGTATCGTATTGATGAATTAAAGTTTCACAATCGGATGCATCCAATACATTGGGCAGTATGGCATAACCTTTGTTATTGAGTGTGCTGGCGATATCGCTCCAATTTTGTGTAGTTAATGTATCCATGGTACAAATTTGATGGATTTGCCTTACAGTGTTAACCCGATTCTTGCTGATTACGTACACGGGTTGTGTGAATTCATCAACTTCCAGTAGACTTGTGAAAAGAATGGAAATTTCCTTACCACCAGAATTTCGTTTTAAAGAGTGTCTTCACTTTTTGGAACGCTCCCCCAGAGAACTGCTGCATCGCGTGGAAGGGGAGGCGGTGTATAAATTGGTGAACTACGACAAGGAAAAAATTCTTTTCAAGGTCACATCAGGTGATTCAAAGCTGATTGTTGATTTCCCCATTGCAGAACCGAAGGAAGAAATTAAGAAGAAAATTGAACACTATATCATAGCGTGGTTTGACATTGATAAGGATTTGAAGCCCTTTTATGAAATGGCGGCCAAGGACCCTTTCTTATCTCATTTGGCCAAAAAGCATTATGGGTATCGCATTGTAGGGCAGCCCGATTTGTATGAATCGTTGGTGTGGGCAGTGCTGGGGCAACAAATCAATCTGAGTTTTGCTTATACACTGAAGCAACAGTTTGTACGAGAATATGGCAAGAAGCTGGTGTTTGCTGACAAGGAATATTTTTTATTTCCCGAGCCTGGTATTGTAACGCATCTCACGATGGAAGATTTATTAAAGATTCAATTCAGCAGGCAAAAGGCACGGTACACCATAGGTATTTCGGAAGCATTTTTGGATGGCACGATTTCCAAGGAAAAATTGAAAGGCTTGTCTCTAACGGAAGCCAAAGAAAAACTGATGAAAATAAAGGGTATCGGTAATTGGACCGCCAATTATGCATTGATGAAAACTTTTCGTTATCCGGATGCTTTTCCATTGGAAGACGCAGGTATCAGCAATGCGTTGCGCACGTTTTTAAAATTGGACAGGAAGCCCACCTTGGATGAAATACGAGAAGTGTTTATGAAGTACAAAGGTTGGGAGGCGTATGCTACGCTGTATCTATGGCGGAGCCTTTAATTATTTATAATTCTTAATCTTTTATAAATTGCCCCTGTGAAAAAGGTGTGGGTCGTTTCTGTATTACTATTGATTGCTTCTTTCGCGCAAGCACAGATTCATGACAATGCAGAAGAGGCATTTGCTTCTTCAAGAGCTACACAAAAACCTGTGCTGCTAATTTTTTCCGGGTCAGATTGGTGTGCGCCTTGTATTCGTTTTCAAAAAACCGTGCTGTCAGATGAGCAGTTTCAACTTTATGCCAGCGATCATTTGATTGTGTTGAAAGCGGATTTTCCACAAAGGAAAAAATTAACTCAAACCATTGAGGAACAAAACGAACAGTTGGCGGAAAAGTATAACCCCAAGGGGCTGTTTCCTCACATCGTTTTATTAAGTTCCGATCAATCTGTTTTATCTACCCTTCCCTACAAAAATCAAAATACAGCAC
The DNA here is from genome assembly GCA_040216665.1 of Cyclobacteriaceae bacterium. Classification (GTDB taxonomy): domain Bacteria; phylum Bacteroidota; class Bacteroidia; order Cytophagales; family Cyclobacteriaceae; genus ELB16-189. Next base: position 121,883 of record JAVJOQ010000024.1, on the reverse strand, counting down.
AATTCATTTCGATGTTGAGTAATCACTTTGCGGAATGATGAAAAAGAGGGAGTTTCGAAGAGGTGCCAAGCTCATGGGATCTGCTTTTGAGTTTGTGCTGATCGCACGAGAAGATGAGGGTGAAAAATTATTGGATGAATGTGTTGCGGAAGTCAAAAGAATAGAAGTACTGCTCACCGAATTTTCGGAAACCTCACAAACGGCTCAAATCAATAAAGCGGCAGGAATTGATTTTGTAAAGGTGGATGCAGAAACATTTCAAATCATTCAACGCAGTTTGGGTATTTCAAAACTAACGCAAGGTGCTTTTGATATCACCGCGGGAGTTTTAAAAAGGCTTTACAATTTTAAGGGCAACTCATTTTCACTACCTGAGAAAAAATTGATTCAACAGACAATGCAAAAGGTCGGTTATCAAAAAATTGAATTGTCGGGTGATAATAGAGTAAAGTTGAAGACTGCTGGAATGCACATTGGATTTGGTGCTATTGGTAAAGGTTATGCTGCGGATAAGGTGAAGACCCTACTTATGGAAAAGGGAATTGAATCTGGAGTGATCAACGCCAGCGGTGATCTCACAGCCTGGGGTACCCGTGTGGATGGCTCGCTTTGGAAGGTGGCCATAGCAGATCCGAACGACAAAGAAAAGATAATAGCTTGGATACCGATAAAGGATGCTTCTGTGGCTACATCGGGGGACTATGAGCAATATTTTGAATATCAGGGAAAAAGGTATTCGCACACGATTGATCCTAAGACAGGTTTACCGGTAAGTGGTATTAAAAGTGTGACCATTGTGGGCCCCAGTGCTGAATTGTCAGATGCATTGGCAACGGCAGTTTTTACTATGGGTGTAGAGGTGGGGTTGCATTTCGTAAAACAATTACCCCATACTCATGCTTTGATCGTCAATGAACATAACAAAGTGTTTACATCAAAAAATATAAAGATTAACTTTAGGGATTAATGAAGGTGAATCTTTTAAAGTATTTGTTGCTCTTCTTTTTTGCTACTGCATTGGCATCATGCCAAATGGTGAAGCCTTACCAAAGAGTATATCTTAATGATTACGAGATGCGTCCCGGATATCCCGGAGCACGTGGATTTGAACAATACGTGTTCACCATCAGAGAAGGAAGTGCTGGAGGGGGAGGAGCAAAGACCAGCGGAGGCTGCGGTTGCAATTGATTATAAATAAGTGAAGAAGCGATACCTCGTTCTGGGATTAATTACAACGGCATTCACTTCCTTTGGGCAGGTTAACCAAAAAAATTATTCGAAGAAACAACTCTCGCATACGGATGTGGAGACGGTTTTCTCCTACTATAACCAAAACAACGACCATTCTGCAGTAACGGGTGGTATTGGTACGGAAGACCTGCAGGTATACGTCACGCATCTATCCCTGGATAACATTAAAGACTCCGTGCGCACCGTTCATTTCGATCTGGGTTTTGATGTGATCAGCTCTGCCTCTACTGACAATATTGATTTTGTACTTTCTTCTGCTTCCAAAGTGGATGCAAGAATTTATACGAGTTTAGGTTATAGTAGACTGTTACAGGATAAGCGGACTACATGGGGAATGAATTCTTCTTTTTCTATCGAGTCTGATTATTTGTCCTGGGGGCAATCTTTCTCCATCAACCATCTCAGTGAAGACCAGTCGCGAGAATTTTCGGCAGCTCTTCAAATGTACTTTGATGATTTGCGATGGGGACGATATCAGTTTGATGGTACACGAGAACTGGTTTATCCTTCTGAACTCAGGACTACCAAATGGTTTGACAACTACAGAAGAAACTCTTACAATCTGGCGTTGGGATTATATCAGTCCATCAACCGCAGAATGGCATTGGGTATTTACCCGGGACTTACCTATCAATCCGGTTTATTGTCTACACCTTTTCATCGCGTGTACTTTGCAGATAATTCAAAGCAGGTGGAGAAATTACCAGGCCGCAGATTGAAATTACCTATTGGTATTCAGCTCAATACGTTTATTGGAACACGATGGATATTGCGCACCTACTATAGGTATTATTGGGATGACTTTGGAATTTCTGGTCACACCCTGAACTTAGAAGTTCCCTTCAAGGCTTCTCGCGTACTCACCTTAACACCCTTTGTAAGACTATATAGTCAGAATGGGTCTGATTTTTTTAAGCCTTATGCCATGCATGCGATATCGCAGGAATTTTTTACCTCTGATTATGATCTTTCTAACTTCAAAAGTACCGCAACGGGTTTGGGGTTCAGGTATGCTCCCTATTTTAATAAAAGTAGGACGACTTTCAAGGCCCTTGATTTGAGGTTTACGCACTACGAGCGTTCGGATGGTATGATTGCGAATACTATTACCTTACTTATCAACTACGACAAGGAACAAAAGCCTGAATAATTATAAGTATGATTTGGCTACTTCTGCCAACCCCTCCTGATAGGTAGTGGTTTTGAAATCGAACGCCTTATCAAATTTGGAGGAGTCGAAAAAATAGTCGTTTTCACTTTGATACAGCATCTCTACTGACTCTTTGATGTCGCCCACAAAAAGCCCAGCCATCTGTATCATCCATTTCTTGAGTACCATATAATCGGGAGCGACACCAAATGCTTTCGCAGTCATTTCAATAAACTCCTTTCCGGTGGGCGTATTGTCATCGACTGGCAAATGCCAAACCTGATTGTAAGCGTGGTCAGTATTTCCCAATAAGGCGGTGGCCTTACCCGCATCGGGTGTGTAGGAGAACGTATGCTTTGTTTTATCAGTGAGGAACCATTGTGCTTTTTTTCCTTTGGCGAAATTATCAAACACCATTGCTTTCAAATAACTCAAGGGTGTGTGCGGTCCGTAAAAATCTGCCGCCCTCACAATTTGTGCCTGAAGGTTTCCTTTTTTTACCTCATCCAAAAGAGAAGTTTCAATTTTTGCTCTTACTTCGCCTTTCTTGCTGCAAGGATTAAACGGTGTCTCCTCTGTCATTTTACCTTCTACCAGGCCGTAAGGATATACATTACTAAAAAATACAAGTTTGGCATTGTGCTTTTTACACCCATCCATCACATTCTGCATTATGATGGGCCATTGCGCTCTCCACATGGACGTGCGATAGGGGATACCGGCAGTGAGATAAACTACTTTGGATCCCTTGATGGCATCAGCTGTTTGTTTGGGATCCAACAGATCCGCTTTCATTAGTTGATCTGTTGCGTTTACTTTTTTTGGATTTCTGCTTACTAAACGGATTTCGTTGGTGTATTGGGTCAAATGTTTGGAAACATTATTGGCTATTACACCATTGGCGCCAAGGATAGTTTGCATAAGCTGATCTTTAAGTCATTAAGACGTAATAATTTAGTTATTATTTTAAAAGCAAGTTAAATTGCTTTCATAAAATTAATAATATATGGCCCGTATCACGTTAGCACTACCTTCTCAATTTATTTTCAACACCAGGCTTACTGTCCGTGTGAGTGACATCAATTACGGAGGCCATGTGGGCAATGACACCATATTGGCCTTGATGCAAGATGCGAGAGTGATTTTCTATAAGCACCTTGGGTTTGACGGAGAAATTAGCTTTGAAGGAAGTGTAGGTCAGATTATTGCTGATGCCGTAGTGGTTTACAAATCTGAATCTTTTTTAGGAGATCAGTTAAGTGTGGATATTGCTATTACTGATTTTAATAAGTACGGTTTTGATATGTTCTACCTGATCACCAACCTCAATACCGGCAAGGAAACGGCAAGGGGCAAAACTGGGATTGTGTGCTTTGATTATGATAAAAGAAAGGTAGCGTCCATTCCGTCTGTATTATTGAAAAAACTTAAGGCTGCTTAAAACACTGAGTTGCAGAGCTTCTCGTACCTTCTGAATCCATATACTACCGATCATTTCAGAGTTGAGCATTTGACTGCTTTAACTGTCGGATGGACACTTTGCAATCATTAAATTGTCTGTAAGAATTTATTACTCAACCTAAACCCATAAAAATGAAAGTACGATTACTATTAATTTGTATGATGGCTTCAGGGCTTGCTTTTGCGCAAGGACCTAAGTTATCTGCAAAAAAGATTAATGCATTGAAGACCGAAGCTTCTGAAAAGGTGCAGGCTGACGCCAAGCGAATTCAGGTGATGGTGGATAAGATTTTCAGTTTTGCTGAGCTTGGATTTCAGGAATATGAATCCAGCAAATACCTGACAGGACTTCTTAAGGAAAATGGATTTGAAATTGAAATGGGCATTGCTGGTATACCCACTGCATGGACAGCAACATGGGGAAGCGGAAAACCATTGATTGCTCTGGGCAGTGATGTGGACTGTATTCCTAAGGCATCACAAAAACCTGGCGTAGCTTATCATGATCCGATTGTAGAAGGAGCGCCTGGTCATGGGGAAGGACACAATGCAGGAACTCCGTTAAACATTGCTGCTGCCTTAGCGGTGAAAGAAATTATGGAACGCGAAAAAATACCGGGGACGCTAATGGTATGGCCTGGTATAGCAGAGGAACTAGTAGGAGCAAAAGCTTACTACACACGTGATGGTTATTTCGACAACGTAGACATTTGTTTATTTACTCACGTAGGTTCTAATCTGGGTGTATCCTATGGTGCAGCTTCTGGTACAGGTCTTATTTCTGTTGAGTACACTTTTGAAGGAGAGTCTGCTCACTCTGCGGGAGCACCATGGAGAGGAAGAAGTGCTGCAGATGCAGTTGAGTTAATGAGTGTTGGGTGGCAATATCAGCGCGAGCATTTAGAGCCATTGCAACGTTCGCATTCAGTTATTACAAACGGTGGAGATCAGCCTAACGTGGTTCCACAAAAAGCCTCCATCTGGTATTACTTCCGTGAGATTACTTATCCTAACATCATGAATCTTTATGAAACGGGTAATCGGATTGCTGAAGGAGCGGCTAAAATGACGAACACTAAGGTGACACACAGAACGTTGGGTACTGCCTGGCCACGTCATTTTAACAAACCAGTGGCAGAAGCCATGAATGAAAATATCAAAGTTGTGGGATTGCCTCAGTGGTCTGAAAAAGATCAACTCTTTGCGCGAGCTGTACAGAAAGAAGTAGGTGCTAAAAAGGAAGATGATGGGATGCCTACCAAGTTGGATGAGTTTAAGCCACCAGCAGCAGAGCCAAGAAGTGGGGGTTCGGATGACATTGGTGATATCTCATGGAAAGTACCAACTGTAACGATGAGGTTTCCTTCTAATATCCCAGGCTTACCAGGTCATAACTGGGCTAATGCTATCGCAATGGCAACACCTATAGCCCATAAGGGCGTAACTAATGGTGCTATGGTGCAGGCAATGACCATCATAGATTTGTTAACCAAACCGGAGCTTGTCGCTAGTGCGAAAGACTATTTTCAAAATGAACAATTGGCAAAACAAGAGTATAAGCCGATGATCACTAAGGATGATAAGCCAGCGATTTATTTGAATACTGATATTATGAAGCAGTTTCGTCCACAGCTGGAGAAATTCTACTATGACGAAACCAAGTATGATACTTATTTGGAGCAGTTAGGAATAACTTATCCTACAATTAAGAAGTAAAAATATTTGTGAACGGAGCGGAGCAATTTTATTTATGGAGATTGCTTCGCTACGCTCGCAATGACGGTTAATTTTTAACCAATACAGGCATCAAGCCTACCAGCATCATCAGATCACCATCTTCAATCATTTTCTTCTCATCCGCCATCACTAGGAAATTTTCATACAAGTGATTTAAGTCTTCCCCTTCAAAGTGATACCCTAATAATTCAATTCTGTGTTTTAGAGCAGCTCTACCACTGCGGGCGGTTAATACAATAGAGGAGGAAGGTACTCCTACTTTATCCGGACTGATGATTTCATAGTTTTCTGAATGTTTCAAAAATCCATCCTGATGGATACCGGAACTATGGGCAAAAGCATTACTTCCTACAATTGCTTTGTTGGGCTGTACAGGCATACGCATCATGCCAGATACCAATTTGCTCAACGTATATATTTTTTCAGTTTTGATACTGGTATGCATATTTAAATCCTTATGGGTATTGATAATCATGGCCACTTCTTCCAGGGATGTATTTCCTGCACGCTCTCCAATTCCATTCATAGTTACTTCCGCTTGTTGTGCACCGTTGCAAAGACCGGCTATGGTGTTGGCAGTTGCCAATCCCAAATCATTGTGACAATGCACCGAAATAATCGCTTTGTCAATGTTGCGCACATGTTCAGTCAGGTACTTAATACGTTTGCCAAATAGATCTGGTAAACAATAACCTGTAGTGTCTGGTATGTTGACTACATCAGCACCGGCAGCAATTACCGCTTCAATTAATTGTGCAAGAAACTTAAGATCCGCTCTTCCTGCATCTTCTGCGTAGAACTCTACTTCGTGTCCCTTTTCTTTGGCGTAAGCTACGGCCCACACGCCTTGCTCCAGCACTTGCTCTCTGGTACTAAAGAATTTGTTTTTGATGTGCACATCAGAAGATCCTATGCCCGTGTGAATCCTGCCACGCTTAGCAAAACGCAAAGCATCGGCTGCCACATCGATGTCTTCTTTCTTGGCACGAGTGAGCGCACATACAATTGGGTCTTTAACTGCTTTTGTCAATGCCACTACAGATTTAAAATCACCCGGACTTGAAATTGGAAACCCGGCTTCTATAACATCCACGCCCAATGCTTCCAGTTCACGAGCGATGATAATTTTTTCTTCTGTTTTTAATTGACAGCCCGGTACTTGTTCGCCATCGCGAAGGGTAGTGTCAAATATTTGAATTTTTTTGCTCATAACTTTATTTAGTTAGCAGGTACAGTTTCGTTGGCACGGATACGTTGGGCTACTTGAGCTCCCATTTGCTCCGTACTTAATATTTTATCCTTGTCCGTTTTTGAATCAGCGATATCTACCGTTCTGAACCCAGCCTTTAAGGTTTGAGATACCGCATCAATGATGTGTTGTGATTCTTCTTTTAGCCCGAAAGAAATGTCGAGCATTAAGGCCGTGGAAAGGATGGAAGCTAAAGGATTAGCAATTCCTTTTCCTGTAATGTCATGTGCGCTACCATGGATAGGTTCATACAACCCAACACTATCTCCAATAGAAGCGGAGGCCAGCATGCCCATCGATCCGGCAATTTGTGATGCTTCATCTGTAAGGATATCTCCGAAAAGATTTCCAGTCACTACTACATCAAAACTCCTGGGGTCATGGATCAACTTCATGGCTGCAGCATCCACAAACATGTGAGTGAGTTCAACATCGGGGTATTGCTTACCCACTTCCTGAACCACCGATCGCCATAATCTTGAACTTTCCAAAACGTTGGCTTTGTCTACAGACACTAATTTTTTCTTTCTGGTTTGGGCCGCTGCGAATGCTTTGTGCGCTATCCGCTCTACTTCGTATTTAGAATAGATCATGACATCGTAGGCCGTATTGTCATTGTCCTTTCTTCCTTTTTCACCGAAGTACACATCTCCAGTGAGCTCTCTGAAGAATAAAATATCAGCACCTTTTAAAATTTCTGGTTTGATACTGGACGCCTCAAGCAGTTCATCAAATAATTTGATAGGTCGCAGATTGGCATACAATCCCAACTCTTTTCTCATTTTTAATAACCCCTGTTCGGGTCTTACTTTTAGAGAAGGATTGTTGTCGTAATAAGGATGACCAACGGCACCAAATAATATGGCGTCAGCTTTTTTGAGAATAGCCAGGGTTTCATCAGGTAAAGCACTGCCTGTAGCCTCAATAGCGTCATGACCAATGATAGCTTCATTGAATTCGAATTGATGATCAAACTCCTGAGCGATTTTTTGTAATACTCTTTTCCCTTCGGTAGTTACTTCTTTGCCGATACCGTCACCGGGGAGCAGGGTAATTAATTTTTTCATGATTGTTGTAAATCAAATTGTTTTATATCTTCTGTCAGGCTTAACAGATAGTCGATGTCATCGTAGCCGTTGATCATGCAGGATTTTTTGTAGGGATTGATATCAAACCTTTCTTCCTCTCCCTCGAAAGAGATGGTTTGATTTTCAAGATTTACAGTAATAGGAGCACTGGAATTGGCGCTAATTCCTTTCAGTATTGTTTGAAGGAATTCGTCTGATACAACTACGGGAAGTAAACCATTGTTCAATGCATTGTTTTTAAAAATGTCTGCAAAAAAACTGGAGACCACAACACGGAAACCATGATCGTACAATGCCCAGGCTGCATGTTCACGACTACTGCCACAACCGAAATTCTTTCCAGCCACTAGAATTTTTCCGTTGAAAGCCGGGTTGTTCAAAATAAAATCTTTGACAGGTTGATTGTTGCTGTCGTACTTCCAGTCTCTGAACAAGTTTTCACCAAAGCCTTCACGCGTAGTCGCTTTCAGAAATCTGGCCGGAATAATTTGATCCGTATCCACGTTCTCGTTGGGGAGGGGGACTGCTGTACTCTTTATTGTGTTAAACTTCTCTTTCATCTTCATTTAATTGGTTATCAGTTCACGCACATCAGTTACTCTCCCTGTAATAGCAGCAGCAGCAGCACTCAATGGGCTGGCCAAAAATGTTCTGGACTGAGGCCCTTGTCTTCCTTCGAAGTTTCTATTTGACGTGGAGATGCAATATTTCCCTGCTGGAATTTTATCTTCATTCATTCCCAAACAAGCAGAACATCCAGGACTTCTCAATTCGAAACCTGCAGCTTCAAAAATTGTATCCAACCCTTCTTTGCGCGCCTGATCTTCTACCTGCTTTGATCCGGGCACAATCCACACTTCAACACCTTCTGCTTTCTTTTTTCCTTTTACGATGGAAGCCACCAATCTTAAGTCTTCGATACGTGCGTTAGTACAACTTCCTATAAATACATAGTCGATGTGCTTGCCTAGTAATTGAGAGCCGGGCTCCAAGCCCATGTAGTTGAGTGATTTGATAAAGGAAGGTTGTTCGCTAATGTCTTTTAATTCTTCTGGCGTGGGTATGCGATCAGTTATTTTAATACCCATGCCTGGGTTGGTGCCATAAGTAATCATAGGACCAATATCAGTTGCATCAAAAGTCAGTACTTTGTCAAACGTGGCATCGTCATCGGATTTTAGCATTTTCCATTCCTCTATTTTTTTATCTAATACTGCACCTTGTGGAGCAAATTTTTTCCCTTTGATGTAATCGAATGTGGTTTCATCTGGAGCAATCAATCCTCCACGGGCACCCATTTCTATACTCATGTTGCAAATGGTCATGCGTGCTTCCATAGAAAGATCTTGGATGGTATCACCAGCATACTCTACAAAATATCCTGTGGCTCCGCTGGAAGAAATTTTAGAGATGATGTAGAGAATAATGTCTTTGGCCAACACACCTTTGCTCAGTGGGCCATTGATTTCAATCTTCATCCGCTTCGGCTTGTATTGAAGAATGCACTGGGTGGCCATCACTTGCTCTACTTCGCTTGTACCAATGCCAAAAGCGATGGTACCAAAAGCACCATGGGTAGAGGTATGACTATCTCCACACACGATCGTCATTCCCGGCAAGGTGAGGCCTAACTCTGGACCGATGATGTGAACGATACCTTGAAAGGGATGCCCCAGGTCATAAAGTTCAACGCCAAATTCCTTACAATTTTTTCTTAGTGTCTCCACCTGATGACGCGACAACGCTTCTTTAATAGGAAGGTGTTGGTCTTTGGTAGGAACGTTATGGTCGGCTGTAGCCGTAGTGCGTAATGTATTAAAGACGCCTATCCCTCTTTTCTTCAATCCATCAAAAGCTTGAGGGCTCGTAACTTCATGAATATAATGGCGATCTATAAAAAGTGGATCTGGGTGGCCTTCTTTGTGTTTTACAATGTGCTTGTCCCAGATTTTATCGAAGAGTGTTTTTGACATAAAAAATATAACAATCGTTAGTTCGGAATACCCTTAAAAAACGAAAACCGTCCCGACAGAGTCGGGACGGTTTTCAATGGGTTTATTTTTAGTTTATCTACATCTTGTTTTCAATGTGCCGACAAGGTGTGAAAAGTTGTTGAACGGGTCAATGAATTCAATGAAAAGATTTTCAAAAGCTGACGAGTGTTTGGTAGCCTTAAGGAATACAATTATTTGAATTTGGCATGGAGTGATATGATGTTCGACACGAGTCCTGTTGAGCGATTGTAGTGATCAAAACGAATTTCAATGGTGTTTAATCGGGTAATTCCTAGAATGCCATCAGCAGAAACCGCTCTGAATCCAATACCGCCTGAGTGACTTTCTAATTTGGAAAGGTCAAAATCACTTGAGTAGAATTCATTGGAGACATTGTGTGTTTGGTACGGAGAAAAATAATCGATTGCTGATTGTGCATGAAATCGATAAAAAGGACTTACAGAAATAAAGGGAGAAAGTTTGATCGATGTTTCAATATTAGCAGTGTGTGCCTGCATTCCCCAGTCATCTTGATAATAGCGATAGAAGGCCCTTACAATATACCGATCACCCAAAAAATAATTAGCCCGAAACCCAATAGGCACTTTAAAACGTGAGTCTGGTAGTTTTTCAACAAGAAGTGAATTGTCTGTAAAGTAGACTCGATTGAATGGCAAACTCAAAAATCCATTTTGATAAGCAAGATCCAGGATCATTGCTACCTGCAGTCTTCGGTTAATGATTTGAGAAAGGGTAAGCGATGAACTAAAGGAGTTGCGTGATTTTGAGGAATAGGGAGAGGGTCGCAGTTCAATGGGATAGATAATGCTTACTTGGTCAATAAAGGCCTGAGCTTTTATTCCAACTTGTCTGTTGTTGTCCTTTGAGTTTTTGCTTGCGCTAATCCCTCCTCCAAAGGAGAGGTAATCATACTCTGAAGAAATGGCCGCATTCACACCGAATGATTGTCCTTTCTTTTCATTGGTGATTGTCCAGGCAGCCGAAGGGTAAATACGACTGTCTCCTGATGAAGCGGATGAAATGGTACTGGGATCTACTTTATCAGATGAGGCAGAAGTGTAAACATCAAAACCTAATTCAAAAGAATAATTCTGAAGCCTGTCTTTCGAGTCGTACTTGGTTAATTTAAGATCAAAGGTATTGGAAACATCGGTTAGTCTTTCAGTCCCAATTCCACCGGTAACTGCTGAGTTGTTACCTTCCTGATGATAATAGCTGGTAACAAAATTAACCTCTTCAAATTTTAATTTTCTGTTTTTGTATCCAGCACTGTCTAGCTCATTGGGAGTTTGCGAAAATGCACTTACTACACATATGTACAGACCAATGATTGTGAGCGGAATGCGAACCATACTATTTTTCTGTTTATAACTTAATTACATCCACATCCTCCTCCGGTTTTACCTCCATTGGCTCCGGATGCACCCTCTCGATACAGTTGAAAATTCATTTCAAATTTTTCACACTTTCGCATTGCCAATTCCATTTCAGCATCGTTGAGGTACATTTTTTGATATTCTTTTACGGGTGCGCATGACATCTGTGTCATAAACACCATTACAAAAAGTAGCAGGTAAAGCTTAATTTTATTTAGGAGCTTCATAGGTTAGGAAAGTTGTATATTTTTTGAGGTGTAGATTTTATCTTGCTCGTCAATAATGACGCATTCTATATTTTTTATTTGATTGATAAGACCTAACCCTACCTTAATTCCCATCACAGTAACTGGCGTGGCCATTGAATCAGAAAGTTCTGCACTAGGACTAATAATGGTTACGCTTTTAATCCCAGATACCGGGAAGCCTGTTTTTGGATCTATCGTATGTGAATATTTCTTACCATTAATGATGGCCACTTTTTCATAATTGCCAGAAGTGGCAATGGCCATATCAGTAATTTTCAAATAGGAGAAGGGATGATGTTTTGAATTGGGATCGGCAATACCAATGGTCCATGGTGTGCCGCTGGGCTGATGTCCCCAGGCACTGAGATCTCCAGCTGCGTTTACAAACCCACTGGTTACCCCCTTTTCTTTGAGAAGCTGTCTCCCTCTGTCTGCCGCGTATCCCTTACCTATTCCTCCAAACCCGATACGCATGCCTTTCTCTTTTAAGAAAACAGTTTGTTCTTGGTTGTTGAGAATTACATTTTTATAATTGATGAGGCGAACTGATGCTTTGGCTGCTTCAGGATCGGGTAATGAAGTCATGGACGTATCGAAATTCCAAAAACGTTTATCTATGGAACCATAGGTAATATCGAATGCGCCTTGTGTAAGATCTGAGATTTTAATGGAGCGCTGAATGAGATCAAACACTTCTTTGTCCACTTTTACTGGCTGAATCCCAGCCATGGCGTTGATATGATTGGTTTGACTATCGGCTTTGAAGGTAGTGAGCAAAGCTTCGATCCGCTGGATTTCAATTATAGCCTCATCAATTCTTTCGTTGGCCCATTCAGGATTGTCAGATACTACACACAACTCAAAAGTGTTACCCATGAGACGTGTAGTTCTTTTGTGCAGTAAGGCGGCCTCTTGCGGCAAAGTATCAGTTACCAAGGGTTTGATTGATTTGATCAATAAAACTTTCTGGTGTTCCTGCTTTGAAGCCATCCCACGTTTTCAGCACTTTTCCATTGGCATCCAACAAAAGTGTTAAGGGAAACTTTCCTTGTGGGTTATATTTTTCTGCCAAGACTTCATTGTGTTTGATTTGCTTGGGGTCGAGTTGGTTTTTTTTAGATCTGGGGAAGTCGGCCCGAACCATTACAAGGTGTCTTGCAGCATAGTTGATGAAGGTATCTTTGTCAAAAATATCTCTGGTCATTTTTATACAAGGGCCGCACCAATCAGAACCGGAGAAATTTAAAATGATGGGCTTATTATCTCTTTTTGCCTCCGCTTTTGCCTGGTCGAAATTGTATTGCCAGTTGGGCTCTGCAATTAAGCCACTCGATAGCGTTAGGAATAGAAGGACTATAGTTTTCATTGGCTATTTTGTGAAATTCAACAAACAGGGTTCAAAGTTAGTTCAGGCCCTATTTTGATTAACTGATATTGGTCAGGTTGTGGTAGCTAAATGCAAACTGATTATTAATAGTATAGGCAGGACGTAAAAAATGGACATTTGGTTGGTGTGAAACTGTCTGATTTAAGGTAATTTTTAGGTTTGATCTGAGCAAGATGTTGTTAAATATGGAAAGTTTGACCTGATGAGGTATTTGATTGTTTTTTTGTCATTTATTCTGCCACTTGAAAGTGTGGGGCAGAATTTTCAAACGTTATTAGACAGCGCATTAAGCTCTCAAAAGAATGGGGCTATTTATTTCAGTGAAGCCCGAAAAAAAATTAAAAACGGTGATGATTCTCTTAATTTTTTATTCACAAAAATTAGACGCTCATACAGGGATAAATTAAGTGACTCTACAATTTATTATGGGGCGCAGTTTCTTAAACACGCTGGTATCAATAGTGTTCCTGAGAAATGTTTCTTGGTTTGTAGGTGGGTAAGCCGTACTTATCTTGATCTTGGGGTATATGAGGAATCATTGGCCTATTCCCAGCAAGGGCTGGATTGGTCTAAAAAAGCGAATGACATTAATGCGTTAGCCTATCAGTTGGCTGATATAGCCATTATTTACCATGAGTTCAAAGATTTTGAAAAAGGGGTAGAATATGGGAAGATATGTTTTAACACAGCCGTTGAAGGCGGAGCAGATAGCAACCATAAAGCCTTTTGCCTTAATGCAATAGGGATCAATTTTGATGATTGGAATAAACCTGACTCTGCGCTATTCTATCATTTCAAGATCTTCGAATTGGATCCCGTTCCTGATTCGTTGGATATAAAATTCACCTTCAATAATATCGGTAATACACTGATGAAGACCGGGCAATTTGTTCAGGCAGAACAATATCTGTTGACTTCATTGGCGTTGGCACGAAAAATAAATAGCCCCTACACCTATGCTGGTTCATTTACCAATCTTGGTCAGCTAAAAACAAAACAAAAGAACTTTCGTCAGGCTGAAATATATTTTGATAGTGCGCTCTACTATGCATTGGCATCCCAAAGTCTTGAAAAAATAAGAGATACCTATTTTGATTTGTACACCTTTAATAAAGAGCGTGGTGATTTGCAGCAGGCATTGATGTATCAGGATAAGTTCTACCTATTAAAGGATTCCATTTTCAAAAATGAGAGACTGCAAACTGTAAGCGAACTCGAAACAAAATACCAAACCTCTATCAAAGACAAGCAAATTCTGGAACAAAACGCAGAGCTGAAGGAAAGGGAGGATCAGTTTAATAGGGCAGTAATGGTGGCAGTATTTCTAATTGTGCTTATTGGAATGCTTGTGATTATTCTCTTGTTAAACAAAAGCCGTTTCAAACGTAAGCAGGAACTTTTAGAGAAAGAATTAGAAATCCAGTTACAAGAAGCATCTATTCAGGCGGCTTTATCATCACAGGAATTAGAGCGCAAACGATTTGCACAGGATTTGCATGATGGAATGGGACAATTGATTTCTTCTTTGAGATTGTTATTAGGAAATATTAATTCTGGATCTTCGATGGAATCGAGAGTGGGTGTCGTATCTAAATCGGAAAAGATTATTGATGAGATGCAAAAGGAAATCAGAGGAATCGCTTTTAATCTAATGCCACAAACTTTGATTCAATTTGGGTTGGTGCCTGCTTTAAAGGAAATGGCGCTGCGGATTACATCTTCAGGTCAGGTTATGGTTTCGGTGATTTCGTTTGATATGCCCGAAAGATTATCGGAAATACAAGAAATTTCTCTTTATCGCATCATTCAGGAGTGGGTGAATAATGTTTTGAAATATGCTCAGGCCGCAAAAATTGAAGTACAGTTGGTAGGGCATGAAAAAGAGTTAAGCATTACCATTGAAGATACGGGTAAAGGTTTTGATACTCATGTTTTGGAACAGGGTAGCGGAAATGGGTGGAGAAATATCATGTCAAGAGTGAAGTTGATTCATGGTGAATTGGAAATCGATTCTTCTCCTAACCGCACGGGAACGACACTTATCATCAGAGTTCCGGTTGAAGGTGCTTCTGAAGAAAGTAAAGTTCAAGGCAAAGAACTAAAAAATACCCAATAGCACGGATGGTTTTACCTTTCGCAGGAATGTATTCTTGTTCCTATGCACAGGGCAAGTATCTTTGGTTTTTGGCGAAAACATAGCGTGGTAAGAATGAAGATACTTTTAGTTGATGATCATGCCATATTAAGTGACGGAGTAAAAAGCCTTTTGGAAAAGGAGGATTATAAAGTTGTTTTTCAGGCGGAGAGTGCTGAACGTGCTCTTGATTTTCTTAAAAAGAATGAAGTCGACTTGATGATCACGGATTTTAATATGCCAGGAATGGATGGGCTTTCGCTGATTCATCTGGTAAAAAGGATTAACCAAAACATCAAGATAATATTACTGAGCATGCACGATGAGGTGCACTTGGTAAAGGAAATACTCAAGGCAGGGGTGAATGGGTATGTACTTAAGAAAGATACTCAAAGTGAATTATTACAAGCCATCCGCGAGGTGCAGACAGGGAAAGTTTTTCTCAGTAATGACATTAACAGGTTGTTGATTGTCAACCTTCAAAACCCTGATGAAGGCAAGTTACTGACTGACCGTGAGCGTGAAATCTTAAAATTGATTGCCAGAGAGTTTACCAATAAGCAGATTGCCGAGGAACTGTTTATTAGCGAAAGAACGGTGGAAACGCATCGTAAAAATATCTTTAAAAAGACCGGAACCAATTCCCTGGTCGGTCTGATCAAGTTTGCCTACGCCAACAACCTGATTTAAGGCTTCTACGGGTTTTACGGTATCTGGAAATACGGTGATGCGGGTATTACATTCCTTTCTGCCATTGCCAACCTTTATACTATTAATCAAAACCTAAATTGTTATGAAACCAGGTAAAACCATTATAAAAATGGGGGCTATGGTATTTGCCCTTCTGTTCTTCTTGAATGTCCAAGCTCAGTTGATTACTGATAAAGTAATTGATGTTGGTCAGATGGGTTCTAAAGACCTTGATAAGGCACCGAAAAAGGTATTTATCAAAAACTTCAAAGTGTATTACCAAATGATTGCTGAAGCTGAGAAAACTATTCATGGTGGACGTCAGTTTGGTGGGGGCTCTTATACTGGGGATGCTACAGCTCGATTGGCTGTGGGAGTAGAGGGTATTGAGCCTGAAGAACTTCAGCAATTGACGAATAGGCTATACAACGACTATGTAGCTAAATTGAAGAACCTTGGAATGGAAGTCTCCACTTCCAAAGATTATACAAACCTGGAATCTTTTGCTGATGATGAATTGTTGGAAGGACCCAGGATTAACGAAGAGCAAATTGAGGGAAGTTTAATGATAGTGCCCAATGATTTTTCGTATTACGTAAATAGAGTAACTAAGAAGGGTAAGGAAAAGGGAAGTTTCATCTCAAATTTGGGTGGCTCTGGAGTCTCTGAATTTACTTCATCCATTTATCATAAAGGACTTCCTAAAGTTTCAAAGGAGTTGGACGATATGATTGTGGTAGATGTAGCTATCAACGTTCCAAGTATCTACTTAGATCCTAAGTCTGCTTTGGGTACTGTCAAAATTAAAGGAGGTGCCAATTTGAGACTGGAAAATGCAAGAGCCACTTATGTTTCGGGAAAATCACCTAAGCCTGGTGCAGCTGCACCTGATAAATATGTTGAGGTG
Organism: Cyclobacteriaceae bacterium; assembly: GCA_040216665.1. Lineage (GTDB taxonomy): Bacteria > Bacteroidota > Bacteroidia > Cytophagales > Cyclobacteriaceae > ELB16-189. The sequence goes on along the minus strand of JAVJOQ010000024.1, from coordinate 105,190 downwards.
ATGCTGAAAGAACCCGTACAAATCAATGGGGTTTTTGCTGAACAGGAATTTAAGTCCCAGGCAAAGAAGCAAGTTACCACTGTTCCCTCTTATGCTTCCTATTTTTCCGTAGAGAACTCAAAGGTAGAGCTAAGTAATACAATTGCCTGCAAATCTGAAGACTATACTCGCGAGGTAGGTAATGCAATAACTGAATTTTTAGACCTGTCAATTGATAAATTAAAAGTTGGTTTGAGTGGAGAAAAAGTGAAGTAATCTTTCTAAAAGAGAAGAATGTACCCATCAGTTAAAAGCTGATGGGTATTTTTTTATGGCTCTAGTTCACTGTTGTAATCTTCCATAAAGATGAAGAAGTCAGAAACTTTAATCATATCGTCTCCAATAAAACGAACAGTGTGGGAGTCAGTTCGTTTAACGATGGAGAGATAGGAGAGAAGTTCCACAGGTCTGTAATTTTTGAAAGCGACATCCAGCGTAACCGGAGTAGCTACTTTATAAGGTTTAAAATCTTTAATTCTTTTTACAGCCTTTGCGCTGGCCTCTTTAATGACTTGACAAGATGCTGCGGGGGTTAACGATTTTGCGGAATGAAAGCCGTAAGCTTCTTTCACCACGGCCATCTCCATATCTCCTACAAAGTCTTTTGTTTCTTTGGTGGCAATGTTATCACCGCTTATTAAAATGACTGGGACATTGTAATGTCCGGTTACCATGGCAGCCCAAATTCCCTCCGATACAGACTTTTCATTAATACTTACGTTGGTAAGCTTGGCACTTGAAAAGGTATGTGCCCTTACCCCCTCCATGTTGGTGGTGGAAGAATGGTAGCCAATTAGCATTACTCCATCGAATGTGTCATCGATTCCGCTTACCATATGGTTTTTCCTTGGCCAGGAGCGGATCAGCTTGACATCGTTGGGTAATTTTTCAATTAATAAATTTTGTCCATTGCCATGTGCATCTACCACTACAATTTCTGTGGCACCCGATTGCTTGGCGCCTTCAATAGCAGCCAATGCCTCGTTGGTCATGAATTCACGAAAACGACCGTACTCAAATCCTGAAGGACCCAGTTGCTGTTCGGTAACGACTCCAGCAAGCCCTTCCATGTCCACGGAGATTAATATTTTAATTTTCTTTTGTGCATACAGTCCTGATACCAGACACAAGAAGAGCAGGGAAAGAACAGATTTTTTCATTGTCGATGGAGTAGGTGAGAAGCTAATTTAAAACTTCTCAGGGCCACTACACCAAATACTCAAACAAATTTTCGTTTTGATTGATGAGTGTATAGTTGATTTTTTCTGAATTCATACGACTTACCAACAAATGGAAGTCGGTTTCATTCCTCACTTCAATTCCGATCAAAGCAGGTCCTGTTTCTTTGTTATGTTTTTGGATAAATTCAAATCGAACGATATCGTCATCCAGGCCAAGGATATGATTTACAAATTCTTTAAGCGCTCCGGGTCGCTGAGCAAAGCGCACAATAAAATAATGTTTTAATCCTTCATGCAGCAGTGATCGTTCTTTGATCTCCTGCATGCGATCGATATCGTTATTTCCTCCACTGATCACGCAAACAACGGTTTTCCCACGTAGATGATCTGCTAACTGCTCCAGTGCCGCAATGGAAAGCGCTCCAGCAGGTTCGGCTACAATGGCATCCTCGGTATAAAGTTGGAGAATAGTTGAGCTTACTTTCCCCTCAGGGACTAAAAGCATTTCACTGATAGCGTCTTTACAAAATTCAAAAGTGATGTCACCTACTTTCTTCACTGATGCACCATCTACAAAATTCTGAATCTTGTCAAGCACAACAGGCTTGCCCGCTTTTAATGCCTCGGTCATCGAGGGAGCACCCTGTGGTTCTACTCCGATGATTTTTGTTTTAGGAGAAAATGTTTTTAAATAACTAGAGACCCCTGCACATAGGCCACCACCACCAACAGGAATAAAAATAAAATCGATATTAGGTTGGTCGGCCAAAATTTCTTTGGCTACTGTTCCTTGTCCTTCAATTATTTTTAAATGATCAAAGGGAGGAATGAACTCCATCTTATGGTTCTTAGCGTGTAGCAATGCATGGTATTGGCACTCATCGAAAGTATCGCCAATCAAAATGATCTCCACATTTTCTCCACCAAACATTCTCACTTGATTGATTTTTTGTTTGGGAGTGATGGCGGGCATATAGATTACCCCTTGAATATTCAATTCACGACATGAAAAAGCAACTCCCTGCGCGTGATTTCCCGCACTGGCACAAACAACACCGTTCTTTCGTTGGTTAGCTGAAAGACTCTGGAGGAGATTATAGGCTCCTCGAATTTTATAAGACCGTACAGTCTGCAAATCTTCCCGTTTCAAGTACAGATCACATCCCAATTTTTCGGACAGCTTGCGATGGTACTGCAGAGGAGTTTTGATTGCTACCTTTTGTAGCACTACCGAAGCTAAGTCGATATCTAAATACTTTGATTTTGTTTTAATCATTCTGAATGGAATTGACAATTTTGCAGTTGACAACGAACATCTTGTCAACTGTCAACTAATTTTAGTCTATCATACTTGCTTCTACAGTAGCTTTCTCTGGCCTCAACTTACGCACAGCAGCACCTGCCTGCCACAACTCACTTTCACGTAATTCCTTCAATTCCTCTGAAAGTTTTTCGCGGTAGTCGGGTTGGCTGCACTTGTCAATAGTGCGTTGTGCTTCTGCGCCACTTTCTACACTGTCGTACAATTCTTTAAACACAGGTAGTGTTGCCGCTTTGAATTTTTTCTTCCAATCTAATGCACCTCGTTGAGCGGTTGTGGAACAATTGGCATACATCCAATCCATTCCATTTTCTGCAACAAGTGGCATAAGACTTTGCGTAAGCTCTTCTACTGTTTCATTAAATGCTTCAGAAGGTGAGTGTCCTTTGGATCGCAACACTTCGAATTGTGCTTCAAATATTCCGGCAATAGCTCCCATGAGTGTGCCACGCTCTCCTGTTAAGTCGGAGTACACTTCTTTTTTAAAATCTGTCTTGAACAAATAACCAGATCCAACTCCTATTCCTAATGCAATGGCTTTTTCTTCCGCATTGCCTGTGGCATCCTGAAAAACAGCGTAGCTGGAGTTGATACCTTTTCCTTGTTGAAATAGTCTCCTTACTGAAGTTCCGGAGCCTTTTGGTGCTGCTAATACTACATCGATATCCGCAGGTGGAACAATTCCAGTTTTTTCTTTAAAGGTAATTCCAAAACCATGAGAGAAGTACAATGTTTTTCCGGCAGTCAGGTGAGGTTTTACTGTTGACCATAAAGCAATTTGACCTGCATCAGACAGGAGATACTCAATAACAGTTCCTCGTTTCACTGCCTCTTCTATTTCGAAAAGAGTTTCTCCAGGAATCCAACCGTGAGCCACAGCCTTGTCCCATGTTTTGGATCCTTTTCTTTGGCCAACAATTACATTGAATCCGTTATCGCGTAGGTTTAGCGCCTGAGCTGGCCCCTGTACACCGTATCCAATAATTGCAATGGTTTCATTGCTCAATACATCAAGTGCTTTTTCCATTGGAAACTCTTCACGTGTAACGACCTCTTCCAATGTTCCTGCAAAATTAATCTGTGCCATAATTTTATCTTTTTTAAAAAATGTTGTTTCTATTTATTTAACTAAATACTACTTCTTTATTGTTCCTATCATTTATTTCATTGAATACATTACTACCCGGGTAGTAATTAGCATAATCGACTTCAATTAATTTTTCTAATTGATGTTTTACTTTTTCCACCATTTCCGGGGTGGTGTAGATCAGCAGTAGCGCACCGCCTTTGTGAAAATCTTCAATGATTTCATGGGCAATTAATTTTTTGATGCGCACGCGCCTACGGTTAAGCACGTTGACAATTCTGTTGAGAATTGAAAAATTATTTTCAGCTGATAGCTCAATGGTATAATCTTGTTTCATGTGTTAATATGATTATAGGTCAACTCTTTTCTAGCAAAACATCAGATACTGCGGCACCAGTAGGAATCATAGGGAATACATTGTCCTCTTTGCCGACCACTACTTCCAAGAAATAGGCAGTTTTAGATTCCAACATTTCTTTTAATCCGGGAATAAGTTCATCGCGCTGGCTTACTTTCTTTGCTGGTATATCGTAGGCTTGTGCCAATTTGATAAAATCTGGATTGGTCATTTCTGTGGAGGAGTATCGTTTCTGATGAAATAACTCTTGCCACTGGCGTACCATCCCCAGGAAACTGTTGTTGAGAACAATTACTTTTACAGGAATATGATATTGCATAATGGTTCCCAACTCCTGAGGTGTCATTTGAAATCCTCCATCACCAATTACTGCAACAACTTGTTGATGAGGTTTTGCTAATTGGGCACCGATAGCTGCGGGTAAAGCAAACCCCATGGTCCCCGCTCCACCTGAGGTAACATGGGTTCTGGGATTTTTATAGGAATAGTAGCGCGCAGCAATCATTTGATGCTGTCCCACATCAGTTACCACGATGGCTTTTCCATTGGTCAATAGAGAAAGATGGTTTACTACCTCCGCCATTTTTAATTCCCCAGTTGGGGCAAACTCTCTTTTAGTTACTATTTCATGTTCTTTGCGATTAAGCGTTTCAAAACTTTGAATCCATGAGCTGTGATTTCCGGTATTGCAAAATTTTGTTAACTCCGCTAATGCTTCTTTGGCATCGGCATGTACAGCAACATCTGCTTTAATAATTTTATTAATTTCAGCTCTATCAATTTCCACGTGCACCACTTTAGCCTGAGTAGCATACTTGGCTACGTTTCCGGTAACGCGATCATCGAACCGCATGCCTACGGCAATCAAGACATCACATTCATTGGTATTCACATTAGGACCGTAGTTGCCATGCATGCCAAGAAACCCAACATAATTAGGATGATCTGTAGGAAAAGCACCCAGCCCAAGTAAAGTGCTGGCAACTGGTATCCCGGTTTTTTGAGAGAAAGCCAATAACTCTTCAGTTGCTCCTGAAAGCAACACGCCTTGTCCTACTAAAAGATAAGGCTTCTTTGCGCTGTTGATGAGTTCAGCAGCTTCTTCAACCTGCTGAAGTTGTAAAACTGGTTTGGGTTTGTACGTTCTTACCTGCTCACATTTCTTATACTCAAATTCCTCAAGCAATTCGTTTTGAGCGTTCTTGGTAATGTCGATCAAAACGGGGCCGGGTCTGCCGGAGCGCGCTATGTAAAAAGCTTTGGCTACTGCCTCGGCAATATCCTTGGCCTCTGTGATTTGCACGTTCCACTTGGTTACAGGATTAGTGGTGTTGACCACGTCTATTTCCTGAAACGCATCTGTACCCAACAAGTGAGCGAACACTTGACCAGTGATACAAACAATTGGAGTCGAATCAATTAATGCATCTGCTAAACCAGTTACAAGATTGGTTGCTCCCGGCCCTGAAGTAGCGAGCGCTACACCCACTTCGCCAGAAACTCTTGCATAACCTTGTGCTGCATGAACAGCTCCTTGCTCATGGCGAACGAGAATGTGGTTGAGTTGATCAGTGTATCCATACAATGCATCGTACACTGGCATGATGGCTCCACCAGGGTAGCCAAATAATGTGGTGACGCCTTCGGCAACAAGACATTGAAGCAAAGCTTCAGAGCCTGAAATTTTTAGTTGAGTTGATGTTTGATCTTTCTCCTCAGTCTTCGTCAGTAACGCATCCATCTGCAGCAGTTTTTACTTGTTTCGCATATTTATAAAGCACACCATTTTTAACTCTTAGCTCTGGTGTTTTGAAAGTTGACTTCCGGATCACCAGTGTTTTTTCATCCACCAACAAGTTCAGTTGATGTTTGCTTACATCGATTTCAATCCAATCACCATCTTCTACCAAAGCGAGTAAACCTCCGTCAAATGCTTCAGGGGTAATGTGACCTACCACAAAGCCGTGTGTTCCACCTGAGAACCTTCCATCGGTAATGAGCGCTACATTTTTTCCGAGACCTGCACCCATAATAGCACTGGTTGGTTTTAGCATTTCAGGCATACCCGGAGCTCCTTTAGGCCCCACGTAACGGATGACCACTACATCCCCTTCTTTTACTTTTCCTGAAGTAATGCCCTTGATCAATTCAAACTCGCCATTGAAGACGCGGGCTTTGCCTTTAAATTTTTCTCCTTCCTTGCCTGTGATCTTAGCGACTGATCCTTTTTCCGCCAGATTACCATAAAGGATTTGCAGGTGCCCTGATTTTTTGATTGGTTTTTCAATTGGTACAATGATGTCTTGTTTTTCAAAATCGATGGATGCTACACCTTTTAAGTTCTCGGCAATGGTTTTACCAGTAACGGTCAGACAATCTCCATGAAGCAAATCCTTGTCCAGAAGATATTTCATTACCAATGGTGTGCCACCTATCTTATGTAAGTCTTCCATCAAATACTTTCCACTTGGCTTCAGGTCGGCTATCAATGGTGTGCTGTCAGAGAGTCTTTGAAAATCTTCTTGATTTACTTTCAGGCCTACTGATCTCGACATGGCGATTAAATGCAACACCGCATTGGTGGATCCACCTAAAGCCATTACGAGGGTAATGGCATTTTCAAAAGCCTTCATCGTCATGATGTCGCGTGGCTTGATGTCTTTTTCCAAAAGGAAATGAATGGCCTCACTCGCAGTTTTACATTCTGCAGACTTTTCTTTGCTCAAAGCAGGGTTGGAGGAAGAATAAGGAAGTGCCATACCCAAAGCTTCAATAGCAGAGGCCATGGTATTGGCCGTATACATGCCACCGCATGCTCCAGCTCCCGGACAAGAGTTTTGAATGATTCCTTTGTAATCTTCATCTGAAAGTTTGTTGGCCATCTTCTCGCCCAACGCTTCAAATGCTGAAACGATGTTGAGTGATTTTCCTTTCCAGTGTCCTCCGGCAATTGTTCCTCCATAGACCATGATTGCAGGACGATTTAATCTGCCCATGGCAATCAAAGAACCGGGCATGTTTTTATCACAACCTACAACTGCAATCAACCCATCATAATATTGTGCATTGCAAACGGTTTCAATAGAGTCGGCAATTACTTCACGACTTACCAGAGAGTATCGCATGCCTTCGGTGCCATTAGAAATACCATCACTCACTCCGATGGTATGAAAAACTAATCCTACCAATTCCTGATCCCACACGGCCTGCTTCACCTCTTGTGCCAAAGCATTGAGGTGCATGTTACAGGTATTGCCATCAAAGCCAGTGCTTACTATTCCTACCTGTGCTTTTTTTAAATCGTGCTCAGTTAAACCGATACCATACAACATGGCCTGTGCAGCAGGCAGTGTACTGTCTTGGGTAATCGTTTTACTGTATTTGTTGAGTTCCATCTTAATTCAATATTCAAGTTTCAAAGTTTGTAGCGTAGATTAATTTTAATTTCAAACTTTGATTTTTTAATTATCATACGATTACATAACTGTAACTCTTATCTAAAACGAGGCAACGGTACGCTTCTTGAATAGTAGCTCCCATGGATTCTTTCCATGGCTTGCTGAATTGTTGTCCTTCGATGGAATCGATTCCGATTACTTCCGCAGCTGTGCCACAGAAAAAAGCACTGTCTGCTTCGAATAGGTCTTCAGGTTTGAAAAGCTTTTCAACAACCTTCAAATCCAACTCACGACAAATTTCCAACACCGTTTGACGTGTAATGCCCGGAAGAATATTTCCTTTAGGCGGAGTGTAGAGCACTCCATCTTTCTCATAAAAGAAATTGGCGCCAGGACCTTCAGCTACAAAACCTTCAATGTCGAGAAGAAGCCCCTCATCAAAGCCACGTTGTTTGGCTTCAGTGGTAGCCAGAATTGAATTCACATAATGACCACAGGCCTTTGCTTCAATCTTGAATGATTTTGGATTAGGTCTTTGATAGGATGAGATGCAAATATTTAAAAGTTGATTACCCAGATATTTTCCCCACTCCCATGTGGCAATCATTAATGAAACATCATTGGGGCTGGTGAGTGCCATGTTAGGGCTGCAAAAAACCAACGGACGTATGTAGGCATTGGTTTGATTATTTCTGGCCAATACTTCGTAAGTAGCTTGAGTAAGTTCTTCAGCATTGTAGTGAAGAGGTATGCCCATGAGTGATGCACTGCGGAGCAATCGCTCATAGTGCTCATGGGCTTTGAAAACTTTTACTCCGTTTACAGTTTGGTAAGCGCGTATTCCTTCGAACACGCCATAACCATAGTGAAGTGTTTGACTGAAGAGGTCGGTCTTTGCGTCTGCTGCCTTTACGAATTTTCCATCCAGGAAAAGTGTCGTGTCATTAGTGTAGTACATACTTTAGAACAATCGTTAGTTTGTTAAAACCCATATAAAACAAAACCGCCCCAATTTCTCGGGGCGGTTTATTATTCAGTTTAAAATAATAGTATCACCACCCCGGTTTTCGAAGAATAATGACGCTAATAATGACAAGCATACCCGTGATCGAATTGATCAGGGAGTTAGTTATTTCGTATCGCTGCGTTGTATTCATCTTCACTTTTTGCTTGTGCTGTGATACAAGGTTGGATATTTTTTTCCTGGGATTCAACAAATGATGGGAAAAAAGTTTAAACAGAATGGATAACAAACGTTAGGTATGATCTATTGATCAGGGGCTTTTATAGGAATTTTCATAGATGATTTTACCCAATTTGAAATCAAATGCCCAGAATTTGGAGTAACAGTTCGATCATTTTAAGGGTACTCCTTGATGAAAGATATTTTAATTATTTGGACATTATAAAACGCTTTTTCTGAGTAGTTTTTGAAGTTAAACAACTGGTATACAGTATTTTATATGAAAAAAGTCCACAATTAGTAAATACTAAAATATTTAGTATTATTGCTTAATGAATACCCGCAACGTCATACACATGGATTTGGATGCCTTCTTTGTGGCAGTAGAATGCAAACTGCACAAGGAGCTCAAAAATAGACCTTTAATAATAGGAGGTAGCAATAGGCGCGGGGTGGTGGCAGCCTGTAGTTATGAAGCCAGAACATTTGGTGTGCACTCTGCCATGCCCATGTATCTGGCCTTGCAGCTGTGCCCAGATGCCAAGGTAATCTCAGGGGATATGGAGGCTTACAGCAAGCACTCTCATCTGGTTACTGAAATCATTGCCGATTCTGCTCCTGCTTTTGAGAAAGCTTCCATCGATGAGTTTTATATCGATGCCTCAGGCATGGACCGTTACTTCGGAGCTTTTAAGTGGGCGGTGGAGTTGCGCAAGAAAGTAATAAAGGATAGCGGTCTTCCTATCTCTATGGGGATGTCGGTCAATAAGTTGGTGTCTAAAGTCGCAACGGGAGAGTTTAAGCCCAATGCAGAGAAACATATTTTGGCAGGAGAAGAGAAAGATTTTTTGGCGCCTTTGTCGGTGGAAAAAATTCCTATGATAGGAAAACAGACCGCTTCTTTCCTTTATGACATGGGCGTGCGAAAGGTGGCCACTTTGCGGGAGATGCCATTGAAATTTTTGGTAAGCGCGTTTGGTAAGAATGGCATCAGTCTCTGGAACAAAGCGCATGGTATTGACAACTCACCCATTGTTTCCTACAGCGAGCAAAAATCAATTTCCACTGAAAGTACTTTTGATCAGGACTCCATTGATGTGAAAGGGATCAAATCCATTTTAATCGCCATGATTGAAAAGGTGGCGTTTACTCTTCGGGAGCAAAAGAAACTCACATCGTGTATAACGGTAAAAATTCGTTATGCCAATTTTGATACAGAGACTAAACAGGTGCACATTCCTTATACTTCTTCTGATCATGTGCTGCTTCGGGTTGTGTTGGAATTGTTCCAGCGACTTTATAACAGAAGAATGCTCATTCGATTGGTGGGCGTTCGACTGAGCAGTTTGGTGCATGGTAATCATCAGATCAGTTTGTTTGATGATACGGAAGAAAGCATCAGTCTTTATGAAGCCATGGATCGTATGAAGCATAAGCACGGAGTGGACAAATTAGTACGCGCCACTACACTGAATGTGAGCAAACGAGTGCGGATGGAAATGAATGCGTTCAAAGGATAATAATCTGATGATGTGGTAATGAGTTGATTGACGATTTAGTGAATGAACTAATCAACACATTATCCAATCAAAAAATCATCACATCAGCTAATCAATATGTATCTCAATTGCCATACGGCTTTCAGTTTTAAATACGGCACCTTACAGGTGGAGGATCTTTTTAATGAAGCCAAGCGATGTGGTGTACACAAACTGATTCTTACGGAGATCAACAACACCGCTTCATACATAGAGATGTTGAGGCTTTGTGCAGAGAAGGCTCCTGTCAACGGGAGCAACCTCACTGCTTTTGGAAAAGAAGCATACGAATTGGAAATCGCTGTGGGTGTAGAGTTCAGAAATGAGGATCAACTGCTCTTCATTGCTATTGCACAGAACAACGATGGGTTTGAGGAGATCAACAGGTTTTTATCTTATCATAATCTCAATAATAAAACCTTACCCAATCGTGCTCCTGTATTCGAAAACGTTTTTGTGATCTACCCTTTCGGGACATTAGAGCCTGATCTTCTTCGTCCAAATGAATTTTTGGGCGTTCGTATTCATCAAATCAATCACCTAAGGTTTTATCAATCGTACAAAATGTACACAGCAAAATTTGTAGTTCATCACCCCGTCACTTTTGCCAATAAAATTCATTTTAACGTTCACCGTTTACTGCGGTCTATTGATAAAAACACACTGCTTAGCAAATTGGCGGAGGAGCAACAAGCATTGCCCAATGAAATTATGATGCCGGAAGAAAAGCTGGCAGAGATGTTTTCTGATTACCCGGACTTGATAGAGAACACACAACAGTTGATGAATAGGTGCTTCATTGACTTTGAACTGAAAACGGATAAGAATAAAAAAACATTAACAGGAAGTGAAGAAGGCGATTGGGATTTATTGGTCACCAAAGCGTGGGAAGGGTTTAGTAACCGATACGATGTGAGTAAGCCGGATTTGCGAGAGCGGTTTCAAAGAGAACTTAATATTATTAAGGGTAAGGGGTTTTGCGCTTACTACCTTATCGCTTACGACCTGTTGCAGTTTGCCAGACGAGAGGGTTTTGATTACGTGGGACGTGGCAGTGGCGCTAATAGTGTGGTGGCTTATTGTCTGGAGATTACTAATGTGGATCCGATTGAATTGGATTTATACTTTGAGCGGTTCTTGAATTCTGAACGCACTACGCCACCCGACTTTGATATTGATTTTTCATGGGACAACAGGGATGCGATTTATGATTACATTTTCTCCAGGTATGGCAGCGATCATGTTTGTTTGTTGGGAACGCATGTGACTTACCAAAAGCGATCGGTGTTGCGTGAGTTGGGAAAGGTTTTTGGTTTACCCAAAGAAGAGATTGATGCCATCGTAGAAGAACCGGACCGGCACAAAAACCGGGATCATATTACGGAATTGATCTTTAAGTATGCAGAGTATATAAAGGATTTGCCCGCCAATATTTCCATTCATGCCGGAGGGGTATTGATTACGGAGAAGCCCATCTATGCGTATACGGCTATCCAGTTTCCTCCAAAGGGTTATCCGGTATCTCATTTTGAAATGCACAATGCCGAAGACATGGGCATTTTTAAGTTTGATATTTTGAGTCAGCGCGGATTGGGTCACCTGAAAGAAACGGTAAAGCACGTGAAAAGGAACAGAGGGATAGATGTGAACATTCATCGGTTTCATGATTTTAAGAAAGATGAAAAGATAAAAAAACTATTGCGCGACAGTAAGGCGATGGGTTGTTTTTATGTGGAGTCGCCCGCCATGCGCATGTTGTTAGGTAAGTTAAGGTGTGAAGATTACCTCACACTCGTAGCAGCAAGTTCTATCATCCGGCCTGGTGTGGCACGATCGGGGATGATGCGCGCCTATATCGAGCGGTTTCATTTGGTGAGTAATGGCGGTAAGTATGAGGCTATTCATGAGAAGATAGATAAACTCATGAAGGAAACTTACGGGGTAATGGTATATCAGGAAGATGTAATCAAAGTGGCGCATCATTTTGCCAACATGACATTGACAGAAGCAGATGTGTTGCGCAGAGGGATGTCGGGAAAGTTTCGTTCGCGAGAGGAGTTTCAGCGGGTGGAGGATAGTTTTTTTACTAATTGTAAAAAATTGGGATATGAACAGCATGTTATTGATCGGGTTTGGTATGAGATAGAAAGTTTTTCAGGTTATTCTTTTTCAAAAGGACACTCTGCCAGCTATGCAGTGGAGAGTTATCAGAGTTTGTTTTTAAAAGCACATTACCCACTGGAGTTTATGGTGGGTGTAATTAATAATTTTGGAGGCTTTTATCGCACCGAATTTTATTTTCATGAGGCGCGTATGAGCGGGGCAAAGATCAATGCGCCCTGTGTGAATCGAAGTGATCATCTCACTACTATATATGGTGATGAAATTTTTATAGGATTCATTCATCTGAAGAGTTTGGAGAATAAGATTGCTAAACTGATACCGGAGGAAAGGCAACGCCATGGGGAGTACACCAGCTTTGATAATTTTTTAAAAAGAATACCGGCAGGTCTAGAACAAGTCAGGATTCTTATCAGGTTGGGGGCTTTTCGATTCACCAATAAATCCAAGCAACGACTGCTATGGGAGGCTATGCTTTATTTGAGTAACCAAAATGCAAACAAAAAGAAAGCGCAGTCCACATCTTTGTTTGATACCGAGCTTAAAGAATACCCACTGCCAAAGTTAAATCGGCAACCACTGGAAGATGCATTTGATGAAATAGAGTTGTTGGGGTTTCCGCTGTGTGACCCGTTCTTATTGTTGGAGACGCCAAAGCGTGGAGATACGGTAGCAAAAGAGCTGATGCAAAAAATCGGGAAGACAGTGACAATTGTAGGTTATGTGGTGACCACCAAAAACACCAGTACTCTAAAAGGAGACCCCATGCACTTCGGTACTTTCTATGATAAAGATGGAGAGGTGTTTGATACCGTTCATTTTCCGAATGTTACAAAAATGTATCCATTTAGGGGACGTGGTTTTTATGGAATGCGGGGAAAGGTGGTAGAGGATTTTGGAATTGCTTCAATAGAAGTGGAGTACATGAAAAAATTGCCGATGGTAAGTAAGAGAATCGAACAGACGAAAGAGTTTGTGGAATTTGGTAATCGGTAAATGGGCATTACTGATTACCGATTAAAGTAAGACTCACCACATTCTCCACATGCATCGTATGCGGAAACATGTCTACGGGCTGGATGGCACCGATCTTGTATTTCTCTGAAAGGATTTTTAAATCCCGGGCCTGGGTGGCTGGATTACAGCTAACATAAACAATGCGTTGCGGTTCCGCTTTCAAAATCATTTTGCACACATCTTCATGCATGCCTGCCCTGGGTGGATCAGTAATAATAACATCCGGCCGGCCATGCGTATTTAAAAAGGAATCATCGAGCAGGTCTTTAATGTCTCCCGCAAAGAATTCTGTGTTGGTGATTTCGTTAATTTGTGAATTTACCTTTGCATCTTCAATGGCATCGGCTACATACTCTAGTCCAATTACTTTTTTTGCATCCCCGGCAACAAAATTGGCAATAGTACCAGTACCCGTGTATAGGTCATAAACAAGTTCGTCTCCTTTCAATTTGGCCAACTGCCATACTACTTTATACAATTCATGGGCCTGATCAGAATTGGTTTGGTAAAATGACTTTGGCCCTACCCTAAACTGTAGCGTTCCTTCGCCATTGGTTTCGCCCGCCTGACGAAGCTTCACAGGAGGTAGAGGCATTTGTTCTGTTATGTAAGGGTTGCCCTTCCAGGTGATGATCTCAAGATCATGGAAGGTGTCGTTTCTTTTACTGTTGATGACGTAGTTGATAGAGGTAAGTTGAGGATACTTATCCGCCAACATCTGAAGGAGGGGTTCTATCCACTCCATTTTATTTTTAGTTACCTGCAGGATAACCATTGTTTCACCTGAAGTGGAAGTGCGTATCGTCACCGTTCTCAAAAAACCTTCCTGACTTCTTAAATCAAAGAAGGGGATATTCATTTTAAGTGCTGTCTCTTTTAATGCGAGTCGAATGCCATTGGATGGTTCAGGTTGAAGATGGCACTCTTTTACATCAAACACTTTATCAAACATTCTTGGAATGTGAAAACCAAGAGCTGGCCCTTTTATTTTATCACTTTGTAAAACGTCCCAGGTAAGCCATTCACTGTGGGTGAAGGTATAGTCGAGCTTGTTGCGGTATAGTTTGATTTTTGAGGACCCAAGTATAGGTTGTATCGGAGGGAGATTAAGCCCGCCAATTCGTTCCAAATTATCCTGAACCTGTTTTTGCTTATAGAATAATTGTGTTTTGTAGTTGATGTGTTGCCAGGTGCACCCGCCACATGTGCCAAAATGAGAACAAAAGGATTGAACGCGTTGCTCGGATTCTTTGACCACTTTAGTTACTCGAGCTTCAATGAAGCTTTTTTTCTTACGTGTAATGGTTGCCTCTACTACGTCTCCCGGAGCACCTCCTTTTAGAAATATAACAAGCCCGTCTATTTTGGCAACGCATTTTCCTTCCGCTGCCATGGTTTCTATATACAAGTTTTCCAGTAAGTCCCCTTTCTTCATATGAGCGCGAAAATACTATGAAATCGCAAGTATCCCGAATATATCAAAATACACTATTATGGGGGTTTCTTGCCGCTAGTACAATCCTTATATTTCGATTTAGTACCTACTATGAGGAGATTTTTTATTGTTTTATTGTGCCTATGTGGCCTTCAGGCCGGTGCATCTCATATTGTAGGTGGTGAGTTTGAGTTGCTCCATATTGGTGGATCTACTTATAGATTAAATCTCATCATCTATTTTGATAAGATTAATGGAGCCGCTGGGGCAAAGGATCAAACTGCATCAGTTTCTATTTTTAGAAAAAGCACAAATACTTTTATATCAAGTGTGGTCTTACAATTGAGTAATGAGAGTAGTGTAGGCTATACGCAACCAGAATGTTCAAATGGAGAAATACAGACTGATAAACTCATTTATACCACAACACTTAATTTAGATCCTGCTTTATTTAATGAGCCAGAGGGCTATTATGTGGCGTGGGAAAGATGTTGTAGAAACTATACCATTACCAATATCTTTAGTGAAGACCCGACTCCACAGAATGGAGGCATTTCTGCGGGACAAACTTTTTTATTGGAGTTTCCTCCTGTTGTAAAAGATGGACAGCCTTTTATCAATTCTTCTCCCCGATTGTTTCCTCCACTTAACGATTATGCTTGTCCTGGCAAACCTTATTATGTTGATTTCGCGGGAGTTGATGATGATGGAGATTCGCTGGTGTATACTTTGGCAACACCATTAAACACTCATCAGGCTGTAGCCTTACCTGCCATTTTACCAAAACCATATCCTTTGGTTCAGTGGAGACCGGGATTTGATGTTGATCAGGTAATTGGTGGTAATCCTGATCTTAGAATTAGTAAAGAGGGGTTGCTGACTGCAACACCCCTTATTCAGGGCCTATTTGTGTTTGCTGTTAAAATCGAAGAGTACAGGAATAAGGAATTGATTGGCATTTCGAGAAGGGATTTTCAGATGTTGGTCGTAGATGGATGTGCTGATGCCGTGCCACCACAAATTACCGGACCAACCAATGTAACGCTGACAGCAGCAGATATTGGACAGGATCGTTGCATCATCGTAACGGTGTCTGATGCAGACTCTCAAAAACTCACTGATAATTTTACAGAGAACATTCGTATCCGAGCCGTGGGATTGAATTTTAACAATAAAAACATAACTGAGATCTTTCCTGCTGAAGTATCCGCTACTTTAATCAGTGGAAGCACAAAAGATTTTACTGTTTGTTTTCCGGTTTGTCCATTCTTTCTTGGCGGCCCCAACGAAATTGGAATTATAGCTATGGATGATGCCTGTAGTCTCCCGCTATTGGATACGCTAAAAGTGACTGTCAATATTGAACCACCTCTTAATACTGATCCTTATTTTGATGATTCAGCTCCTAGTATAATTACATTGATTGAGGGAAACAGTACAAAAGATATGCCTTCCCCGGTTCCAATTGGACAATTGGAGTTTGAGGTCTTTGATGACGAAGGTGACGAGTTGTTAGTATCGGTACTTACGGATGGCTTTGTGATGGCTGACGCTGGAATTACATATACTGTAATAGACGAAAGCCCAGGATACGTAAAAGGTAAACTCGACTGGGATGCGTTTTGTGATATTTATGACTTTACCAATAGAACTACCTTCAAGGTCACTATTCAGGTGGATGACCTGGATGAATGTGATTTAAATGAACCCATTCAGTTAGAATATAATTTTACGGTAATCTTGCCCAACAACGGACCCCCTATCATAGATACCAACCTTACTTCTTCACCCAATGAGCGTGTCGTTTTGGGTGTTCAAAAAAGGATTTTTGAAAAATTATCATTTAATGTTTCGGGTAATGATCCAGATGCCACTGATCATTTGGTGCTGGACTTGATAGGAAGTAATCAATTGAGTGCCGATTCGTTGCGGGGGCTGGGAGTATCGTTTACAAAAGCCGAAGGATTTTCATCCATCCAGTCTCAGTTCAATTGGGATTTAAACTGCGATAAGTTGGATCTGAATACGTTAGATAGTTTTGATCTTCAGTTTACCGTGGTGGACAGCCAAAATAAGTGTAAAATTTATCAAGCAGACACCGTGGAGGTGGAGGTGAAGATTTTGCCACCGCTTAATGCAAAACCATTGATCAATATTAACAATCTAAACCCTGAGGTAACATGGACTAATAACCAAATCCAAATGACGCGAGGTAATCAAATTGTACTCGGATTGCAGGGAGTGGATGCGGATAATTTGCCAAAGGATTTTATAAAACTTGAAATGATTAAAGCGGAAGGAAATGTAGCTCCTAATGGATACATTTTTGAAGCTTCAGAAGGTGAGGGGTCAGTTTCAAGTACTTTTAGTTGGAACCCGGACTGTTCCATATTTGAGAATGGAGTTTACGAGAATGACTACACCTTTACTTTCCGCGTTTCGGATGATCGATGTTTTAATGCGAAAGCAGATACAGTAGCTGTGGATATTAACATTAAAGACATTGAAGGAGGGGACAATGGCTTTACGCCTATCAACTACTTTACACCTAATGATGATGGGGTAAACGATTATTATGCAATGGAAATCAAAAATACAACCACAGATGAGGTGGAAAATATCCTTCCACTGGATAATTGTATTTCTGAATTTCAAGCCATCCGTATTTATAACAGATGGGGTAAGGAGGTTTTTAAGAGTATCGATAGAAACTTTAAGTGGTTCGGGAAAGGTGAAGCAGCTGGTGTCTATTTTTATCTAATTGAATACTCAAATAGGGAGTATAAAGGTTCTCTATCTATACGGTATTGACCTAGAGTTCAACAACCAATATCTGATCTTCCTTTACATACACATCCTGATTCATCCATTTGGTGTGTACCCAAACGTCTTTTCTGTCCAGAATATCAAGCAAGTGGCCCTCATCAATAATTTCAACGACTGAAGAACCTGCAGATGGCCCACTCATAAGGTAAGTTGAGTTGTAATGAACAATCCCGGTATTCGTATTCTGACTAAAGTTGACATGGAAAAATAATAGCGCCAGGAATACAGAAAGAGATATGGCCACTGGCATTGGATTTCTTTTCTTCCGATTCAGGTAGATCAATATTGTGAACAATAGGACGGCAATACTCATCAATACATTCAGAATAATGTCATAATATTTTTTGAATAGGAGCGATACCTGCCACGACTGACTCGCTGAGTAACCTTGTAGTCGGTGTTTTTTGGCCAATTCTTCCATTTTCGTCAAAGCCAACTCATCGTCTGATACCTTATTGTAGAGGTTGAGATAGTATAATGACTCACTAATTTGCCCTAATCCCTCCTGAATAAAGGCCATCTTGAGCAGCATGGATTCTGAGTATTCGTGTTTCTTTAGCACATCCTTGTAAAGTTCGAGCGATTGTGTGTATCGTTTAGCAGTAAATAAGGAGTCAGCTGTTTTAATTAGCCCTTCAGAAGTCTGAGCGCATAGCGGAGCGGCAAGAAGAAATAGAATAAGAGTCAGAATTTTTGAAATCGCCTTTTGCTTATTTTTCATAACCTGTTACCTTTGTGCCCTCAAATCAGGGGAGCCTCAAATTTAGGCAAGAATGATAAGATTCCGTAACTCTTCCGATAGTCCCGATATCGATCGGGAGGAGGTAGAGCAAGATTTCGGGGAAAGATTCCGTAGCTCAGCTGGTAGAGCATAACACTTTTAATGTTAGGGTCCTGGGTTCGAGCCCCAGCGGGATCACAAAACAATACTAAAGCACCTCAAAAGGGTGCTTTTTTGTTTGGTATCTCTGCCGTGTTGTATTCTTAGGTTTGGCCATCCGCTTGGAGAGGTAAATCAAGCTTGAGAAATGGAGATCACATGCTGTAAAGCTTCAATCTCTTTTTGCTTTTGGGTAAGCTCCTTTCTGACTTTTGTAAGTGGCCCTCCTTTAAGGTTCTCCAGCTCCAATGAAAGTTTGTACATCAACTCTTCCAAAGCCTCAAGGAGAAGATATTTGTACTTTTGGTCTATTTCTATCATGGATAATGTCAGTCTTTGGTTATAATCAGATTTTATAAACAGTAGTTATAAGGATACCTGCTGCGCTTTTTCAAACCTTCCCGTTTGTTCTATTATTTTTATTCGGAAAGAGCTGGGTACGTCTTGTCTAATATAGGGGACAACGGTTTCGCCTGTTGAAATGGGGCCAAGGCGGTCACTAAGTATTTGCATGGCATCTTCTCTTGCGGCATCGCTCTCAAGCTTCTCATATTCTCCCCATAAGATGACACACCGCCAGCTATTCATGTTTTCAATCTGATCTACCTCAAAGCATACCTTTGGATTCTTATTCATCATATTAATTTTCATCCCATTTTTAGAATGGCAGTAGATGTAGCCGTCTTTGTACGCATAGGTGATGGGAACTAGGTATAGTTTTTCGTCAGCGTGGCATGCAAGTCGCCCAATTACTTGACTTTGAAGTACATTGACGATTTGATTATTGTTCATTTTTCCCAACATGCTATTTTGCTTTAAGTGTATCCGTTGCCGAATCTAATTTGTGAGGTAAAATTAAATCATTGAAGATTCATATTTCATGACATTGATCACTTTACCACCTAGCATTACGCATGATGTAATCCAATTTTGAAACGTGTAGCCCTTTATCGGAATCAAGCTCATGAGTAGAATAATCATTCATTCCTAGTCTTGTAATACCTCCCCAATCGTGATGCTCCCTTGTAGTATTTGTCAGTAAGGTTTCGATGCCGAAACTAAAATTCATTTTACCTAAACGATTATTGGCGTGATAGCCAGCTCTTAAAATTGAAATACTCATAATCTGATTCTTACCTACTACTTTATGAGCAACAGATTACTGTCTTTATTGGCAATTAACCAGTGCTTTACGTCTGGTATAATTTCCACAAAATCTCCAGATGAGAGTTTTTCTTTAACACCTTCCTCATTTTCAAAAACAACTTCACCGGTAACACAAACGAGCAACGCGGGTATGTTTGTTTTATGTTCTTTTAGTTGACTGTCACCTTTTATTGCAATAACACTAACACCTTCAGTAGGCGAAAATATTTTCTTCACTTGTAAAGGCTTATCATCGGTATGAAATTCTTTGAGATTCATAGTTCAAAATTATAGCATTTTATAAGTCGGATTCCAACATAGGGCTAACAAATAAAAACTCAACAAGGTTTCACTTACCTATGTGTATGGATAAGATTTTGCAACTGAGAAGGAGGGCCTCATGTCAAATGAGGAGGTGATGTGAATTTTTATCGATTAGCTTAAATCGTTCACTCTTCCGGATTTAAAAAATAGTTTTCCTATTCCATATTTTCCACCTCCTGAAAGCAAAAAGAAAATACCAAGGGTAAAATACAGTAGCGCTTTTTCTTTTGTTCCGAAGGGATCATCAGCATGTCGAATAAAGCCAGCAGTTGCCATTGTACAAACGAGGAAGAAGGCAGCCGGACGAGTAAATAGGCCAAGGGCTATTAATAAGCCACCAATGAATTCTGATAAACCGGCCATCCATGCAAAGAATACAGGCATTGGGAACCCAAGTTTTTCAGTGCCACCAATGAATCCTTCGGAAGGGGGCATCTTTCCAAGACCATGGCCGAATGCCATAAAGAGCCCTGTGCCTACCCTCAATATTAGTAATCCTGCATCGGTGTATGTCTTGTTCATAGATATGAGTTAATGGTTAATCAACCTTGAAAATGGAAAGAAGTAAATTTCGGTGGTGTACTTTTTGTGCAGACGGTGCTATATCACCATAAGCTGATGGGCCTGTTAAAAAAAGGTTAAAAGCGAAACTACTTGACTAATTTTTTGGCTTTTAGCTCTTGCGATAACTTAACTGCTTCATAGAGATTGACCAATCCTCCAGTACTGCTTATTTGACTAAATTCTATTTCTCCTTTCCCTCCTGGAGTACTGATTTTAAGATTATCGAATTTCCGTGTGGATTGACGGATGATTTCTTTTACCTCGAGTACAGTAAACTCAGGGAAATACGACATGATAACAGCTACCACTCCGGCTGTAACAGGGCTTGCCATACTGGTGCCGTTTAAGTCCTTGTATTTATTGTCAGGAACTGTTGAGTAAATCTCGACACCAGGAGCAAATAGATCAACCGACTTTTTGCCATAGTTGGAGAAACTTCCAACAAAGTCACTGTCGGCTCCCCATGAAGATGCGCCTACTTCCAACCAGTTTTTGGCTTCTGATCCATCTGCATAAAATCGAGTTGGAAAATCTCTCTTTATATCAATGTCATCTGAGTCATTACCAGCAGCGTGGACGAGCAGTACCCCTTTTTGCTCAGCATACTTTACAGCCTTGTCTACCACTTCTTTTCTTGGGGATGTAGATTTTCCAAAACTCATATTAATAATGTGTGCCCCATTGTCAACAGCATATAGAATAGCATTGGCAACATCCTTGTCTCTTTCGTCTCCATTGGGTACCGTTCTCACTGACATGATTTTTACATTATCAGCAATGCCTTTTATACCAATGTTATTTTTTCTGTCCGCTGCGATAATACCCGCTACATGGGTGCCATGCATAGCATCAGGCCCTTTCACATCATTGTTGCCATATCCTTTTTCGTAGGGATCACTATAATTATCTCCGACAATGGATCGTGGATCAAAATTTTCGTTGTAGCCATACTCTACGATTTGCTGATAATGTTCCGATGCCTCTTTAAGTTCTGAAACAAATTTTTCTATGCTGTTTTCTGGACCGATATTTCTAAAGATGTTGAGGACAAAACCTTTTGCGAAAAGCAGATTGGGCTCAGTCGATTGAAAACTTTGCACTAACTCCTGTGTGAGAGAATCAGTCATAAGGAGTACTTTGAGCGTATCCACACTTAGACTCACGTTTTGGTACAGGTTATTATAGAGCTCATACTGCTCTTTGTTTTCAGCAACTAATTTTTCAAACCTTTGTTTTGCTTTCAGGTACTCTTCGTAGGCTGGCCTTTCTTTTTTATTAATTTTTTTCTCATCAACACCTTCAAACTGCTTCTTGAGTTTTACATAGGCCCTGGTAAATTCATCAGTATCCTGATTGACGTTGCTGTCTTTTCCTCCAATAAAATTCCATCCATGCACGTCATCGATATAACCGTTCTTGTCATCATCAATTCCATTGTCTGGAATTTCATCCTCATTGGTCCAGATCACATTCTTCAAGTCTTCATGATCGACATCAACACCAGAGTCGACTATAGCAACAATGATAGTTCTGGATGGTTGATCCTTTAATAACGTCTGATAAGCCTTTTCAGCGCTTATACCCTGCACCCGGTCTATTTCGGGATCTTTCAAAAACCAGTCTTTTGATATCGGCCCGTTTAATTGTTGTGAAAAGGATGGAATGGTGACTAAAATCCAAAATATTGAAAAGAAGAGGGGCTTTATCACTCGATTTATCATGAAGTATCTTTATTTAAATATACTGGGAATGTGCTAATAAGATGCCAGAAATTGGTTTTAACGTAGTTTTTACCCCTCTGGACGGGATATTTTTTTTGCTAAAAGAGAAAAGATATTACCTCTGTTATCTGCTTCCGTTGGTTACGAAACTTCAACCTGACAAGTTTTGCAAATTGAATATGTAAACGAAAAACGGCTATGTTCTATATCTTCTTTTTGTCTGTTGTGCTTTTCTTTGTGATGTTTTTTTCACTGGCTGCAAGGTATATCAGGCAATTTGAGTCAGCTGGGAATAGCAAGTGGGCTTGGTCCAACTTGACGCATTAGCAAATCAAGTAGAAGTAAGCTTAAGTATATTAGCTAAAAGTATAGGGGGAAGGATACAGAGTGCCGAAGGCGGGACTCGAACCCGCACAGCTTACGCCACACGCCTCTGAAACGTGCGTGTCTACCAATTTCACCACTTCGGCCTTGATTTAAAAATTCAAGGTTCAAATTTTTGAACCTTGAATCAGTGCCCAGAACTGGATTCGAACCAGCACACCTTAACGGCACTACCCCCTCAAAGTAGCGTGTCTACCAATTTCACCACCTGGGCATTTTATGTTAAGAAGGGAATTTGCCGCGTTTGGCAAGGGGGCAAAAGTATAAAGGATTTAAAACTTTACCAATGCGTTAACCCTGCTGTTTTTTCTTTGCAAGTTTCCTGGTCAGATAGGACTGCACCTTTTGATAATTAGAGTATTCCCTAAGCCCCAGATTCAATTTGAAATTATCATCAAAAACGATTTCCAGCTCTTTAAAGGTGGAGTTTTTGCCTGTTTTCACAATTGATTCCCTCCAATGACTGACTCGACCTAGTGGATAGTGCTTCCTGTTATTTTTTACTGGGTATTGAATAGTAATCTTTTCGTTACCCAACTCGATGACTTTATAATTAATAAAAATACGATAGACAAGGAATAGAGAAAGAGGAGTAAGTGCCACAAGTATGAGATAAGTATACCAAGCTGGGTGCTGTTCAGAAGTGAATTCGATGAGACTCATACCCACCAGCACAAAAGAGATGATAATGAAGAGCCCGAAGGAGAAAAGCGTTCCGTTAAGTGGTTTTGATACTGTCAAAGTTTTTTAAGTAGGTATGACAGGACAAAGATAGAATTTTAACTGTTCTATATTTTAAGTATGAATTGGAGTGTCATAATTTTTCACTTTTGGTACATACAAGAGTAATTTCTTTTGTTGAGGGCAAAGAATCTTGGTAAAAACTTTATATTGAAACTATGCTATCCAAAAAATGTAAATACGCGATTCATGCACTGGTTTATCTGGCCAGAAAATATCAGCAGGGTCCTGTACACATACAGGAGATAGCCGATAGGGAGAGAATTCCGAAGAAATTTTTGGAAGCAATTCTGTTAGAGCTGCGGAAGGCAAAAATTTTGCAAAGCAAAAAGGGCAAAGGAGGAGGTTATTATCTTTTGAAAAGACCTGAAGACGTCAATCTGATAGAAATAATCAGGCTGATGGATGGTGCTATTGCCATGCTGCCTTGTGTCTCTTTGAATTATTATGAGCCCTGTGATGAATGTAAAGATGAAGTGGTGTGCAGTATTCGCACAGCATTTATCGGAGTTCGTGATGAAACGCTTCGCATTTTGGCAGGGAGTACTTTAGATAAAATGGTGACCGACAATCCTCAGTTGGAGTAGCCCGACTTCCCTATTAGATTTTGAATATATTTCTTTTCCGATTGATGAGCAGTTAAAGTGATTGCTTTTTGGTAGTGCTGGATGGCCAACGCGCTTTCATTTTTTCTATCCAAGATTTTGCCCAAGGCAACATGGTACAAGTGGTAATTATTAATAAACGTAACTGTACCCAATTCTTTCAATTGAGAAAATGCTTCGCTCATGTTTCCTGCATAGAATTTAGCGATAGCCAGATTGAGTTGAATGAAGGGAGATTCGTTGATGAGATGGAGCTTTTGATATAGTGATACGATCTTTCTCCAATCTGTATTTTCAAATGAATCAGCAGTGCAGTGGAGGTAAGCCATAGTTGCTTCAATATGGTATTTCGAAAGATGTTTGGTTCTTGCTTCGTTAAGATAATGTGATGCCACTTTGATCATTTCACTATTCCAGTGGGCTCTGTTTTGATGTTCAAGATCAATCAGGTCGCCCACCTTTGTAAATCTCGCCTCGAAACGAGATAAGTTAAAAAGCATTAATGCGTAAAGCGCTTTGGCATCGGGGGTTGATAAATCAGAACTTTTAATTATGGTCTGAATAAATGAAAGTGCGTCTTCACAGAGAGCAGTGTTCAATATTGATTTTCCGCTAGAAGTTTTGTAACCCTCACTAAACATCAAGTAAAGAATATTGAGGAGAATCTTTTGGGTGGCTTCATCAGGTGGGCCTGGAAGAAAGTTGAGGTTTTCACTTTTAATCAGGAGTTTTATTCTTTGAAGTACCTTTGTAATGCTCTCAGGTTTTGAGAGTAAAATATTGGCAATTTGATCCACTTTAAATCCCGCGCTGTAGCGTAAGGCAAAGATCACTTGTTGTTTGGGTGAAAATCTCGGGTGGGCGCAAGCAAGAAGCATCTCAAAGACAGGATCTGTCTCTTGGTTATCGGCTTCTACTTGTATGTGCAAGGCCTTCTCGATGCTGCTGTGAGTTTCTTCATTTTTGATACTTTTTAGCGCTATATTTTTACAGACTTTGAAGAGCCAGGCCTGTGGCTTATCCGGTATCGCTTTATTCCATTGTTGATGAGCTGCCAAAAAAGTTTCCTGAACGATGTCTTCAGCAATGGATATATTTTTAATCCCTACAGATTTTACCAATCCCCCAACCATCTTTGCAAATAGGTGCTTGTAAAGATGATCGAGAGAGCTTGTTGAGGTCATGGTTTTAAAATTCCATTATGGGTCTTACTTCCATTTTTATTTGGCCAGTCTGAACGAGGGGACATGAGGAAGCAATCTCTGAAGCTTGTTGAAGTGACTCTGCTTTTATTATAGTAAATCCGCTAATGGCTTCTTTGGCTTCAATAAAAGGCCCATCAGAAATTATTTCATCTTTGGTAACGAGGGTCATTCCATTTTCCAATGGATCACCCTGAACGAAGTTACCTGATTGTGTGATTTCTTCTACCCAGCCCACCATTTTATGAATGTCGGCTTCAGATTGCTCCTGCGTCATTTTTTCGAGCAGGCGAAGGTCTTCACGAATTAGCAACATAAATTTTTTCATAGTTTAAATTTAAGAATTATAGATTCAATTGTTATTTCAGTGCTACACGGGTATAGTTAAACTTGGTTTCTAGTGGTTTTTCATCTTGGCTATCAATCACCACATACATGTTGATCTCATTTTCAGATATTCGCTCAAAGGTGAACCCTTCAAAGTAAACTTTACCAGGTGTTACTTTCACCAAACGAAAATCTTGTGTTACATCTTTTTCTTCCCATCCTTTCAGGTCTTTATGAAAGTGTTTGAGCCTTAACAGAAGGGTGCCCTCTTCTTCAGTGATCGTTGTGATTTCATAAAACTTAATCTGATTGTCTACTACTAACTTAAAGGCACACATCATAGAGTTGCCCAAAGGTGGTGCCCAGATTTCTTCGGTAATACCTCCAAAAGCTTTGCCTCGCCAATGTCCTTGTATCCAATCAATATCAGAAAGCGATGCTTTGGGTGAGCCATCCTCTTCATTAAAACTTAATGTGTTTTCATGTTTTTGGCCAAATGCGGTAAAGGCCAGAGCCAGCATACAAAGGGTGATCTTGATAAATTTGACTTTCATGGGTTGTTTTTCTTATAGAGTGTACATTTATTACCTAATGTGGACAAGGGTGTTAATATTTTTTACTGTTAGTAGAGCAATGCGGGCAATTGATCGGAAATTCCGTTCCCATTTACTGCTTGTATTCATTGTATTTACACATTTTGCTTGCAGCCCTTCGGAAAATAAAAATCTGACCATACCAGAAGGGATGGTTTTCATCCCTGAAGGTTCGTTTCAAATGGGAGGTAAAAGTGAGCAAGCGTATGCTGATGAATTTCCAGTGCACGAGGTGAGTGTAGCTTCATTTTATATGGATGAAACAGAAGTCACTAACCAGCAATTTGTATCATTCGTTGAGGCTACAAATTATGCTACTGTTGCGGAGCGTGCTGTGGATTGGGAGGAGTTGAAGTTGCAATTGCCGCCCAACACTCCACGTCCTCCGGATTCAATACTCAACCCTGGGTCGCTATTGTTCAGACCAACTAAAGGACCCGTAGATTTGTCAAATCCGGTGTGGTGGGTGTGGACTATTGGAGCCAATTGGCGACATCCTGAAGGCCCTGGCAGCAATATTGAAAATAGGATGGATCACCCTGTAGTACATGTGAGTTGGGAAGATGCCAATGCCTATGCAAAATGGGCAGGTAAAAGGTTACCTACCGAGGCAGAATGGGAGTGGGCTGCAATGGGTGGATCAGAAAATGCAATATATCCTTGGGGAAATGGTGAGGCAGAAGACGCATACGATAAGGCTAATTTCTGGCAGGGATTTTTCCCCTACGAAAATCTTGAAAAGGATGGATATTTTGGAACCTCACCCGTAAAGTCTTTTCCAGCCAATGGATATGGTTTGTATGATATGGCAGGGAATGTATGGGAATGGTGCAGTGACAAGTATCATGTGAATTCATATGAACAGTCAAAGCAAGATGGGTTGGTTGTGAACCCAAAAGGGCCTGAGAAATCTTTTGATCCTATGGAGCCCTATACTCCTAAACATGTGTTAAGAGGAGGTTCCTTTCTGTGTAATGACAGTTATTGTAGTGGCTATCGAGTGGCCCGCAGGATGAAGTCCAGTGATGATTCCGGGTTTAACCATACAGGATTTAGATGTGTTAAAAGTGTGGAGAATTAGACAGCTGACTGAATTTTTTATATACCATTACCGTTTCAAAATCAATAAATTGCGCTCTATGAATACTGTAGTAGAAAATACACTTATAAGCAAGCCGCTTTTAGATCGGTTGATCTCAGAGGGTACATTAAAAACTTTTGAACCAGAAACGGTTATTATCGATGAAAATGACTACATCAAAAGTGTCCCGATTGTACTTTCCGGATCTATTAAAGTGCTTAAGATAGACGAAGATGGTAAGGAGGTTTTGTTATACTACATCAAACCTGGGGAAAGCTGTGTGATGTCCTTCCTTGGAGCAACTTGCAATCAAACAAGTAAAATAAAGGCTATCGTGGAGGAAAAGGCAGAGGTATTGATGTTGCCTATTTATAAATCATTTGAACTCATTAAAGACAATCCCGCCTGGCTTGAATTTATTTTTCAACTGTATAACAGGAGATTTGAAGAATTACTAGATGTAGTCAATTCAGTAGTTTTCCAGCATGTAGACGATCGGTTGTGGGATTTGCTTAAAAAGAAAGTGAAGATGTTAAAAACAAGTGAGCTGATCCTGACTCACCAACAATTGGCGGATGAGTTAGGAACGGCAAGAGAGGTAGTCTCTCGCTTATTAAAACAATTGGAGAAAAATAATCAGGTTAAGCTTTCCAGAAATAAGGTTACAGTACTGGTAGCCGTGTGACTAATGTTACGTTGATCCGATCAACGATTCATTAGTTTTGCATTTCAGTATTCACATTTGACTTATGGAGTTAGTAGGATATGTAGCCGCCATCATTATGGGCCTTTCATTGGGCTTAATTGGAGGTGGTGGTTCAATACTTACCGTTCCTATACTTGTTTACTTATTTGGAGTAGACCCTGTTACATCTACTGCTTATTCATTATTTGTGGTAGGGCTTACTAGTCTGGTAGGGTCCTTTGGCCATCTTAAAAATGGAAATGTCCATTTGAAAACTGCTGTAATTTTTGGGATCCCTTCCATCATAACAGTTTATTCGGTACGGAAATTTGTTGTGCCAATTATTCCTGACATTTTATTTTCAATTGACACTTTTTCACTTACAAAGCCACTGTTTGTAATGCTGCTTTTTGCCGTGCTTATGCTTTTGGCCTCAGTTGCTATGATTAGGGATACTAAGAAAGCAGGTAACGAAGAGACGCAAATTAAATACAACTACCCATTGATTTTTTTGGAAGGTATCCTTGTAGGAGGGGTAACTGGATTGGTAGGTGCAGGTGGAGGTTTTCTTATTATTCCTGCTCTGGTATTATTGGCAGGCTTGCCCATGAAACAAGCAGTGGGGACTTCTCTATTGATTATCGCAATGAAATCACTGATTGGATTTACCGGAGATTTAGGCTCTGAGCTTTCAATTGACTACAAGTTCATGCTGGCGTTTTCTGCATTCGCTATTGTAGGCATTCTTAGTGGTGCGTATTTGTCCAAATTTATACCCGGAAAAAAATTAAAACCTGCGTTTGGATGGTTCGTTTTGGTGATGGGTCTTTTTATTCTTGGCAAAGAATTATTTGCCTGAAATTCTTCTGAAATCGTTGTGATTATTTTTGACTTTACCCAATGCCGTTGAATGTACTTGGCTGTCCGGTGGGTGCGCTTGAAGCTTCCTCATTAATTTTTTATTCTTTTTTTAACACACTCGTGATGAGCATCATGGTCTTCTGTGATAGGGGTCACTGACATTGATTGCACAACTTCTCATCTTTGTATTGAATAAAGAATAAAACATTTCTAAAAAAACACATATGGAAACACTAGAGATAACACAAATGCCTCGAATTGGGGATAAAGCACCCGATTTTGAAGCAATGACCACTACTGGCCAAATAAAATTTTCAGATTATATTAAAGATAGCTGGACATTACTATTCTCCCATCCTGCAGATTTTACACCTGTTTGTACAACGGAAATGTCAGGGTTTGCCAATGAGCAGAAATACTTTGAAAGTAAGAACACCAAATTGATTGGTTTAAGTATTGATAGCATTCATGCACACATTGCATGGGTAAATAATGTGCGAGAAAAAACTGGCGTTTACATGCGATTTCCCATCATCGCGGACATTGATATGAAGGTGGCAAAATTATACGGAATGCTTCAACCTGGTGAAAGTGAAACTGCTGCAGTTCGAGCGGTTTTCTTTATTGATCCAGTAGGTAAGATTCGACTCATCATGTACTACCCGCTTAATGTAGGTCGCAACATGGATGAGATCAAGCGGGCTTTGGAAGCACTACAAACTTCAGATAAGCACAAAGTGTCAATGCCATTGGATTGGAGGCCTGGTGATAAAGTAATTGCTCCTCCACCTAAAACCCTTGATGCACTTGATGAGCGACTTGCAAGTAAATTGGAAATGGTAGATTTCTATTTGGCAAAAAAATCATTATAAATCTTAAACTGAAAGGGAGTATGTTTAATATATTTTCATCACGCACCAAGGAATATGAAGATTTGGATGGCGTGATATTCAAAGAAAAGTTTTCCAGTTCTAAAGGAGCAACATTGGTAGATGTTCGCACTTTAGGTGAGTTCAAAGAGGGAACAATAAAAGGAGCGAAGCATATTGATTTTATGTCGTTCAACTTTAAAAAAGATTTTTCAAAGTTGGATAAAAACAAGGAATATTTTTTATTCTGCCGTAGTGGTAATCGGAGTGGCCAAGCTTGTAATATTTTAGCGAAGGAAGGTTATAAGGTATTTAATTTAAGGAGAGGTATTGGCGATTGGCCATTCTAAGGATTAGTTGGGGTGTAAGTGAAGTTGCAGGCAGTTTGAAAAGACTGCCTGCTTTTTTATTTAGAATTCTTTTTGCCCAGGAGCACAAGTAGAATTCCGCCAACAATTATCACAGAGCTCACTACCTGCACTGCAAGTATGCTTTCTTTGAGAATAATGGCAGCAAATAGGGCACTGAAAACAGGCAGCGTATTGTATATGGTGGCTGCTTTTGTAGAGCCAATTTCTACAACGGATCTGTTCCATAGATAATAAGAAATTACTGATGGGCCTACACCGATGTAGACAAGCTGTAAAACGGAAGGAGTATTGAATGGTAATGATACCGCTGGGCTCATTATCTCTACAATAAAAATGGGTATTAGCATTATCACCCCCAGAACAAACGTGGCAGCCACAAATGATAGATTACCGATGGCAGGATTCTTTTTTCTTAGAAGTGCAGAGTAAAAAGCAAAAATGCTGGCAGCTCCCGCCATTACTAGATCTCCTTTATTAAATTCAAGATCAAGTATTTTCTCGGGGTTTCCTTTGGAGAGTAAGGTGAGTAAACCAACAAGGAGAACAGCAAAGCCAATCGCCTGCCGGGTTGTAATGGTTTCTTTGTAGAATAGCCAATTAAAAAGAACCACATAAAGGGGAGCAGTAATCGCAAACAGAGATAAGTTAAATGCAGAAGAAGTTTGGGCTGCAAGGTAGATCAGAGTGTTAAAAACCGTAACTCCCGTAAATGATAGCACCAGCATGAGCCGCCACTGCGGCAATATTAGTCGCATGTCTCGCTTTAAGTGAGGAATAGCAAACGGAAGAATGACCAATGTGGCAATCAGCCACCTAAAGAAAGAAATAGAAATAGGTGTAAAGGTGGTATTCAAATCTCTCGCCACTATAAAATTGCCAGACCACACAATGGTTGCTAATAAGGCAAATAGGTATCCAGAGTACGATTTGATCTCCCTCATAATTAACAAGCATCAAAGATGGTTGGAATTAATTGGAATTGTTGACGTTTAACGCCTGAATGAGGATAATTACTATTAATTTTCTAGGGTGTAACCTTTTTGTACTTGCCCGGTAACCAAGGCAGAAACAGACTCGAACCAAGGATTGAATGACTGACGAGCAGATAATGGAGGCCGTTAAAAACGGTGATCTGGAGCAGGCCTCCATACTCTATGCGCGCTTTAATAAGCGCATATTTAATTTTCTTGCCAGAATGACCTTTGATCGGGAGCAGGCTGAAGATTTAACGCAAAATGTTTTTTTGAGATTACTGAAGTATAGGAAGTCCTATAAAGAGGGATCACGGTTTCAGTCATGGATTTATCAAATGGCCAGGAATGCCTTCTCAGATTATTATCAGGCTCATAAAAACAAATACAGTCAATTTGTAGATGTGCAACAAATAGGCAACAAGGCCTCATCAGCACAGGAGGATATGGAGCAGAACGAGAAAGAGGAGTTATTGAAACGTTCGATGGCCTTGCTCAGTGAGGATCAGAGAGAATTATTAATACTTACTCGATATCAACATATGAAGTATGAAGAAGTAGCCCAGGTAATGGATACCACGGTGGCGAATATAAAAGTGAAAGTGCATAGGGCAATTGCCAAACTTAGAGAGCATTATTTTCAACTCGAACAACTTTAACAATGGAAAAGGAAAAATTGGAATCTTTATTGATCGAGTATATCGATGGCGCCTTATCCAGTACAGAGTCTGCTGAAGTTGAAAAACTTTTGCTGGAGGATAATGGGGCAAAACAACTGCATGATGAATTGAAACAGGTGATGAGTATTATGGATGAAGCTGAATCATTAGATCTCACTCCTGGACATGAAAGAATGTTTGAGGGGAATCTCAAGAAGGAGATAGCGTCTCAGCAATCCAAAACTATTTTCTTTAGACCTGTTATCTATCGAGCTGCTGCTGGTATTGCTCTGGTGTTATTAGGTCTTGCCGGTGGCTATTGGTTAAATAAGACTGGTCAGCAAGAAAGAGAGTTGGCTGCATTGCGAAAAGAAATGGAGGCAACAAAACAAACCATGATGGCGATGCTTGGTAATGACCAGTCTGCAAGCCAAAGAATGCAGGGAGTAAGCGTAGCGCTAACCATTTCATCTCCTGATAGTGATGTAGTTATTGCTTTGGAGAAAACAATGATGTCGGACCCTAATACCAATGTGCGACTGGCTGCACTTGAGGCGTTGAGTAAGTTTGTTCAGGAGGCATCAATTAGAAAAATATTAACTGAGTCACTTTCAAAGCAAGATGACCCAATGGTTCAGATTGCCCTCATTCAATTGTTGGTGAATCTGAAAGAAAGAGGAGTAGTCAATGATCTGGAAAAAATTATCGAAAACGATAAAAGTATTGATGCGGTAAAAGATGAAGCTTATACTGGAATAATAAAACTTTCCTAGTAACCTTTTATAGGGTGGCAGGTAAATCGAAATAAAAACAAAATGAAAAAATTATTAATTGTGTTGGCCTTGATTCCCTGGATGACTAAAGCTCAGGAATTTAAAGTTGCGAAGAGCAATGGTAGATTGGAAGTTCACCTTGGGCGAGTTTTAATAGAAGGATACAATGGGAATGAAATTGTATTTTCTTCTCAAGAAGGTAAAAATTCAAAAGATGAACGTGCGGAAGGTTTGCGGGCGATAAATGGTTTGGGCTTGGAGGACAATACCGGATTAGGCATTAATGTTGAGCAAGCGTCAGGATCAGTCGTTGTGAGGCAACTGAAAAAAACGAATTCACCTAAAATAAAGATTCTCGTTCCTAAGGGCGTTATCGTTTCATTTCAACACGATTCTCAATATGGTGGAACAGTACAGTTTAAAAACATGGAGAATGAAATTGAAGTATCAGCACAATATAATAGTGTTGAATTGGAGAACATAACGGGCCCTATGACGATAAAATCGATTTATGGCCATGTAGAGGCCAATTTTAACTCAACCATTAAAAGCCCCATTTCGATTGTATCGGTATATGGTTATGTGGATATAACGATTCCTGCAGTCACTAAAGCCAATTTGAAAATGGATACTTCTTATGGCGAAATATTTGTGGCTCCTGATTTGAAATTTGAAGTGAATAGGGAGGGAAGTATGGTCAAGTACAGTGATAGGGTGCAAGGAAAGTTGAATGGTGGTGGAGATTTAAATATCGATCTCAGCAGTAACTACGGCAAGATTTACCTGAGGAAAAAATAGAAAGCAAATTGATTTAATACAAAGAAAATGAAAAAGCAATATTTATTAATGATAGCAGTGTTGGTATTAACCACAGGGGCCTGGGCGCAAGAATACAAGCTACCAAAGAGTACAGGTAGGCTAAGTATACAGGAGGTGAATAATGTGAAGATTGAAGGCTATAACGGCAATGGGATTGTGTTTACTTCCAGTAGTTTCAATAAGGACAAGGATGATAGAGCAAAAGGGTTGCGTGCCATTAGCAGTATGGGCTTGGAAGACAACACGGGCTTAGGACTTTCTGTTGTCGAAACCAATGGAGTAATTGAGGTAAGACAATTGAAAAAGATGGATGGTCCAAATATTCTAATTAAGGTACCTCACGGAGTAAGTGTAAAATATGTTCACACTTCTCCTTATGGTGATGATGTGGAAATCAAAAACTTTGAAGGTGAGTTATATGTGTCTACTGTTCACAATGATGTGCAACTGACCAATGTTACAGGTGAGCTTACGATAAAAACTGTACATGGCGATATAGAGGCCGGCTTTGGTTCAGCCATTAATAAGGTAGCCTCGCTCACTTCTACACATGGTCATGTAGATGTTGCAATACCCACTTCTACAAAAGCTAATCTAAAATTGAATACTTCATGGGGTGAGATATTTATTGATCCTGATTTTAAGCTTGAACTTGATAAGTCGGGAGCTATGATTAAGTACAGCGACAAGATGACTGCAAAGATTAATGGAGGAGGAACTGAGATCACATTGTCATCTACACATGATAATGTATACTTAAGGAAAAAATGATTGCAGGACTTATTAATTCATTCAAAATGAAAGTAAATTTTATTCTTGTATTACAGCTCTTGTCATTTGGCCTGTTGGCACAAACAACTGTCAATAAATCTGTGCCAGTAAAGACGGGTCAGAACATTGAAATGAAATTTGATTATCCTGAATTGATTAAGGTAAGTACCTGGGATAAGAGTGAAGTTTCAATTCTGGCTAAAGTAGAGATCAACAATGGAGAAAATGATGATGCTTTTGAGCTATCGATCGATGGTGAAGGAAGTAGAATATCTATTGAGAGTAGAATAAGAGACCTCAAAAGCTTACCTCAAATGATTACAGTAATGGATGGTGTGGAGAAGATAACATTCAAGTCGAAAGAGGAGTACAGGAAGTTCAAGGCTGAAAATGGGAGAGCCTTTGATCGGGTCTCATGGGGAGTTGATATCGATGTAATCATCGAGGTTAAGGTGCCCAAGGGAATGAAGACAAACATCATATCTACGTATGGAATGGTAGAAGTGAGTGACTTTGACGCACCACTCATGGTTGAGGCTCAATATGGTGGAGTGGATGTCTCACTTAATGAGAAGAGAGTTGGAGAGTTATCCGCTGAGACCAACTACGGTCAAATCTATTCTAACCTTGACATACGATTTGATAATAATTTGCAGGAAAAAGATTTTTACACTTTTGTATCAGCCAAGCCTGGCTCAGGACCTCGATATGATTTCGAATCCAAATATGGCAACGTCTATCTGAGAAAGATGAACTGATGCGTTGTGGTTTCTCCTAAGATGTAATACCCCCTTGTATCCTTTTACAAGGGGGTATTTTTTTGCATCTTGCGCGCGAATTCTTATTAACTGTTCTTGAATCGCTATGGCACTATTAGAAAAACAATTGTATGTGAAGAAGTCTACTCTACCTGGAGCAGGAAAGGGGCTGTTTACAAAGAAGAAAATTAAGAAGGGTACTAGAATTGTAGAGTACAAAGGTGAAATCATGACATGGAAAGAGGTTCAGAAGTTGGCCGATGACCGCAATGGCTATGTATTTTATATCAATAGCAAACGATGTATTGATGCCTGGAATTACACAAAGGCGCTTGGAAGATATGCCAATGATGCAAAAGGAATTGGAAGGGAGAAAGGCATAAAGACCAACTCAGAGTATGTAGTGGGCAACGATAAAAAGAAATGTTATATCGAAGCCATAAAGGATATTCCGGCCAAGTCAGAGATTTTTGTTGAATATGGCAAAGATTACTGGAAGGTAGTACGCGACAACCTGAAGATTGATAAAGAAAGAGAGAAGAAAAAGAAGAAGGGTAAAAATGGAAAGAAAGCAAAGTTGCCTCATCACAAGGCAACCAAGCGATTATAAATTGAAATTAGTTTTTACCAGCCTCTGCCTTCGCTTCTTCCAAAGTAGTTAGCATCTTTTCTTTCACCTCTCTAATTTTCTCCATTTGAGATTCGAGGTATGCACGGGATTCCTCTTCGTCCACAGAGTCGGGAAGGGGATTGAATTGATGCATCCAATCCATCATTGAATTGTTAGCGGAGTCAAGCGTCAAAATCATGTGCTCAAGGGCTTCTTTTCTTTCCTGCACCAGGTCCGAGGAGTTGGCGATTTTCTCCTGTAGCTGAGATTTAATCTTGTAAATGTCTTCCATTTTGGGCATCACCTCGTCATGAATGTTCATCACCTGATCGTAGAGCGCCTGATTAGGATCATCATTTACATCCTCATTGCCCATCTCTTCACCATTTTGATCTGAAGGTTTTCCGCATGCCGCCAAAACCACTAAAAACAGAATTAAAAGCTTGTAAGTCAGTTTCATTGATTGAATTTTGTTTATGTACAAAGGTACGGTTTTACAACTTTTCAAGCCAATCCAAGGAGCAAACGATAGTTAGGTGGAGAGAATTTTTGCAAAAAATACAGGATTGGTGGTTGTACTCACTGAATAATTCCTTTTCTTAGCTGCTCGATTATGAACATGACTAACAACAAGCGATTTTACTTTTACTATTTTATCTATCAAACCCAAACGGGACTTGATCGAGAATCGCTTTGTTAAATAAGATATAGACAAAGAATATTCAGAAAGTCCCGGAACCCCCGGGACTTTCTGTTTTTATAGCTTTTTAAGATGAACAGAAAGAAAAAAATGAGAGTTGCCATACAGGGAATAGCCACCAGTTTCCATGAAGTGGCTGCCATACAGCACTTTGGTCAGGAGATTGAAACTGTTGAGTGCCTCTCATTTCATGATTTGTGTGAGGCAATAAAAGTTGAAAAGGCCGATTTTGGAGTAATGGCAATTGAGAATTCGATTGCTGGAAGTATTCTTCCGAACTATTTCCTTTTGCAGCAATATCATTTCACTATTCTAGGGGAAGTGTACCTACCCATTCGAATGCATTTGATGGCGCTACCAGGTGTGGAATTATCATCCATAAAGGTGATAGAGTCCCATCCCATGGCTATCCGCCAGTGTTCGGATTATTTACATCAGTTACCCAACATTGAAATACGGGAAAGCGATGACACCGCATGGTCTGCCAAAAAGATCAAAGAGAAGAAATTACTGGATACAGCAGCGATAGCCAACGAGCAGGCCGCCAAGAAATATGGTTTGACCATACTGGAAAAGCGAATTGAAACCAATAAGAAAAATTTCACTCGCTTTCTGATCCTTTCAAAGAAGGAAGGCATTCAAAAAGGAGGTAACAAGGCATCGCTTTCATTTGAAGTGGCCAATGAGGTAGGAAGCCTCGCGGATGCATTGATGACATTTAAGAATCAAAAAATTAATCTTTCAAAAATCCAAAGTGTTCCTATCATCGGAAAGCCTTCCGAATATACTATTCATGTGGATGTGGAATGGGGGAATAGAAAAAGTTATGATGAAGCCATCCATCATTTGATTAGGCAAGTAAGGAATTTGAATATCATGGGGGAATATAAAAAAGCAACTATAAAGTTTTAGTGGATGATTGAGTTAGCAAAACGTATTGAAAAGGTGGAGGAGTACTACTTCTCAAAGAAATTGCAGGAGGTGAGAAGCCTTGACCAGCCAGAGTTTCCTGTTATTAATTTAGGAATAGGGAGCCCGGACTTCCCGCCAGCAAAAACTGTAATAGAGGCATTGCAGCATACTGCACAGCAACATGGAAGCCATGGCTACCAGAGCTACAAGGGGATTCCTGATTTCAGAAAGGGGATCGCTGATTTTTACAAAAGAATTTATGGAGTTGTTCTTGACTCCGATAAAATGATCCTTCCCTTAATGGGATCAAAGGAAGGTATTATGCATATCTCTTTGGCTTTTGTTAACGAAGGTGATGAAGTGCTCATTCCTGATCCTGGGTATCCAACTTACGCTTCCGTGTCTCAGTTGGTGGGAGCAACGGTGAGCACTTATCAATTGGATGAACGCACTGATTGGCAAATTGATTTTGGGGCGTTGGAAAAGAGAGATCTTTCGAAAGTTAAGATCATGTGGATTAATTCACCGCATATGCCAACAGGAAGTGTATTGTCCCATGACGATTTGAAAAGATTGGTGGCTTTGGCAAAGGCAAATAATTTTTTATTGGTCAATGACAATCCATATAGCTTGATACTTAATGATTGGCCTCAAAGTATTTTATCAATTCCGGGAGCGGAGGATGTGGCCTTAGAATTAAATTCCTTGAGTAAGTCGCATAACATGCCAGGATGGAGAGTAGGTTGGTTAGCGGGAAGTGGTGAACATATAGATGCAGTGCTTCGGGTAAAAAGTAATATGGACTCGGGAATGTTTTTGGGTATTCAACAAGCAGCAGTAGTGGCACTTCAACAACCAGACAGCTGGTTTGAGGAGTTGAATAATTTGTACCGCCTGCGTAGGTCCAAAGCTTTTGAGATTATGGAGTTATTGTCCTGTAATTATTCCCTTAATCAAGCTGGCCTTTTTGTTTGGGCAAAAGTACCTGATGTTACTGCCTCAGTAGAAGAATGGATTGACACTATATTATACAGTACAAAAGTTTTTATCACACCGGGGTTTATTTTCGGAAAGGCCGGTCAGCGGTTTATACGAATTTCACTGTGCGCATCAGTAGAAAAACTTCAGGAGGCTTATGATAGAATTAGCACTTCAAAACAGCAGAATTTTAAAGAATTGGAATTGACTAAAGAAGAAAACTAATGAGAGTAACGATAATAGGTTTGGGGTTGATTGGTGGCTCAATTGCAATTGATTTAAGAAAAAAACGAGTAGCTACCCAATTGATTGGTGTTGATCAAAACGATGATCATGCAAGTGAAGCCCTTCGATTGGGAATTGTAGATGAAATTAGGAGCATAGAGGAGGCAATGGAAAATACTGATTTGGTCATTTTATCCATCCCTGTCAGCGCCATGGTAGGCGTAATTGGAGATCTTCTTACTAAAGCCTCTCCTGGTATTACCATTATAGACACGGGCTCAACAAAAGCTGCTATGTGTAAATCAGTAAGGTCACATGTGAACAGGAGTCAGTTTGTAGCGACCCATCCAATTGCCGGAACAGAAAATTCAGGACCGAGTGCTGCATTTTCAGGATTGTTTAACAATAAGACAATGATCGTATGCGAGAAAGAACTGTCATCTGACTCAGCATTAGATGTGGCCAATAAGGTGTTTGCAGCCATGGGTGTGAAAACAATTTTTATGGAACCTGTTGATCACGATAAGCATGTTGCGTATGTGTCACACCTGTCCCATGTGAGTTCATTTCTTTTAGGGCAAACCGTAATGGATATAGAGAAGGATGAAAAAAATATTTTTGACTTGGCAGGAAGTGGATTTGCATCCACCGTTCGACTGGCCAAAAGCTCACCAGACATGTGGGCGCCCATCTTTGAACAAAATGTAGAGTACCTGAGTCAGGCACTATTGGAATACATTATGCATTTGCAGCGCTTTCATTATCATTTGATGAAAAAAGACTCTAAAGAGATTCATCGGATCATGACAGAAGCGAATGAAATCAGAAGGGTGTTAAGTGGAATAGAATTAAAAGACGAAAAATTAAATAAAGTAGAATCATTAATTGAAGAATAATTATGAAAAAGGATATACAACTAGAAGAGATGAGTACCTGGATAAAAGCAGAGCGACCACTGATTATTAGCGGCCCGTGTAGTGCGGAGAGTGAAAACCAAATGGTGAGTACTGCTAAATTGTTGAAGGCAATAGGAAAGGTAAATGTGCTACGTGCAGGAATATGGAAGCCACGCACTCGCCCTGGCCAATATGAGGGTGCGGGAGGTGAAGGATTGAAGTGGTTAATGCAGGCCAAAGCAGAAACGGGATTGCCTGTAGCCACTGAGGTAGCCAATGCATCGCATGTGGAGCAGTGCCTTAAAGCTGGTGTAGATATTTTGTGGGTGGGAGCACGTACTACTGTGAATCCATTTTCTGTGCAGGAGGTAGCTGATGCTTTGAAGGGAGTTGATATTCCTGTGTTTGTTAAAAATCCGGTTAATCCAGACTTAGAGTTGTGGATTGGCGCATTAGAAAGACTTAACAGGGCTGGAATAAAAAAACTGGGAGCGATTCATCGTGGATTTTCCTCATTTGAAAAGAGTCCTTTCCGCAATGCGCCTATGTGGGATATTGCCATTGAGTTGAAAACACGTTTCCCTGAATTGGATATTTTGTGTGATCCGAGTCACATAGCGGGTCAGCGGGAATTGATTCCATTCATTTCTCAAAAAGCACTTGATCTGGATATGGCTGGCTTAATGATTGAAAGTCATATTGAACCTTCTGTTGCTTTGAGCGATGCCAAGCAGCAAGTGACACCTGCAGCGCTTTCTAAAATTTTGGATGATCTTGTTGTAAGGACTCCGTCAACGTCCAACAAGGAATTCAAAGATACCCTCACCATTTTACGCGAGCAGATAGATGGATTGGATGATCAAATTATGCAGACTATGGCTGCTCGCATGAAAATTTCAGAACAAATCGGTAATTACAAGAGGGACAGTAAAGTGACGATACTTCAGGTAAACCGTTGGGAGGAAATTGTTCAAACACGCATTGCCCAGGGAAATGCCATGGGTCTGGGAGAAGACTTTGTTAATAGTTTATTGAAACTCGTTCACAAAGAGTCGATTCAGGTTCAACAGTCGGTTATGAATAGGGCAGTAGAAAAGGTTTAATAGTGGGTTTGCTTACTTTCCGTTCCAAAACTTGTTTTGAGATTAATTCTGATTTTTCTCAATAAACAATGTCTGCGTAGGGTAAGCAAACTCAATTTTCCTTTCTGCAAAAGCTTCAAATATTTGAAGGTTGATGGATTGCTGAATATCCATATACTTGACGTAGTCCGGTTCAGTAACGAAGTAGACTGTCTCAAAATTCAAGCTGAAATCCCCATAGGATGAAAAGTGACAACGATCCATTTGTGCGTCTGGTTGGTCTGTCACGATTTTGGAAATTACTTCAGGTATAGACTTTAATTGCTCCGGGGTTGTTTGATAGGTGACCCCAAGCGTAAAAAGAATCCTACGCTTCTCCATGCGCTTGAAGTTGTGAACTCTTGAGTTGGTAAGGTCACTATTGGAAACAATAATCTGTTCTCCAGATATACTTTTAATTCGAGTAGTTTTAATGCCCACATACTCAACGTTTCCACGCTTGTCATCCACTACGATAAAGTCCCCTATTTCAAAAGGCCTGTCAAAGAAGATAACAAAATAATTAAAGAGGTCACCGAGAATTGTTTGCGCAGCAAGTGCCACAGCCAAACCTCCAATTCCCAAACCAGTAATAATGGCAGTGACATCATACCCAAGGTTGTCAAAAAGGAATACCCCACCCATTGACCAAATCATGATGCTTATCACAATCATGATTCCCCTTAGTTGCTTTACCTTTTCCTCACCTCCACCGTCCTTATTTCTGGCGTAGGATTCTAATAATATTCTTAATGAGGATGTTGTAAGCCGAATGGCATAAAAAGTAAATGCGACAACAAAGGCATTACGTAGTATGTTCGCTCCCCCCTCCGCTAGGTTAAGTGTTTTGATGGCAAAGTACATGACCGCCACATTGAGCATAGGAAGAATAAACCGCTCTACCGCACTTACAACGTAATCATCAAAGTTGGTCTCAGTGGTGGTAGCCCATTTTTTTAGTCTATGTACGATTCCTTTCCTGAATAGCCGGATGATGAGCATCGCTCCCAGGATCATTCCGACTACGGTCAGATAAGCTTGAACTGTGTTGCCGTAATATTCAGTGTTTAAAAACTCCATGAGAGACTAGTAAGTTATCTTTTCAGCCTCCAAAGTTATATGCCCAAGCTTTGTTACCCAAGTAAATACCGCGCTAATAACGATTTTTTAGCTTTTAGGGGGAATTGAAAAAAATGCTTTTCGTTTCAACTCTAAATTTGATTTATTTCTCGATATTCAAAGTTCGCTAATAATATCCCTATGAAGTGGCTATAGGCTACTCCGTTCATCTAATGGATTTGGCAGTGATAAAGGGCTATTTCCAACAAATGATAATTAATTGATAAAATATGAAAGCACATTATAAGAAAATTGGTTACGGAGTTCTGGCCTCAGTGTTAATTGTCATTTTCGTTTTTTACTTTACAACAAGCACTTCTCAGAAGGGTAGTCCAGGTGCAATCAACCCGGCCTTTGGCGAGTACGTATCTTCCTATACAGCTGGCGTAATAAGTTCAGGGTCTCCGATTCGTATTATTTTGGCGAAAGATGTAGTCGACCTTGACATGGTGGGCAAAGATGCAGGTAAGCTATTTTCATTTAAGCCATCTCTTAGTGGAAAAGCTGTATGGCTCGACATGAGGACTGTTGAATTTACTCCTGAAAATAGGTTGGCGTCCGGTCAGACTTACGAACTGGATTTTTACCTCTCAAAACTGCTGTCAGTTCCTAAAGGGCTTGAAACTTTCAATTATTCCTTCAGGGTAATTCCGCAAAATTTTGGATTGGCTGTCGATAACATACTTCCTTATGTAAAAACAGAACTGACCCGACAAAAAATTGAGGGCACGCTTTCAACGGCTGATTTTGCAGAGGAGGAAGCTGTTGAGAAAATGCTGGTGGCCCAGCAAGATGGAAAAATACTTTCCGTCTCATGGGCTCATGCGTCTGATGGAAAGCAACATGCCTTTACGGTAGAAGAAGTAGCGCGCAAAGAGGCTGCTTCTGTGGTACGTCTTGCTTTAGATGGAAAAGCCCTTGGTATAGATCAAACAGCCGATGAGGAAATTCATGTACCTGCACTTGGAGATTTTACGGTGACCAATGTAAAGGTAGATCAGACAGCATCACAGTCAGTGGTAATTCAGTTTTCAGACCCCCTTAAAGAAAAACAAAATTTAGATGGGCTTATTCGAATAGAAGGATTGGGTAGCCTCGAATATGAAATCAAGGATAATGAGATCAGGGTGTATCCCCCGGCACGACAAACAGGAAGTAAATCACTAACCATAGAAGCGGGAGTGAGAAACATCCTGGACTATAGAATGAGTAAGCGCAACTCATTTGATGTGCAATTCGAGCAAGTGAAGCCTGCCGTTAGGTTTACAGGTAAAGGTTCTATTCTACCAAGCACGGACGGTCTGATCATGCCATTTGAAGCTGTAAACCTGAAGGCAGTAGACGTGACGATATTAAAAATATACGAACAGAACGTGCTTCAGTTTTTACAGGTAAATAATTTGAATGGTAATTCAGAGTTGAGAAGAGTAGGAAAGTCCGTTCTGAATAAGAAGGTATCCCTTGACAATGCCAGTGTAACTGATTTCGGAAAGTGGAACCGTTTTACGCTCGATTTATCTACGATGATTAACACAGAGCCAGGTG
Source organism: Cyclobacteriaceae bacterium (assembly GCA_040216665.1). Taxonomy (GTDB): domain Bacteria; phylum Bacteroidota; class Bacteroidia; order Cytophagales; family Cyclobacteriaceae; genus ELB16-189. The sequence continues at coordinate 62,475 of JAVJOQ010000024.1, read as the reverse complement.
CCATTTACCAAGTTCGATTGAATTTCAGAAAGTCCTATCTGGCCTACGTATGCGATGGCATGGTGGAAGATACTTCGTTATCCAATGAGATGTCAGGATTTGAAGAAGAGAGCTGGGATCAGATGGAGATGGAAGAAGGAAGCTACTGGGATTCGTATGAGGACTATTATTATGAAGATGATTATGATTGGAGACAGCGGGACAATCCATGTCACTCTTCTTACTACAACAGTAGCAGGTCAGTAAAAACAAATGTAATTGCTTCTGACCTTGGTCTAATTGCCAAGCGAGGTGGAGATGGAAGTACAATTGTTTTTGTTAATGACTTAAAAACAACAGCACCGATTTCAAACGTTCAGTTGGAGTTGTATGATTTCCAACAACAGTTGATAGGTACATCTACTACAGGAGGTGATGGTAAAGCAACCTTTACTTCAAAGCAAACTCCGTTTGTTCTTTTGGCAAAAAATGGAAATCAGCGTGGCTATTTGAAACTGTATGATGGGGAATCATTATCTCTCAGCAATTTTGATGTGGGTGGCGAGCGTGTGGACAGAGGGCTGAAAGGATTTTTGTATGGAGAAAGAGGAGTGTGGAGGCCAGGCGACTCTTTATACCTTACTTTTTTATTGGAGGATAAGCTTAAACTTCTTCCTGCGAATCATCCTGTAGTTTTTGAAATGCAAAATCCACAAGGGCAAATCACGAATCGTCTTGTGCGATCAAGCGCTGAAAATGGGTTCTATAAATTTGCTACGGCTACTTCTGAGGATGATCCAACAGGCAATTGGTTGGGTAGGGTGAAAGTGGGTGGAACGCAGTTTACCAAAACCCTGAAAATAGAAACGGTGAAGCCCAACCGATTAAAAATCAATCTTGATTTTGGTGTTGATAAATTGACTGCAGCAGATAATAATGTGGCAGGAGATCTTCAGGTAAACTGGCTGCATGGAGCGCCTGGTAAAAACCTTAAGGCAGAGTTTGAGGTGATACTGAATAAAGCACAGACCAAGTTTGATCGCTACCCTGACTATGCTTTTGATGATCCGACCATAGATTTCTACAGCGAGTCGCAAACTGTTTTTGAAGGGTATACTGATGAGGAGGGAAAGGCAAAAGTAAATGTATCTCTCAGTGTTTCAGAGGAAGCTCCAGGAAAGTTAAATGCTATTTTCAGAGGGAAGGTTTTTGAAGAAAGTGGAAACTTCAGCATCGATCGTATTAGTATTCCTTATTACCCCTACACTTCATTTACAGGTTTGCGTTTGCCGCAAGGGGACAAACGAGGCATGCTGCTTACAGATACCGTGCAGCGAGCAGAAATAGTTACCGTAGATGCAGATGGTAATCCCGTTTCCCATAGTGGTATTGAAATGTCTCTTTATAAAGTAGAATGGAGATGGTGGTGGGATAATTCCGAAGACAATGCCAATTACATGTCAGGGAGATACTCACGACCTGTTAAAACGGGGAAAATAAATACAGTTAACGGAAAGGGGCATTGGGACTTTCAAATCGACTATCCTGAATGGGGAAGGTTTTTTGTAAAGGCTTATGATCCAGTATCCGGACACAGCACGGGTAAGTTCGTGTATATCGATTGGCCAGGTTGGGTCGGTAGAGCCAGAGGTAATTCTACAGGGGCTACTATGCTTTCGTTTTCATCAGATAAACCGGTCTATAATATTGGAGAGAAAGCAAACCTTGTGATTCCAGGCAGTGGACAGGGTCGGGCTTTGGTGAGTGTAGAGAGTGGAAGTAGAGTGATTCAAACTTACTGGGTAGAAACGCAAAAAGGCGATAATCAATTTGCGATAGACATCACACCAGAGATGACACCCAATGTGTTTATCCACACTACGCTATTACAACCGCATTCACAAACTGTCAATGATTTGCCTATTCGGTTGTATGGAGTTATTCCCATTCAGGTGGAAGATCCAAAAACACATTTAGAGCCCGTGATTGAAATGCCGGACGTCTTGGAGCCAGGTAAGGAAGTGGTGATAAAAGTTTCTGAAAAGAATAACCGGGATATGACTTATACCCTGGCTGTTGTGGATGAAGGTTTATTGGACCTTACCAAGTTTACTACTCCAGATGCATGGCAAAGATTTTATGCCAGAGAAGCGCTGGGCGTGAAAACCTGGGATTTGTACGATCAGGTAATGGGGGCCTTTGGTGGCAGAATTGAAAGACTTCTTGCTATAGGTGGCGATGGAGAAATGAATAGTAAAGAAGATGATAGTAAGGCAAATCGATTTAAACCAGTGGTGAAATTTTTCGGTCCTATAACACTTGACGGAAGAAGTAATGAACATCGGTTTATTATGCCACAATATATTGGATCAGTGAAAACCATGTTAGTGGCAGGTTATGAAGGTGCTTATGGAAAAACAGATAAAGCAACGCCAGTAAGAAAACCGCTTATGGTGTTGGCTACTTTACCACGTGTACTCGGACCAGAGGAGAAATTGAAACTGCCCATCACTCTCTTCTCTATGGAGAAAAGTATTCGTGATGTAAAGGTGGAAGTGAAAGTAACTGGGCCGCTTACTTTACCCAATGGCAGCAGTAAGACCGTAAACATGAATGGCAACACAGACTTTACTACTGATTTTGAATTGGCAGTGAAAAGTGAAACTGGGTTTGCAAAAGTTGAGGTTACCGTATCGTCTGGCAGTTACAAGGCAACGGATGTAATCGACATAGAGGTGCGGAACCCTAACCCACCTGTAACTAAGGTGCAGGATAATTTTGTAACTGCAGGAAAATCATGGACCGCTTCATTGGCTCCTATAGGCGTGGTGGGTACAAATACGGCTACGTTGGAAGTGTCGAGTTTACCGCCTGTGAATTTAGGTCAACGACTAAAATATTTACTCAATTACCCTTACGGTTGTATAGAGCAAACCACATCATCTGTATTCCCACAATTATATCTGGATCAGATTATGGTGGTGAATGATCAGCAAAAAGATAAAATGCAAGGTAATGTAAAGGCAGCGATAGACAGGCTTCGCCTCTTTGTCACTCGTGATGGTGGCTTTGCTTACTGGCCAGGTGGCGATGACTCCGATAGTTGGGGGTCGACTTATGCCGGGCATTTCTTAGTGGAAGCTTCCGCTAAAGGATACTTTGTTCCAAACGATATGCTTAAAAGATGGAAAAAATACCAAAAGGATAAAGCACAATCGTGGCGGTCAGGTAAAGAATACAGCAGAGGAGAACTCATCCAGGCCTATCGCTTATACTCTTTGGCTTTGGCTGGCAGCCCCGAGTTAAGTGCCATGAATAGGCTGAGAGAGGCATCTGACTTATCGGCATCATCCAAATGGATGCTTGCAGCCGCCTACGTAAAGGCAGGACAACCTGAAGCTGGAAAAAGTTTAATTGCGAATGTTCCTACAAAGGTGTCGCCTTATCAAGAGATGGCGTATACCTATGGTTCTGATTTAAGAGATAAAGCGATCATCTTGGAAACACTATTAATGTTGGGTGAGAAGACCAAAGGATTTGAACTCCTCAAGGAAATATCGACCGAATTGAGCAATTCCAATTCGTGGATGAGTACGCAGACTTTATCCTGGTGTTTAAAGGCTGTGGGTTCTTTTGCAAGCTCAGAGCAAAAAGGAAACATCAAGTTTACTTATACATTCAATGGCAAGGAAGTTTCAGCAAGTACAGAATTGCCCATTGCCCAGATTGAATTACCAATTGATCAAACAAAATCGGGTTCATTGCAATTTGCAAACACAAGTGGAGGGTCTCTTCATGTAAGTGTGATACAGGGTGGTGTGCCTGCTCGTGGCGCAGAAGAGGATGAAGAAAGCAATTTGAAGATGGCCATCTCATATGCTGATACAAAAGGCAATCCAATTGACCCTGTTCAGTTGGAACAAAGTCAGGAGTTTGTAGCGACTGTTACTGTGGCCAATCCGGGTCTCAGGGGAGCTTATAAAAACCTGGCATTGAATCAAATTTTCCCAAGTGGTTGGGAGATTAATAACCTGAGACTGGAAGAGGTAGAAGATCGATTAAGTGGGGACATTCCAACTTATCAGGACATCCGTGATGATAGGGTATATACCTATTTTGATTTAGGGCCTAATCAAAGAAAAACATTTAAGGTGCTGCTCACGGCAAGTTATGCTGGATCGTATTATTTGCCGGCAGTGAGTTGTGAAGCGATGTATGATCGTGCGGTGTATACGCGTAAAAAAGGAAAAGTAGTAGAAGTGCTAAAGGCAAATGTTAATCAATAGTTTTGAGTTATGAGTGATCAGGAGTTTGTATTGTTTGATTTAAAAGTGGAGACCATCGAAGGTGATAAGCCCTTTGTGTGCAGCCACAAGGTGGGTGATGCGTTTGAAGTGAGGGGAGAGAATATTCATTTTCCTCCTGATCGACCTTTTTCTTTGTATGCATTGGCGGCATTGCTTCCGTTGCTGCCACCTAAGCAACGGCCATTGAATAAATTTGATTGGATGGCTACGGATCATATCATTGCATGCCCTGATCCTCATTGTGGTGCACAATTCAAAATTAGCAGAATAGGGAAGAGAACATTCAACCGATCGGATACTACGATCGTACCTTTGCCTGAAGAAAACGATGACTGGTTAGAGAACTAATGGAAGTAGAAAAAATTGAATTAGCACCGGGGTTTCAAATATCAAGAATTATTAAGGGTGGGTGGCAGTTGTCGCAAGGTCATAGTCAGGGAACAAATAATGATCCTGTTGAGGATATGTTTGCTTTTGCCGAGGCGGGGATCAACACGTTTGACTGTGCTGATATTTACACTGGAGTAGAAGACCTTATCGGTAAATTTCTTGCTGAGAGAAAAAAGAGGATGGGATCTAGCTCTGACATTAAGGTGCTTACCAAGTTTGTTCCTGATTACGATGATCTCGCATCTTTGGATAAAAGCGATGTAGAGAAAATCATTGATCGTTCCCTGCAGCGCCTTGGTCAGGAACGATTAGATATGGTACAATTCAGCTGGTGGACTTATGATGTTCCAGGTTGGGTTGAAACTGCTCACTGGTTACAAGAATTGCAGCGGGCAGGGAAAATCAATTTGATCTCTGCCACTAACTTCAACACTGCATCTACAAAGGACATAACAGACGCAGGAATAAAAATTTCCACACTTCAAGTTCAATATTCTTTGTTGGACAATAGACCGGAGAAATCATTGACGAACCTCTGTGAGAAAGAAGGGATGTATCTTTTATGTTATGGAACGGTGGCCGGTGGTTTTTTTAGTAAGAGATGGCTTGGTGCAGCAGAGCCTAGTGCGCCTTTTGAAAACCGATCTTTGGTCAAATATAAATTAATGATTGATGAGTTTGGTGGATGGGAATTATTTCAACAATTGCTGGTTGCACTGAATACGGTTGCTAATAATCACAATGTCGATCTTACTAATGTAGCTTCCCGATATATTCTTGATCGCTCGCGTGTTGGCGGAATAATAATTGGTGCGAGAACCATTGCTCACTTAGATTCTAACATGAAAGTGTTCTCTTTTCAACTGGATCAAAGTGATAATACATTGATTGAGGGTGTACTATCTCAGCGAAAAGGCCCTCCCGGAGATGTATTCGACATCGAAAGAATCAAAGAAGGGCCGCACGGTGCTATCATGAAATACAATTTAAATCAGCAACAAGCGCAGTAATTCATGGCTGATATTAAATCCTCCAGAGGTTGGTCCTCAAATTATTTGTTTCTATTGGCTTCTATTGGGAGCACGGTTGGTCTTTCCAACATTTGGAAGTTTACCTACTTGGTAGGCGAGAATGGTGGAGGTGCTTTTGTATTGATCTATCTGATTTCACTTTTGTTAATTGGTATTCCGGTATTAGTAGCGGAGTTAATGATTGGTCGCAGAGGTGGACAAAGTATTGTAGGGAGTATGCTGGTGTTAAGCAAAAAGGAAGGAATAAGTAAACACTGGCAATACTTTGGTTGGATTGCATTATTAGGGGTTTTCTTTATTCTCAGCTTCTACTGTGTGATAGCAGGACTCACCATCGATTATGCTACATTTTCCATGATGGGCTCATTGTCTGATTTAGATGCACAATCAGCAGTGAGTTATTACAATGGTATTTTGGGAAGTCCACTTCGGATAATGTTTTTTCAGGGATTGTTTGTGACAGCTACTGTTTGGATTGTAGCCAAAGGTGTACAGGGCGGTTTGGAGAAATCAGTAAGCTGGATGATGCCTGCGTTATTCATCATACTTGTTGTTTTGCTTTTTTACTCGGCAATAACAGGAGAATTTGTTAAGGCACTGAAGTTTATGTTTGCGCCCGATTTTTCTAAGCTCACACCTGCAGTAGTAATGACTGCTTTTGGTCAGGCTTTTTTCTCATTGGGTGTAGGGCTAGGTGTGATGTTGACTTATGGTGCCTACATGTCAAAAGACTCATCTATACTTCGTTCTGCGGTTACAATTTCGTTTGCGGATGGCTTTGCCGCTATATTATCAGGACTGGCTATATTTCCAATTGTATTTCAATATGGACTATCGCCTACCGAAGGCCCTGGACTTTTGTTCATGACTTTGCCTATCGCCTTTGGGCAAATGCCAGGAGGAGGTTTTGTCGGAGCTTTATTTTTTGTTCTTCTGGTATTTGCAGCATTGTCATCATCGATTTCATTGTTGGAGTCCATCATCTCTCGACTGGAAGAAGTGTCAACGTGGGGAAGAAAAAAGATATCAATTGTTGCGGGTATCTTTTTATGGGTGCTTGGCTTGGGGACTGTGTTTTCATTTAATATTTGGTCCGATTTCACTCCTTTGGATTTCATCAAGCCGCTGGAGGGCAAAACCATTTTTGGACTGATCGATTACTTTGCTTCTAATATTTTGATGCCGGTAGGAGGTATTTTAATGGCCATCATTGGAGGCTGGGTGCTTTCCAAAGAATCGAGTAAAGCGGAATTAGACATTAAGAATGAAAGTCTGTTTCACATTTGGCGATTTTTGGTTCGCTACATAGCACCTGCTGCAGTTCTGCTCATTTTTATTTCTAACCTGAGTTAGAAGCGTGTAAATTCATAGTTGCTATGAATAAAGTGTGGGATTGGATCAAGAAATACAAGAAGACTACTGGCATAGCCATCGTTTTATTTATTGGATTTATTTTTTGTCTGCCTGACCCTCTTTTTGATAATCCATATTCTACTGTATTAGAGGACAAGGAAGGGCACTTGCTCTCTGCTGCTATTGCAAATGATGGTCAGTGGCGATTTCCCGCACAAGCTGATGTGCCTTCAAAATTTGAATCATCCATTCTTCTTTTCGAAGATAAAAGGTTTTACTCCCACTTGGGTGTAGACCCTTTGGCGACTTTCAGAGCCATGCAACAAAACTTAAAGGCGGGTGCTGTAGTGAGTGGTGGAAGCACAATCACTATGCAGGTAATTCGACTTTCAAGACAAAATCACAAGCGCACTTATTTTGAAAAAGTAATAGAGATGATTTTGGCTACACGGCTCGAATTGTCCTACAGTAAGAAAGAAATTCTTTCTTTATATGCTGCGCATGCACCGTTTGGTGGAAATGTGGTAGGTATAGAGGCGGCATCTTGGCGGTATTTTGGTAGAAAGCTGGATGATTTAAGTTGGGCGGAATCAGCCATGCTTGCCGTGTTGCCCAATAACCCGTCTCTTATTCACCCAGGAAAGAACAGAAGTCTCTTGAAAGAAAAAAGAGATCGGTTATTGAACAGGTTAAAAGAAGCTGGAAAGTTAGATGAGATGACACTTAAGCTAGCAAAGGCGGAATCAATCCCTCAAAAGCCACTTGCATTGCCTCGAGAGGCAAAGCATCTTTTGACTAGGGCAGCTCAGGAGGGGCATCAGCAAACAAGAATAAAATCTTCGATTGATGGCGCCATTCAAATGCAAGCTGAGCGGATTTTGAACGAACATCAACAACAATTAAGTGGCAATCAAGTGTACAATGCAGCCGCCATTATTCTCAATGTGGAGACCGGTGAAGTGGTGGCCTATGTTGGGAATACCAATGCTGGTCGTGAACATAGTGAGATGGTTGATGTGGTTAACTCGCCAAGAAGCACGGGGAGTATTTTAAAACCTTTCCTATTTGCAGCATTGATGGACGATGGAAAAGTGCTTCCTCAAACTTTAATACCAGATGTGCCCACGCTGATAGGTGGGTTTTCACCGAAAAACTTCTCCAAAGATTATGATGGAGCTGTTGCTGCTGACAAGGCATTGATTCGTTCGCTTAATATTCCAGCCGTTCATGAGTTGAGGGATTTTCGCTACGAGAAGTTTTATGAGGTATTGAAAAACGTTGGTATTAGTACTCTTACTCAACCTGCGGATCATTATGGACTTTCATTGGTGTTGGGTGGCGCTGAGGGAACGCTGTGGGACATTACCGGGGCCTATGCGTCTATGGCCCGCACGTTGAACAATTACTTTACTGTAGTAGGAGGCAAGCGATATGATAAGAGTAATTTTCATTCGCCTACTTACATGAAATCCTCTGAAGTAAAAAAAGAAAATCGTCAATTGACTGAAACAAGCTGGCTGAACGCTTCAGGAATTTGGCTCACTTTTGAAGCATTAAAAGAACTATATCGTCCGGGTGAGGAAACAGGGTGGAGGTATTTTAATTCTACAAAACCAATTGCATGGAAAACTGGAACCAGTTTTGGGTTTAGAGATGGATGGGCTGTAGGCGCCAACCCTGAATATGCAGTGGGAGTATGGGTAGGCAACGCAGATGGAGAAGGGCGTCCTGGTTTAACGGGTACTGAGATGGCTGCTCCAATTCTCTTTGATTTATTTTCGTTACTCCCGGGGCAGCCCTGGTTTCAACAGCCAATATCAGAAATGGAGCAAATAAAAGTCTGTGCAATTAGCGGGCAGCGCATTTCATCCAATTGCGAATCTGCCAATGCTATCTGGGTGACTAGCCGAGGCCTCCAGACTCAGCCTTGTGAATACCATAAAAAAATTCACCTTACTGAGGATGAAAAATTTCAAGTGAATCTTAACTGCGAAAAAGCAGATCGAATTCATTCAGCGAATTGGTTTGTGTTGCCCCCGGTTCAAGAGTATTATTTCAGAACAAAAAACCTTAGCTATAAACCATTACCCCCCATTCGAAATGATTGTGGAGGAGGATCTCGGTTGGTAGCCATGGACCTCGTGTACCCAAAACCAGGCGCCTCTATATTCATTCCACGAGAATTAGACGGTACACCAGGCTTCGCATTGTTTCAAGCTGCTCACCGGTCGTCCTCGTCCACTATATATTGGCACTTGGATGGTGAGTACATCGGCTCAACAAGAAAAACGCATCATTTGAGCCTTTCTGCGGCCTCAGGGGCTCATTCGCTCACACTTGTGGATGATGAGGGAGAGACACTGACTCAGTCATTCTCCATACTATCAAATCCATAACTAATTGAAATGTAAGGTTTTGTGTGTATTTGATTAAATTATTTGGTTAATAGTACTTACTTTAGTGCTTTTAAGCTAAACAGGTACGTCTATGGCAATCAAAGTAAACCTGGTGCTGCCCCTTTTTTTATGCGCTTTAATATCGCAAGGGCAGCCAAGTAACGGATCTTTAGAAAGCTCCTTTGCTAATCATGTAGTTATTGGTGCATTTTCAAGTCGAGAAAATGCTGTTCGCTTTACAGATGAAGCAAAGCAAAATAATCCGGATGTTAAGTTCAATATCAATCCTGATAGGAAGTTGTTTTATGTCTATGTAACAAAGACGGACGATAGGGTTCAGGCATTTGCACAAGCCCGAAAGCTTCGCAAAGATTCTAAATATTGGGATACCTGGGTGTACTTTGGAGCACTCGGTGAAGAGACAGTTGCCATGAAAAACGCTAAGTCAAACCCTCAATTAGAGATGACTTCGGATTTAACGGCATCTGATAACTCCTCGAAAGAAATCAATGTCTTGAACAAGAGCAATAGTACAATTGAGGCAGAGGTAAAGGCCTTCTCTATGGTGGAAGAACCTACCGGCATCGATTTAGATAAAATGATTGGAAGGGCTCAGACTCAGGCACAGAAGGAACATTACGAAGAAATTAAAAACGTTAAGGAATCTGTAGTCAAACTTAATAAGGAAACTAAGGTAATTGTTTTTAAAGATGACAAGGAAGGAAGGCAGGCTTTAAAGGCACTTGGTTACGAAATCAGTGACGATAAACCTGTTGCTGGTTTTTTTGACTCCAAGAATAATATACTGGCCATCAACGCTTCAGAGTCTCAGGCTGAAGAGCCTTTTCATGAAGGATTGAAGCCTGTGATTAAGTTTTTAAGAAAGAAGGATCCTGAAAAGTTTGAATCATTTACGGAGAAAGCTAAAGTAATTAAACACCCATCACGTGGCGTTACTTACGGTCAACTTAACGCAACGGGCGAGGAGGCATTAGGGAATATGATGGCGGATGTCGCTCAGGGATACTTTGAAAATTCAGGTGATTTGAAAGGCGAGGCGACTACACTGATGGGAGAAATTCTTCAAACGCTAGGGGTTGAATCTGTAGATATTGCGTTGAGTGGTGATCATTTAAAAACTACTGCAACTAATCTTGCTATTGCAGTACGAGAGGCCACAGGGTTTGATGCTGAAGGAAATAGAAAATTTAAATTTGATTTGTTTAACACCATGAACCTCAAGAAGATTACTGGTGAAGTTGATCTTGTTAATGAGAGTGGTAGAAAGATTTCCTCTTATGCGAGTAATGAAATAGTTCAGGTAATGCGCGCGGATGCATCTGGCGATATAATTCTGGCTTGTGAGGTACTTGGGTATCGAAAACTTTTATTCAAGTTGAATTATGATAATCCGTTTTTAACGGAAGGGGTGGAGCGAGGTGAAAATGAAGAGGCAATTGTTCCATTTGGCTTGGTGAGGTTACAAAAGGGTGATATCGCGGTAATGTACAACGTATATTTCTTTAAGGATGCTGCCATTATGAGACCCGAATCACGCTATGAGATCAATAACCTTTTGTCCATGATGAATGAGAATGATGCCTATAAAATTATGATTCATGGTCATACCAATGGAAATGCTGCAGGGAAAATTATAACTATGGGTGATTCCAAGAATTTCTTCTCACTGACTAATACTCAAGATGGCAGAGGGTCTGCCAAAAAGTTATCCGAAGAACGGGCGGAGGTAATTCGTGAATACATGATTGATCAGGGAATAGGCGAGGACAGGATGGAAATCAAAGCGTGGGGTGGTAAGCGCCCTCTTTACGATAAAAACCACAGTCTGGCGCAATCCAATGTAAGGGTAGAAATTGAAATCATTGAGAATTAGGAATGGTACCTATACCTTCTCAAGTGTGATATTTAGTGTATCAGCCCAATAATCTAAATGGCTATTTAGCGATTTAGCGCTCTATTGTTTAATTTCGGATGAATACAACCTTTTAGCTGTGAAGAAACTAGTAATCCTATCAAGCCTTTTCTGTGTGTTTGCACTAACTAATGTTGCTAAAGCCCAGATGTCCACCGAAGAACATTATGTTGTGATTGGGGCTTTTGCCAATCATAACAATGCAATCCGTTGGACTGATAATGCAAACAGTAAAAACTTTAGTGCGCAGTATGCCATGAATCAGGCGCGTCAGCTTTACTATGTTTATATCCTGAGAACCGATGACAAGCGCAAAGCGTTTTCCTTTATGATGAAAATCAGAGTGGAAACATCTTACAAAGATGCATGGGTGTTTTCAGGTAGACTCGGAGTTGAGCCGGAGGAGGAAGAAGTTGTGGAAAAACCACCTGTTGTTGAAGAAACTCCTGAAGAACTCCCTCAAGAGGAACCTATCATTGAAGAAGTTGAGCCCGAGGAAGAACCAGTAGTTGAGGAAACTCCTGAGGAACCAATAGTAGAAAAGCCAAAAGGAAAACCATTTATGTTTAGGTTAGTGAGTGAGGAAGAAGAGGTGCTCGGTGAGGTACACGTGTTAGAATCTCCACAGGCCACACAGTATCAGGCTTACAATGGCAATGAAGTTGTTTATCTCACTGCACCAAGAAACAGTGAGGGAGCGTTTATCGCGGCTGTACAGGCTCCAGGTTTCCGACCCGTTGAAATTACTGTTGATTACGCTGACCCTTCAATTTATTCTTCCGGGTTTGGCCCGCAGAATGAAATTATTATTCCTATTGAACTGGTTCGGTCTAAGCGTGGTGACTATATAGAATTTAACAAGGTTCGTTTCTTTGGTAATTCTGCCATCTTCCAACCTGAATCCAAAATTGAATTGGATGGTCTTGTAGATTTAATGAAGGAGCAACCAAAGTATAAAATTATGGTTCATGGCCACTGTAATGGGAAACAGTCGAGGAATGTGGTAACGAAAGGCAACTCCAATGAATTTTTTGAAACAAGTACCCTGAATAATAGAGCAACTGTTTCTGCAAAAGAACTGACTCAATACAGGGCAGACTTAGTAAAAGAGTATCTAGTAAGTCAGGGGATTGATGCAAAAAGAATCAAAACCAAAGCAGAAGGGGGCAAGGTGATGATTTATCCTCAAGGAGGAACACTGTCAGGTTATAACGATCGAATTGAGGTAGAGATTAAAAAGGGAAGGTAACTCCCCTTTAACTCATTGCCATTAGTATGTCGTGCTGAGTAATGATGTGAACTTTATCCGCCTCATCTCTTACAAGCAGAGCTTTATTGGATTTGTTCAATAATGATGATAGCACATCCAGTGTGCTGTCCATTGCTACAAAGGTCATCGGCATATCCATCACTTCACCTACCGGTTTAGAAGTAATGCTTGGATCCTGAATCACTTTTTCTAAAAGGCTTGATGCAGAGATGCTGCCTACAAATTCATTTTTCTCAACTACGGGTACCTGATCGATACCTTCCTTATTCATTATAGAAATTGCATCACCAATTGCTGAAGTCTTAGTTACCGTGAAGAGACTGTTTTTGCCATTGCGTTGTTGAATGATTTTTTTGGCTGTGGAGTAGGTTCTGTCTTCAAGAAACCCGTGGTCTTTCATCCAGTTGTCGTTATAAACTTTGCCGAGATAGCGTGTGCCATGATCTGGAAGAAGAATTACCATTAGGTCATCTTCTTTGAGATTGTCCTTGGCATACTCAAGTGCACCATGTACTGCTGATCCACTGCTCCATCCTACAAACAATCCTTCTTCACGGGAAAGGCGTCTCGCCATGATGGCGCCATCTTTATCAGTTACTTTTATAAATTGATCAATCACATCAAAGTTTACGTTTTTTGGCAGGATGTCTTCGCCAAAGCCTTCTGTCAAGTAAGGATAAATCTCGTTTCTGTCGAACTCTCCGGTTTCCTTATACTTTTTAAATACAGACCCGTAAGTATCGATCCCTACGCTTATTAAATCCTTCTTTTGTTGCTTCAAATATTTTGATGTGCCACTCATTGATCCACCTGTTCCAACCGTAGCTACATAATGAGTGATCTTGCCGCCTGTTTGAGTCCAGAGTTCCGGACCTGTTGTTTCAAAATGCGCTTGCGCATTGGAGGCATTATCGTATTGATTAGGGTAAAATGAATTGGGAATATCTTTATTTAGTTTCTTTGCAATAGAGTAATAAGAGCGAGGATCCTCAGGCTCTACATTGGTAGGACATACAATTACTTCAGCACCAACTGCCTTTAAGATATCAATCTTTTCTTGGGACTGTTTGTCCGCCATGGTAAATATGCACTTATAGCCACGGGCAATGGCGGTGAGGGCCAGCCCCATTCCGGTGTTACCGCTGGTTCCTTCAATGATCGTTCCTCCTGGTTTTAGTAATCCAGTTTTTTCTGCATCTTCAACCATTTTCAAGGCCATTCTGTCTTTGGTAGAGTTGCCTGGATTGAAATACTCCACCTTTACTAGGATGGTGCCTTTGATGCCTTTATTGAGTGTGTTAAGGCGAACAAGTGGTGTATTTCCTATCGTTTCGATAATTGAATTATAGATCATTTCGTAAAATTTAAAGGGCTACAAAGTTATCAATTTCTGTCAGTGGCAGGCGTTAAATGGCGGTGAAAATCCGTTCAATGGTCAGACTGCGGCTCCTGCCAGCAGGTACAATACGGCCATTCTCACGGCCACACCATTTTCCACCTGATTAAGAATTATTGAATGGTGGGAATCTGCAGCGTCACTGGTTAATTCCACTCCTCTATTGATCGGTCCAGGGTGCATCAAAACGATTTTCTTATTCAGTTTGTCCAACAGTTTTTTATTGATACCGTAGTACAACGAATACTCCCTTAGAGAAGGGAAGTATTTTATTTGTTGTCTTTCTAATTGGATGCGCAAAACATTGGCCACATCGCACCACTCTAGTGCTTTTTGTACATCGTACTCCACAGCAACACCAAGTGTTGAGATGTACTTTGGTAATAGGGTAGGAGGGCCGCAGACCATCACTTTTGCTCCCATTTTGAGCAAGGCAAATATATTGGAGAGGGCAACGCGCGAATGTAGAATATCACCTATGATGGCTACTTTTTTACCTTCAAGTGTTCCTAATTTTTCATATATCGAAAAGGTATCTAACAAAGCCTGAGTAGGATGCTCATGGGTGCCATCTCCAGCGTTGATGATTTTGGCCTTGATATGTTTGGCAAGGAAATGAGGAGCACCAACGCTGGAATGCCTCATCACCACCATATCAACTTTCATTGCCAATACATTGTTGACTGTATCTAACAGCGTTTCACCTTTTTTCACGGAGCTGTTGGACGCGGTAAAATTGATCATATCTGCAGACAATCTTTTTTCTGCAAGTTCAAATGAAAGCCGCGTTCTGGTAGAGTTCTCGAAAAATATATTGGCGATGGTAACATCTCGCAATGAGGGTACCTTTTTGATTGGGCGATTAATTATTTCCTTAAAGTTGGCTGTCGTTTCAAAAATGAGCTCAATATCCTTTGGGGTGATGTTCTTTATTCCGAGTAGATGTGGCTGACTGAGTTTAGACATATTGCTAATCATTGTTGATTAACCAAATTCTGTTTTGTTTATGACCTTGTGCCAGCATTTCTACCAGCACACGTTGTGATGCAATTGTGTTAACATACTTGCCTACATAGTCTGCGGCAATGGGTAAGTCTCGATTGTATTTTCGATCAACCAATACCAGCAATTCCACTTTGGCTGGTCGGCCAAAAGCAATCATTGCATCCATAGCGGCTCTCACTGTTCTGCCGGTAAATAACACGTCATCGATGAGCACCACTTTTTTGCCTTCAATCACAAAAGAAACCCGAGTTTCACTTGCCTTGGCAGGTGTATCACGCCTCCTAAAATCATCGCGGTGGAATGTTGTATCCAGGAGACCGAAAGGAATTTCGGCTTTAATTAAGTTTTTGAGCTTTTGATGGATGAGTTCTGCCAGATAAATGCCTCTAGGTTGCAGTCCTAAAAGCACAGTTTCTTCAAATCGGTCGTGATTTTCAATAAGTTGCTGGCAAAGCCTGTTCAGCGTAATATCAAGCAGATCAGAGTCGAGGATAAGTTTCTTCTGCATAGGCCGTGGCTGCGAAGATACTAAAAATGCCTTTAACCCTTATTTATAGTTGACTTTGTTTATAAAAAAAACTTTTCTGTTGTTATTACCTTGTCCTTTGGAGTAATTCCGAATTTGCTGAACGCCATAGACAAAAAGCTTGTCACCGTACCAATAGTCAAGGCTACTGCTCTCAAACTCCGTATTTCTCAAGATATCATCCTCAAATTTTAGCCGCACTTCGTCAGTTGATTTTCCTTCAGTCATTTCTGAATCTTGAATGACTTTACTCCTAATCTCATTTTCATAAACGTATTGAAGGTAGATTTTGTCTTCTTGTGCTTGAATTTTGACGTATTGATTAAGACGGGCTGTTATGATATCGTTTACCTCGAAACTATTGTCCCAGGTCAAGTTTCCATTTTTATCAAATCCAATTACTACTGCATGAGTATATTGATATCCAATTAAAATCCTGGTCTGGGACAGACCGTTGACATAGGCATATTTTGGGAAAAATGCCTCTCCGAGCATAACGTAGTCGTCTTTCGTCTCGATTACTTCGTGAACGATAAACCGGTAATTGAATTTTGCCTTTTTGCCCTTTATTTTTTTCCGTTCAATTCTTTGCTTGATCCTTTCTTGGCGTGAAGCCTTCATATAATTAAAGAAATGGTGGAGGTCTCCATAATCATAATATTGAATGTTGTATTCTCCTACCGGATTTATTCTGGCAATAAAAATACCACGCGAATATTCCTTAAATCTTCCATATACTCCAACTACAGCTTGTTCGCTATCTCCGATATTTATTGACCTCCCAAAGATTAGATTTTTTCTATCTCCTGGTTCAAGGATGGTGGTTTTGATCAAATCCCCATTCGCATCATAGTTTCTGATCCACAAGCATTTCTTTTTTTCATAGTTGTCACTACTTACAATTACATCTACACTACCGTCACTGTAAGGCTTGACTTGTGTGAGTTCTCCCACTTCATTAAAAAAGCCAGGTAGTATCTTTGACTTTTGGCTGGCAAAATTAAAGTGGACGATTAAGGGTCGATAATTAAAGTATCCTCCAATAAATGCTGCCTCATCAGTAATGATAAATTCAGTGGGGCTAAAGGAAATAAGGTTTTGGACCCTGTAAACAAAATAACTGCCATCATGGATATTGACAACAGCAATTAAGAAATCTCCAAACTTATTATTGGTGGCTTTAAAAAGAACAAAAAGATAATTCTGCCTTATGAGTGTCTGAACAGCTCTTAGGCCTTTGGCAATCTCAAGCTGCTTGCTCCAAACTACCCTGAAAATTGTGTCAACCCTTATTATTTCTAACTTATCAAGTGGGGAGTCAAAGAGTCTTCTGTAAATCATTAGACCATCAGTCCCTGCGGAGACTACGGAGAAATTTGAATTTTCATAATTAGAAATAGGAATTTCTAGTCTTCCAACTTGCTTCACCTGAGCTGTTGATGTTTCACATAGGGCCAGAAGTGAAAGTAACAGCAAATAGAATATCCTACTCAGCTTCGAATTTGTTGATATAAAATACATACCTCACGAAATCTTCAGTTTTCCTCTCCGTATTTTTAATAGATTGATACCCCCATACAAACGAAAAATCACCATACCAATAACGTATTCCAGAATCTTCTTCGACTTCATTTCTAATGATGTCGCTGGGATTTTTTAGAGGTATGTTTAAGGTGTCCATCTCTGGTTCCAGAGCTAAAGCACTCGTGCTAACATGGAGCTTGCTTTCGTTTTTATAAGACAGGAATATCAGCTCGTCTTTTATGGTAAAGTCCGAAACCTGCTCAGTGACAAACCTTTTTATATTGTCGTATTTTAAGCTGTTGTCCCAAACTATTTCTCCCTGATTGTCAAACATTGTCAAAACAGACTCAATCATTTTAGCGGAGGTATTTTGGCTGGTGTTGTTATAGGAGTAAGGTGAATTAGAATACCTGTTGGTAAACGGGCTGTTGCTATAGGGGGAATAGCCGTATCCGTAATAAGGATTATTGTAATTGCCTCTGGCGGATCGGCCAGTGGAGGACGCTGGGTCATACATTTCTGAAAGTAGATAGAACCCTTCTTTATTTTCCTCAATACGAACAGGTAGCATATACGCCTTGTAATCGGGCGACTTGCCTAACTCGCTTCGTTCCTTTGATTTTTCTTTAATTCTAGATACTCGCTTTGATGGAAGATAGTTGAGAAGGTTGTTAAGTGATGCAAAAGGAATGTAATTAATGCGCTGCTCTGAAAAAGGATCTACAAGGACAGAGTAAAACCCGAGCGCTTCACGGCCCGACCCTTCAGTGTACGTACCTAATAGAATAAGTTCCTCTCTCTTAAGACTACTGGTTATCCCGGTGAGAATGTTCATGTCCCTTTCAATTTCAATATTATCCTCTAAGAGAAGCCCTCCAAGTTCATCAAAGGTTTTTAAAACCAAATGACGCTTGTCTAAAGAATTCCTTTCAATGAGAAGTGTATTAAAAGTATTGTTTTTGTTTGCTCTCACATCAAGTAGCTCAGTGTCTTTTAAAAAGAACCCTGGTATCACCTTCAACAGTTTTGTTGAGGTTTCATAAAGCATTATGGCAGGCTCACTCGATACATAACCACCAAAAATCACATTTTCTCCGACCATCGTAAAGTGCGTGGGGCGAAGCGTAAACTCATGTTTGATCTCAAATTGATTTACCTCATGATTAATGATATTAAGAGAGATCAATATAAACTCCCTACTTTCTACATTGCCTTCACGGAAAAGTAAAAAAATGAGATTGCTACCATACTCATAGCCGATCAAATCGTAACTTGATTTAACTTCCAAATCCGTCTGCCATGATTCCTCTAATGAAGAATCAAGTAGAATAACCTCTCTCAAACGATTGCCCGAATTGTATTTATTTTTCTCTCTTACGAGTGCAATGCCGTTCTGATCCAGTGGAATGATTGTAAAATTATTGTCAGATAATTTTACTTCTTTCTCATATCGCTCCAATGGTTTAAACTGAGCCCATGCCGAAGGAATAGAAATAGTAAAAAGAATAATTAGGAGATTAGTCTTCGAAAATACGCCTGATAAAATTCTTTTAGTACTCATTGACTACTCCTGACTCATCTTCACAATAAAATCAAATTCAGCTTCCTTTACAGGTTGGACAGAAAGACGCGAATTCTTTACCAGTACCATATTAGCTAGTTTTTTGGTGGCCTTTACATCTGCTAGTGTAATGGATTTTTTTAGTTTTTTAACTGGAGCAATTTCAACTACAGCCCAATCTTCTGCCGATGGATCTGGGAAATGCTCTTTCGTGATCTTGGCAATACCTACAATATCCTTTCCTTCGTTGCTGTGGTATATAAAGGCCATATCTCCCTTTTTCATAGCTTTGATGTTGTTGCGCGCCTGAAAGTTCCTCACCCCATCCCATATCGTCTTTTTATCCTTAACAAGGTCTTCCCACGAATAGGTCCCGGGTTCTGTTTTCATTAACCAATAATTCATCGTACAGTTTTATTTATTTTGATCCATTTATGCATGATTCTAAAATAGTGAATACAATTCGTATTTTCCGGCATATATAGTGCCGTTGTGAAATGTTTTAAAAAATTCATAATAATTGAATTCAATTTTTGTATATCCCGCCCGTTTCCTCACCCGGATTAAGTTAGATTGGGCTTGTATTTGATGCTTGCATGAAAATTTTAATCATTCGTTTCTCTTCCATCGGAGATATTGTGCTTACCACCCCGGTAATAAGGGTGCTCAAAACCCAGGTTGATAATGCTGAAATTCATTATGCTACCAAAGCGCGTTTTGCAGGGCTGTTGAAAGAGAATCCATATGTAGATAAACTTCACTTGCTGGATGATAAGTTGGGTCTACTGATTACGGACTTGAAAAGGGAAAAATTTGACCATATTATTGATTTACACAATAACCTTCGCACCAGAATTATCAAATTTTCGCTAGGGGTGAAGTCTTCCAGTTTCAATAAGCTAAACTGGGAAAAGTGGCTTATGGTTAATTTAAAAATAAACAAACTTCCTTCTCTGCACATCGTTGATCGCTACTTACAGGCTGCATCTCATCTAGGTATAAAAAATGATTCTTTGGGGCTTGATTACTTTATGCCCGAGGCGGATGAAGTGCCATTGGAATGGATACCGTCAACCCATCATACAGGATATGTAGCCTACGCAATAGGGGGGCAGCATTTTACCAAAAAGTTACCTGTGCGCAGAATGATTGAACTTTGTGATAGGATCAATCGGCCCATAATACTTTTAGGAGGAAAAGAAGATTTTGCGGAGGGTGAACAAGTAAGGTTGTTTTTTGAAAAAAATGAATCTGAAGGAGAAATGGAAGAGGGGTTGCAATTAGAATTCAATAAAAGAACAATTATTTTCAATGCTTGCGGAAAGTATAACCTTAATCAGTCGGCAAGTATCGTGAAACGTGCGGCTTATGTATTCACTCATGATACTGGCATGATGCACATTGCTGCAGCATATAAAAAAGAAGTATTCAGTATTTGGGGAAATACCATTCCGCTATTCGGGATGTACCCTTACCGCACTAAATTTACGGTGTTAGAAAACAATAAACTGGATTGCCGTCCTTGCTCTAAGATCGGATACAATAAATGCCCGAAGGGACATTTTAATTGTATGCAAAAGATAGTCTTTGATTTTTACCTTCCTGAATAAGCTTAGTAGGCGCGAACAAGCTTTCCTTCCATGTAATTCACATAAGCTCGGTTCACCACACGCATACCTCCCTTTGTAGGATAGTCTCCAGTGAAATACCAGTCGCCAGAATGGTGAGGGATGGCTTTATGTAAATTTTCTATGGTTTGGAATGCGACTTGTAATTCCGCCTTCATTCCTTCCGGGCGAACGATGTCAGTAATTTTATCAGAAATCTCTTCATAAGTGAATTGCTCATAGAGCCTTTTCACATAGTTCTGAGGATTACTTTCATTTTCTGATTGTAGACATTGCTCATACACCTCACCTAATAAGTAGTCTTTCCCCTGATCTTTGATTAACTGAATCACTGCTCGAAAGGCAACAAAGTCACCCATACGGCTCATGTCAATTCCATAACAATCCGGGAACCTGATTTGAGGGGCTGAGGACACCACTACAATTTTCTTGGGGTTCAATCTATCCAACATTTTTAGGATACTTTTCTCCAGTGTCGTGCCTCTTACAATGGAGTCATCAATCACCACAAGTGTATCTTTCCCTTTATTGACTACTTCATACGTAGTATCATAAACGTGCGCTACAAGCTCACCTCTGTGTTCATCATCGGTGATGAAAGTGCGTAACTTAGCATCTTTCAACACAATTTTTTCAACACGAGGTCTGAAGCAAAGAATTTCTTCCGGTGAATCAACTGAAGGTTTCTTATCAATAAGAATATCTTTTTGTTTGCTGATCAGAAAATCTTCTACGCCACCCATCATGCCCAGAAAAGAAGTCTCTGCTGTATTGGGTATGTATGAAAAGATGGTGTTTTTAAGGTCAAAATTGATGGACTTGAGCACCTGCGGCACCAATAGCTTACCAAGGGACTTACGCTCCTTATAAATTTCTGGGTCAGTGCCCCTTGAGAAATATATGCGCTCAAAGCTGCACGACTTCTTCTCCAACTGCTTGATGATAGGGTACTGAGCAAAGTCTCCACTCTTGGTAATGATCAAACCGTGCCCTGGATCTATTTCCTCAATTTGATCGTAATCGATATTAAATGCTGTCTTTATAGCAGGCTTTTCGGAAGCGACTACCACTACTTCGTCATCAGCGTAGTAATAGGCAGGTCTTATTCCTGAGGGGTCCCTTACTACAAAGGCTGAACCAGACCCGGTAAGACCAGCCATTGTATAGCCACCATCAAAATCTTTGCAGGCCCTTTTTAGGATGCGCTGCAGGTCAATTTCGTTTTCTATTATGTCTGAAATTTCAGGATTCGTGAATTTGTCTTTGTACTTTCTGTACAAGGATTGAACTTCCTCATCCAAAAAGTGACCGATTTTTTCCATTACAGTTACGGTATCCACTTTTTCCTTTGGATGTTGACCAAGCCCCACGAGTATATCAAATAACTCGTCCACATTGGTCATATTGAAATTGCCAGCCATCACCAGATTTCGGCTTCTCCAATTGTTTTGACGTAAAAAGGGATGGACGTTTTCAATGCTATTTTGCCCGTGGGTACCATAGCGGAGGTGCCCCAGCCAAAGCTCACCAGTAAAGGCAACATTCTCTTTTAACCACTGCTCATCCCTAAATTTATCACCTCCCTTTTTCTGGGCTTTACTGTATTTCTTCCCTACTTTTTTGAAAAGGTCAGCAACAGGTTGTGGTTTCATGCTTCGGTACCTGCTTACGTACCTAAAACCAGGTTTTTGGTCAATTTTGATGTTGGCAACACCGGCACCATCCTGGCCGCGATTATGTTGTTTTTCCATCAAAATGTACATCTTATTCATCGCATAACTCGTCCCATATTTTTCAATGTAATAGGATAGCGGCTTGCGTAAGCGAATAAGGGCTATTCCACATTCGTGAAGGATGGCATCACTCATAGAAGATAGTTAAGGCACAAAGTTAATTCTATTAATCCAACCCATCAACAAAAATCGAGCTGATAGCTGTACACCCTTAACCAAAGTGGAGCGAATAAAATTTACGAAGAATCGATTTTTTTTAAGCGAATACGGGCTCATTGAATTTGGAAACGGTGAAAAAGAAGGTACTTCCTTTTCCTTCTTCACTTTCCAGCCAAATACGACCTCCATTTCGTTCCACAAACTCCTTGCAAAGTATCAAGCCCAGCCCGGTGCCCTTTTCATTGGCCGTTCCTCGGGTACTGTATCCAGACGTCTTTTCGAATAGTATTTTTTGCACCTCAGGGCTGATGCCCACCCCGTTGTCCTTAATCCATACTGTGAGTTCTTCATTTTGAGCCTCAGCGCCTATAGTGATTTCACCTCCTTGCTCTGTAAACTTCATCGCGTTGAGGATGAGATTTCGAAAAACCAGATTTATCATGTTGAGGTCAGCAAAAGCCATTGTATCAGGCTGAATCTTGTTGATGAGTTTCACATCTTTTATGTGGAGGGAGTCCAGCAACTCAAAATTATCATCAACCATCGACCTCAAATTAATTCTAACGGGCTGAATCCTCAGTTTGTCCATTTGAAGAAGTGTCCAATCAAGCAGGTTATTAATAAGGTTTTTGGTATGGTTAAATTGAAGTTGAAGTTCTTTGGTAACCTTAGGAAGCTCATCACTGGTGATCTGATTTTTTGACATGAGATCCAATATTCCTGCAAGGGCATTGATAGGAGACCTTAAGTCATGAGATATCACAGAGAAAAACTTGTCCTTTACTTGATTGAGTTGCTCAAGCTCCAAACTTCTCTTTTTAATTTCATTTTGGTGCTCGATTAACAGCTTGTTGATCCTGATCCTTCGTTGACCACTTCGATATACTGTAAAAAGTAAAATAACAGTAAGCGCCACCACAACAACCAGAATATTTCTTAAGAAAGACTGACGATTAAGTTCACCTGCCTGCTTAGCCTGTGTTTCATTAAGGGCAGCGATCTGCAGGTCTTTGTTTTCAGTTTGTAGTCTGAGTTGGTCTTGAAAAATCTTTTGTACCATATCTTGGCTAAACAAACTGTCCTGAAGTGCTTTAGATTGCTTGGTATAGGCAAGTGCACTTTTGTAGTCTTCACGCTCTTCATACAATTGCGACAATGTGCGATAGCATTCGATTTCCAGTGTTCGAGCGTTGATGCGTTTGGATATATTTAAAGCCTCCAGTATTTGGTTTGAGGCATCATCAAAATTTTTCTGTTTTAAAGCAACTCTCCCCTTACCAAGGATTGACTCAGCCAGGCCATATTCATTTTGTGTTTTGGAGTGAAGCATCTCTGCAGAGTCATAATATTTTTTGGCAGTATCAAATTCATTTTTACGCAGATACAACCTGGCCATTCGAGAGATAATATCGGGCTCAAGAATGTTGATATCCCGCTCACGTGTAATAGCAAGTGCTTTTAAAAGCGCTTCCTCAGATTCAGCATACTTTTTACTTCTTAAGTAGATGTCGCCTATTTCGTAGTAAGTATAAGCCTGCCCATCAAGGTCATTAATTTGATTGCTTAGTTTCCTTGCAAGTTCAATATGATCCAAAGCAATGTCATATTGGCCCAACTCTTTAAACACTGTCCCTACGTTGTGAAGAGCAATGGCAGTTTGAAGGGAATCTTTTATAGCCCTCGAGATTCGGAATGATTCGGTAAAATAATAATAGGCCTCATCGTATTCACCGAGGTTGATGTAATCATTTCCCAGAAAGTTGTTTGAGCTTGCAATGCTGGCGCTGTCTTTGGTGGCAAGCGCTACAGGGAATCTGGCTTTATCAAATTTGAGTGCAGTTAGAAAATCACCCCTTATGGTGGAGAGATAGCTCTGTTGCTTATAGGCTTCCAATTTAGCCCAGTCCCAATTTAGTTTTTCTGATAGAGCAGTGGCTTCATCTATCAGCGATTTGGCTTGAGCAAAATCAAGATATTGGTACCCTTCCGATAATTCAAAAAGGAGTGTTAATCGCAATGAATCAGAAGAAACCTTACCCAATTCGTTTTTCAGGGAATCAATGTAGGATAATGATGTTTGCGCTTTTATTGTTAGAGATAGGCATAATAGGAAAGCAACCAAGCCATATCTTAATATAGTATTAACACCTCTTTCTTTTAAATTATTCATGTGCGCGTTTGATACAAGATATACCAAATTGTGATTTTTCTGATTATATGATCAATTGATTAAAGTTTTATTAAGCCATTAACCTGCTTATCTACCGAAAGGTAACCGGAGACTAAAAAATTATTGCCTTAGAAGCCAACCAATAACTTCACTTCTTACACTATAAAGTAAGCCAATAAGTTGTGTGCAAAATCTTGAATATTGAGGTAAACAATACATGAATATGTTCAATTGTAACATATTAATTCCATAGCCTATGCTGCTCTAAATGCACCACCTCACCAAAAAACAAACGCGTAGAGGCCTCGAATGAGGGTGTAAAATCAGAAACAAAGAAATGCTTAGTTGAGTTGGACTCTGGATTAATCAAGTTATTTTCTTCTAGTCGGTCTTTTAAGGCAAGCGCCACCACTTCAGAGGAGTCTAATATGTTTACTTGATGCTTATAGAATTGATTTATTTCTTTTTTGATAAGGGGATAGTGTGTACATGCTAGTATTAACGCTTCGATATCTTTGAGTTCTCCCTCTGATAAATATTTGGCAATAATTTCGTGACTGATTCGATTGTTAAAAAAACCTTCTTCAATCATGGGAGCGAGTAACGGGGTAGCCAAAGACTTAAGTTGGATTGAGTTAGTCATCTCACTTAATCGCTGACTGTATACTCCGGACATAACGGTACGTTTTGTTCCAATCAGTCCTATTTTCTTTTTTGCAAAATGATGCGTCACATACGTGATCATTGGATCAATTACATTGATGATTAGCGCATCCTTTCTGACATATTCCTTTAATAATTCATAGGCAGCTGAACTAGCGGAGTTACAGGCAATCACTATTACTTTGCATCCCTTTTTTAGTAATACATCAGCAATTTTTATCGAATAGGCTTGAATAGCAGCTTCTGACTTATCACCATAAGGGAGGTGGGCGGTGTCGCCAAAGTAAATGATATCTTCGTTGGGAAGGAGTTGGGTTATTGCGTGGGCTACTGTGAGCCCTCCAATTCCACTATCATAAATACCAATTGGACTATGTGCATTATTCATAGGGTCAAAAATAGTCGCTGTAAACTGGAATTTGTATAATTGTGAGCTGAACCATTAAATAAAATACTATGGCATTCAATCTTCTAAAAGGAAAAAGAGGGATCATATTTGGGGCGCTCGATGAAAACTCCATTGCTTGGAAAACTGCATTAAAGATAAAGGAAGAAGGAGGGACATTTACATTGACCAATGCGCCTATTGCAATGCGCATGGGCAAAATCAATGATTTGGCAAAAGCATGCAATGCCCAAGTGATTCCTGCCGATGCTACCTCAGAGGAAGACTTGAATACCTTGTTCACAAAGTCAATGGAGGTATTGGGTGGTAAACTTGACTTTGTTCTTCATTCCATTGGTATGAGTCCAAACGTACGGAAGAACAAATCTTATGGAGATCTTAATTATGATTTCTTCTTAAAAACATTGGACATATCAGGTCTGTCTTTTCATAAAGTGTTGCAGACAGCAGAGAAAACAGATGCCATGAATGAGTGGGGTTCTATCCTTGCGTTAAGTTATATTGCGGCTCAACGGACCTACCCTGATTATTCTGATATGGCGCAGGCCAAATCTGTGTTGGAATCGATAGCCAGAAGCTATGGGTATCGCTTTGCTAAGCTCAAGAAAGTGCGAGTGAACACCATATCTCAGTCGCCCACCAAAACTACGGCAGGCGCAGGTATTTCTGGGTTTGATGTTTTCTACGATTATGCTGAGATGATGTCGCCTATGGGAAATGCGACAGCTGAAGATTGTGCGAACTATATTACTGCTATGTTTTCAGACTTTACCAGAATGGTAACGATGCAGAACCTGATGCATGACGGAGGTTTTTCATCTACTGGAATGACAGAGGACTTAGTGGAAAGACTTTCTAAAAAATAAGTAGCCTCGATTGGGAATAATCCTGACCTGTCACCATTAGCCGATTATGGTTTCTTTTCCATTTTGTAAAATAAATCTTGGCTTACGGGTGGTTTCCAAGCGATCGGATGGGTTTCACGATATAGCAACTTGCTTTTATCCTATTCCTTGGCATGATGTATTGGAAATAATCCCTTCTGAAAGTTTTTCTTTTACTCATTCGGGCATTCCTATTCCTGCTGATGTTGGAGGTAATTTATGTGTTCGTGCTTACAACAAACTAAAGGAGAAGTATGATCTCCCGCCTGTCAAAATGCATCTCCATAAGATTATTCCAATGGGCGCTGGCTTGGGGGGAGGATCAGCTGATGCAGCGTTTACCTTAAAATCCCTTAATACATTATTTTCCCTGGAATTGTCAAAGAATGAACTCAGTAAGATAGCTGCTGAGTTAGGAAGTGATTGTACTTTCTTTTTGCATGACGAGGCCATGATGGGATCAGGTCGGGGGGAAGAATTAAGCCCGATTAAGGTTTCATTGAAAGGAAAATTTATTGTGCTTGTAAAGCCAGCCATTCACGTAGCTACGGCTGATGCCTATAAGGGAGTAACACCGGATGGATCAAGGGCATCCTTTAAGGATATATTGTTGGTGGATGCCAAGAGTTGGAAGAATACGCTTGTTAATGATTTTGAAAAAAGTGTGTTCACCCAATATCCGGAAATCGAAAAACTGAAAATTGCTCTTTATGATGCTGGTGCTTTTTACGCAAGCATGAGCGGATCAGGCTCATCGGTCTATGGATTGTTTGACAATCCCATTTCATTAAAAGATCAATTCAAAGGGATGATCTATTGGTCAGGTAACTTGTGACCTGATATTTTATTCTGAAATAATGGATAGGAAAGTACTGCGCAGAGAATAATTGCTGTGCCGATATAAAAACTCACTTGCATTTTTTCGCTAGCGCCAAATACCAATACGGCCATGATAATTCCATACAGTGGTTCGAGATTCATGGAAAGTTGAATGAAAAAAACAGAAAGCCTTTTAAGCAATTCTATCGATGCTGAATAAGCATAAACTGTGCAAAGCAAAGAAAGTATTGTAATGTAGAACCAATCCAATGCACTCGGCATCAATTGTAAATGATGGTCAATAGCCCATGTGTTTTTATAAATAGGTAGAAAGAGTGCCGTACATAGGAAAGCGCCAATCATTTCAAAAAATGTAATGGTATAGGGGTGAGTTTTCTTTACGAACCTGGCGTTGAATATAGAAAACAGAGCTATTGTAAAACCAGATGCAATACCCAGCGCCAATCCTAATGGGTAGCGAAAATCAAAAGAAAAAATAACATACAAACCCACTACAACTACCAGCCCCAAAATAACCTCAAACCCTTTTATGCTTTTCCTTCCAAATAAAGGATCAAGAAAGGCTGTCCATAATGAGCCTGTTGCAAAGCCCACCAGACTTACCGAAGCATTAGATACTTTAGCTGAAGCAAAGAAGGTAATCCAATGGATGCCCACAATAAATCCTGTTCCGATGATTTTCAGCAAGTCACCTCGTGAAACCTTAAATGATGCATTGGAGAAGTAAATTAAAACGCCAAGACCGATTGCAGCTAGCAATGTTCTGAAGAGCACCATTTCAACGGCAGGGATGGAAATGAGTAATCCCAGAATTGCAGTGAAGCCCCAGAGGAAAATAATGAAGTGTAATTTGAAGTAGTCCGCAGTGGAGGCAATCACTTGTTCACGTATTTATACATAGCTAGTGAAATTACAGTGAATGTAATATTTGGAAGCCAAGCTGCGAGTAATGGAGAGAGTGAGCCTGCTTCAGCAAAGGTCCGTGACATCATGAAGAACAAAATGAATACAAAGGACAGCATAAAACCGAGTGCAATTTGAAAGCCAGTTCCCCCACGGCTTTTTCGCGAAGAAACAATAACGCCCATAAATACCAATACAAATATGGTGAAGGGTGAAGAGAATCGAATTTGACGTTCTACTTCAAAGGCTTCTACCCCACTAGCTCCTCTGAATTTCATCTTATCAATATGTTCGGATAATTCATTGATGGTCATGCCATCAAATTTTCGATCTTCATTTTCAAAATCTGTGGGAGTGATAGATAAAGTGGTGTCCATCGCTTCGCCCACACGTCTGGACTCTGGTGTAGGTTGATAGCCAACACTAAAGATCGAATCAACACGTTTCTTCTTCCAAAATCTTAATGTCCACTTGCCTTTGGTGGAGTCCCATGTGATATTGTCTGCCGTAAGTTTTTCAACGAGCCGATTATCATCGAAACGTTCCAACGAAAATTGATAGCCTGTATTGGTGTTCACATTATAATTCTGAATGTAGAAATATACGTTAGGCTCTATTTGCATGTGAACATTGCGCTGATCAAAATAATACGCTTTGTTAAGGTATTGAATTTCAAAGGCAAGCCGGGACCTGTTGGATTGTGGAATGACCCAACCATTTAAAACAAAATTGAAGACCGCAATAATGAGTGAAGCCAAAAAGTAGGGAACAAGCAGTCTCCTAAAACTCACTCCACCACTAAGGATAGCAATTATCTCTGTTCGGGCAGCCATTTGGGATGTGACGAACACAACTGCAATGAAAACCATGATCGGACTGACCAATCCAATGATCCATGGAAGAAAATCTCTGTAGTAGCCGAGGATAGTGATTGCATCGAGATTGTTACGAGCAAACTTGTCCATCTTCTCCGCCAAGTCGATGATGGCTACAATAGCCACAATGATTAGCACCACAAAAATGAATGTGGAAAGTACTTTTTTGATGATGTATTTATCAATGATTTTCATCCAATGATGAGTAACTAAAGTCGCTGCGTAACTTTTTTAACCATTTGTGTCTTCCAATTCAGGAAATTACCCTCCACGATCCTCTCCCTTGCAGTTTTTACTAACCAAAGATAGAAGGTGAGGTTGTGAATTGAAGCAATTTGCGCGCCTAAAATCTCTTTGTTGATAATTAAATGCCTGAGATAAGCTTTTGAATAGCTGGTGCTGACATATCCTCCGAGCGCAGCGTCAATTGGATCGAGGTCATCTTTCCACTTTTCATTCCTGATATTGATTATTCCTTCACTGGTGAAGAGCATGCCATTGCGTGCATTTCGTGTTGGCATTACACAGTCAAACATATCAATTCCGAGGGCTATACATTCAAGAATGTTTTCGGGAGTGCCAACGCCCATCAGGTACCGGGGTTTATCCGTTGGCAGAATGTTGCATACTTGTTCGGTGCAGGAATACATGAGTTCGTGGGGTTCACCTACGGAGAGTCCACCAATCGCGTTACCTGGTAAATCCTGATGAGCCACAAATTCTGCTGATTGTTGCCTGAGGTCTTTATAAGTACTGCCTTGAATGATCGGAAAAAGAACTTGGTCATATCCGTATTTGGGTTCTGTATTCTTTATACGATCTGCACAGCGAGTTAGCCAACGGTGAGTAAGCTCCATTGATTTTTTAGCATACTCATAGTCACATGGATAGGGAGTACACTCATCGAAAGCCATCATGATATCTGCACCAATGCTTCGCTGAACGTCCATGGCTATTTCTGGGGAGAAAAAATGTTTAGATCCGTCAATATGAGATTTGAAAGTGACACCCTCCTCGTTTATTTTTCTGTTTTCTGAAAGAGAATATACTTGATATCCGCCACTGTCAGTCAAAATGGGTCTTGTCCACCCATTAAACCGATGAAGCCCTCCTGCTTTTTCCAGTAAATCGATCCCGGGTCTTAGAAAGAGGTGGTAGGTGTTGCCAAGAATAATTTTTGCGTCAATGTCTTGCTCCAGTTCACGCTGATGCACTGCTTTTACAGAGCCAGCCGTGCCCACAGGCATAAATATAGGAGTGGGTATTTCTCCATGATCGGTGATCACGGTGCCGGCTCTGGCTTTTGTTTCTTTATCGGTCTTGTGAAGTTGGAATTGCATTGTTGTATTTGAACGTTGCAAAAATAGGTATTTAGGAAGAACATCTTCAGGATGGCGCTTTTTATGGTGATAGAGTATTTGCTAACTTTCCCACTGAATTCAATGTGATATGAAGTACGAAAACATAGGAAGCGAGCTTTTTGAAACCAACAGGAAACGATTGGTAAAAGCATTGCCTAAAGGCGCCATTGCAGTTTTTAATTCTAACGACCATATGCCCACCAATGCAGATGGCACAATGCCGTTCAAACAGAATAATGATCTTTTCTATTTAACGGGAGTACAACAAGAAGAAAGTTGTTTGGTGATATGTCCTGATTTCCCTGACAAGAATTTAAGGGAGGTGCTTTTCCTAAGAGAGCCGAATGAATTGATGGAAAAATGGGAAGGACACAAGTTGACTAAAAAGGAGGCCAAGGAATTGTCGGGTGTTACTACCGTTCGCTGGAACGGAGATTTCCAGAAAGTTTTTCATCACATGATGGTGATGGGAGGCGTGTCTTCTGTATTTCTTAATACGAATGAACACTATAGATCGAGCGTAGTAGTAGAAACAAGAGATGCCCGATTTATCAATTGGTGCAAATCAGCTTACCCACTGCATCGTTATGAAAGAGTGGCGCCAATCATGGCCAGTCTGAGATCAGTAAAACAAAAGAGAGAGATTGAGCTGATGCAGAAGGCCTGTGATATTACAGAAAAAGGTTTCCGTAGGGTACTTGGTTTTGTAAAACCTGGCGTAATGGAGTATGAAATTGAAGCGGAGTATGTTCATGAATTTATTATAAACCGATCTCGTGGATTTGCTTATGAACCAATTATTGCATCAGGTTCCAATAATTGTGTCTTGCACTATCTTGAAAACAGCAGAAAATGCAAAGCAGGAGATTTGATATTATTGGATGTAGCAGCAGAATATGCCAACTATAATTCAGACCTCACCCGCACAATACCAGTGAGTGGTAAATTCACCAAACGGCAGAAAGAAGTGTACAATGCGGTGTTGAGAGTAATGAGAGGTGCGATTAAATTGATGGGGCCATCCACTAATTTCTTTAATTACCAGAAGGAGGTTGAGAAAATGATGGAAGAAGAGTTGCTCAAACTAAAATTGATTTCTAAATCTGAAACAATGAAGAATAGCCCTGAGAATCCTGGCTTTAGAAAATATTTTTATCATGGAACATCGCATTTGATTGGGCTTGATGTACATGATGTCGGAGATATGCATGCCAATATGGCGGTGGGTTCTGCGTGGACGGTAGAGCCAGGGATTTATATACAAGAAGAAGGCTTTGGTATCCGACTGGAAAACAATGTGGTTCTTCAAAAGAAAGGAGTTGTAGATTTAATGAAGAACATTCCAATTGAGGTTGAAGAGATTGAGGAGTTAATGAATACGTAAAATGAAGAGAGGTACAGCATTGTTATTGGTATTCGCGTTCATAGGCCTGACTCAGGCCCATGAGTTTTGGATGTTGCCTAACAAGTTTAGGTTCGAAGTGGGTGAAAAAATGATTTTGGATTTCAGGGTAGGTGAGGGCTTTGAAGGAGATCATTGGGATTTGAATAAACATAAAGTTGAAGAGTTAAGTATTCATAACCGGGTGGGTGAGACCAATCTCACTGATAAGGTAGAAAGGACTAAGGGAAACAATTTGGAGTATGCATTTAATAATGTAGGTACCCACATGATTGTCCTGCAAAGTGATGCCGCCTTTATTGAACAATCGGCAGAAGAATTTGATGCTTACCTTAATGAAGATGGTCTGGATTATATAAAAGAAGAAAGAGAAAAATTAGGTGAGCAAAATAATGGAGCTAAGGAGTTGTATACGCGATATTCAAAATTGTTAGTGCAGGTTGGCGCACGAACAGACGATACTTATAAAAAGCCCGCTGGATTGAAATTTGAAATTATACCTCTCCAAAACCCGTATGAATTAAGATCAGGCGATTATATGGATTGCAAAATAGTGTATCGTGGCAATCCTGTTCCTCATGCTTTGGTAAAAGTTTGGAGTCATGTTGGAAACAGAATTTTTCTTCAGAATATTTACACCGAATCAGATGGAATGATTCGTTTCCCCATAAGCAACATTGGTCCTTGGATGGTAAGTAGTGTGAAGATGGTGAGATCCAATTCTCCAAAAGCAGAATGGGAAAGTATGTGGTCTAGTTTAGTTTTTGAAATTGAATAGAATTTATGAGTAACGAAAAAATTTCTTCAGACAAAGCACCAGAACCTGTTGGTTTATATCCTCATGCCCGCAAGGTGGGTAATTTACTTTTTCTTTCGGGGGTGGGTCCAAGGAAGAGGGGGGCAAAAGAGATTCCGGGAGTGACGCTGGATGAGAATAAAAATATTGTTTCCTATAACATCGAAGAACAATGTCATTCAGTATTTCAGAATGTGAGGTATATTTTGGAAGCTGCAGGTTCTAAGTGGGAGAATCTTGTTGATGTAACTGTATTCCTTACCAATATCAAGGATGACTTTGCTACTTACAATAAAATCTATGCAGAGTATTTTAAAGACAATATGCCCTGCAGAACTACCGTTGAGATTACGGCATTGCCTACGCCTATTGCTATTGAACTAAAATGTATAGCTACGGTAGATTAGATTGAGAAGCTTTCGCCACATCCGCAAGTGCGTGATGCATTTGGATTTACAAATTGAAATCCTTTTCCATTTAGACCATCAGAAAAGTCCAGAGTAGTACCTAAGAGGTAAAGGAGACTTTTTTTGTCGACAAGAATTTTCACACCCTTATCCTCAAACACTTGGTCGGCTGGATCAATCTTGTCATCAAAATCGAGATCGTACATCAGTCCTGAACAACCACCACCCTTTACGGATACCCTTACATTATGGTCAGATGTTCTTCCATCCTCTTTGAGGAGCTCAGAAATTCTGCTTTTTGCTTTATCGGTTACGCTTATCATAGTTTTATGATACAGGGTTTAATACAACACTGAATACGGTAATCATATTTCGGTCTCGGCCATAATACAACTTTTCCAAAGCGTTAAAAATATTGCTTGCTCTGAAGTAAGAAGTATGTAACTCGTGATCTCCGCCAGCGACCCATTGGATAGTGTACGAATTGTCCTTCTCCTTAAAGTTTTGAACATAAGTCCACATCTTGTTCAAAGCATCTATCTTATCCGATCCGGTTTCCGAATGAAAAAGGAAGGATTGATTGTGCCTTGGATTAAGGGTGATCAAATCAAGTTTTGACTTACCATCTATAACGCTGTATTCAAAAATCAAGTCACTGGTGCGAAGCCCTAAATAAGCCTTTATTTGTTGCTGAATGCGGGCAGCTTCAACGTGAATATCGTTTGTAATATCTGGCATCGTGTTAATTAATTCAAATGCAAAACTCTGGGAAACCCTTAACCAATGACGAATGAAAATTATTCGACTCTGGATTCCTTAATACATTCTCAACAATTTTCATTGTCATGGTTAACCCTGACAATTCAGGCTATTAAGTCAGAATTCGTCAGTTCCATTTAATTTATCTTGTTATTAATGTAAAATCCAGGTTAAAAGTTTCTGAAATTCGCACAAAATTAAACAATTCCGATAAACTAAGGATATGGACAAAATTGAGCACATAGGAATAGCAGTGAAGAATATGGAAGAGTCTAATCGTCTATTTTCAAAATTGTTGGGAAAAGAACCCTATAAAATTGAGGAGGTGGCCTCAGAAGGGGTGAAGACTTCTTTCTTTGATGTAGGGGGGGTTAAGATTGAATTACTCGAAGCCACCAATGCAGAATCGCCCATTGCAAAATTTATAGAAAAGAAGGGAGAGGGCGTGCACCACCTGGCATTTGCCGTAGATGACATAAAGAAAAGTATTGCCGCAAAGGTGGAGGAAGGGTTTACGGTAATTAATGACAAGCCAAAAGAAGGTGCCGACAATAAGATAATTGCCTTTTTGCACCCTAAATCAACAAATGGGGTGTTAGTGGAGCTATGTCAGGAAAAGAAGGATTAGCGTTTGTTATCCTGACCAAACTGGAGCTTGTTGTAGTGTTTTAGTTTCTTCTTTCCCTGAGAGGTTTCATAATAGGGTTTAGGAGAGGCACAGGCTCCCATCGTTAACATTATTACCAAAACCAATCCAACTAGCTTCTTCATATCATGCACTTATTTGTGTGTATATACGGAACAAGTCTAGAATCCGCACCAAACAGTAGATAAGTCTTATTTTTGTGGGATTAAATAACAAGAAAAGCCGTTAAATGGCAGTTACAATATGGCAGAGCAACGATCAGAAATAAATCAGTTAGGGGAATTTGGGCTTATTGATAGAATTAGCTCAAATGTTGAATTGAGTAACAAATCCTCACTCTTTGGGATTGGGGATGATGCCGCGGTGATTGACGGTGGTGATGAGTCTATATTGTTTTGTACAGACATGCTTACGGAGGGTGTTCATTTTGACCTTTCTTATACTCCGCTGCAGCATCTCGGATATAAAGCTGTAGTTGTCAACCTATCGGATATCGCAGCCATGAACGGTAGGCCTGAACAAATCGTAGTGAGCTTAGGGTTGAGCAATCGTTTTTCAGTAGAAGCTATTGATACATTATACGAGGGCATCAATGCGGCCTGTAAAAATTACAATGTGGACTTAGTGGGTGGAGACATTACCTCGTCAGCTTCTGGATTGGTGATTTCAATAACTGCCCTCGGCAGAGTAAAAAAAGATAAAGTGGCATATCGAAGTGGTGCCAAAGAGAATGATATCGTGTGCGTAACGGGTGACTTGGGTGGAGCCTACCTGGGACTTCAGATTTTGGAAAGAGACAAGCAGGTGTTTTTGAGCAATCCGGAAATGAAACCTCAGTTGGAAAATTTTGAATATATGGTAGGTCGCCAGCTCAAGCCAGAAGCCAGAACGGATATTGTTTATGAGCTCGCTGAGTTGGGAATACAACCTACGTCTATGATTGATATTTCTGATGGGTTAGCTTCAGAGCTACTTCATATCAGTAAAAACTCTGGTGTGGGGATTAAAATATTTGAAGATAAAATTCCAATCGACACCAAAGTGTATGAAACAGCCGCTATTGAATTAAAGATAGACCCTATCACTTGTGCGCTGAATGGTGGAGAAGATTATGAGTTGTTATTCACAATCAATCAAACTGATTTTGAAAAAATCAAAAACCATCAGGACATTCACTTCATCGGACACGTTCATGACAATCCTAAGCAAAACCTGTTGATTACAAAGCAAGGCACTCCCATTCCATTAACAGCTCAGGGATGGAATCACTTTAAGAAAGATTAATCAATAGGATAAGGGATATAGACGAATTTGGTAAAATCGCGATCCACAACAAAAAGGCAACAAAATTCATCCGGATCTTTGTAGGACGACTTAAAATCTGCTTCTTTTTCTGTGGCCACCAATTCTCTTTCAATGAATTCGCCCAAAAAAGAAGCGTAATAGTTCCAGTCCAATTCCAAATCGTTTTTGTCAAGAAGAAGCTGCCCAATGGATATAGAATCCTTTGCTAGAGGAAAGATGGGGAAATCAAATCCCGCTTTGCGGATTTGATAAGATGACTCTTTTAGCGTTTCTGATACTTTGACAAAGTCCCGGCTAATCGTGCCAAGGTACTTGCCATCCAGTTCAGGATCATTTTCCATATGCTCAAATTATTTGAAGAACAAAGTTAAAATATTACGGATGAGTTATGTTAATGAGTTGCAATCCAGTCTTTACAGAAAGTTTCTAATTCAGGGAAAAATTCCAGGAACTCATTCTCAAATTCATGATTGTATTTGGATAACTCTACAATGGATTCATCCATTTTAGAATCAAATGAAGTGCGCCTCGACATACCTGAAAGTGCACGGTGTAACCCCTCAATTTTCCCATAGTTAACAAGCCAATTTCCATTAATCATGTACGGCATCATGCGCAATACGCCCGAAGGAAGTGTTTCTTCATTTGCTTTAAGTAATGTATAAAAGCGATCAGCGAAATCGGACAGGCTTTCTTTATGAAACCGATCCCAATTTTTAGCAAGGAAATAGTCATAGAACATGTCGATGATTACTCCCGAGTAATGTCTGTATTTGGGTCTTAGTCGATTTTTGCTCTTCTGTACTACTTCATGACTGTCTGTATACTCATCAATGGCCCGGTGAAGTTCTACTCCTTTGATTACCTGTGGCTCATAACGTCCTGTCAGACTGCCACCTTTGACAAAATCACCAATAAAATTACCTATCGTTAATAGCGGGTCATTGCCAGAAAGGTAGATATGAGCAAGAAAATTCATTGTGCGTAAGGTAATTGATAATGCCTGTTTTTATTAAAGAAGTTTTTAATCATTTTTGATAGTCAACATTTTAAACAAAACGCTATACACATGTCAGCCTTATCTCAGCTTAAATTATTAGTTAATCTTGCCTTGATAGATGATGAAGTAGCTGATAGAGAAAAGAAGTACATAACAAATATAGGACTCGCCAACGGGCTAACAGAACAGGATGTAACGTACCTGTTTAATCAAAACCACGAGGTAATCGTTCCTCAAGGGCTTACGGACGACCAAAAATTTGATTACCTGTTTAGCCTGGTGCAGCTCATGAAAATTGATGAACGACTCTATAAGGAGGAAATCAAGTACTGCTCGCATGTGGCGTCCAAGTTGGGCTACAAGCAGGAGGTCATGTTCGAATTGATGTTGAAGGTGAGTGTAACCATGAAAAAGGCTGAAATAGAATCGCTGCGACAGCTGGTTTCAACCCTCCTGATTAAGTAGACCTCCCTTCCCTAAAATATCCAAAAATCATCCTTCGCGATCGGTAGTAAAATATCTACCTTTGCGGCTCAAATTAAGCACCTGTAATGACGGGAATGGAACGAATCCGCAATTTCTGCATAATAGCACACATAGATCACGGCAAAAGCACGTTGGCAGACCGTCTTTTGGAGGCTACCGGCACGCTTACCTCGCGAGAGATGCAAGCTCAGGTGCTCGATAGTATGGATTTGGAGCGTGAAAAAGGTATTACCATTAAGTCACACGCTATTCAAATGCTCTATACCCTGGATGGCCAAGAGTATACACTCAATCTGATTGATACTCCTGGGCATGTCGACTTCTCTTATGAAGTTTCGCGGTCCATTGCAGCATGTGAAGGAGCTTTGCTGATCGTAGATGCTGCTCAGGGAATTGAAGCCCAAACCATTTCTAACTTATACCTGGCATTAGAGCATAACCTGGAAATAATACCTGTACTCAATAAGATTGATTTGCCTGCGGCCCGGCCAGAGGAAGTAACTGATGAGATCGTGGAATTGATCGGTTGCGATCCAAGTACTGTGCTTCATGCCAGCGCTAAAAATGGTATAGGAATAACTGAAATACTAGAAGCCATAGTGAAACGTGTGCCGCCTCCAAAGGGTGATCCTAACGCACCGCTTCAGGCAATGATTTTTGACTCTGTCTTTAATTCGTTCAGAGGAGTGGAGGTTTACTACAGAGTCTTCAATGGCACAATGAAACAAAAGGACATTGTGAAGTTTGTCAATACAGGCAAAACTTACAATGCAGATGAAATTGGCGTACTAAAGCTGCAAAAGCAGTCGCGCAAAGAAATAAGTGCCGGCAATGTAGGTTACTTGATTTCTGGAATAAAAGAAGCTAAGGAAGTAAAGGTAGGAGACACCATAACCCACCCTAAGAATCCTGGAGTCTCCATAAAAGGATTTGAAAACGTAAAGCCAATGGTATTTGCTGGTATCTATCCGGTAGAGACCAGTGAATTTGAAGAGCTAAGGGCTTCAATGGAAAAACTTCAGTTGAATGATGCCTCCCTCGTTTGGGAGCCAGAAACTTCTGCTGCATTGGGATTTGGTTTTAGGTGTGGATTCCTTGGTATGCTGCACCTGGAAATTATTCAGGAGAGATTAGAGCGAGAGTTTGATATGACGGTGATTACTACCGTACCGTCTGTGTCGTTCAAAGCCAAGCTGACCAGTGGTGCAGAAATAAATATTAATGCTCCTTCTGAAATGCCTGACCCAACGCGATTGGATTATGTTCAGGAACCTTATATCATGGCACAAATCATTTCCAAGTCGGAATTCATTGGGCCTATCATGGAGTTGTGTATCGATAAAAGAGGGCAAGTAAAGAATCAGGTTTACCTTTCTTCCGATAGAATTGAGCTTTCATTCGAAATGCCATTGTCTGAAATCGTATTTGACTTTTTCGACAGATTAAAGACCATCTCGAAAGGTTATGCATCGCTTGACTATCACTTGATTGGATACCGCGAATCGGACATGGTGAAGTTGGATGTAATGTTGAACGGAGATAAAGTGGATGCACTTTCAGCAATTGTGCATAGAGCAAAATCTTATCATTGGGGAAAGAAACTTTGTGAGAAATTAAAAGAGTTGATTCCTCGCCAAATGTTTGAGATTGCTATTCAGGCTTCCATTGGTCAAAAAATTGTAGCAAGAGAGACTGTGAGCGCTATCCGCAAGAACGTTTTGGCCAAGTGTTATGGCGGAGATATTTCTAGAAAGCGTAAGCTTTTGGAAAAGCAGAAAAAAGGTAAAAAGAGAATGCGCCAAATCGGAAACGTGGAAATACCGCAAGAGGCTTTTATGGCGGTGTTGAAAATTGAGTAGATTCCGGCTATTATTTGACGAATGGCCTTATTAGATTAATAGAAATTCACGAGTATTAACCTTCATCGAAATTTCAGATCATGGTAGATACAAACAAGATCACACTCATTGATGGCCGCAAGGTGGCTTCCGACATCAAGAAGGAAATTGCAGACCGCGTAAATGAATTAAAGAAGCAAGGCAAGAAACTTCCTCACTTGGCCATCATCCTTGTAGGCGATGACGGAGCGAGTACCACTTATGTGGATGGTAAAGTGAAGGCCTGTAAAGAAGTTGGTTTTCATTATTCTTTGCTCCGCTTTGCTGACACCATTTCTGAGGAGCGTTTACTCAAGCATATTGATCAAATTAACAATGACGAAGATATTGATGGCTTCATCGTGCAGTTACCATTGCCTTCTCGTATTTCAGTAGAGAAAGTCACAGAGAAAATCAATCCTGAAAAAGACGTAGATGGATTTACTAACGAGAATTTTGGTAGCATCACCTCTGCAGACCCTCACATTTTTCCAGCGACACCATTTGGTGTAATGGAGCTTTTAAGAAGATACGATGTAGACACCAAGGGAAAGCACTGCGTAGTCGTAGGAGCCAGCCGCTTGGTGGGCGCTCCTTTAAGTATGATGCTGGCGGAGCAAGGCCGCGCTACAGTAACCATCTGTCATAAGTATACTGAGAATTTAGCTTCGCATACTAAGGAGGCCGACATTCTAATAGTAGCTGTTGGTAAGCCAGGCCTTATTACCGGAGACATGGTCAAAGAAGGAGTTGTCGTAATCGATGTGGGAACGACTAGGGTTGAGGACCCATCAAAACCAAAAGGATTTGTTCTTAAAGGAGATGTAGACTTTGATTCAGTGGCTCCTAAATGTGCTATGATCACACCTGTTCCTGGTGGTGTGGGCCCAATGACTATTGTATCGCTATTGATGAACACACTCAAGGCCTCAGAGCAACGCACTGTTTAATACAAAAGTGAATTCAAAAAATATGGTGTCTTCAAAAAACCTTCCTTTGATGGAAGACTTTTATACCATTCAGGGAGAAGGCGCTTATCAGGGGCATGCTGCTTACTTTATTCGATTGGGTGGATGTGATGTAGGGTGTGTCTGGTGTGATGTAAAACAATCTTGGGATGCTTCCGCTCATCCAATCGTGGCCGTGGAAGATATGGTGAAGAAGGCAAAAGAAAGCCAGTGCAAGATAGTGGTAGTTACTGGTGGTGAACCGGCTCACTATGATTTAACTGAGCTGACAGCAAAAATCCACTCAGTAAACATGCGCACACATATTGAAACATCCGGAGCTTACGAGATAACTGGAGCTTGGGATTGGGTGTGCTTGTCGCCTAAGAAATTTAAAAAACCCGTCCAGTCATCTTATCCTTTGGCCAATGAGTTAAAGGTGGTCATCTATAACAAAAGTGATTTTCAGTGGGCGGAAGAACATGCAGCTAAGGTGTCAGGTGATTGTTCACTTTACCTTCAGCCTGAATGGTCTAAAGAAAAAGAAATGGTACCACTCATTGTTGATTACGTAAAATCAAATCCCCGTTGGAGAGTATCCCTTCAGGTTCATAAATACATGAACATACCTTGATTCTGTTCATCTCTATCCATTTTGGGTGATTGATCTAAAGAGTGATTCTAAAAAAAATCCATTTTTTCATCTAGTTTATGGCTTTTGGTCGTTTATTCTTTGACGACTCTACACGAGTTAGTTAGATTTATAGGATGGACTTGATTTTGAAAAAGGTATTTTTTGTTGTGCTAATAACTTTACTTGCATTGGATAGTGATGCTCAAAGTTCCTTGAGTACAAGATCAAAGAAAGCTATTGCACTCTATACGGAAGCGGATAATTACAGAGTCCGGGGACAGTATAATCAGGCAATTTCCCTTTTACAGGAGGCTATTGAAAAGGATAAGAATTTTGTAGAAGCTTATTACCGGTTGGGAATCACGTTTAAGGCAATGCGGGATTTTAATCGTTCCAACCTTAGCCTTGAAAAAGGACTTTCACTTACTCAAAACCCC
This sequence comes from Cyclobacteriaceae bacterium, assembly GCA_040216665.1. Lineage (GTDB taxonomy): Bacteria > Bacteroidota > Bacteroidia > Cytophagales > Cyclobacteriaceae > ELB16-189. The sequence continues at coordinate 21,486 of JAVJOQ010000024.1, read as the reverse complement.
AAAACCCAAAAAGGATTTTTTATGGATTTGGGAGATAACTATTTGCGATCAGGGAATTATGAAGAGGCGCTGAAGTATTTTAATCATTATTTGGCTGCTGAGACTATGAACAAGCAACGTATTGCTTTGGTGGAATTGTGGAAACGAAATGCAGAGTATGGCCTCAGAAATAAAAAAATACAATCCCAATTTCAACCCAGACAATTAGACAGAACAGTAAATAGTTTTGGATTGCAATATTTTCCTGTGCTTACAGCGGATGAACAGGAGCTGATCTTCACAAGAAGAATGGGGCCTGGTCCTGATGATGACGAAGATTTAGTAGTATCTAAAAAAGATGAAAATGGAAATTGGACTGCTCCGCTATCTATTTCTAAAAATATCAACTCAAAATTTAACGAGGGCACCTGTACCATTTCAGCAGATGGAAGAACTTTGATATTCACTTCATGCCTTGGCCGAAGAGGATATGGCAACTGTGATTTGTTTTATAGCAGAAAGGTGGGTGATGAATGGTCTTTCCCAACTAACATTGGTCCCGAGATTAACTCATCTGCCTGGGAGTCTCAACCCTCTCTTTCAGCGGATGGCCGTGTGTTATACTTTATTTCTGATCGCAGAGGTGGAATCGGAGGAAGAGACATCTATGTTTCTCGCAAAACCGCTGACGGCAATTGGTCGAATGCAGAAGTAATGCCTCAACCCATTAACACTCCTTTTGATGAAATCTCACCATTCATCCATGTGAATGGAAGAACTTTGTTTTATGCGACCAATGGCAAGCCTGGATTTGGAGGCTTTGATATATTTAGAGCAGAGTTGAATGACGATAAATGGGAGATGCCTGTCAATTTTGGGTCACCGGTGAATGATCACGAAGATCAGTTTTCGTTGTTCATCACCGCTGACGGTAAGCGAGGTTATTACTCACATGAAGATGGTACCCGTGAAAATTCTGCACGACTTTATGAGATGACCATTCCTGAGGAATTACAAATTGCGTACAGAAGTAATTTTGTGAAGGGCGTGGTGAAAGACAGAAAAACGGGACTCCCTCTACAGTCACACATCGAGTTGTTTGATTTGAAAAAAGATGAGCTTGTTTCGGTGGTTGAATCTGATTCAGTTTCTGGTCAGTACCTGATGGTGCTCACTACAGGTTCGGACTACGCGCTATATGTGTCATCAGATGAATATCTTTTTCAAAGTTTGAATTTTAATTATGAAGATAACCTTAATCCAGATCCAGTTATAATTGACATCCTTTTGGATAAGGCAGAAATGGGAGCTACAGCAGTACTCAATAATATCTTTTTTGATTTTGATCAATATGAACTTAAAGACAAGTCGCTTACTGAACTCAATAAGGTAATTCGGCTTTTAAATGATAAGCCTTCTATCCATGTGGAGATAGGAGGACATACCGATAGTGATGGTTCAGCTTCCTACAATAAGCAGCTTTCTCTAAAACGTGCACAATCAGTGGTTTCCTATTTGGTGGAAAAGGGTATAAATAGAGCGCGATTATCTGAAATGGGATATGGCGCTGATCATCCGATCCGACCAAATGATTCTGATGAAAACAAACAAGCGAACAGGAGGATAGAATTTAAGATTATTCAAAATTAGAAATGGGGTTGAATTGGAGGAACTGTTGTTGGGCCTTAATCCTTGTTGCCGCTTGCAGTGAGGATCCTGAACCTGAAATTAAACAGGAGGAAATCACGATATTCTTTGATTCAGAATCTAAAATTGAAATCAAAGAAAATGATGACGCTGAAATTGTGATTCCTATCAAGATTTCATTGTCACAAGAGGAACCAATTACTGTTACTTATGAATTAATCGGTCAGGAAGTGGTGAATGGAAGTGACTTTACCCTGCTTTCTGAAAACCCTTTAATCATCTCAGCTGGCAGTACACAGACGCTTGTGAGAATTAGAATCAATAATAATGAAATTGTACAACCAGAAGATCGAAACATCTACCTTAGGTTTAGGACCATTGATAAAGATTATGTGAATATTGCCGTTCCCAAGGAAGTAACAATATCTATTGAGGAGGATGATTGTTCTCTGGATACTTCAGATGTTAAGATCTGGATAGGGCCACTCATTATTCAAAGTAATAATGAATCTTTAGGGGGTACTGGTACTGAAAACTCAAATGGTCTTTGCAGTGGTACATTTAATGTGAAAGGAAAATTTGTAGGGGATCAAAATCCTGAGTCTACCCTAACGGTCGCCCTTGTACAAGATCCAATTAACCCTACAGTGGGTATGGCAACAATTAGCCGGACAAAACTGTTTGACTTTACAAGTCAATACGAATTTGAGGCAACAGGCACTTATGATGAGGTCACAAAAAAGATCACACTCAATTATTTATTTTTCGATTTAAACAATAGTTCAAATAACTTCGCTGATACAGCGGTAATTATTGCAGAGTAGTTGATCTGGTTTCTGAGTTAAACGATTGTTATGCGAAGCACTTTTTTTAATTTTTTATTATTCGTTGCATGTTTCGCGGCTACTCATTGTGTAACGGGGCAAAATCGGGAGATAAAACTTTCTCAGATAGATAGTGCTTATAGTGTCTATAAAAATGGTGCTGATCAGCGAGTGGAAGAATATCTTAAGAATAACTCAAGGAGTAGGGTAACCACTTTCAACAATGGTTCGAGAATTTTTTTGATAGATGTCTCAAGCTCCGGAGTTCCTATTTACATCCAATCGGATAATGCTGGAGTAGCTACCTCATTGGGAGTGGATGAACTTCGAAATGGTGGTTCGTTGGGTTTAAATTTGGAAGGGGAGGGAATAGAGATAGGTATATGGGATGAAGGAAAGGTGAGGAATGATCATATTGAATATATTGGTAGAGTAACACAGATTGATGCTCCTTCTGAATTTAATTTTCATGCTTCCCATGTTCTGGGTACTATGATTGCTACTGGTGTTAATGCCAGTGCAAAGGGTATGGCTCCTAAGGCAACTGTCAGTGCATTTGATTTCTTTAATGATGTAAGTGAAATGACTGGTCAGGCTGCACCAGATCAATCGTCAATTGTTCTTTCCAACCATTCCTATGGTACACTTTCAGGTTGGAGCAACAATAGCGGGGATTGGCAATGGTTTGGCGATGCCAGCATTAGCACTACACGAGATTGGAAATTTGGATTTTATAATTCTACTAGCGGTTTTTATGATGATATCGCCTACAGTGCTCCCTATTATCTAATTGTAAAATCGGCAGGGAATGATAATTCGGATGTAGGAGATGGCTCTAAACCACCAGACTGTGATCCATTTGATTGCATTCCCACAAATGGAGTAGCAAAGAATATCCTAACAGTAGGAGCAGTAAAAAAGCTAGTTGGACCATATACAAACGCCTCCGATGTAGAGATTACAAGCTTCAGCAGCTTTGGGCCAACGGATGATGGTAGAATCAAGCCGGATATTGTGGCGCCAGGTCAAGCCGTTTTCTCTACGTCCTCCAATAGCGCAAGTGCATATCAAACTTTAAACGGCACATCAATGTCATCTCCAGCGGCCACAGGAACTTTAATTTTGCTGCAGGAGCTTTACAAAAACCTCAATGCAGGTAACCTAATGAAGTCTGCAACTTTGAAGGCATTGGTTATTCACACTGCTAGAGAGGCTGGGCCGAATACTGGACCAGATTATATGTTTGGATGGGGATTACTGGATGCGGAGAGTGCGGCAAAAACATTAATCGAGAAGGATGATCAAAATATTTTTGTAGATGAGCTGTCATTGAATAATGGGGAGGTCTTTGAACTTACTCTGGAACCAAAGGAGAATACTAAGATAACCGCCACTTTAGTATGGACTGACCCGGCTGGTCAAGTGTTGGCTCCTTCTCTCAACCCTACAACTAAAATGCTTAAGAATGACCTTGATATTACATTGATTGACGATGGAGGTACTACTCAGTTTCCATGGAAATTAAATCCAACCAATCCGGCTGCAGCGGCAACAAAAGGAGATAACGTTTTGGATAATGTTGAAAAGTTGGAATTTGAAAATCCTGAACCAAGGAACTACAAGCTTAGAGTGGGCCATAAAGGAAGCCTTGTGAATGGAAAGCAGGATTTTTCTCTGATCATTACCTATAGCTCTGTTGTTGACCCTAGAGTTTCTTATTACTGGATTGGTAATAGCGGAAATTGGAATGATGGAGCCAATTGGTCTTTGCAGAGTGGTGGCGCTGCAGCCAATCTTGTGCCTGCTGCTCAGGATAAGGTGGTGTTTGATGAAAATTCTTTCTTATTGGATGGGGAGATGGTTACACTTACTCAGGATCAACATTGTTATTCTATTCGCTGGTTTGCCAATGAAAACACCAGCCTTGATTTTGATGGGCACCAACTGACCATAGGTGATGCTGTCAATCTTTTATCTGAGCATATTTCTACTTCTTCGCTCGGAACAATTCTTTTTGTGGGGAATGTGGAAACAGATGCCAAGATTAACTTAAACAACAATAATCTGAATGATTTGACTTTGAAGTTTTCTGGTATGGATTCAAATTGGCTATTGTCAGGAAATTTTGAGGTGAATGAAATTGAATTGGAAGTAGGAAATCTTTCAATTAATGAAAATCAAATAAAATTGAATAAACTGAATTCAGTAGGAGCTCAGTCAAAAGTACTGAGTTTAGTGAATACCAGTATTTCTGGTGTTACCTCTTTGTTGATCGACTTATCAGACCTGCTTCTTGAAAGTGAAAATGCTAAGATTACAGTTCCAGCTTCTTCATCTTATGGTTTTAATCTAGGTGCTAATACTTTTAATGGCACAATCGAATTGGCAGGTGGAGAATTGAATGTAGAAGGGAGTGGTGTTGTAGATAGGGTCGAGGGGTTTGGTGGGTTGTTAATTAGTGGGAATCTTTCCTGGAATAATATTGATTTGAACGAAAGTTCTTCTATGATTATCGGGGAGGGGACTACTCAGATGATGACCAATATATTTAAGCTATCGGCCACATTAGCTAATCCTATATCTATATCCTCTTCAGGCGCAGGCTTGGCTATGCTTGAGTTTGAAGATCATGTTAAAATTTGTTTGGATCATCTGGATATTGAAAATATTTCTGTTACAGGAGATGCTATTTTGAATGCTGGATTGAATAGCACAATCGTTAATTCACCCAACTGGCTGCAAGATGCTTGCGATAATATTTTATTTCCAGATTTCGATTTTGAATTCAACTGTGAAAATGCTGCTGTGATTTTTACAGATAAAAGTTCTGGTCCGATTACAGGATACGATTGGAACTTTGGGGATGTGGGGTCTGGGCAAAACAGTTCAAGTTCGATCAATCCAATTCATTTATTTGAGGGGGCAGGTCAATTTCAGGTTTCTTTAGGGGTTACTGATGGAACAAGTACAGTATCCTATGCCAAATCGGTGGATTTAAATCCTTCAGTATTGGCTGAAAACAAGATTGAATTGAACAATGGAAAACTAATAAGTTTCCTGCCAGCCAACAAATATCAATGGGTATTGGACGGAGAGTTGTTGGAGGATACTAACTTAAGATCAATTGGCCTTTCGACTGGATTAGGAGTGTACTCGGTGCTTACATTTGATGATAACTGCAACAGGCAATCCATTCCTTTTTTGGTTACAGGGCTTAATGATGAGGAGAATCAAAATTCGGTTCAAGTTTACCCTAATCCAACGAATGATAAATTGTATGTGAAGGGTGAAAATATTGATAAGCTGAGATTGGTGAATCAACTTGGTCAGGATATGCCCACAGCATTTGAGTTTGGCCAAGGCGAGTGGAGCTTAGACGTTACAAGAATTCCTAAGGGTATTTATATTTTACAGGTGCAATCAGGTATTGAGATGATAAACCAGAGAGTGGTGATACGATAAACGTGATAAAAGCAATTTTTATATCAAATAAATACTTGCACTTAATTGCTCTTTTACTTTGTGGAGGAGTTGGATTTTCACAGCCAGGCATTTCACTTCAGTCTTTAAAACAAAAATCTCAATCGGATTTTAATATTCGTGCAGCGAGGGTTAGTGAGTTCGTAAGAAGAACATCTGCACCTATTGTGCTAAATACTTCTGAGGGGAGGCATATGCTTATGGTAGATGTTGTGGATGGAATTCCCGTTTATATTTCTACGCTCAATAGTGAAGCTGCAACCACAACAGGTGTCGCTCATATTCAAAGTGGTGGTGTTACTGGTTTAAATTTAGAAGGTGAAGGGTTGTTGATCGGGGTCTGGGATGAAGGAAGGGTAAAGGATCATATTGAACTAGATGCCCGTGTAATCTCAAAAGAGGTTGATAATGATGTAACGCATGCTACCCATGTAACGGGGACAATAATAGCGTCAGGTGTTAATCCCATCGCAAAAGGCATGGCACCTAAAGCTTCTGTAACAAATTGGTATTTTAATAATGATTTGGCTGAAATGGCAGCGCTGGCTAAGTCAGATGATCACTCCTTACTTTTATCAAATCACTCTTATGGCACAGTTACGGGTTGGACTAAAATAAATGGTCAATGGAATTGGTCGGGTAACTCGTCAATAAGTGCAGATGAGGATTACAGGTTCGGGTTTTATGGTGGCAAGGCAGCGGCTCTGGATGAATTGGCCAACCTTGCACCCTATTATACAATTGTATGGGCTGCAGGAAACGACAGAGGAGAACCAGGTGATGGCTCAAGGCCTCCTGATTGCAATGGAGGAACTGGGTACGACTGTATTATTCCTGAATCAGTAGCTAAAAATATTATTACCGTAGGAGCAATCAATAAAGTGTTAACCTATACTAATCCAGCAAGTGTGGTGATGAGTTCTTTTAGTAGTTGGGGCCCTACAGATGATGGTCGAATAAAGCCTGACTTAGTAGGAGCCGGTGTAAATTTATATTCACTGAGCGCTGATGGAGAGAATACTTATTCTTTTAGCAGCGGTACCTCCATGGCTACTCCAAATGTCACGGGGTCATTGGCCTTGTTGCAGGAACTGTATGGAAAACTTCATGGGGGTAAAGTAATGAAAGCTTCAACATTGAAGGCGCTGGCAATCCATACAGCGAAAGAAGCGGGTGCTCTGCCCGGCCCTGATTATCAATTTGGATGGGGCGTATTGGATGTAGAAGCAGCAGCTAAACTTCTAATGAGTGAAGATGGAGTAAACACAATTGTTAGTGAAGAAAAATTGGCGAACGGTACGGTATATGAGAAGATATTGAGACCTCAGGCCAGTCAAAAAATTACGGTGACCATTGCCTGGAATGATCCGGCAGCGCAACCGGTAAACCCTTCATTGGATCCAATTAGTTTAATGCTGGTGAATGACCTTGATGTTAAACTAATTGCAGAGGATGGAGCAATAAGGTATCCATGGTTGTTGGACCCTTCAGTTCCTTCAGCACAAGCGATCAAAGGTGATAACTATAGAGATAATGTTGAGAAATTGGAATTCAATTTACCTGAAGCCAAACCGTATCGTTTGGTGGTGAGCCATAAAGGTCAGCTCTTAAATGGAAGCCAGGATTTTTCTCTCGTTATTAAATACCAATCCTCTGAGGCAATAGGTAGTACGCTTTATTGGGTAGGAGATTCGGGTGACTGGGGTGACGGAACGCATTGGTCTTTGTCGAGTGGAGGCACACCCGCCATGATAGTTCCGGGAGCGATAGATCGGATAATAATTGATGAAAATTCATTTGATGGAATAGGTGTAGATCAAATTGTTCTAAATCAAAATAGATCGATCGGAACCGTGAAATGGCTGAGAAGTAAGCCAGCGGGCCTTGCAATGCAAGGAAATGAATTAACGATTGCCAAGGAACTAGTGCTTGCAAGTAAATCATATACTCCAATAGGTGAAGGTTCTATTATTTGTTCTGCGTCTAATGGGTCGGGTACATTGTTTTTTAATGAGAGTGAGTTAGGTGATATGAAATTGATAATAGCAGGAGGCGTTTGGCAAATGAGAGGAAAGCTTATTGCAGACCATTTGGAATTATTGGGGGGAGAATTGACCATAAGTAATTCAGCGCTTACCCTAAATAAACTGATTGCGGTAAGTCTATCGTCTAAAGTGCTCGTGATTAATGATACAGAAATAAAACTGAAAGAGCAGAGTAACTTTAATGCAAGTCAATTGACACTCGAGTCCAGTGGATCCAAAATAAAATTTGATAATGCTGCTGTAGATTTAGGTTGGGATGGCATTTCGTTTGATGGCGCTTTTGAGGTTATACATTCGGAAGTGAGTATCAATGGTGATACTGAAGTGGGAGATTTGAGTATTTATCCTGGATCGAGCTTGATACTCCAAGCTGGTTCACTATTTCACGCTGATACGATATCGTGGTTGAAAGGTGAGGAGAATGATTTCATCACAATCTCCAGTGACGCAAAATCATCTTTGTCATCAGGCTCACACTTTTTACTGTGTACGGACTACTTGAATGTTGCTAACGTAGATTTTTTGGGATCTTCAAGAATCTATGTGGGCCTTAATTCATCAATCGTCAATTCATCAAACTGGCAGGCGCAAACATGCGAGTCTGTTTTATTTGCTGATTTTGATACGAAGTACCTCTGTCAGAATGGTTTTACGGAGTTCAATAATAAAAGTATTGGTGATGTTGATGCCTTTGAATGGATTTTTGAAAATCAAAATGGTGTCTTAGGATCAAGTGCTTTTGAAAACCCTTTTCGGTCGTTTGATGCAGCGGGTACATACTCTGTTTTGCTGACAGTTAGTAATGAATTCACATCTCACACCTTTGAAAGAGAAATAGAAATTTCCGCAGTTTCAACAGGAATGAATGACATTGCGGTTAGTTCGGACAATCTTGTGAGTCTTGCTACCTCTTCTTCCTATCAATGGTTTCTCAATGAGCAGAAGATAGATGGAGCTGTCGAAAGAACATACGCGTATAATGGCAGTGAAGGTGTATACAGAGTGGTTACTTATGATGGTACTTGTAATAGAGCATCAGATCTGGTAACAATAACTGGCATTGAGGAGGATGTGACTCAACTAAAAATTTATCCTAACCCGGTTGGTGATGACTTGTTTGTAGAATTCAATTCTTCCTATCCAGCGCAGGCTACTATGACTGATTTATTAGGCAAAACTATAAACTCGACCGTTTTTAATGGGTCGATACATATTCCTGTTGCCCATTTAACCAATGGAATCTACTTGTTGAAAGTAAAAGCTGCCGGAAGAGAAATAATTAAAAAAATAGTGGTTAGCCACTAATACCCTTTATTCGGAATTAAATAGTTTTTTACGTAATCGCTAACTCCTTCTTCAAGTGTTGCGAATGGTTTGTCGTACCCAATACTTTTTAATTTTTTCATATTGGCTTCGGTAAAGTACTGGTACTTATCGCGAATATCTTCCGGAGTGTCGATGAATTCAATGGTCTCCGTTTTATTCATTGCTTTAAACACATTTCTGGTAAGGTCGAGAAAGGTCCTGGCTTTCCCTGATCCTAAATTGTAAATGCCGGAATTCTTTCTGTGATGCATTAAGTAATAACACACGTCTACTACGTCCTTTACATAAACGAAATCCCTCATTTGTTCTCCGTCTTTAAATTTCGGATTGTGGGATTTAAATAATCTCATCTTGTCCGTTGCATTGATTTGCTTAAAAGCATGAAGAATAACAGAGGCCATTCTGCCTTTATGATATTCGTTGGGACCATAGACGTTGAAAAACTTGAGTCCAGCCCAGTAGAAAGGTTTATCTTTTTGCGATAAGGCCCAGATATCAAACTCTTGCTTGGATTCCCCGTAAGGGTTTAAAGGCTTGAGTTTTTGAATGGTAGATTCATTGTCATCGTAACCTTCTTCTCCTAGTCCGTAAGTAGCTGCTGAGGAAGCATAGACCAATGGTATTTGGTAACTTACACATCGCTTCCAGATATCTTTTGTATAGTCAGTATTGAGCTTATGCAAAAGGTCCATGTCGAATTCTGCGGTATCGGTACGTGCTCCGATATGAAAGATAAACTCGACATTTTCATTGTTCCTGTCGAGCCACACCATGAACTCGTCACGGTCCACTTTTTCATTCAGTTTGGTGCCCACCAGGTTTTTGTTCTTGGTCTCATCATCGAATTTATCCACCGCTATAATGGCGTTAAAATTCTCAGAATTCAGTTTCTTGATTAGGCAACTCCCAATAAAGCCTGCAGCTCCAGTAACAATGATCATTCGAGTAAAATATTTTGAGGCAAGTTAATGTATATTTGCGCCAGAATAAAGATATGGTCTACGTAAGTCGAAAGGAGCATTTCAACGCAGCACATAAGCTGTATAACCCTGCCTGGTCAAAGGAAAAAAACATCGAAGTTTTTGGCCCTTGCGCCAATGAAAACTGGCATGGGCATAACTTTGATTTGATTGTAACAGTAAAAGGCAAACCAGATCCGGAAACTGGTTTTGTAATTGACCTTAAAAAATTGAGTACACTGATAAAGAAGGAAGTAATTGATAAGCTGGATCATAAGAACCTTAACCTGGATGTGGATTTTATGAGCGACAAGCTGGCCAGCTGTGAAACGCTTATTGTGGAGATTTGGAAAATTTTAGCACCAAAAATTCAGGGTATTTGCAAGTTGGGTTCACTCCATTCATTGCGACTCTATGAAACACCCAGAAATTATGTGGAGTACTATGGCGAATAATAAACAGTTATCGTGAAGTACTATCTGATTGCAGGTGAACGCTCTGGAGATCTTCATGGGAGTAACCTGATGAAGGAGTTGAAAAAGCAGGATCCTGATGCACAGTTCCGAGGCTTTGGCGGAGACTACATGCAAGCAGTCGGTCTTGATGTTGTTGTCCATTACCACGACATGGCTTTTATGGGTTTGATCGCGCTCTTCGCCAATTTGCGAACCCTGCTGGGCAGACTCAAACAATGCAAGAGTGATATTCTGGATTACCAGCCTGATGTAGTTATCCTCATTGACTACGGAGCTTTCAATAAGAGGATTGCAAAGTTTTGTAAGGCCAATGGAGTAAAAAACTACTACTACATATCTCCAAAGGTTTGGGCGTGGTATCAGTCCCGAGCCAAGGAATTGAAATCCAACGTGGACCGGATGTTCTGTATCCTTCCTTTTGAAAAGGATTTTTTCAAAAAATTTGATTGGGAGGTAGACTATGTAGGTAATCCTGTCTTGGATGCGGTAAAGGCATTTCAGCCCGATCCGAATTTTTTAGCGAAACATAACCTTACAGATAAGAAACGACTGGTGGCGTTGTTGCCGGGGAGCAGGAAAAGCGAATTGGTAAAAATTATTCCTTTGATGGTGAAGGTAATCGATGCTAATCCTGATTATAATTTTGTGGTAGCCGCGGTGAAATCAATGCCTGAGATTTTATACCAGCCAATTGCAAAGTACTCCAATGTCTATCTGATTTTTGATGGTACCTATGATCTGCTTTCACATGCACATGCGGCTATTGTAACTTCAGGAACGGCCACATTAGAGACTGGTCTTTTTAAGGTACCTCAAGTGGTGGTGTATAAAGCCAACAGGCTGGAGTTTTTTCTGGCCAAACAGATGATAAAAGTGGAGTTTGTTTCTTTGGTTAATCTTATTGTAGGTAAGGAAGCCATCAGGGAGTTAATACAAAAAGAGGCAACCATCCAAAATACAATAATAGAATTGAGAAGATTGGTGGAAGATTCTTTTCACAGGAATAAGATCATGAACGACTATGATCAATTGCTTGAAATATTGGATACTGGCTCTGCTTCTGAAAATGCAGCCAGATTAATGGTGGGCTATTTGAGAAGTTAAGGTTAAAAATTATGGGGTAATTTTATTAAATACCTAAATGAATGCGAAATAACACCTTCTTCATGTCATTTACACTTTACATCGCGCTTTTGGCTTTTTTTGGATGTGCCAATAAAGAAGTAGGCCCGGAAGAGCTTGTACCGATTTCGATAGAAACCGAGATAACGCTAGAGACATCAACGGGAACAATTTATGGCACCTTGACATTACCTGATGCCGATGGACAATTTCCAGTTGTACTCATCATTGCAGGCTCTGGCCCAACAGACAAAAACGGCAACAATACCATGGGACTTCTTACCAATAGCTATAAGATGATAAGCGACACTTTGGCTTTTCATGGTATTGCCTCTGTAAGGTATGATAAGAGGGGAGTAGGTAAAAGTTACTATAACGGCTTAGAAGAAGCTGACCTAACATTTGAACATTACATTTCTGACGCTGAAAATTGGATAAGTAAATTAAAATCAGATACAAGATTTGCTAAGGTTTTAATTTTAGGTCATAGCGAAGGCGCACTAATAGGCAGCATTGTTTCCAATCAATTGACAGTTGACGGATTTATTTCAGTTGCAGGAACATCGCAAAAAGCGAGTGATTTGCTGCTTGAACAATTATCTGCTCAACCTGAGGATATCAAGTCGGAGGCATCTACAATTATCGATTCCTTAAATAAAGGAATACCCGTTGCAAATGTTAGCCCCGCGCTTTTTTCATTATTTAGGCCCAGTGTTCAACCGTTTATGATATCATGGTTTAAGTACGATCCTAAAACTGAAATTGCTAAGATTTCATCTCCAATTCTAATTTTGCATGGAAGTACAGATATACAAGTAAAGAGTGCGGAGGCGCCAATTTTAGCTCAGCATAATCCGAATGCGGAATTTGTAGTCATTGGCAACATGAACCATGTTCTTAAAGATGCGAGTGATGATTATCAAGAAAATATTGCTACATATTCAAATCCAAATTTTCCCCTATCTACAGGCTTCTCCGTCTCGTTGTTAGATTTTATAGAAAAGATAGGTAAGTGATTGGATTATACAATTGTTGGTCGAAAAACTGACGACCAATTATCAATCTTCTAATTTCTTTGATTAAGCTACTTTGAGCTTACTGTAATGAGATTTGTTGAATTTCTCTTCCGCGTATGCGCGATTAATCGAAAGCTTATCAGCCGTTTTTTCAGAAGGGAGATCAAACATCGCATCGTTGATGATCGCCTCACAAATAGACCGTAAACCACGAGCGCCCAGTTTAAATTCAATGGCTTTTTCAACAATGAAATCGAGGGCACCATCTTTGAAGTCGACTTCGATATCCTCCATTTCAAACAATTTCTGGTACTGCTTGACAAGTGCGTTCTTAGGGGTAGTGAGAATTTTCCGCAAAGCATCCTTATCCAAAGGATTCAAATAAGACAATACCGGAAGCCGTCCTATTAACTCAGGGATCAAACCGAAACTCTTAAGATCAAGCGCTGAAACAAACTGAAGCAAATTGTCTTTATCAAATTCACCTGGCTTCATACTATCTGCACTCGCAGCAAAGCCAAGCGGCCTTGTATTCAAGCGGCTAGCTATAAATCTCGAAATTCCTTCAAAAGCGCCACCACAGATAAATAAGATGTTGTCTGTGTTTACGGTAATCATTTTTTGATCGGGGTGCTTTCTGCCTCCTTGTGGCGGAACATTAACTGCCGTTCCTTCCAACAATTTCAGTAACGCTTGCTGAACGCCTTCACCGCTCACATCGCGCGTAATAGAAGGGTTATCAGATTTTCTGGCGATTTTATCAATTTCGTCAATGTAGACGATGCCGCGTTCTGCCGCTTCTACATTATAATCAGCAGCCTGCAAAAGCCTCGTTAGAATGCTTTCTACATCTTCACCTACATAACCTGCCTCCGTGAGAACGGTTGCGTCCGCAATGCAAAACGGAACTTGTAGTAACTTGGCCAATGTTTTTGCCAGATAGGTTTTACCAGTTCCTGTTTCGCCAACCATAATGATGTTTGATTTTTCAATCTGCACTTCATTGTCGACTTTCTTCTGCATGAGGCGTTTATAATGATTATAAACAGCCACAGACATTACCTTTTTGGCTTCATCCTGACCAATCACATACTCATCAAGAAACTTCTTGATTTCTCTGGGCTTGATTAGTTTGAAGTTGGGAAGGTTACCCGCCTCCGTTTTGTTTTTCTTCTCCTCAAGCAATATTTGGCTTGCCTGCGTTACACATTTATCACAAATGTGGGCGTGGATACCTGATATCATCAGATCAACGTCCTTCTTATTCCTCCCGCAAAATGAACACGTAACTTCTGCCATTGTAATAATGATAATGAACTACAAATGTACCAATTAAATAGTAAAGTAGCTTTTTAGGCCCTGGAGCCCTTTATTTCTTCTTTTCTAATACTTCGTCAATTAAACCATAGGCTTTGGCGTCAGCAGCCCGCATCCAGTAATCGCGATCAGAGTCCTTCTCTATTTTTTCGTATTTCTGCCCGCTGTGTTTAGCCAAAATCGTATACAAGTCTTTCTTCACTTCCAAAGTTTGGCGCAATGAGATTTCCATATCAGTGGCCTGACCTTGCATACTACTCATGGGTTGATGAATCATAATCCGTGAATGAGGAAGTCCGGATCTTTTCTTGTCAGCTCCCGAAGCCAATAGAACCGCAGCCATAGAAGCGGCTAGTCCTGTGCAAACAGTTGCAACATCCGGGTTGATGTAGTTCATGGTATCATATATTCCAAGGCCGGCATATACCGATCCACCCGGGCTGTTGATATACATGATAATGTCTTTCTTTGGGTCAGAAGATTCAAGGAACAAGAGTTGGGCAGTTAGCAGGTTAGCAATCTGGTCATCTACTCCCATACCAAGAAAAATAATTCTATCCGAAATAAGACGAGTGAATACATCAATGGCTCTGAAATTGCCAGGTCGCTCTTCAATCACGTACTGGGTCATGTTATCAATTTTCTGAGCGTAATCGTCAACTGTATTACCACTCATGCCCATATGTTGTACTGCGTATTTCCTAAACTCGTTGTTTCTATTCATGGTCAAATATGTTTTTATTCTTTAGTCGAAAATAGGGTTGTTTTATTCTGTTAGCAGTTTCAATGTTAACAAGAATTTTGCAATAAAAAAGCCCTGTTAGGGGCTTATACGATTAAACTCAACCGAACGTTGAAAGGTTCAGAAAAACTTAATGATTGTGCTTTTCTACAATCTTTTTGAACTCATCCAAAGAAACAGGCTTTTCAGAAATAGTTGCTGTCTCTTTTATTGTTTTTAGGATTTTTTCGTGTCTAAGCTCATCATAAAGCTTCATGAAGTTTTTCCCTTCCTGATCAGACAAATAATTATCAGCAATGTCATCAAGTTTATCTCCAAGCTGCGCTGCAAAAGCCTGCCCACCAAACTGCTCCATGATCATCGCCTTGGCTTTGGTCTTCACCTCTTCAGCTTCAACAACAACTTTGAGATCCTCGGAAATTTTATTTTTTATCAAATCCCATTTTAAGGATTCTTTGTACTGCCCGAATTCCTTTTCAAGGATCTCGTCCGTTATTTTGTCGCCACCTGAGTTTTTAAGCCAAACTTTCAAAAACTCATCTGGCATATTGATCTTGGTATTGTCTACAAAGTGATGCTGGATTTCATGATCTAGTAAGTGAGCGGTCTCTCTGTCGTAGTTACCTTGAATGGTCTCCTTTACCTTAGCGAGAAATTCTTCTTCAGATTTTACAGCATCTTTCCCGAATACTTTATCAAATAATTCTTGATTAATCTCTGCCGGAGCGACTCTACTTATTGATGTAATCTGAAAATTATACTTTCCGTTTTTTGTTTTTGCTTCCTCAGGAGATATGCCCAAAAATGTCCCTACCTCTTCATCAGTTTCGAATACTTTTCGGATATCCATTTCAATGGAGTCCTCTTTTTTCTTACCCACAAAATCTTTAGCTACCTTCTTGTTTAGCTTCGGAAGCTCCAAATGAGCACTTACAGGAGTTTCGCTTCCAGTTTCAAGTACCTGACCATGAAGGTTATCTCCTTCTTCACTTACCTCGGGATGAGTAACCTCGCCAAATCTCTTTTTCAGGTCAGCAACGGTGTCATTGATAACCTTTTTATCTACTTCTATGGGGTAAGACTTTAGTTTCACCTTTGGTGACAACTCGTAAGTAAAGTCATCCACTAGGCCAATTTGGAATTCAAATTCGAATTCACTCTGTGTATCCCAGTCGATTTGGTTTGCCTTTTCTTGATTGGGTAATGGCTCGCCTAAAATTCTTAGCTTATTACTCTTGATGTAGTCAGATACAGAATGGGAAAGGAGGTGATTGACTTCATCAACAAGGATTGACTTGCCAAACATTTTTTTGATTACACCATGCGGTACTTTGCCCTGACGAAAGCCTTTAATGTTGGCTTTACGTGCATAGTCCTTGATTTTTTCTTCCACTTTCGGTTGATAATCACTTTGTGATAACTTAATTTTAATAAGACCGTCTGTGGTACTTTTTTTATCTAACGTAATGTCCAAGGTAATCCAGTTTTTTGTGATTCAAATAAAATTATGAACCCTCGACACCAGTTACATATGCCTGGAACCGAGGGTTCTTTTATCGTGCGGGTGGAGGGACTCGAACCCCCATGGATCGCTCCGCCAGATCCTAAGTCTGGTATGTCTACCAATTTCACCACACCCGCATTTGCCGTCCAACCTTATTATTCAGTTTTAAACCAAATTAACCCCTTTAGGGTAGGTCAGCCGTCAAAAAAGGAGTGCAAATTTATAGATATTTTATTACGATTAATGATATTTTTTCAAAATTCCAGTGAATTGGTGATCCCATTTTCACGTTCTATGAATAAAGGCAATTGAAATTAGTGTGTGAACGATAAAATCGACTTAAGTGGTAATTGACGCGGCAGAGGAGAAAAAGGAAATAATTAACAGGTATCGCAGGTTACTTCGCAAAGCTAAGCCCATTCTGGAGCCTGGTGACGCAAAGCTGATCAAACGAGCCTTTACTATTTCGTTAGAGGCGCATAAGGATATGCGCAGGAAGTCGGGTGAGCCTTATATATTCCATCCACTGACTGTAGCCGAGATTTGTGTGGAGGAGATTGGTTTAGGAACCACCTCAATTATAGCCGCCCTTCTGCATGATGTGGTGGAAGATACTGACATCGAGCTGGACGACATCGAGAGGATGTTTGGAAAAAAAATAGCCAGAATCACAGATGGACTTACAAAAATAAGTGGCGTTTTTGAGTATGGCACCTCAGCACAGGCAGAGAACTTTAGAAAGATGTTGTTTACGCTTTCTGAAGATGTGCGGGTAATTTTGATCAAGTTGGCCGATCGACTTCATAACATGCGCACGCTAGTGAGCATGCCGCGCAATAAGCAGCTGAAAATTGCCTCAGAGACAATTTACCTTTATGCACCTTTGGCTCATCGACTGGGCTTAAATGCAATAAAAAGCGAGTTGGAAGATCTTTATCTCAGGTTTACCGATGAGAGTGTCTACGAGGAGATTGCTTCCAAAATTGATAACACTAAAGCATCCAGAAATAAGTTTATAAAACTTTTCATCACACCTATAAAGGAAGAGCTGGATAAGTTGAACATCAGCTATGAAATAAAAAGCCGGCCAAAGTCTATTCACTCCATTTCGAATAAAATGCGAAAGCAAAATATTCCGTTTGATGAAGTGTATGACTTGTTTGCTGTGCGACTTATTTTAGATACGCCCGAAGACCAGGAGAAGTCTTACTGCTGGCAGGCTTATTCCATAGTTACCGATTACTACACGCCAAACCCTGATAGGTTACGAGATTGGATAAGCACACCCAAAACCAATGGTTATGAATCTTTGCATACTACTGTAATGGCCAAAAACGGTCAATGGGTAGAGGTGCAGATCAGAACAAGGCGAATGGATGAGATTGCAGAAAAGGGATATGCTGCACACTGGAAATACAAAGACAATGCTGGTACGCACGAATCCAATCTGGAAAAATGGTTGGTGCATGTTAGGGAATTGTTGGAGCGTCAGGACTTATCTGCATTGGAGTTTGTGGATGACTTTCGGGGCAATCTTTTTAATGAAGAAATCTTTGTATTTACCCCAAAAGGGGAGTTAAAAACGCTCCCCAACGGAGCCACTGCTCTTGATTTCGCTTTTGATATCCACACCGATGTGGGGGCGAAGTGCATTGGTGCCAAAGTAAATCAGAAATTGGTTCCTATCAATCAAGTACTAAAAAATGGAGATCAGATTGAAATACTGACTTCGGCAAAACAAAAACCAACCGAAGACTGGCTTCGATTTGTGGTGACTTCCAAAGCCAAGTCTAAAATCAAGGAGGTACTAAAAGAGGATAAAAAAATAATTTCGGAAGAGGGTAAAGAAGTCCTTTTACGAAAGCTCAAGCAAATTAAAATTGATCCGAACAATCAAATGTTTGAGAGAATGAGGGCATACTTCAAAGTAAGTTCTCAGTTTGACTTGCATTTCAAGGTGGGTAAAGGCCTGATTACGGTGAATGACCTCAAGCGTTTTAAAGAATTCAAACCACCTTCTCACGTCAAGTCCAAGCCCCTGATTAATGACGCCAAGGGAATTGAGCAGGAAATTTCAAAAGCCAAAGGTCGGTACGATGACATCCTACTGATAGGTGAAGATATGGATGTGGTGGAGTACAAACTGGCAAAGTGCTGTTCCCCAATCCCCGGTGATGATGTATTCGGTTTCGTTACAGTCAATGAAGGAATAAAAATACACCGCGCTAATTGCCCGAATGCGACCGAACTTCTTGCCAGTCATGGCAATAGAGTAATTAAGGCAAAATGGACTTCGCAACATGAAGTAGCTTTCCTTACTGGGCTAAAAATAATTGGGACGGATAGGGTTGGACTCATCAATGACGTGTCTAAGATAATATCGGAGGAATTGAAGGTGAACATGAGTTCCATCTCCTTTAGGACTGACAATGGTATTTTTACGGGAGAGATTATGCTTTATGTAAATGACACGCGACATCTGGACTTTTTAATTAAAAAACTAGAAAAAGTAGAGGGAGTTGTCACTGCAAATCGCTTCGATTCTAAGAATATTGAGAATTCTAATTTAGAAAAGGTGTAATGCCGGTTGTATCGTACAATGGGCCACTGCTGAGAGCTTTCTTTGACCATGTTATTCACTACAACTCTTATATTTGCAGGTCGAAACGAGAGTATGCCGATTAATCAAAAAGTTTACGAGGAGGTTCAGAAGATTTTCACAGCTTATCTTGAAAACAAGGAGCTGAGGAAGACTCCAGAACGCTTTGCAATACTCGAGGAAATCTATTCTCAGGAAGGGCATTTTGATGTAGAATCACTTTACATCAATATGAAAAATAAAAACTATCAGGTAAGTAGGGCAACGGTGTACAATACACTGGATTTATTGGTAGAATGCGACCTGGTAAGTAAACACCAGTTTGGTAAAAATCTGGCCCAATATGAAAAGTCATTTGGTTACAAGCAGCACGATCATTTGATTTGCACTGATTGCCATAAAGTGACTGAGTTTTGTGATCCAAGGATTCAAAATATTCAAAATACAGTTGAAGAGTTGCTTCATTTCAATGTAATGCATCATTCTTTGATACTTTATGCTACGTGTACCAAGAAAAATTGTGAAAATAGAAAGGCATGAATTTTAGACAGGAAATAAGCGCCAACTCCCTCATTTTAAGGATAGCTGGAGACCTTATAGGAGAAGACAACGGCACGCAGCTCATCGAGGCAGTTAATGAGGCAGTGGGTCATAAGGTAGTAACATGTATTGTTGATATTTCAGAATTACGATATATCAACAGCAGTGGAATTGGCGTGCTTATTACCATTCTCACAAAATTCAGAAATAAAGGAGGGGAAGTTTATTTGATGAACCCTTCTGAAAACGTAAAGAAGTTGTTAGCCATAACAAAATTGAATGCCATTTTTCAGGTAGTAAAAACTGAAGAGGAGGCCATCGCATTATCCAAAAAGTAATCAGCTTAAAATGAAAGTAGATGTGTTACTGGGTCTTCAATGGGGAGATGAAGGCAAAGGTAAAATTGTTGATGTTCTTGCTCCAAAGTACGATGTAATTGCCCGTTTCCAAGGTGGACCCAATGCCGGGCACACACTTGAGTTTGATGGTATCAAGCATGTACTTCATCAGATTCCTTCAGGCATATTCAGATCTAACACCAAAAACGTTGTTGGAAATGGTGTAGTGTTGGATCCTGTTGTTTTCAAAATAGAGATTGAAAAGCTGGCTAAATTTAACTTGGATGTAACGAAGAACCTTTTTATTTCTAAAAAGGCTACCATCATTTTACCTAGCCATAGGTTGTTGGATCAGGCTTACGAAAAGGAGAAAGGAGATAATAAAATTGGAAGTACGCTTAAAGGTATCGGGCCTTCCTACCAGGATAAGATTGGCAGGCAAGGCTTGAGAGTGGGAGATACCTTATCTGAAAATTTCAGGGCTAAATTCAAGAAGCTTACCGAACTGCATTTCAGCATTCTTAAAAATCATGATTTAGAATATAATTGGGAGGAGCTGGAAGGGCAATTTTTTGTAGCCATTGATTTTTTAAAACAGTTTGAACTGATTGATAGTGAGTACTTTTTAAACAATGAGATTAAGTCTGGCAATTCTATTCTGGCAGAAGGAGCTCAGGGCTCATTATTGGATATTGATTTTGGAAGTTATCCTTTTGTCACAAGTTCAAGCACAGTTACCGCTGGCGCATGTACAGGGCTAGGTGTAGCCCCCCATCATATTGGTGAGGTGTTTGGCATCTTCAAAGCATACAGCACTAGGGTCGGAAGTGGCCCATTCCCAACGGAGCTTTTGGATGAGGAGGGTGAGAACATGAGAAAGGCAGGAAATGAATTTGGATCAACAACAGGCCGCCCAAGAAGGTGCGGGTGGATTGATTTGCCAGCGCTCAAGTATTCCATTATGATCAATGGAGTTACCAAACTCCTGATGATGAAAGCGGATGTGCTGGACGACTTCTCAGTAATAAAAGCTTGCACAAGCTATAAATTGGCCAATGGCACGGTTACAGACTCATTACCATATGAGTTGGTGAATGAAAAAATAATTCCTGTGTACAAAGAGCTAAAAGGTTGGAATACCTCATTGCGAAACATTACCAAAGAAAATATGCCTTCAGAACTTTCGGCATATGTTTCCTTCTTGCAAAAAGAGCTTGAAGTGCCAATTACATTGATCTCAACAGGCCCCGATCGCCTTCAGACCATTCATTTGTAGCCCTACATTAAAAATATTTCGAAAAGGCACTTGCATTACCCAAATTCGAAGATTATCTTTGCAATCCGTTTTGGAAAAAGGTGGGCTTCAGTCGGAAGCTAAGCCGAATCACACAAGGTTTTTTTGGACCTCAAAATGAGTTGAAAATGATCAGCTCAAACGTTCTTTGAATAGATGGAATTTTGATAGCGGACCCGTTGTATAATCGATAGAGGTTATATGACGAGTCGATTCTTTTTAAACGAAGATTTGATGAGACTAAGGAAAAATGAACATAGTTTGATCACACTTTAGGG
>JAVJOQ010000015.1:0-229028 GCA_040216665.1 Cyclobacteriaceae bacterium | reverse complement strand
TTGTAAGATGAAAATCATGAAGAAGGTACTGATTGGGTTTGGCATAATTCTAATCCTTTTTGTGGCTACAGCTGTTATTGTTCCCATCCTTTTTAAGGATGATATCAAGGCTGCTATAGACAAGGAAATCGCCAACTCGGTAAATGCAGATGTGATTTTTGATGTCGATAATTTTGATCTTACCCTTTTTAAAAATTTCCCCAATGCAACAGCTGTAATAAGTGAACTGGGGGTGTTTAATAGAGCTCCGTTTGAAGGGGTTCCTCTTTTTGTTGTTGAGCAGCTTGAGATAGAAGTCAACCTTAAAGAATTATTGTTTGGTGATGAGTTGAGGTTGAAGGGAATTACATTGGTTCGGCCTCAAATCAATATCAAAGTTTTAGCAGATGGGAGAGCCAATTGGGATGTTACCTATCCTTCCACTGACACGGTAACTGTAGTTGAAGAAGGTGGAGGTGAGTTTTCATTTGGAATCGATCATTGGGAAATTGTAGAAGGTGATGTTACTTATGATGATCAGTCCATTCCCTTTTCCATGAACCTGATAGGTCTTAACCACACCGGTAACGGAGACTTCAACGAAAAAGAATTTGATCTAAGGACAAAAACAAGTACAGATACCCTTTCGGTAATCTTTGATGGAGTAGAGTACATCAGCAACAAACACCTGATTGCTGATATGGTTCTGGGAATCAGTGAGGAGTACTCCAAATTCACTTTTAAAGAAAATGTAGCACGACTAAATGATTTTGGATTAGCCTTTGATGGGTGGTTCAAAATGAATGATGATGGCTATGATATGGACATCAATTACCAAACTGAAGAGAGTACATTCAAGAGTTTGCTATCATTGGTGCCGGGTATGTATACTCAGGATTTTGGTAGTATTGAGACTAGCGGAAACTTTTCGTTTGCCGGAATGGTAAAGGGAGTTTTTAATGATACACAAATGCCGGCCTTTAACCTTGCAGTGAAAGTAGATAATGGAATGTTTAAATATCCTGACCTACCAACTGCCATTAAAAACATCAACGTGGATTTGTTTGTAGACAACAAAGACGGAATCATTGACAACACCATGGTGGATTTGAAAAAATTACACCTTGAGTTTGGTAATAACCCGGTGGATGCAAGAATGCTGATTGAAAACCTGAAAAATTATAAACTGAATGGGAATATAAAGGCAAATTTGAATCTAGCGGAACTCAATCAGATGTTCCCCATGGAAGGGCTGGAGATGAAAGGGTCGTTTTCTGTTGACGCCACAGCCAAGGGTGTATATGACAGCATAAAGAAAATAATACCCGCTATTGATATTGCCATGTCATTAAAAGGTGGCTATGTCAAATCAAGTGAATTTCCTTTGCCGATTGAGGACTTACACTTTGCATCAACCGTGAAGAATACTTCCGGGAAAATGGCTGAGACAACCATTAATGTGAATGACCTCTCCTTACTAATGGATGGAGAAAAATTTGTTGCCAATATGATCATCCAAAATCTGGATGATTATAACTGGGATATCAAAGCCAACGGAGGTTTAGATCTCGAAAAGATGACAAAAATATTCCCGATCGAGGGAATGACTTTGGCAGGTAAAGTCAAAGCTGATATTCAAACCAAAGGGAAAATGTCAGATGTGGATGCTGGCAGGTACGATCGCTTGCCTACGAGTGGTACAGCATCGCTGGAGAATTTTAAATTTTCTTCAAAAGATTTGCCTTATGCGGTTACAGTGAGCAAGGCGCAGGCTGTTTTTGATCCCAGTAAAATTGAACTGAAAAACACTGCTGGAACAATTGGAAAAAGTGATTTCTCTCTGGAGGGGTCAGTAAGCAACTACATAGCATATGTGTTTTCAGAAAAAGAAACGATAAAAGGTAACGTGATCTTCAGGTCTAATCTGTTGGATTTGAATGAGTTCATGGAAGATACTGAAGAAACACCTGCAACTACCGGTGAAGAGGAAGCTTATGGTGTGATTCCTGTGCCTGAAAATATTGACTTCATTCTTCATTCATCCCTCACCACTGTGAAGATGATGGATTATACCATTACAAATACTTCAGGTGATATCATCGTAAAAGACGGTATAGCTAACTTACAAGGACTGAAATTCAACATGCTGGGTGGGAAATTCCAGATGACTGGAACATATAACACGAAGGACATCGCACATCCGAAATATGATATGGATTTGAAGATTGAGGGTCTGGCCATTCAACAGGCAGCGAGTTCATTTTCAGTGGTAAAAACTTATGCGCCTATTGCCGGATTAGTCAATGGAGATTTTAATACGGACTTTAAGATAAGTGGTGAATTGTTGCCGAGCATGATGCCTAATCTTGCAACTGTAAATGGTGCAGGATTAATTAAAGTAGCACAGGCCGCATTGACACAATCAAAATTAGTTTCAGGGATCACCTCATTGACTAAGCTTGAGGATAGCGATAAAGTTACATTAAGAGATGTGTTGATGTCTGCATCTATCGATAACGGAAGGTTGAGCGTAAAACCTTTTGATGTACAATTCGGTAGTTATAAAACTACTGTGGCTGGAAGTACGGGCCTTGATGGTAGTATCGATTATTCGTTGAAGATGAATGTGCCAGCAGGAAAATTAGGAGGGCAGTTGCAGGGATTTGTAAATCAATATTCAGGCAGTAATAATTCAACCACTGAAATTCCTGTGACTATAGGAGTAGGGGGAAGTTACAACGACCCCAAAACCAGGTTGGTGATGCAAGAGCAAAAGCAGCAAGTGAAGGAAGCCATTACGAATGTAGTTCAAGAAAAAAGCAAGGAAGCTGTTTCAGAGGCCTTGAAGGGAACGGAACCAAAGGATATTGTGAATAATCTTTTGAAAGGCAATAAGCCAGACTCCGCACAACAGGCGCAAACTCCCAACGATTCTACCAAAGCAGCACCGGTTGAACAACTGTTGCAGAATAAATTGAACAGCCTGCTGAAGAAGAAAAAGAATAACTAGAAGTTGCTAAAGAATTGCTCAAAATCTCACTTTATTTTGCTGAGTTCTGAGCCTGTGAAAAATCCTTTGTCGATTAGTTTCATCAACTGATTAGGAGTAGGAGCGATCTGATAAAAAGTATCTTCACCTCGATGTATTTCTTTTATAGCCACCTCCTTGCCTATTTTTTTTAAGATGTCTTTTCGTCTTGTATCATCTTGAATATCGATGGATAGAAATTCAAGACCACCATATGACTTTTGACGAATGAGGCGCAACACCCACTGATCACCGGATTTGAAGTTGACGAAATAATAATTTTTGTAAAACTTCACCACAAGGGAATCGCTTAAATGGCCAGATCCCAACCAATCATTATCATTTTTGTCTTTGAAGTGATAGCCCCAGGATTCAATAATGAGTGTATCAGATTCATCTCCGTTTATTTCGTCAAAAGACAGATAGTGTCCTCGAAGAGTTGGAGGAATTTCAGTTAAAGGTTTTACCCCTGCAGGTTGAGGCGTTTTAAAAGAAACCTCCTTGCACGAAACCAACAGAATGGCCCAGAATAGTATGAGTAATACTGCTCTCATAAGGTCTAATCACTACGAAGTTAATTCTTTAACGTTAAACTGTAATGCTAGGGTTTTACATTTAATTTGGACCGCCCCACTCATTAGAGTATCCTCAATTTCGAATTAATGAGTACATTAAGGCCTTTAAAATCCAAATCACCGAAAATATGAGGACTTTATTCACCCTTTCATTGATAACACTATTTGCAATAGCGGGTAATGCCCAAAAGCAAAAAGATAAGGTCGACTTTAAAGTTGATTATGAAAAGGAAATTGAAAAACTGACTAAAGACAAAGCTATTCAACAGGCTTTTAATACGATTGATGAACTAGAGCCGCAGACAACAAAGGATTTGATCTTACTCACTGAAATCCCAGCCCCTCCATTTATGGAAGAAAAACGCGGCCTTCAGTTTAAAAAAATGTTGGAGGAGGCAGGCGCTGATAAAGTGTGGATTGATGAAGTGGGTAATGTAATCGCATTGCGAAAAGGAAAGACTGGTGGAAGAGTGGTGGCGCTTGATGCTCATTTGGATACCGTTTTCCCTGAAGGAACAGATGTGACGGTTAGAATAAGCGGTGATACTTTGAAGGCTCCTGGAATTGGTGATGATACAAGAGGTCTGGCGGTTGTAATAGCCGTGTTGAGGGCATTAGAAAAAGCAAGCGTAGAAACATCTGCAGATGTATTATTGATAGGTTCAGTTGGAGAAGAAGGGTTAGGAGATTTAAGAGGAGTGAAGCACCTTTTCGAAAAAGGGGATTTGAAAATTGACTCGTGGATATCAATAGACGGAGGAGAAATTGGTAGAATGGCTACGGGAGGACTTGGATCAATTCGATACAAAGCAACTTTTAACGGACCAGGAGGGCACTCTTGGGGAGCTTTCGGAATGGCCAACCCACATCATGCCTTAGGTAAGGCGATAGATATATTTTCAGAAGAAGCTTCTAAGTATACAGCTACTGGCTCTAAGGTGAGTTTCAACGTAGGCCGAATTGGGGGTGGAACTTCCGTGAACTCTATTCCTTTTGAGTCATGGATGGAGGTGGATATGCGCTCTGTTGACCCTGAACGGTTAAAGCAGATAGACGAAATTTTCAAAGCTTCTATGCAAAAGGGATTAGAAGAATACAATAAAGGAATTAAAAAAGGAGATCTTCTGACTTTGGATTTGGAGGTAATAGGATTGAGGCCATCAGGCTTTCAAAAAGATGAACTTGCTGTGATACAGCGATCAATGGCTGCAGCCAAATATTTTAACGCGGAAACTTCGACCTCTCCAGGTTCTACCAACTCAAACATTCCTATTTCTTTAGGCATTCCCTCCGTCACCATTGGTCGTGGAGGTATTGGTGGTGGGGCACACTCATTGCACGAATGGTGGATGAATAAAGATGGTGCCGAAGCTATTAAATTTGCTTTGCTACTCACTGTTGCCGAGGCAGGAAAGGCCAAGTAAGTTTTATGCAGGTTGTTTTTTGAATAACAATTGTGGCGCCCTGATCAGTAAAGGCAATCCGTAGAATACTATCATGGCGTAGGCCATATAAGAATATCCTTTGGCGATGAGGTCTATGATACCAACTTGTGCCAATAGCATGGCCGCTACTAAGGCAACCAATGAAATAAGTGCTTTGCGACTTCCAGAAAGATTCTGTTTACTTTTTTGGAATACCTCTGCATCAATTCTACCAATGAAGGCGTGAATAATTCCCGTGGCCGTTTCAACTAAAGTCCATCCCACTACAATCCCAAAGATCACAACGAACGAAGGGCCAAAAGGCTCCAGCATTTTTAACCATGGAACAGAGGCGCCCAATACGTCCTCACTCGGGTAGTAGGCCATGATGGCTACATAGGTTAGAAACCAAGGTATCGTCATTAGCAAACCAGCAATGAAACCTGCGGTGATACTTTCTTTTTTTGTTTCAATATTTTTAATCGTAAAAAAAGTAGCAGGATAAACAGCAAGGTTATATCCAACATAAGTGATACCCGTCCAAATCAGAAGCCACACACTGGCTGGCTCTGACATAAAGCTTGTATTCCAACTTGAAAAAACCTCAACAACTTGATCTGACCTGTTGGTAAAAACAGAAATACCAAAGATGGTGTATGCACCAAAGAGTGCAACCGTCCCAACTGTTTTCATGCTTGCAATAAAGTTCTCTCCCATATAGTTGAGAAAACCAACTAATACAATAATCAGGACAATGCCTATCCACACGTTGAATCCTAATGTGTTGTTCAGTATTTCCCCTGCAGCAGAAGCCATTACCGCAATAATTAGTATACCAAGAATTAGATAGGATATTTCATAGGCTACCCATCCCTTGCCAATCAGTTTTTTTAGTAATGATTTGTAATCATAAACCTCCCATTGCCTGCAAGCCTCAAAGGTGAGTGTTGCTAATAGCGAAAAACCTACCAAGATAGCAAGCCCACTTATCCAGCCATTAGCACCAAACTGTCCTCCATACTCCACTATCTCTCTTCCTGTAGCAAAACCCCCTCCTATTAAAACAGACTGAAGGATAATGCCAGGAAGCATTACTTTGGCAAATCGTGATTTGGTTTTAGCGATAGAGGTCATTTGTATCGGTTAAGAGGATAAGATACAAGTTTGAGTGGGATTCAGAAACACCGATACAATGTAACGGTGTATGGAGCTTACTAAAAAAACGGGCTAAGAACAAAGGCTAATGTTCCTGCGGCAATCAGCACCCACAAGCCGATTCCGAGCAACAAGGGTTTTAGTCCTACTTTTTGCACAGAAGAAAAGTTGAGCCCGGCACCGATGAGAAAGAGCGTTAAGGTCATACCCTTTTTTGAAAGTGGGACAATCCATGTCCCAATATTTTGAATTTCTGGGATGAATGTGCTGGCAATCATGGCAATCACGAAAAGGAGAATGAAGTAAGGAAATTGAATTGTTTTGTCTTTCTTAAGAACAAGAGTGGTGATCAAAGCAATGGGTACAATCCATAACGCACGACTGAGCTTTACGGTAGTGGCGACTTGCAGCGCCTGATTTCCGTAGGTATGAGCCGCACCTACTACAGAGCTTGTGTCATGGATGGCAATGGCTGACCAAATTCCAAACTGATGCTGATCCAGATTGATCCAGAGACCTATTGCTGGAAAAACAAATAGAGCTACAGCATTTAATATGAATATCGTTCCCAGGGAGATTGACATCTCCTCTTCTTTAGCATCTAAGATGGGAGAAATAGCGGCTATTGCACTCCCACCGCAAATGGCAGTGCCCAGGGAAATGAGAATGGTGATGTTTTTTTTCAGTCCCAGCCATTTTCCAGCGGCTAGCCCTACCACTATGGTGACGCTAATGCTTACTACAGTAAGCCAAAATCCGTCCATCCCTACTTCTGCAGCATCGAATAGGTTGATGCCAAAGCCTAAACCAACAATTGATAATTGTAATAGAAGGGTAACGGCTCTACGGTTGTAGGCAAGAAAGGGGTGACCTAGCACCAACGAAAACAAAATACCCGATAGCAATGCTACCGGAGGATTGAAAAGGGAAGTAAAGCAAAGGGCTATAAAAATAAAGAAAACAACAGCTGCTGCGATTCTCTTAGTCGGATATGCGGAACTGATCACTTAAAATTTGCGAAAGCAAATATTGGATTGTTATTAAGGTAAACCAAACAACAAATGGCTATCCTCCATTACTTCAGGTTATGATGTATTAGTCTTTCATAAGTCTTTCTAACGCTTCCGGTGTTCTTGGAAGCGCCTTGGTGAGTACTTCAACTCCATTTGAAGTTACCAGCACTTCATCTTCAGTAAATACTGAAATATTTTTATCGTGATTGTAATACCAAGGTTCTACTGTAAAGACCATTCCGGGAGCGAGCTTAGCCTGAGGGTCATTGGGGTCACCCGAGCTTAGGCCTAAATGATGCCCAAAGAAAAGCCCCACCTGCATGTACTTCTTTTCACTTTCGGGGATGGCCGCATCAGCCACTTTTTTTAGATCTGCAAAAGTTACGCCTGGCTTTATGGCTGCTATAATGGCATCAGAAACGGATGTTTCCATGATCAGTATTTTTCTTTGCTCTTCAGTAAATTTTCCTGACACCGGAAAAGTACGTCCCATGTCACTTACATAATTTTTGTATTCGCACCCGACATCAAATATTACAAGCTCGCCTGCCTCCATCTTTCTGTTTCTTCTGTCGTAGTGCGATGCCAGAATGCGCCATGGCCATAATGAGTTGGGGCCGGATTTTATAATGGAGGCGAAGGGTACTCTTGGTGAGCCTAGTCTTTTGAATTCAGCTTCCATTTCGGCTTCAAGGGTTCGCTCATCAACACCCGGAGCAATATGTTTTACGGCAACTTTAATTCCCTGAACCGTGATCTCCACAGCTTTCTTCAGTGCGGCAATCTCTAGTGGCGATTTAATCATTCTCAAATTCCCTACTTCTCGATAAGCACTTTCAATTTGTATTGTGGGAAAGGTTTGTTGCAAGTGATGCACTAGAGATTGTTCAGTGCTTCTCGAAGAAATGTAATCGGTTTCAGCTTCTGGTAACTCCCCTGACACATATCCAGAATTCACTTTAAATTTTTTATTTGCTTCTATATTTGTTTTAATGAATTCATCCAGTTCTTCAAAAGGCCTGATGTCAACAATTCCACTTTTGTTTTTTAACTCAGGGTCATCCCCGAGTGGACGGCCAGGGAAGTCATTTTTGCGTGAAGCAGCTTCAAACCGAAAATCATTGTGAGGAGCAAACAAAATGATCTTCTTATTATAAGAATCTATAACCAACATGGAGTTGGGAAACTCAAGCCCTGTGAAATAATTGAAATCATCCAGTTGCCGGAATGTCTCACCATCGGATAACCCATCTCTTGATGGGCATAAAAAAATACCACCCTCTGATGAATTCAATTCAGCTATCATCTTAGCTCGTCTTTGCGCATACTCGTCTTTGGGAAATGGAAGAGATGTCCATTTAAAATATTTTTGCACTTCAGTTTGCTGTGCGATACCCATAAAAGGGACCGCCATACCAAGACAAAAGATGAGTGTTAGCTTGATTTTATTCGGAATGCTCATGATAACGTAGCTTTAATTTACTTTCAAAAAAACAAGATAGAGTATTTGAATCCACAGATAAAATTATGGTTCCCTGATTTGATAATAATGCTTACATTAGGAATAACCAAAAAAACTAAACCCATGAAGATTTTCTACACCGCGCTCTTCTGTGCCGCTCTCACGATGGGCTTTGCGCAAGCCCCAAAGATGTCATCAAAAAAGATAGATGCTATCAAGACTGAAGCAGCAACAAAAATTGACGGCCGTGCTAAGATGGCACAAGTAATGGTCGATAAAGTATTTAGCTTTTCTGAACTCGGATTTCAGGAATACGAAACAGCAAAATACATTACTGGAATTTTGAAAGACAATGGTTTTACCATTGAGATGGGGATAGCAGGGATACCCACAGCGTGGATGGCGAAGTGGGGTAACGGTAAGCCAGTGATTGCTTTAGGAAGTGATGTCGATTGTATACCCAAAGCATCACAAAAACCTGGAGTAGCTTATCATGATCCTATTGTTGAAGGAGCTCCAGGACATGGAGAAGGTCACAACTCTGGAGTGCCCTTGAATGTGCTCGCTGCTATCACCGTGAAAGAAATAATGGAGCGGGATAAGATTCCAGGAACGCTTGTACTGTGGCCAGGTATTGCAGAAGAACAGTTGGGTACTAAAGCATATTACACCCGCGATGGTTATTTTGATAATGTAGATGTGTGTCTATTTACTCATGTGAGCTCTAATTTGGGTGTCTCATGGGGCGAGGCATCCGGAACAGGTTTGATTTCTGTCGAGTACACTTTTAATGGAGAATCTGCTCACTCAGCAGGAGCACCTTGGAGAGGGCGCAGTGCTGCTGATGCTGTTGAACTGATGAGTGCAGGATGGCAATATCAACGTGAACATCTTGATCCCTTGCATCGCTCTCATCATATTATTTCCAATGGAGGAGATCAGCCCAATGTTGTTCCGTCCAAAGCATCCATATGGTTCTACTTCCGTCAGATTACCTATCCAGAAATTATGGAGTTGTATGAGAAAGGTAATAAGATGGCAGAGGGTGCTGCAATGATGACCAACACCACCGTGGAAAAAAGAATTTTAGGTTCTGCATGGCCGCGTCATTATAATAAAACGGTGGCGACCACCATGTATGATAATATTAAAACCGTGGGATTACCCACCTGGAGTAAGGAAGATCAGATGTTGGCCAAAGCCGTACAGAGGGAAGTAAACTCCAAAAGGGATACTACAGGTATGCCTAGTAAAATAGAAGGACTTGAAGGCCCTATTACAACGCCTCGTAGTGGTGGCTCTGATGATATTGGAGATATTTCATGGAAGGTACCTACGATCACATTGGGTTATCCTTCTAATATCCCTGGGTTACAGGGTCATCATTGGTCTAACGCTATTGCTATGGCTACACCTATTGCACATAAGGGAGTGGTTGCAGGTGCCAAAGTGCAAGCCATGACTATACTTGATTTAGTAACTAAGCCAGAACTTGTAGAGAGTGCATGGAAATATTTCAAGGATGAACAGTCAAGCAAGTTGAAGTATCAGCCGATGATCAGTAAGCAAGACATGCCGGCTATTCATTTGAATGAAAAGATCATGAAGGAATTCAAGCCTGAGCTTCAGAAGTTTTATTATGATGAAACTAAGTATGGTAGCTACATGGAGCAATTAGGAATTACTTATCCTACACTAAAAAAATAATTCTAAATTTTTAATGAGAAGCCTGATTCAACGAATTGAGTCAGGCTTTTTTATTGGATTACTCATCATAAAAATCGCTCAAGGAACCAAAGTAAACTTCGTTCCATCCATCTACAATATCCTCATAAGCTTCATCTGGTATGTTGGTGTGCCGCAACTCCACGGATGTCCCTTTCTCGTGTGCGTGTAAAATAATGGTGACGATGGAATCCTCCTTTTGATCTCCAAAGTACCACTGCTGGACTATCTTTTTTCCAGCTATGAATTCAAGGTTTTTTCCAGTAATGCTACCCTCCCAAAGAGAGAACTCAGAGCCCACTTCTGTTGACATTTCAGCCTCTTCACCCGACCACAGTTGAATGGTGGCCGGATTAGTAAGGGCAAGGAAGATGTCTTCAGACGGAGCGGAGATGATATAGTATTTTTTAAAGTCTTTCATAGGACCTAAAACTATGTTGATTGTGCTTAATGCTGCAAATTAATGTCTTATTCGGCATTACAATTGCTTAAAACAGGATCGTACTAATTTTATTAACTTTGATATAATAAAATCACTTTTTATGACACGCATTAAGCACCTATTAGTAATTGGAGTGGCCTTTGCACTGGGAACGGCCCCTGCCTCTGGGCAAATCCTCAATAAAATTAAGCAGAAGGCAGAAAGAAAGGCTGAACAAGCACTTGAAAAAAAGCTTGGATTGGGGGATGACAAAAATACCAACAATTCGAATACTCCTGGAGGACCCGGTTCGTCTGGAAACAATGGGAATAACCCAAATAACACTTCAGGAGGAGGCCTGATTACAACGCCCCCTGATGTGCAGCAAAATATTGCTGATGCACAGAGTGCCTACAAGTCTGGAAGTTATGGTGATGCAAGGTACGCTGTTCAACAAGCCATGTTGGGTGTGGAAATGGAAATTGGAAATAAGATATTGAACTCACTGCCAGAGTCCATAAGTGGCTTATCAAAAGATGCTTCTGCTGATCAGGTAACGAGCACCGGCTTTGGATGGGTAGGTCTTACTATTCAACGAGAGTATAACGACAATAACAAAGAATTCAGAGTGATGGTGGCTAACAACTCCATGATGATGTCAGCGGTCAATATGTATATGTCCAGCGGGGGATATTCACAAAGTACCGGGGGTGAACAAAACTGGAAGCAAACAAAACTGAAAGGCCACCGTGCCATTATAGAGTACAACGAAGGAAGTGGCTATAAACTTAGCGTGCCATTAGGGCAATCCTCTTTGATTGTGTTTGAAGGAGTAAATTTTGCTACTGAGCCAGACATGATGAAAGCTGCAGAGGCGGTGGACGTAGATGGAATTAAGGCAACCCTTGGTGAACAATAACATTTAAAATGATTCTAACGATGAAAAATATATCAATCCTTATCATTCTTATTGCTTGTTCGATGGCCTCTATGGCGCAGGACTTTGATAAGAATATTGCTTCCGCAAAATCAGCCTACGGTTCAGGCGATTTGGAAAATACACGTTTTGCTTTGGAGCAAGCATTGCATGAGTTGGACATAACCATAGGAAAAGAGATTTTAAAGCAACTGCCAACCAAGTTGGGAGCTGCCGGTTATAATGAAAAAGATGACAACGTAACAGGCGGTTCTGGTATGGCTGCTGGGTTGTTTGTTCATCGCTCTTATGGTGAACAAGGCACTGGGAGTATTGATGTAATTAACAATTCACCCATGATTAATTCAATCAACGCAATACTAGCCATACCATTTATTGGAAATTCCGGAGATGGCTCACAAAAGGTGGTAAAAATTCAGGGGTATAAATCGGTGTTGAATAGAAATGAAAATGAGACTACAGGTAAGACAGGATATACACTTCAGATTCCACTGAACAATACTTTGTTTACTATAGAAATGGAGGATACTAATGAGAACGAGATTCAATCATTGGCCAATACCATTCCTTTGAGTAAGATCGCTCAGATGGCGCAGTAAAAGTATGATGATTTTTAAATTGGGGATTGTGAAAGCAATCCCTTTTTTTATTTCTAGGATTTTTATAGTTTTCTTAATCATTCTAACATAATCCTAATGAATCGATTCAGGACAATTTTTCTAACAATTTTATTCTGCTCACAATTGGTAGCCGCGTTGGGTCAAAAAATAGAAATTCCACTTCTGGATAAGTATGCAAAAGATGTTAATAAATGGGTAGATCCTGAAGGATATACAATCATTCAAGTTAGTTTAAATGACAATGATCACTATTTCTATTTAATTGATCCATCAGGGAATGTTTTGGCAGAATACAAAAATTACTTTTTAAGTATTTACTATAAGGGATATTCAAGTAACCAGAAAGAATTCACTATTTACTTTTCAAGAACCGCAAAGGGGAAAATAGAATTCCTAAATTTTTTTAAGGATAGCGCTAGAGCACCTTTACTAACAACTTGGGAAAACGAACCTAAAGATTACTTTAATACCATATCTATCAATGGAAACTTTCTTTTTATGAATTATTCAAAAAAGAAAGAAAAGTTAGAACTGGTAATTTTTGATGGCCCAGTAAATGAGAATAGTAAATTTGAATTTGACATTGAATCTGAACTAGCAAAAGAAATTATAAGGGAGGATTACTTAGGTATTGATCTTGATAAGGTATATGAGCCTCATTATGGTGCTGGATTAGCATTTTTAGAGAATGCGGAGCTTACCTTGTTAAAACCGGAGAAGGAAGAACTTAATCTTATAAAGTTCGGTCTAAGCGATCTGAAAATTACAAGTGGTACATATCCATATCCAAATAAGAGCCAATATTTTGGAACTAAGAACGATGCTTTTCTAATTGATGGCAGAATATTTTTATTGACAATTGATATGAATAGATTGTGCTTGGATATTCTGGATTTACAATTGAATCCGATCAAATCAATATGCTATAGTAAAGACGAAAATTTGGAGTTTAAGATTTCTCCTGTTGTAAATAGGGAGGGTAAAAACATGGATGAAAAATGGGATAGGTCGAAAAACATTACGGCAAGAATATTGAACGAAATGTTTGCCTATTCTTCAGCTTATATAAGTGTACTAAGGGAACCCAATGGCGACTACTCACTAAAAATTGGATCTGAGGATAAGCCAAAATTAACACCGAATCCTTTGCCGGGCGCCTCTGGGTTTATTTCTTCCCAGCAACAAATGTCTTATAGAACTGAATTAAAGAATAACTCCGCAAAATCCTTTTTTTTCAATGCTTCTTTAACTTCTGATTTTGGGATAAAGAAGGGGTTAAATAATTACTTTGAAAAGGTGTTTAACAAAACGGAAATTCCAATAATTGATCCAAATATTGAATGGTCAGATGTAATTGTACACAAGAATTATTTTTATTTCTTACAATACAATCGCAAGGACTCAAAACTTGAATTAGAACGCTTCACTTTTGACTAAATTAAAAAATCCAGGATTGGTTGCCCAATCCTGGATTTATACTTTAAGATATCTAAATTCTAAATCTTCTCTTCCAACTCTTCTATTTTAGATTTCGCTTCTTCCTTTCCATAGAAAGAGGCCAGGCGATAAAGTTCCAATGCTTCTTTTCTGGTTTCTTTCTTTTTGCGAGGCGCAAAGTGTGTGCGGTCAGCTACCATTTCCATGGTTTCTGCACGCAGAAAGTAAGCTTCTGCTTCATCAATTTTGGATTGCTCCAACATCTGATTGATGTTCAATTCAAGATTGGCAATTTCACTTTGTGAGGAACTTAATTGTTGAAGCTTATCTGCCAATTCTGCTTTCTGTAAATCTACCGTGTGTACCAGGTTTTCATTTTCATTTCTATAACGATCTACCTGTGTCTGAAGCGTAGCCAATTCTTCATTGGTTGATTTTAGCTCTGCTTTCAATTTCTTAAGTGCAGAGGAATACGAGTTCGCGGCAGACTTGGAAGATTTCACTGAATTTTCCAATTCATCAATTTTGGCTTGTGTTCTTTTCACATGTCCGTTAAGCTCTTCCATTCTTCTGGCATACTCGTCATATGAAGTACCCTCTAGCATACTTGTGCGGAGCACATTGCGACTTACGTCAATGGAGTCCATCAGCACTCCAACTTGTTCCAAGGTGCTGGCCATTTCCTGATTATTGGACAACTCGATTTTTAGCGAATCCAATTCACTCCTTAATTTTTCCTTCTCTCCAGGGTTAAAATCACAGGCGCCTAAAACTCCAGCCATAGACAAAACGATAATTGCTTTCTTAATCATAATTGTAAGGTTTTAGATTTTTCCTGATGACCATTACAATTCCTTCACCAATCGCTGGCAAATTCTAAGAAAACCTCAAAGCAATCTAAAATGAGCTGAATCTAAAGGCCAATAGGATTTGGGAGGAGTTTAGAACGTATACTTTTATGGATTAAATTACACACAAATAGACGTGCTATGAGAAATATTTTCCCCATCCTATTATTGATCTCTTTTGGCTTGCAAGCGCAACACCCTCAAAATATTGTTCGTGAAGAAACGATGATTCCTATGCGAGATGGGGTACAACTAGGGGCAATAGTATACCGACCAGATCAACCCGGGAAATTTCCAGCGATTGTGTATCGAACCCCTTATGGAATTGATGATTATGATGCCTACGCACAATTCCCTCTTAAGGCTGCCAAGCAGGGATATATTGTTTTTTTAGTGGATGTAAGAGGGAGGTATAGAAGTGAAGGAGAATTTGTGGCGTACAAAAACGAGAAGCAGGACGGGTATGACGTGATTGAATGGGTAGGGACTTCTACCTATTGTAATGGAAAGGTAGGTACTTATGGTGGCTCCTACCCTGGCATCGTGCAGTGGTTGGCCATGTCGCAAATGCCTCCACACCTGTTGGCAGCCGCTCCTGAGATGACACCGATTAGCAGTCATCACTTCTTTTATTATGGCGGGGCGTTTTCTATGCCATGGCTCGATTGGTTTATGCCTTTGATTATTGCTGACAAGCGCAAGAAAGCCAATGACACATCAGGGACATGGGATGACACTAAAGCCTATGATGATTGGGTAAATAGTGATCGAAGGAAATGGTATTCCTACAGACCGTTAATGGACCTGCCCATACTCAAGAAGCATGCCCCTGAATATTTTGATTGGCTTCGACATCCTGACCAAACCGAGTGGTGGGATTTTGTAAACGTGGAAGATGATTTTAAAAAATTCACCATTCCTGTTTTTCTTTTAAGTGGATGGTATGATGCGGGCTATGGACCAGAAGGAGCTTCTCGTGCCTATCGAAAAATGCAGGCGGAGGCAGCCAGCGCAACAGCTAAGAAAAATTCTAAACTTATTCTCGGGCCGTGGAATCACACTTCACTGCATACGCGTAAAACTCATTTTGGAGAAATGGAATTTTATGAATCTGCTGGGTTGGACTATGATATTGAATTGCTCAACTGGTTCGATGAACACTTAAAAGGAATTCCTAATCAAAGCCAACTCCCTCCAGTAAGTATATTTGTAATGGGTGAGAATAAATGGTTGGCAGAAAATGAATGGCCATTGAGTAGGGCAGTAGCCACTGATTTTTATTTGCATAGTTCAGGAAATGCCACTATTGATAAAGCTGATGGTAAGCTGAATAAACAATTGCCTGAGCAAGAGCCAATAGACAGTTACGTATTCGATCCATCCAATCCATTATGGGATATTTCTTTTGAAAAATCATATCCATACGATCAAAAGGAAAATGAAAGCAGAAAAGACGTACTGATATATACCTCAGCTCCATTGACAGAAGATATAAGAGTTGTGGGTGAAGTAGTCGCTGAACTTTTTGTAAGCTCTTCAGCCAAAGACACTGACTTTTCGATAACACTTACCGATGTTTATCCAGATGGAAAGTCCATCAACCTTTCAGGAATGGATGCAGGTTATTTGAGGATGCGGTACAGAAATGGTTTTGACAAACAAGAATTGATGAAGCCAGAAGAGGTCTACAAAATTAAGATAGGTCAACTGCATACGGCCAATCTTTTTAAAAAGGGGCATCGCATCCGAGTACAGATTACCAGCAGCAAGGCTCCTCATTATGACCCCAACCCTAACACCGGAACGGAGATTGCCACAGAGAAAAATTTGATGCCAGCAACCAATACAATTCATCATTCAAAAAAGTACCCATCTAAAATAATCCTACCGATTATCCCAAAGTAGAGCCGAAACTTGTCGGCTTACGTATTAAATTGAATAAAAGTGATAAAATGCTGTTAGCGGTCTCGTTAGGATGGCGGCATTAAACTTAAAATCAAAAGTTGTATCTTTACGATCCATGAAATTGAAAATCCATAAAGTTTTAGCAGTTGGGGCATTTATATACGCCTTTATGCTGGTTTTTGGCTTTTATTTCATGGCTAACCAAAAAACTTCTATTGAAGTATCGCAGAAAGAGGTTGTAATGCTCCTTTCTGGTGATGGAAATCCTGATAATTCAGACAACGCCAACAAAAAATCAAGAGGTCTTAATTCAAGATTGTTGATTGAGGATGATGATGACAGCGCAAAAGATTTATTGAACGAAATGAATTTTAGCCCTGATGTGTACGTCATTCCCACAGTAATTCACATTGAAACATACTCTCCTTATCAAAAGGAGATTACCACTCCACCACCCAAAGGGTAAGTTCTCAGGATGGAGTGCCGTCCCAATTCATTTTCATAATCATTAAAAGGGTACAAATGTATCCGGACTTATTTCCGATGCGTTACCGGCTTAAATAATTTGGCTGGAGTCGGGAGCATCAAAAAATTTTTACTCATGAAGAAGTTATTTGACTCATCTACTATTAAAGGTGATCTATTTGGCGGGGTTACTGCTGGTATTGTTGCCTTGCCACTCGCGATGGCATTTGGTGTCCAATCTGGATTAGGCGCTGAAGCAGGTTTATATGGCGCCATCGCTATTGGGATTGTTGCTGCTATTTTTGGAGGAACCAAAACTCAGATAAGCGGACCAACGGGGCCAATGACTGTGGTGTCTACTTTGGTTGCTGCTACTGCCATGGCGCAGGCACCTGATCTTGAGACAGGTTTAGCCCTTGTACTACTTACATTTTTTGCGGCAGGCGTAATACAAATTGTATTTGGTCTTACCCAGATTGGTAAGATGGTACAATTCATTCCTTACCCTGTTGTATCAGGATTTATGAGTGGTATTGGATTGATTATCATTTTCCTGCAACTCTATCCATTAGTTGGGCATCCCTCTCCAAATAAGATTACGGATGTTTTTATCAACATAATGACGCCACTTCAAAATATGAATTGGCCTGCATTTATGTTGGGCCTTCTCACCATTGCGATCATATATGGTTTTCCACGAATCACTAAGATAGTACCAAGCACACTTATAGCCTTGATTGTAGTATCATTGATACCACAATTTGTAGCAATGGATATTCCTAAAATTGGGGATATCCCAGAGGGGTTGCCACATCTGAATTTTGGAATTTTTACCGGAATTGATTTTTCTACCTTGGGAATGATATTGGTGCCAGCAATAACGCTCGCGGCATTAGGTTCCATCGATTCGTTACTTACCTCAGTTGTAGCGGATAACATTACTAAGACACGGCATGATAGCAATAGGGAATTGATTGGGCAGGGCCTTGGTAACATGGTGGCTTCTTTAATTGGTGGTATACCAGGAGCAGGTGCAACAATGAGAACAGTAGTAAACGTAAGATCGGGAGGAAGAACTAGAATTTCCGGAGTAATTCATGGAATATTTTTGTTGGTCGTTCTCCTTGGCCTAGGAAAATATGCAGCCGAGATTCCATTGTCAGTCCTAGCAGGTATTTTGATAACAGTGGGTATTGGCATTATTGACTACAAAGGACTTGGCGACATAATGAAAGTACCCAAAGCAGATGCTGCCGTTAAAATTGTGGTAGTAGGAATGACTGTCTTTGTTGATTTGTTATGGGCAGTGGGAGTTGGTTTGGTCTTGTCGGCTTTGTTCTTCGTGAAGCGTTCGGCAGAACAAGGGCATGAGGCGAGTACAATAGATCCCGCCAATGATCACCCTGACAGTGATGATGAATTGAAAGGTGTAAACGAGAGTCATCACGCGAAACAGGTATTTATTCAGGAGTTTCACGGACCGCTTTTCTTTGGGTTTTCATCAAAATTCCAGGAGCAGTTCAATGCCAATCCAAATATGAAAGCTGTTGTATTCCGGTTCAAACATCTTTCGTTTGCTGACCAATCAGGAATGTATGCATTGATGGATATTATCCGTGATTTGAACAGTAAAAATACTTGGGTGTTGTTCAGTGGATTGCGTGAAAATGTAAAAGAACAATTTAAAAAATTAGGAATAATTCCGGAACTGGTGCCAGAGTCTCATTGCTTTGTAGATTTTGAAAAAGCAACCGCATGGTTGTCTAAAAACCTTAGCAAGAAGGATTCAAATGGCGTGGAAGAATCATTAGTAAACAAAACCAACGAACTAAACTAAATGGAATTATATAATAAGTTATTGCAAAACAATAAGGAGTGGGTAGAGGCGATGATCTCAGCTGATCCGGAATACTTTAGCAAATTGGCTGGAGGCCAAAAACCACCGGTGTTGTGGATAGGTTGTGCAGATAGCAGAGTACCTGCCAATGAAATTATCGGAGCACCTCCCGGAGAAGTTTTTGTTCACAGAAATATTGCCAACATGGTAGTGCACACTGATATGAACATGCTAAGTGTACTCGACTATGCGGTGAATGTATTAAAGGTGCAGCACGTGATCGTTTGCGGCCATTATGGATGTGGAGGTGTAAAAGCAGCTATGAGCAACCAACAGTTTGGTCTTATTGACAACTGGATAAGACACATCAAAGATGTGTATCGTTTTCATCAGGAAGAACTGGAGGCCATTGAGGACATGAGTGAGCGGGAAAATAGGTTTATAGAACTCAACGTTATTGAACAAGTTTATGATTTAGCTAAAACCTCCATCATTCAAAACTCATGGAGTAAATCAAAAAGCCCATACATTCATGGTTGGGTTTATGATATAAGAAATGGTATAATCAATGACTTGAAAGTTTCTGTCAATGAAAACAATGACCTTCCAAAGGTTTATCAGTTTGAAAAGGTGATGCCTTAAATAAGCTTTGAATTTTGATTTTAATCCGATGATTTGGGGTTAGGTTTTCCTCCCTTGGTCATCGGATTTTTATTTTCCTGCTCATTAGGAACCCAATCCATCCGGCATAGGGGTATTATCTTTTTGAGTTGTCTTAAACCTAAATGCTCCAAAAACGTAAATTGCGCTAGAAACCAATTTTTTCCAGTGGAAATAGCGGAAATTGATCGTTTTAGGGCGTTTAAAGAAGGGGACGAAACCGCTTTTGAGATGATATTTAAGTCGCACTACCAGCCACTGTGTAACTATGCCTATACTTTTTTACTAGACCGAGATGAGGCTGAGGAGGTAGTTCAGGCGACTTTTCTCACAGTGTGGGAAAAGAAAGAAGGGATTACTATTGAAACTTCATTGAAATCCTATCTCTATCGGGCAGTTCGCAACAGCTGCCTCAATGCGATAAAGCACTCCAAAGTAAAGAAGAAGCATGCTGAGGAATCACTCTTTGTTTCCGACTCCAGCCATGAGTCCGTTTCTCAATCTGTCATTTCCGCAGAGTTAGATCAAAAAATTGGTGATGCCCTTATGGTATTGCCAGAGCAGTGCCGACTCGTTTTTAAAATGAGCCGTTTTGAAGAATTGAAATATGCCGAGATTGCCGAGCAACTGAATATCTCTATTAAGACTGTAGAAAATCAAATTGGAAAGGCGTTAAAAATAATGCGAGAAGAATTAAGGGAGTATTTACCCATACTCATTATACTGATGAATGGGTTTGTGAATTGAATGAATTGAAAGAAGCGTTTAACCATATTGATGATTTACTTGGAAAGTACCTTTCAGGGGAGGCCTCTGAGCAAGAGCGTGCGCAGGTGGAGGACTGGATCGCCATCAATGATGCGAATAAAGCACAATTCGACCATTTCAAATTAATTTTTGATCGGGCCAGGTTGGTTAAGCACACACAGGTATTTGATACTGATAAAGCGTGGCTTCGTGTGAAGTCCAGGATGGTAAAACCTAGCGCAAAGACAGTTCAGCTTCCTGCATACTGGAATGTACTTCGGATAGCGGCAATATTAATCGTTACAGCTGGCGTGAGTTACTTTGCCTATCAATGGATGAATGTTCCTGATCAGGTCATTGCCATTGTTGCTCAAAAAGAAATTGTAAGAGACACTTTGCCCGATGGGAGTTTGGCAGTACTCAACAAGAGCAGTTCGATTAAGTATACATACAACACAAGCAGTAATCAACGGAAAGTGAAATTGGAAGGAGAAGCATTTTTTGACGTTAAACATCAAGAAGATAAACCTTTCATCATTGAAGCGAACGAGGTGATAATTGAAGACATTGGCACCACTTTCAATGTGAGTGCTTTTCCTGACAGCCCGACCATAGAAGTTTATGTGGAAACAGGTGAAGTGGCCTTTTATACTTTAAAAGACACTGGGCTCAACCTGGTGGCTGGGGAAACTGGCGTATACCATAAGGCAAATAAATCATTTGCAAGACTGTTAAGGACAGATACGAATCGCCTGGCGTACAAGACCGGGATATTTAGTTTTAGAAATGCCGATTTGGAAACTATTGTAAATGATTTGAACTCCGTTTATGAAGCGCAAATAAGATTGTCGAGTGAAGCAATAAAAACCTGCCGCTTGAATGTGGCCTTCAAAAATGAAAGGTTGGAGGACATAGTGGAAATTATTGCAGAGACTTTAAGGCTAACGGTAACCAGAGAAGGTGAAGACTATGTATTAAATGGTAATGGCTGTGGAAACTAACGATATGAAGAAAACTCTACTCGCCTTAGCCTTCTTCACTTTCTTTTCTTGCTTTATTGGTTGGAGTCAAAATATTCCACCATTGGAACGTAAAGTTTCAATTACATTTCAAGGTGTACAGATAGAATCAGCCCTCAGCCGACTCTCTCAAGCTGGAGGTTTCACCTTTTCGTATAGCCCTACTATTCTTAATTCTAATCAATTAGTGACCCGTGAGTACACAGAAAAAACTGTAAGAGAGATACTAAATGTTTTTTTTGGAGAATCAATTTTAGTTAAGGGGAAAGGAAATTATGTAATTCTCACTAAAGCGGCTGCACCTACAAAAAAGGAAATTGAAAATAATACGGTGACCATAACGGGTTATGTTACCAATGGAGATACGGGAGAAAAAATAGCGGAAGTGAGTGTTTATAATAAGAAATCACTGACAGCAACTATTTCTGATCAATTTGGTTTTTTTAAAATCACATTGGATAATCCTGACCAGGAAGCAGAGTTGCATTTTAGCAAGCGCTCGTTCTTAGATACTTTAATTGTATTGAAAACGGATGTGCAATTTATCAATATGCTGATGCTTCCTGAAAATCTAAACATAGCAGAAGTCCAACCTATTAAAGATACTGTGGAGGTAGTCACTGGTCCGATAGCTGTGAGGCCACCAGTGGTTCGTCCGGATCTTACGTCATCTAAGAAAAGGACGTTCCGAGAATTTCTGCAAGAAGAAATTTTTTCGAAAAACATTTTTTCGAAAAAATCTGGGGATGTGAACATGCAGAATATTAAGGATCCGATCTATCGAGATTTTCAAGTTTCATTTGTTCCGTTTGTGGGCACGAATCATAAACTCAGTGGGAACGTGGTCAACGGATATTCATTAAATATATTAGGTGGCTATTCAATGGGTACCACCAAGGCAGAGTTTGGAGGGCTTTTCAATATTGATAGAGGCGATGTATCCTATGCTCAGTTTGCCGGATTGTTCAACACGGTGGGTGGACGAACAAATGGAGGGCAATTTGCCGGCCTTGGAAATTTGACTAGGAAAAAAGTGGAAGGAGGACAATTTGCTGGCTTGTTCAATGCCAATCTTGACTCGGTAAAGGCTGGCCAGTTTGCTGGATTGTTCAATGTGAATGGCCGCGCCTCAGAAGGAGCACAGATAGCTGGTCTTTTTAATATTCAGCCTAGTTATTATAAAGGTGTACAAGTAGCAGGATTGTTCAATGTGGCTACTCATCAAATGTATGGTACGCAAATCGCGGGTCTCGTCAATTACGCGCATAATATTCACGGTGGGCAGATTGGGCTTATTAACTATGCAGATAGCATAAGGGGAGTTCCGCTGGGGCTGATGAGTATTGTAAGTAAGGGGTATCATAAAATTGAATTTTCAGCCGATGAAGTGTTTTATATCAACGCTGCTTTTCGAACAGGAGTAAGGCAGTTTTATAACATTCTGCAAGCGGGAATGAAGCCTGAAAGTTTTGATGACTCTACTAACCCAGGCGCTTTAAATCCTGATCAGGAAAACATCTGGACGTTTGGGTATGGAATAGGAACAGCTCCTAAACTTACAAAGTGGTTGTACTTGAATGTTGATCTTACCGCCAATCATGTGAACAAAGGTAGCTTTACTAATTCGGTAAGCCTGCTGAATAAATTGTATCTGGGATTTGACTTTCAGGTAGCCAAGAAATTTTCAATAACAGCAGGGGCCACGCTCAATGGATATCTATCCGATCCTACTTACAGTG
The DNA here is from genome assembly GCA_040216665.1 of Cyclobacteriaceae bacterium. Taxonomy (GTDB): domain Bacteria; phylum Bacteroidota; class Bacteroidia; order Cytophagales; family Cyclobacteriaceae; genus ELB16-189. The sequence continues at coordinate 206,032 of JAVJOQ010000015.1, read as the reverse complement.
ATAACCCGACTTTGTTCACAGATTTTAATCCTTCAATTATCAAAAGCCACAGCTTCACCAATGGCAACGAATTGAAAATGTGGTGGGGTGGTAAGGTCGGAATTCGCTTCTTATAACACTAGTTGTCTTCTCTGATTACGTTGGCTGGATTTTGGGTAGCCACATCCAGGATCTTTGATGCTATCGTTAGCATTGAAATCAAAACGATGATTAAAAGCGAAATTAGGAATACATCAACAGATATGGAGGTGTGGCTAGCGTAGCCAGATAGCCATTCATTCATAAGATAAATTGAAATGGGAATGGCAAAAGCAAAACTAATGAGTAGGAGAAAAAGATACCTTTGAAAAAACATCGCAATAATTCTGGCTACTGAGGCGCCCAATACTTTTCTTATTCCAATTTCTTTTTTCTTTTTTTCAAGCGTAAATGAGGACAAACCATATAAACCCATACACGCAACAGCAAGGATGATAAATGCGAATGCTTTAATCATGGCAAACAACTGATTTTCGTTTTGATAAACTCTGTCTATGGTCTCATCTAAGAAATAGTAATTGAAGGGCAGGGTTTCAGCCGCATCTAAAATCGACCATTTGGATTTTACAAAGTTTATGACTTCTTCCTTATTCCCATTGGCAATATTCACAGTGATATACCGGTGAGTTTTGGCGATCAAAGAGAATCGGTGATGATCAATGAGGCAACAATGCGTGCTTTTGGATGGGCTAGTATCGCCAATAAAAATATTATGATAGGCAATCAAAAAATTGAAGTAGTAGGATTCGATCCTGACCAGTTTAAAGGCACGTGCCTTGATGAGGAGATATTTTTTACTGCAGAATGTTCTGATATGAGTTGTTTAAAACTTTCAAGGCGCAGTTGTGCGGCATCCACTTCAGCAAAGTCATTAACTGAGATAGGGATGATCAGCTGATTATTGACTTGATAGCCCATGTCAGCGGTCTTCATAAAGTTGATTTGCTTTCCGATAATAATTACTGAAATGAGCATTACAATGGAAAGACCGAATTGTAAAGTGACCAGCACATTTCTCATGTGTGCTCTGTCGCTGGTAAATGATTTAAGCCCTCGTTGAATTTGTAATCCAGATAAAATGGAAGAGGGAATGATGCCAGCGACAAACCCTAACAATATGCTTACGGCAAGCAGTGACAAATAAACAGCCGGGCTGCTCAAGCTGAGAACTAAATTAAGCTCGAAATGCTGGTTGATAACGGGCAAGAGAATTTTGGCAGCAAGTATAGAAATAGCCAATGCCATCAGGCTCATCAATACAGATTCATAAAGGAACTGCTGAATTAATTGACCGCGGTGTGCGCCAAATACTTTTCGCATACTTACTTCCTTGGATCGATCCAGTGTACGGGCAGTGGATAAGTTGATAAAATTGATGGTGACAATGAGCACTAGCCCAATTCCTACGATGATTAATATGTAAATATCCTTAGGGTCCCCAATAAAAGTTTCAAACGTTGCAGCCAGTGGAAGGAGTTTAAAGTTGGTGCGCTTTTGAACATCTTCATTCCATAGTTTCCTGATAAGGGAAGGGAATTTTGAGGATAGTGCTTCTGCCGAAGCAGCCTCATCAAGTTGAATAACCGTAAATAAGGAAGATGACCCCCAGTCATTTTCCCAATCTGCATAATCAGGCTGGCTTTGTATGGGAAATATAAGGTTTGATGCGATAGAGGAATTTTGAGGGTATTCTTCTAGTACCCCTGACACAATATATTGTTGTTCAAAATTTATAATAAGCGGTTTCCCGATCGGGTTTTCTTCACCAAAGAATTTTTTTGCTAGTTCCTGAGAAATGATTGCTGAACCTTTAGAAGGTAGCGGATTGTTGTTATCGCCCAGAGCAAGTGGAAAATCAAACACATTAAAATATGTTGGGTCTACGTAATAGCATGACTCACTGAATCTATTTCCATTGGCTTCCACCATTACCCCTGATTCACTTACTCTTGTGCCTGTTTTTACTTCTGGAAAGTCGGCTTTGAGTTGACCTAATAGCGGGTGCCATGTATCGTAGGTAGGCTGAGTACCTGTAGGAGTTATTCGTTCTTTATAAACGATGTACAGGCCATCCGCATTACTATGATGCTGATCATAGGTGAGTTGGTATTTGGCAAATAGGAACAATATGATAGCAGTAGTTAATCCAAGGCTTAGTCCTACGATATTGATTAATGAGAATAGTTTATGTTTTGCAATATTTCTAAGAGCAAGAAGTATATGATTTCGTATCATAACGCAATTGGGGTTTTATTGAGGGTAAGGTAAAACCTCGATTACGAAATGATCCCTTTCAAGTAATGAGTTAAAAAATTACTGTTATGAATTGTTGATTCCTTGGTGTGAGCTCGGACTCCCAAAAATGGCTTCAGTTTGAAATTCGGTTACTTAACGAGCTGAAAACTCAAACTTGCTTTAGGCACTCCATTCACTATCACCTCTAATTTGTGTTTTCCGGGAAAGTGCCTTCTGGTAGTAAAATCGGTGAACCTCTGTTTGCGCACAAAACTTATTTTTTCTTCTGGGAGAAATTCTTTCTCGCTCACTTTGAAAACCTTTCTGGAGTTTTTACCAGTGGATGTAAGAAACGTAATGGCGTATTCTATTCTTAATAGGACTTTCTTTTTTTCCTGATTGGCAACTTTAAAAGAAAACTCACCGACCTGCCCGATTTTTATTTTCTTACCATTCATTTTGAGCGAAGAAACGTGGGTTTTTAAGTTTGGATTAAACCCGTGAAAACCGAGCGCTTCATTTTGCCCTTGTTTTAATAAGGTTCGACTTCCATGTTTGAGTATCCAATTGGTTGCTGGGCTGATATCTTTCCACTGCTTTGCAATTTTTAAAACTATCTCCGGATGATCTTTTGCGATGTCATTCAAATTATTGGCAACGCTTCTCCTTACATATTCTGATTTATCATTTTTTAAATTTTCCAGAACAGGAAGGATAGGAGATGGGTCATTCTTGAAAGCAGGTAGCCCCATCGCCCACGGCAGCCTGGGACGACAACCTTCGGAGGATAACCTACGAACATGATGGTTTTTATGTTTTGACCATTGTTTCATCTTGCGCATTGTTTTCAATGGGTACTTGACTATAAATGGCCTAATGGCAAACTCAGCACTGATGAGTTGTGTAATTTGTTCGAGCGCATCCATGGATTGTGCAAAATGATCCAGCCCGAACACCTCAACATAATCTGGTAGAAATATGAGGGGGTAGAGCGGTTTATCATACTTCTCCTGTAGATATATTCTTGATACCTTGACTAAACATTCAGCTGCCTTTTCAAAATCTTTCGGTAAAATATGATGCAGCGCCAATGTTACTTTCCTCGTACGTTGTTTTAGTTCCAGCTCTGGCCAATCTGTATCAAAGACAGCATGAATAAATTGGTTGTCATCAAATTTGGGAATAGTCTTTTTCAATACCTGACACAGGTGATCAAAAAACTCGGGATCATACATGTATTTTAGTGGCTCGGCCATTGGCTATTCTTCCTTTTTGTTTTGATTTATCATTGAAACGCTAAAATTCGTTTGCTCTGATGACAACCCTATGTCAGCAAGTCTGCACACCATAATAATTCTTTAGAAAATCGTATTTTAGTGACGCTATGGATTCATTTCTTTTGTTCTTTGAGACGATGCCAACCTGGCAAAGGTTAGCCTGGGTAGTCACCTGCCTTGTTGTGTGCTGGATTTTAGAAGGCAATTATCCATTGGCCAGGCATTCCTATAGCAAACTTAAGCACGATGGGGTTAATCTTGTTTTCCTGGCATTTACTTTTGTGATCAACCTTCTCTTTGGGGTGTTCACTGTTGGCATTTTCGTATGGATGGCAAGTAATCAGATTGGGTTGCTGCACTTTGTGGATTGGCCAGTTTGGGTTGAACTGCTCATTGCGGTAATGTTTCTGGATTTCGTGGCGCAATATGTAGTTCATTATTTACTTCATCGTGTAAAGTGGATGTGGAAGTTTCACATCATTCACCACAGTGATACCAAAGTGGATGCTACAACTGGCACGCGTCATCACCCTGGTGATTATTTTCTTCGGGAAGTGTTTGCCTTGATTGCGATAGTTATACTTGGCGCGCCCATTGCGTTCTATTTATTTTATCGTTTTTGCACCATCTTTTTTACCTACACCAGTCATGCCAATATCAATATGCCCAGGTGGTTGGACAAGACATTAAGTCTTGTATTTATTACACCTAACATGCATAAGTTCCATCATCACTTTGAGCGACCGTGGACAGACACCAATTTTGGCAATATCTTTTCATTTTGGGATCGCCTTTTTGGAACGATGGTATATGATGACCCTAGGAAGATAAAGTATGGACTGGATGTGGTGGACGAAACCAGAGATGAAGACATAAGCTATCAATTAGGACTTCCTCTTGATAAGACCGTCAAAACAGATTATTAAATTGTCAGTCAGCAACAATTGTGCGTATTCGCTCAGTTTCAGGAACAATACTGTATGGGTTGGGGTTGATGATGTGAACATAAAATGAAATAATATGAAGGCAATTTGGAACGGACAAGTAATAGCAGAGAGTGATGATACGGTTGTGATTGAAGGCAATCATTACTTTCCTGCTGATTCTATTAAAAAAGATTTTTTTTCAGACTCATCTTCAAATACAGTTTGCCCTTGGAAGGGAACAGCATCTTACTACAGTCTTAATGTAGAGGGCAAGGGAAATCCGGATGCGGCTTGGTATTATGCGGAGCCTAAGGAAGCGGCTAAAGTAATTAAGGACCGTGTGGCTTTTTGGAAGGGAGTAGAAGTAGTAAATTAACATTCTTCCAAAGTTCGATACACGATGCTTCTTGCACTTGATACAGGTAACAGTGACACCACCATCGGACTTTGGGAAGGAAATACATGGCTGCACATTTGGCGCATTCCTACTAACCCGGATCAACCGGAATTATTTTACGGAATAAAACTAAGAGACTATTTTTTTGAGGCCAATGTAGAGGTGGCTAAAATTGAAACTATTGTTTTGAGCAGTGTGGTTCCTGCGCTTACCGACAAACTGATGGGAGTAATTGAAATTTTGTTCGGTAGGAAACCGATTATACTTGGACCAGCGATCTACGAAAAGCTATCGATTGAAGTATTAAACCCGTATGAGATAGGCTCCGACCTCGTCTCTAATGCTGTTGCGGCTTATGATCATTATAAGAGCACCTGTATTGCGGTTGATTTTGGTACGGCACTTACATTTACCACCTTATCTTCAACCGGAAAAATATTGGGAGTGTCAATTGCGCCTGGATTAAAGACAGCCATTAAATCACTTACCCAAAATACTGCAAAGCTTTTTGATGTACCACTGGAAATGCCAGCTTCTGCATTAGGCACCAGCACGATTACCGCCATTCAGTCGGGGATATTATTTGGTTATAATGGTTTGGTGCAATCCATGGTGAGTGAGATAAGAAAAGAATTGAAGGAGGATTGTCCTGCAATTGCTACTGGTGGTCTTTCTTCTATTATTACTCCGTTGCATAATTTTTTTAATAGGGTAGAGCCTAACCTAACTTTAAATGGATTGCGAATAGTAGGCGAAACCCTGAAGGGCGATGGGTAGCGCCATCCAATTGGATAAAGTTTCCCATCGGTATGGCGATCACGTCATTTTCGAAAAACTTTCACTTGAAATTGAGGCTGACAAAATAACAGCTATTCTGGGCAAAAGCGGAAGTGGGAAGTCCACATTGCTTCAAATTATCAACGGATTGATTCGCCCCTATGAAGGCACAGTAAGTTTGTTGGGGAAACCCATTGACTACGATAACATTCATCATATCAGGCTCACTATCGGTTATGCCGTTCAATCAGTTGGGCTATTCCCTCACCTCACGGTTTTTGAAAACATTACACTACCGGGGGTATTGGCCGGTTGGAGTGATGAGCAAAAAATAAAACGGACAGCAGAATTGATGGAGTTGGTCAACTTATCAGAAGAGCATAAGAAAAAATATCCTTTTCAATTATCAGGAGGAGAGCAGCAAAGAGTGGGATTATGCAGGGCGATATTGCTCAATCCACCGTTTATGTTGTTAGATGAATCTTTTTCTTCACTAGATCCGGAAACGAAACAGGATATTCATGCAGAAGTGATTAAACTTCAACGAACAGAACCTCGATGTATCGTAATGGTAACTCATGACCCCGAAGAGGCGATACAACTGGGAGACACACAACTCAAATTTGAAAACGGAAAATTATTTCCGCTTCAATCATGAGGCTTCTCCTTATCATATTGATTCAATCTGTTATTTGTATTAATACAAGTGCACAAACGATTAGAGTAGGAGCAAAACATTTTAATGAAAGTTATATTTTGGGAGAGGTGCTGGCCCAGCTAATCGAAAATGAAGGCTTTAGGGTTGAAAGGAAGTTTAATTTAGGAGGAACTGCAGTTTGTTACGAAGCTTTGCGCGGAAAAGGAATTGACCTTTACCCTGAGTATACAGGTTCACTCGCTGAAGAAATACTGAAGAGCGATAAAAAACTGAATCATCAATCGCTTAACGAAGAACTACAGTCCAAGCTTGGATTGGAGATGTCGCCATCTTTTGGATTCAACAATACATATGCACTTGCCACTACACCGAAAATTGCTGAAGCGAGGGGACTAAAAACTATTTCTGATTTGCAAAGTGCGGAGGATATGGCCGCTGCGATGAGTTATGAGTTTTTGAAACGGAAGGATGGATGGGAAAATTTGAAAAGCGCATATCAATTGAAAATCAGCCCAGCTGGCATCGAGCATGGGTTGGCTTATCAGGCGATTACAAATGGAAAAATAGAACTCACCGATGTGTACTCGACAGATGGTGAAATTAAAAAATATAATTTTTTCCTTCTGGAGGACGATCTTGAATTTTTTCCGACCTACTATGCTGTTGCAGTTTACAATCAATCCCTTGATCCCAAAGTAAAGGCTATTGCTAGTAAACTAGGTGGAATAATTTCTGAAGACGAGATGCAGGCCATGAATTCAGAAGTATTGTTTGAGGAAAAATCATTTTCTGAGGTAGCGCACTCTTTTTTATTGAGAAAAAATCTTGTGAGTGCCAATAACAAGGTGAGAGCGAGTAGCATGTGGGCAGATATTGCCGATAAGGCCTGGACCCATTTGGGAATAACTGCCGTCTCACTAGGTCTTGCGATTTTTGTAGCAGTGCCATTAGGTATCCTCCTCTATATTTTTTCAGGTATTAGTCGCCCGGTATTATACTTTGTTGGGCTTTTACAAACCATTCCTTCTATTGCATTGCTTGCATTAATGATTCCTTTGTTGGGGATAGGAAGAGTTCCGGCTATTACTGCGTTATTTCTTTATGCTTTGCTGCCAATTTTAAGAAACACTACTACAGGACTTACGTCTGTTGATCCCATCCTTAGGAAAGTAGCTACGGGTATGGGAATGACCACCATACAGCGACTTCGTTTTGTGGAGTTGCCTTTGGCTATGCCCTCCATATTGGCAGGTATCCGCACGGCAGCTGTCATTACCATCGGCACGGCTACACTAGCTGCTTTTATTGGAGCTGGTGGCTTGGGAGAATTTATTGTTACCGGATTGGCATTGAACAATACACAATTGATTTTGCAAGGAGCCATACCAGCTGCAGTGCTGGCTATTGTGGTTGAGTTTTTGTTTGAGCTACTAGAGAAGGCATTAATACCAAAGCATCTGAGAACGTAGGTTAATAAACCCTCGTTCTTAAGCTTCCTCCCAAATGTAACTGTATACCAAACGAAGCTTGAACAGGAACATGATCAAAAAAAGCATCATTTGGTGTGGGTAGATTCAATCCCAATTGAAACATGCCATTAAGATTTGGCCCTAGCCTAAACCTTGCTGTCGCTGCAGGCTCAATAAAAAGATGAGCGCCTTCATCAGGGGCCTCCACAATAACACCTGACTGAAACTCACTAAAATTGACGAGGGAAATTCTTGGGGTAAAGGCAAGATTGAAGCTTCTGTTGTTAGTGCCAATGGAAGGCTGCACAAAAATGCGATTGTATTTTCCTGTAACAATTACTTCCTGCTGACCGAGACCAAGAAAACCATATTGTCCGGTGGTGGTGCCTTTGCCTTGCCCATAGCCCACATACAATTCTACTCTTCGTGATCTTGAAGCCTGATAGTATCCTATGCCGCCTTCAAAAAAATTATTCTTACGCTTGAATGTTTGACTTTGATCGAAAGGATCATTTCGGGTCTCATTGAGAAAAGAATAATTTCCGATCACCCCAATATTGTCTGTTAACGCAAGTGCACCTTGCAGATCAATTCCAGTCCCAATAAACGCTGATCCTTGAAATTCTCCTTGCCCGTTGAATAAAGGGGTATTTCGAGTATTAGGCACGTACATGGGAGCGCATGATGAAAGTAGCGTAATACAGGCAACGAATAGACTAAAGCGCATGACAGACAGGTTTGAAGGATTGAATATACTATTTCAATCGGTTGTATTTCTTCATTACTTCAATTAATCGATCATGAGGGATGGCATAGACCTTATTTCCATCTCTACCTACCATAGTTTCAGCAGCAATCATAGCATTGATGATTGATTCTTCCGTAGCCTGAGCCACAGCATCAAAGAAGGGATTAATCATTTCATTAGGAAACATTTTAAGGTTGGCCAACTTATCCATAGCACCTATTTCAGGGTTGGCTGTAGAGAAGGCAATGAAAATATCACCTGAAGAATTTCCTCCTCTTCCACCAACAGCTCCTACTCCAAGCGCTACTCGTTTGACAAATCGATTGAGTTGATGAGGTAATAATGGAGCATCAGTAGCTGCAACCACAATAATAGAACCCTGGTCTTCATCTGGCTTACCGGCAGTGGGTTTAAGGTCTATAATTTCCTTTCCAACAGGTACACCAGCAACGGTCAATTGATTGCGCGATCCATAGTTGGCTTGTACCAAAACACCAACAGTATAAGTGCCAATTTTGGTTTCTACTATTCTGGAGGAAGTGCCAATGCCTCCCTTAAAGCTATGAACGATCATACCAGTGCCACCTCCCACATTTCCCTCTGCCACCGGCCCTGACGTAGCTCCTTTCATAGCATCAAAGACATCTGCCTGCTTCACATGAAATCCATTGATGTCATTGAGAAACCCATCCCATGTTTCTGCTACTACTGGTAAACTATAGTCGCCAGAGTAGCCACCATCACCCAACTTCTTTTCTACATAATACTGAATGACGGCATCGCGCACTGTACCTACACTGTGAGTGTTAGTAATTAGAATGGGCGACCCCAAACACCCTGATTCATCAATCCAGGTAGTGCCTGTCATTTCGCCATTTCCATTCAGTGTAAACCATGAGGCAAAAACGCGTTCTATAGAATTTTTCCCCAATGGAAAAACGGCGGTAACCCCCGTACGGGCTGGCCCCTTGCCAACCTCCAGTTTCCCCTCTCCTTGGATAATTGTTTTATGGCCTACTTCGATGCCAGGGACATCCGTGATGGCATTGAATTTTCCAGGGGTTCCTTCAAAAGGAATTTTTAAATCTCTGGCACGAGGCTTTTTGGTTTGTGCATTTGCAATGCAAATGGTAAACAATAAAATCAGTGTGATTATTCGTGAGGTTTGCATAGTGGTATAAAACTTTGTTATGTAAATTACCCAGAATTGTGAAAGAATAGGCATGCCGATGCCTGTAATTTTTTATAAATGGAATTTGATTTTGAACAAATAAACAATCTGATCCAAAGCCGGAGATCAGTTTTCCCTAAGGATTATGTACAGGGAAAAACAGTTGATGACTTAATTATAAATCAAATATTAGAAAATGCCAATTGGGCCCCCACGCATAAACTGACAGAGCCTTGGCGTTTTGTCGTGTTCAGTGGTATAGGATTAAAAAAATTGGCTGATTTTCAAGGAGCATGTTACAAAGGGATTACTACTAAAGACGGGAGCTTTAAAGAAGAACGTTATCAAAATTTGCTCACTAAGCCCATGCAATCTTCTCACATCATTGCAGTCGGGATGAAGCGAGATAAGGAAAAAAGAATTAAAGAGGTTGAGGAGGTGGGAGCGGTATTCTGTGCCATCCAAAATATGTACCTAACAGCTACTGCTTATGGCATTGGTTGTTATCTTAGTACCGGAGGCATTACCTATTTCGATGAGGCCAAGTCTTTCTTTGGCTGGGGGCAAGATGATAAATTGATTGGATTTCTTAACCTAGGTGTTGTGGCTAATGAATTAAAACCGGGAAAGAGAAAGCCAATTAATGAAAAAGTTGAATGGATTAGATAACTACAAGAGTATATGAATCAAGTACCTACACCGGATGATCTACTACACGCGCATGAGCGAATCAAATCATTCATTCATCAAACGTCTGTAATGACTTCAGGCAGCATTGATGCCATTGCAGGATGCAAAATATTTTTTAAGTGTGAAAATTTTCAGAAGATAGGTGCATTTAAAGCACGAGGTGCAATGAATGCCGTTCTGTGTTTGTCAGAGGAAGGCAGACAAAAAGGAGTAGCTACTCACTCTTCTGGAAATCATGCTCAGGCATTGGCACGCGCTGCAAGAATAATGGGCGTGAAAGCCTACATCGTGATGCCTAGCACAGCTCCGGAAATTAAGAAAAAAGGAGTTAGGGCTTTTGGTGGTGAGATAACGGAATGTGAGCCTACATTGGAAGCAAGGGAAGCTACATTGGCAAAAGTGGTAGCTGAAACGGGTGCAACCGAAATTCATCCCTTTAATAATTATGATGTGATGGCGGGCCAGGCGACTGCTGCTATCGAATTGTTTGATGCAACGGAAGAATTAGATTTTGTGCTCGTCCCAGTTGGTGGTGGGGGATTGTTAAGTGGAACATTATTGGCTGCTAAATATTTTTCACCCAAAACTAAGGTGATAGCAGGTGAGCCGGAAGGTGCTGATGATACCTACCGCGCTGTTAAAAGTGGTAAAATTGAAAAATCTCAAGCCAATTCGGTTGCAGACGGATTACTCACTTCATTGGGAGACAAAACATTTCCTCTTATTAAAGAAATGGTGAATGAGGTGATCACGGTTAGTGACAAGGAAATCATCGAAGCCATGCGCCTGATTTGGGAACGTGTAAAAATTATTGTAGAACCTTCCTGCGCAGTTCCCTTTGCAGCAGTGCTAAAAGAAAAGGAAAAGTTCGCAGGGAAAAAAGTAGGAATTATTCTTTCTGGTGGGAATGTAGATTTGGGGAGAGCTTTTAAGCTATTTGAATCACTTGAATAGAAGTAAATCCATTAATCATCAAAAAAAGAGGCGACCCTTTTGAGATCGCCTCTTTTTTTATTCCTGTGATTTTTTTAATTCCCTCTCTTAAACTGATCAAATTTAGAATCTGTTCTTTTCGGAAATACGTTATCCGAAACGTTGACATCAGCTGTCGCACGATTGGGATCAATAACGATATTGGTCACCTCCTTATCTTTTACAAAAACCTTGGTCACTTCTTTTTCATTGAGGCGCCAGATCTCTGCTGGAATCATTTCGATTTCAGTAGAACCGTCTTTGTAAGTCCACTCAATGATGATTGGACTTAACAAACCTCCTGTATTACGCAGGGTCAGTTCGTAAAGATTTTTTCCCTGTAATTTTTGACGAACCGCATCGTCATTGATTCTGCTTCTGAAATCACGATAGGTGCTCTCTGAAGTGTTCTCAACAGTTAATGGTTGAGGGCCCGCGCTGAAATCATTGGCTTTATTGTTAGTAGTATTGGCGGAAAGGTCTCCCTGCTTTACCGTTACATTTTTCTTTTCAGGATCCATTTGCTGCTCTTTCACCTGAAACCATTTAACGTCTTCCAGAGTCAGGTCTACATTGTCGGTAGTGTAAAACCATCCTCTCCAGAACCAATCCAAGTCCACTCCCGAAGCATCTTCCATGCTTCTGAAAAAGTCTGCCGGTGCCGGATGTTTGAAAGCCCAACGTTCTGAATATTCTTTAAAGGCCCTGTCGAAATTTTCAGGCCCCATAATGGTTTCGCGCAAGAGCACCAGCGCAGCAGATGGTTTGGTATATCCGTTCGGTCCAAAGCTGGTGGCTTGATTATCGGATTGCGCCATGATAGGGCGCATAATATTTTTGTCGCCTTTCATAAAAGACACAATGCCTTTTGGTGACCCGCTGGTGATGTCAAAACCATCGTATCGTGTGCGTACCGTTTCTCTTTCCAGAAAAGTATTCAATCCCTCATCCATCCATGTCCACTGTCTTTCATCGGAGTTCACAATCATCGGAAAGTAATTGTGTCCCACTTCATGCACAATTACGCCTACCATGCCCTCTAACACACGCTGAGAATATTTTCCATTTTTGTCAGGCCTGCCGTAGTTGAAACAAATCATCGGATACTCCATGCCCTGATCTGCAGTGTGGATAGAGTAGGCGGTAGGGTAAGGATAATCGAATGTCCTCGCGGAGTAAACTTCCAATGTATTTTTAATGGCTTTGGTAGATTCTTTTTCCCACAATGGATTTCCTTCTTTTGGATAAAGCGATTGAGCTAGAGGCGTTTTGTCACCCACCTTCACAGCCATAGCATCCCAAATGAATTTTCGTGAAGTGGCAAACGCTACATCACGAACATTTTCAGAATGGAATACCCAAGTGCTCTTCTTCTTTGATCTGGACTTCTCATTCTTTTTAGCTTCTGATTCGGTTACAATAAGTACAGGTTTATCAAAAGTTTTTTGCGCGCGATTGAATCTTTCTAACTGGTCTTTGCTTAGCACTTCCTGTGGATTTTGCAGCCAGCCTGTAGCGCCTACTATAAAATCACTGGGTACTGTAATTCTTAACTTATAATCACCAAAAGCAAGTGCATACTCACCACGACCCAAAAATTGTTTGTTTTGCCATCCTTCATAGTCGTCAAATACACACATACGAGGGAACCACTGAGCGCACGTATACAGTCTGTTATCGTCTTCAGGGAAATATTCGTAACCACCGCGCTCGTCAAATTTCATTCTGTCGTATTCGCGGTAGCTCCATTCTACAATGAATTTATACGTATCGCCTGTCTTCATCGATACAGGAAGATCCACGCGCATCATCGTAAAGTTGATGGTATAGGGTAAGTCCTTTCCTGTTGCGGCATCCTTGACAGATTTAATGGTATAACCACCTTCATAATCATATCCATAACCACCCAGAGACTCAGCCAAAAATTTTGCGGGTACAGAATCGCGAATCACATTGTTACTGGTTTTGTCAGTCATGTTGTCGTCTGACAATTTATTTTGGTCCAATTGCATCCAGAGGTAACGCAAGGTTTCAGGGGAATTATTATAGTAAGTAATAGTCTCCTTGCCTGTGATCATTTGTGTTTCGTCATTCAACTCCACATCGATATCATAATCGGCACGCTGTTGCCAATAATTGGGGCCGGGAGCTCCGGAGCTGCTACGGTAGCTATTAGGAGTAGGAAGTTCAGGGCCGAGCTGTTCAAATTTGCCTTGCCAGTTTTGCTGTGCGAATGCGGACAATGAGCTAAAAAACAGTACCAGAGAAAGTGAAAATGAGCGCATATTGGTTTAATTAATCGTGTATAAACTAAGAAGTCATTTCGATAAACGAAATGACTTCAAAATTGATAAATAAATGTAAGACTATTTTTCTCCTTTTTTCTTAAGCTCGTCAAATTTAGAGCCTTGTTTTACCTTAGGGAATACGTTGTCGTCCGTATTTACATCTGCTGTTTCCTTAAGTGGATCGATAACGATGTTTACTACTTCCTTATTTTTTACAAAAACCTTCTTGATTTGATTTTCGTTCAGTCTCCAAATTTCGGCTGGAATACGCTCGATTTCCTTAGTGCCATCCTTGTACGTCCATTCAATAATCACTGGCATTACAAGTCCACCTTTATTGCTTAATGTAATTTCATACAGGTTTTTATTCTCCAGCTTATCCATTATCGCCTTGTCGTCAATTCGGTTTTGGTATTCACCATAGAAGCTGGCGTCTGCAGGAATCACACTGAAGGGCTGAGGACCATCGTTAAAGTTGTCAGAATTTTGACCTTGTCCACCACCAGCGGTTGCGAGGTCACCTTTCTTCACCACCTTACCCTTGTTCTCAAGGTTGGTTTCTTCTTTTTTCACCTGATACCACTTCACGGCATCTACAGATACATCTGTATTGTCAGTGGAGTAGAACCATCCGCGCCAGAACCAGTCAAGATCCACACCAGAAGCGTCTTCCATAGTACGGAAGAAATCGGCAGGCTTTGGATGCTTGAACGCCCATCGCTCTGAATACTCTTTAAACGATTTATCAAATAACTCAGGCCCCATTACAGTCTCTCTTAATATGTTAAGTGCTGTTGCCGCTTTTGCGTATTGTTCTGAGCCGTATTGGATAACATTTTCTGCGCTGGTCATTAGAGGGCGCTGGGTCTCTTTATCACCCATCATGTAAGGAACAATGCCTTCCGCTGGTCCTCTGCGCTGAGGCATGTCAGGATAGTGCTCTACTTGTGTGAGGTACTGGACGAAAGTATCAAAACCTTCATCCAACCATGCCCACTGGCGTTCGTCTGAGTTGATAATCATTGGAAAGAAATTATGCCCCACCTCATGCACGATTACTCCAATCATCGCCCATTTGGTGCGATCGGGAATGGTTCCATCTGGCTGTGGTCTTCCACCATTAAAACAGATCATAGGATATTCCATACCAATGTTGGCCATGTGAACAGAGATGGCTACTGGGTAAGGATAGTCAATAGTATATTTTGAAAAAGTAACAATCGTATTTTTTACGGCTTTTGTTGACTCGCGTTCCCAAAGTGGATTTCCTTCTTTAGGATAGTAAGACATCGCCATAACGGTTTTGCCACCAAGCTTTACGGCCTGTGCATCCCATATAAATCTTCTTGAACTGGTAAAAGCAAAGTCCCTTACATTATCTGCTTTGTATACCCAGGTTTTCTTTTGCTTGGATTTTGATTTTTCGCGTTGGATGGCTTCTTCCTGAGTAGAAATAATCACGGGCTTATCAAATGATTTTTTAGCCAGGTCAAATCTTTCCATTTCTTTTTTAGAAAGAACATCCTGTGGATTTTGTAATTCCCCTGTAGAGCCTACAATATGATCAGCAGGAACCGTAATACTTACTTTATAATTTCCGAAGGAAAGAGTGAACTCTCCCTGACCAAGGAATTGTTTGTTCTGCCATCCTTCATAATCATCATACACACACATGCGTGGAAACCAATGCGTAATGCCATAGACATAGTTGTCGTCTGCTGGGAAGTATTCCATTCCGCCTCTGCGACCTACTTCGCGCTCATTCAGCCTGTCGCTTACAGGGTAAGACCATTCTATATTAAACGAATATTTCTCGCCTGTCTTCAGTGGCTTTGGCAAGTCAACGCGCATCATGGTGGCATTGATAAAATTAGGAAGATCCTTGCCCGCTACGTCTTTTACCGACTTGATGGTATAACCTCCTTTGTAGTCACCATACAGATCAAGGTCGCGCTGCAATTGATCAACGGAAACAGTCTCTCCCAAGCTGTTGGTTTTGATTTTATCCGTTGTGTTGCCTTCAGCAAGAATGTTTTGATCCAACTGAAGCCATAAGTACTTAAGGGGATCAGGAGAATTATTGGTATAGGTAATGGTCTCTTTACCAATGATCATATGTGTTTCGTCATTCAACTCCACATCAATCACATAATCAGCTTGCTGTTGCCAGTATTTGTAACCTGGAGCACCGGAGGCAGAACGATACTGATTGGGAGTGGGTAACTGCTGCCCTAATTGTTCAAATTTGCTTTTCCATCCTTCCTGGGCTAGGGATGGTATTGTAATGGCAATCAAAATCAAGCCAAGTAGGTATTTCATATAATGGGTTTTAATAATTTTCATGTTGTATTAATTTTTCCTTAACTGATCAAATTTAGAAGGCTGATCAACTTTAGGAAACATGTTATTGTTGGTATCGATATCTGCAGTTTCTTTTAAAGGATCTATCACCACATTGGATACTTCTTTATCCTTTGCAAAAACTTTAGTGATTTTTTGCTCGTTGGTCCTCCATATTTCAGCAGGCAGTCGCTCAATTTCCTTGGTTCCATCTTTGTAAGACCATTCAATGATCACCGGCATTACCAGTCCACCTTGGTTACTAAGTGTCACTTCATAGAAATTCTTTCCTTTCATTTTGTCGATAACGGCTTTATCGTTGATGCGACTTAGGAATTCGCCATAAAGTCGGCCGTCTGTTTCTATCAAGCTAAAGGGCTCAGGACCGCTGTTAAAATCATTGCTTCCGTTTCCATTATTTGTGGAAACAAGATCACCGGTTTTCACATTTTTAGATTTGCTTTCCAAGTTTTGATTGTCTTCTCTTAGTTTGAGCCAGCGCACCTGATCAACAGAAACGTCTACATGATCTACCGAATAAAACCATCCTCTCCAGAACCAATCTAAATCAAAAGCGGAGGCATCTTCCATCGTTCTGAAAAAATCAGAAGGTTTAGGGTGTTTGAAGGCCCAACGTTGAGCATATTCTTTGAAGGCGTGGTCAAACAGTTCAGGGCCCATTACTGCTTCGCGTAAAATGTTAAGCGCTGTAGCCGCCTTGTTGTATTGCTCATTACCAATTTGCACTACTTGTTCTCCGCTGGTCATTAAAGGACGCATGGTGGTCTTATCTCCTTTCATATAAGGAACAATGCCTTGTGCATGCCCTCTTCGCTGTGGCATGTCTTTATAATTTTCAACTTGAGTCAAATATTGTACAAAGGAATTTACTCCTTCGTCCATCCAGGTGGTTTCCCTTTCGTCATTGTTGATGATCATGGGGAAGAAATTGTGTCCCACTTCATGTACGATCACACCGATCATTCTCCACTTGGTGTTGTCGCTGTAGCTTCCGTCTTTGTTAGGTCTTCCAAAGTTGAAACAGATCATTGGATACTCCATTCCAATACTTGCCGCGTGTACCGATATGGCAACAGGGTAGGGATAATCAATGGTGAATTTGGAATAAGTAACGAGTGTGTTCTTTACCGCTTTGGTAGACTCTTTTTCCCAAAGTGGATTTCCTTCTTTTGGATAAAAGGACATGGCCAATGGTGTATTGTTTCCAACCTTTACAGCTTGTGCGTCCCAAATAAATTTGCGGGATGTAGCAAAAGCGAAATCCCTAACATCTTCCGCGTGGAACTCCCAGGTTTTCTTTTCTTTCGATCTGCTTTTTTCCCTTTGGATGGCTTCCTCTTGTGTAGCAATGATAACAGGAGCGTCAAATGAAGTTTTGGCTTTTTCAAAGCGAGTGATTTGCTCTGCTGTCAAAACGGCCTTAGGGTTTTGAAGCACTCCGGTTGCTGCCATAATATGGTCTGCAGGAGTAGTGATTTTTACTTTGTAGTTTCCGAAAACAGTAGCAAACTCACTTCTTCCTAGAAATTGTTTGTTCTGCCATCCTTCCAGATCATCATACACGCACATACGAGGAAACCATTGGGCGATAGTATAAACATAGTTTTTGTCCTCAGGGAAATACTCAAGGCCGCTTCTGCCACCTACCTTCATGCGATCATTGATGTTGTATGACCATTCAATTTTAAAAGAATAAGTTTCTCCTCTTTTGAGTGGTTTGGGGAGATCAATTCGCATCATAGTAGCATTGACGAAATGCTTAAGGTCTGTGCCATTAACATCTTTTACAGATTTGATCTTGTATCCTCCATCGTAATTATAGAGTTCAAGGTCTCCGGCTATTTCTTTGGTGGTCACACTGTCCTGAATGGTAGTGTTTTTAGTTTTTCCAGTATTACTTTCTTTATCAAAAAGATTTTGATCCAATTGTAGCCAGAGATAAGTGAGTACATCTGGTGAATTATTATGGTAAGTGATTGTCTCGGCTCCTGTAATACTCTGATTTTCGTCATTGAGCTCTGCGGTAATCACATAATCGGCTTGCTGCTGCCAGTATTCAGGTCCTGGAGAACCTGAACCTGTCCGATATTCATTAGGAGTGGGCAGTATTTGGCCTAGTTGCTCAAATTTTCCCTGCCAGGGTGTTTGTTGTGCGTGGGCCATTAAGCTCATGCCGATGAAAAGCGTTGTAATGTATTTGATCATACTATTAGAAATTTTCAGTTATTATACGTTGGGTGCTTATGCTCTGTTTACCAGAATTTAGCATCCTTCATTAAAATTAGGGCTATTCCGGCAATACCAGACGAAATTACCATCTTCCAGTCTCTACGTGAAACATTTATCAGATCAACTAGCAGAAAACTAATTGCCATAAAGATGCCAACTATTAGTATTTGCCCAAACTCCAGCCCCAAATTAAATGCAAGAAGTTGAGTAACTACTGAGTGATCTTTACCCAGAATCGCCTTTAGATAGTTGGAAAATCCCATTCCGTGAATAAGGCCAAAGCCCAACGCCAGCAAGTAATTGGTTTGGACTGGCTTAGATGAATAGTTTTCCTCTCTTCTGAACAAGTTGCCAAAAGCTGTAATGAAAATAGTGAGCGGAATAAGAAACTCTACTAAATCAGAATTAACAGCAATCACATTCAGTGTGGCTAGTGCTAGTGTAACGGAGTGGCCTATTGTAAATGCAGTGATTAGGATCAGAATTTTTTTCCAATCCCTGGTGAGGTAAATGGCGCAAAGTGCAACTACAAATAAGATGTGGTCGTAGCCATTTGCATAATCCAAGATGTGGTCCTTTCCAAGAACAAAGTAAAGTTGAAATTCGCTCATGCACTCCTTTTTTTGGGGAGACAATAATAGGATTTATATCTCAATTTGGGTAGCTCGATTATACTAAAGGAATAAGAGTTGAGTGCCACTTGTTTTGGGTGAGAGATGGCCCTATTTTTGATCCACAATTCGATATGTTAAGTATTTTATACTCCTTTTTACTTCTTTTTCACCCCCTTCATATCTCTGTTACCGAGATTGAATACAATGAAAAGGCGGAAGCATTGCAGATTATCTCTCGCATTTTTGTGGATGATCTGGAGGTAGCTATTCGCGAAAAAACAGGGCTACCAACACTAGATATCCTTAATCCTAAAAACGGACTTACCACAAACGGTCTTATTGCAGATTATTTAAAAGATCATCTGAAAGTGAAGTTGGACGGTAAATCACAGCAACTTAATTTCTTGGGATTTGAAGAAGAGAACTTAGCATTTATCTGCTATATAGAAATTGAAAAAGTAAAGACTTTTAAGGTGATTGAAGTGGAGAACACGGTAATCACAGAAACTTTTGACGACCAGTCCAACCTGGTTCATGTAACTTATAAGGGGCCCATCAAGAGTATGCGACTGATGAAGGATAAGCCATCAGATAAATTTACATTTTAAGTTTTATATATAGATAATTAGTATGCGTCAAAAGATAGTTGCCGGAAATTGGAAAATGAACACAACGCTTCAGGAAGCACAAGCGCTTACAGCAGAATTGATTGGAATGGTGGGAGATGAAGTGAAGGGAGATGTAAAAATTATTATCTGCCCTCCTTTTCCATACTTACTCAGTTTGAAATCTCAAATTGGAGAGGGAGCTCGGATTGAACTGGGCGCTCAAAATTGCAGCGAACATGTATCCGGAGCTTATACTGGTGAAGTTGCATCGGGGATGTTAAAGTCTTTGGGAATTCCATATGTGATTATAGGACACAGCGAACGCAGGCAATATTTTTTAGAAACAGGAAAACAGTTAGCGCAAAAGATAGATGGCGCTTTGGCCAATGGACTAAAGCCTATTTTTTGTTGTGGGGAACCTTTGGAGGTTAGGGAAATTGGCGATCATGAAACCCTGGTGAAGAAGCAAATTGAGGAGGGGCTCTTTCATCTGAATGCAGAAGCGATGAAAAAAATAATAGTGGCCTATGAGCCTGTATGGGCCATTGGAACCGGTAAAACTGCCACTACAGCGCAAGCACAGGAAATGCATGCGGTCATTAGAAAACATCTTGCCGGGAAATTTGGTGAAGCAACCGCTGACTTAATTCCTATTCTTTATGGAGGTAGTGTAAAGCCGGACAATGCAAAGGAGCTTTTCTCTTGTGCAGACGTGGACGGGGGTCTAGTAGGAGGGGCTTCGTTGAAGTCACGCGATTTTATTGAGATCATCAAATCTGCTTAGATGTACCACACACGCCTAAGTGTAATCTGCGATCCTCTTTTTTCAGAAATACTGATTGCTGAAATCTCACAAGCTGGTTTTGATTCTTTTTTAGAAAACGAAAATGGATTTGAGGCGTATGCGGAAGTAGATCGATTTGATCAAAACCGCGTTGATGAAATCAAAAGTAAGTATGACCAGGTAAAGCCACTATCCTTTTCATGGGATAGGATTGAGAAAAAAAATTGGAATGAGGAGTGGGAAAAAAGTTATGATCCCATTATCGTAGATGATAGATGTGTGATACGAGCGGATTTTCATCAAATAGAAAAGGAATATCCTTTCACGATTACCATCACACCAAAAATGTCTTTCGGCACTGGGCATCATCAAACGACTTACCTGATGATAAAAGCGCAAATGGATATGGACCATAAAAACAAAATGGTGATGGACGCAGGCTGTGGTACTGCGATACTGTCCATTATGGCGTCTAAGCTTGGAGCACAAAATGTGGAGGCATTTGACATCGATGAATGGAGCGTGATCAACGGAAAGGAAAATCTTGAAGTGAATAATTGCGAAAATGTCAACATCCGGCAAGGGATGATCAGTGAGTTGACATTTGAGGACAACTACGATGTGATTTTGGCCAACATCAATAAAAATATTCTGCTGCAGGAACTCCCCCAATATGTGTCTTATTTAAATCCCAATGGGTTTATTTTATTAAGTGGTTTTTACGAAAAAGACATTCCGGATTTGATGGTAAGAGCCCATCAATATCAGCTTAAACATGTCCAAAGCGATGTACGCGAAAATTGGGCATCGCTGCTACTCCAGCTAAAAAAATAAAAGGACCTCTCGTTCAAAACTATAAGCGGGTAAGCATTCGTTTAAGGATGAGGCGCTTTTAGCTAAATTGCCCAATATTTACGAATTTCACTGATTAGGCTATTGTGAAGCGGGTTTTAATATACATATGGATTGCATTGGCAGGATCTACCGCCCTAAAGGCGCAAAAGACTGCTGAACCCGTTAGGCTCAACTTTCAGGATAGCATCCGGGTTGTGCTGGAAAACTCTCGAAGTGTAGATGCCGAGGCGGTAGGTGCGGGATTTGCAACAGTTTGGCCCAGATTGGGCAGAGATCAGCAAGAGGTAATAAGGCAACAGGTTAAATTGATGAAAGGGAAGGGGTATAAACTAAGACCTCAGTTTGTCAATTATTATGGAGCTATTTCAAACGCTGTCGATCGCGAAAAAGCGGATGCAGAAACTATCTCTGGTTTTTTGAATGTTGCCGGTCAGGTAATAGAAAATGAAAGCCTTACCAATGCGGGAATATTCTTTAAAAACGTAAGGCAATTTTTTGAATACCACGCGCTGCATTATGATCGTTCCTACAGACTTTTTGTAAGAGATGATGAATACCACTTTGATTATGTTAAAGTAGAGGTGCTTCCATCCCTACTTGATTTCAATAGTAACGACCAGGATAATTTCAACGATTTTGATAGTCAACCTGTAGATGATTTTAACAACGATAACCAAAACCAATTTGATCAATGGGATAATAATGCCACACAGGACGATTTTAATTGGGATGATCAGGAACCTGTTAACTGGGATGATCAAGAAGAACTAGAAATGCCTCCGGCTATGCCCATATGGATGCAGCCAGAGCCTCAACCCGAGCTGAGCGGGCCACTTATTCGATTTGATAAAGCCACTTTTAATTTTTCTACCACTTATGATTCCGCTTTCCTTCGAGATACAAAAGGAGCCATATCGTTACTCGATGATACTTTTGTAGGAGAAGGCGGAAGATTTGATTGGACGACTGCTGGACTAAGCGAAGACTCAGTTTATTTTGATTTCACTGAATATAATTTTAAGGTATCAAAGCCAGAGTTAAAAGCATCGCAGGGGAAACTCACTTATCTGGGAAGAGCGAGCGGAAGAGTAGACGGCATTTTTGAGTTTAAAAGCGTCAGCCATAAAACTCCCGAGACTTCTACCTATCCGAGGTTCATGTCATTCAACAGTGATATTGAAATGCTTGGGTTGGGTAATGACAAACTACAGTACACAGGAGGCTTCGCACTTAATGGAAGCAAAATTTATAGCTCATCGGTTAATGGCGAACCTGCCAAGTTGGTGGTACTAGGCGAAGTGGATAGAAAGTTTGAGGCTCGATCACGTCTTTTTGAGTTTCGGGATTCTACTATTTTCTCCAGGCGTGCAATGGTTAAGATTTTTCAACAAAACGATTCTATATATCATCCTGCCACTGAGTTCTACTACAATTTTGGTAAGAATGAGTTGATCCTGCAGAAGGAAAATGGCTATTTAAAAAACGCTCCCTATTCCGCCTCTTATTTCAATATGGATTTTGGAGCTGATAAGATTCGGTGGGATCTGAATTCTGACAGTTTAAACATCTACAGCTTTGGAGGAAGAAGCCAATCCCCCATGGTGATCGAGTCGATTGATTATTATGACCCGGAGGATTTCAGGTTGTTGGCAGGTCACGGATTTCAATTCCATCCACTGGCTTTAGTAGCAAGTTATTCTCTGCGCATGGGCATGAGAGAATTTTACGTTGATGATATTGCTACTGGCACCGGACAACGTTCTGATGGAATGCGTATGGCCATGACCTTTCTTGCACAGAAAGGAATGATAGAGTACAATGCCAACACAGGTTATGTGAAGGTGAAAGAAAAAGCAATGCACTATTACGATGCAGTAAAAGGTGATGCCGACTATGACAACTTGAAAATTCACTCCATCGTGGATGGACCAGCCAACGCCACCGTAAACTTTGTGGATGGCCGCATGAATGTAAGGGGCGTTGAAGAATTTAATGTAAGTGATTCACTTAATGTGGTGATCAAGCCGGATAGTAGTGTGATTACACTATTGCAAAATCGTGATATAAAATTTGATGGTAAGATCACAGCCGGAAATTTTGAAATCAATGGAAAGGACTTTACGCTGAAGTATGATAGTTTTTTTATTAACCTCAATCACATTGATTCCATTCGTTTTTATGTAACTGAAACCAATGCGCGAGGACAAAGCATAAGAAGGCGCGTAAATAATGCCATGGTAGGTGCAGACTCCACTGCTGCTGCTGCCGCGGGCATGGCCAATACTTCCAAGTCATCAGGCACACTTTTTATAAGCCGGCCGGATAATAAATCAGGCAAGGAAAAAATTCCAAACTATCCTCGTCTTGATGCAACTGCCGGAGGTGTAATTTATTTTAACCGTAGAGAGGTTTTAAACGGTGCATACGACCGGTCTGTATTTTTTGTAGTTCCTCCATTCAAGTTGGATAGTTTGAATGATGCTGATCCAGGCTCGATCAATTTTGAGGGTACTTTTGTGTCCAGTGGAATGTTTCCCAATTTCAAAGAGAAGCTGCACACGATGGCGGACAAATCGCTAGGATTTACTCATGCTATTCCAAGTGAGGGATATCAATTGTTTCAGGGAGAGGGTAAAATGGTCGGTGCAATGAATCTTGATAATGCGGGTATTCGCGCTACGGGGCGTATTGATTATCTCGCGGCCAGCGTAGAATCTAAGGACTTCGTGTTTTATCCGGATTCTGTTGTGGGGCGAGGAAATGTTGGAGAGCTGAAAGAAAAACAGTTTGGCGCTGCATGGTTTCCTCAGGTTTCACTTACCGAATTCAAATTAAACTGGTTACCAAAGCAAGACAAATTCAATATTCAAAATTTGCGAGAGCCTTTTAATTTGTATGATGCCAGCGCTCAACTGGATGGAAGGCTCACCGTTTCAAAAACAGGGACTAGCGGAGGGGGTAAGCTGATCACGCGCGGATCAGAAGCGATTTCGGAAGAACTTTCTTTTTCCGCCAAAGACTTTGGGGCCAGGCATGCAGATTTTCAGGTAAAGACAACCAACCCGGATAAGCCTGCCCTATCAGGTGATGACGTGAGATTGAAATTTAACCTGGAGGAGAACTATGCAGACATAAGTCCGGAGATAGCGGGAGAAGCGGCCTTGGAATTTCCATACGCACAGTTCAAAACTTCCATTCCCGAAGCACGCTGGGATCTGAATACACAAAAAATTGTGATGAATAAAGACCCGGATGTGCCGCTGGAGAACTCCTACTTCTATACTACACGTAAAGAATTGGACTCTTTGAATTTTCTGGCAGAAAGAGCAGAGTATGACATCCAGACTCAGCAGCTTAAAGTGAGTGGAATCCCATTCATTGTAGTGGCCGATGCAAAAATTACTCCAGAGAACAATGAAATTTTGATTCTGGAGAATGCAAAAATCGATAGACTCACCAATACAACTATTGTAATGGATACGCTTAATGGCTATCATCGGCTTACGGAAGGAATTGTTGATATTATTTCTAGAAAAGAGTTCTCAGGCTCGGCCACCTACCAATACGTAAATGCAGTAAACGACACGTTCGCTATCAAAATGACAGATTTTCATCTAGAGCCGATAGAGGATGTCGTTAAGGGAAAAAGGGGTCAAACAGAGTTAAATGCGACCGAGCAAACTGTGGCCAATGGAGTCGTAATAGAAGAAGACAACCTAATCCTGGCTCCAAGAATTTATTATAAAGGTGATATGGTCATGTATGCAACACGACCTGCCCTTCAACTAAAAGGGAGTGTGAAGCTGGACCTTAAAAAGATAAAAAATTACGACACATGGATTGTGTACGAACAAAGTGGTGATGAGAAAGACGTCTTTTTGGATTTTGACAATGCCATTACAGAGGAAGGAAGGAAAGTTGAGGCGGGTTTACATTTTGCGGATGATAATAGTCTATACATTACTTTTGTGTTTGACAAAAAGAATGCAGACGATGATGATTTCTTTTTGCCCAGTGGTTCTTTGTTCTTTGATCAGAAAAGTCAGGAATTTAAAATTGAAGACCGTTTAAAAGCTACAGGAGAAAAACTTACAGGGAAAGTATTTGCTTACAATGAAGACAAGCAGGAAGTAAGGTTTGAAGGGAAGGTAAATTTCTTCACTGGCGGCAGCAAAGATTTTCAGATAACTGCAAGTGCATTGGGCTCAGGAAACTTGGAGACCAACGACATTCGAATGAATACTTTTTTGATGGCAGACATGAACATTCCTGCGCAGGCTTTGCAAATAATGGCGCTTGACCTGCAGAATGTAATCAAAAACGAAGGCGCAGAAGAGGGGCTGGGTGACCAAACGGAATTGTTGTATAAAATTGCAGATATAGTGGGTGAACGCGCAGTAAAAGACTATGAGGATAAATCATTGCAGGCTTACACTCCGCTAACTTCCATTCCTGAGTTGGGCAGACCATTGGTGTTTTCAAATTTTAATTTGAAGCGTTCACGAGAACACAAGGCATTTTATAGTGAAGGAAATCTCGGCTTGAGCAACATATTGCGCAACGACATCAACGGATCTTTCGAGGGTTTTATGGAGATGAGAAAAAATGAAGATGGTGGCAGTGTTTTCCATGTTTTCTTTAAAGCTTCCCCTGATTCATGGTATTACTTTGGCATGGAGGACAATCGATTAATGGTTCATTCATCCAATCCTGATTTTAATAGTGCCATTGCTAAGAGAACTAATGCAGCCAAGGCCAAAATCGGAGAACTGGTATTTATACCCGGCAGTGATGAAGAGACCCTTTCCTTCATCAATAAATTCAGGAGCAAGTATTATGGTTTGGAGGCACCTTATAGCCTAGGCGGAGGAACTGGTGCTGCCAAGAAAAAAGAAAAAGAGGTGGATGATGACGGGTTTTAGTTAATCTGCAAACCCAGAGTGCCATTCATCACATCTGTATTTTTTCTAGCAAATTCATGTGTCTAACTTTCGAATCACTTTCAATAAAAAATTGATATGAAAAACCTTTTGTTTGTATTGTTAATGTCCCTTTTGCTTCAAATAGAAAGCTATGGTCAAAACAATTACTTTTTTCCATCTGGGACAACATTTGATCCTGCTATTCCTACGCCAGAGCAGTTTCTTGGTTATCCTGTTGGCGACTGGCATACGCGCCATGATAGAATAGCTTCCTATTTCGAAGAATTGGGAAGAGTTTCTCCTAAAGCCAGCTTTCAAATTATAGGGTATACCAATGAAAGAAGACCTCAGGTCGTGCTTACGATTACAAGCCCTGAAAACCATACAAAGATCGATGCCATACAAAAGGAGCACGCGAAACTGGCTGATCCATCACAAACTGTTACTCTGTCCAATATGCCAGTGGTGGTTACTTTAGGCTACAATGTGCATGGCAATGAGCCCTCCAGTAGTGAGGCAGCCATGCTTACTGCTTATTATGTGATCGCCCGCCAGGGAGCAGAGGCAGATAAGACATTAAGTGAAAGTGTAATTCACATTGATCCTAATTATAATCCTGATGGACGTGATCGCCACAGTACTTGGGCCAACATGCACAAAGGGTTTCCTCCTGTTGCTGATCCTATGGATCGTGAACATAATGAAGGCTGGCCCAGAGGTCGCTTTAATCACTACTGGTTTGACCTGAACCGTGACTGGTTGCCATTGGCTCATGTAGAAAGCCAAAACAGAATTGAGTTTTTTCATAAGTGGTTGCCCAATGTTTGCACAGACTATCATGAGATGGGAACCAATAGCACTTACTTCTTTGAGCCTACCAAGCCCATTGGATCAGAGAATCCAGTAGTGCCAAGAGATAACTATGACAAACTAAATCCTTTGTTTGAGAAATATTTTGCAAGCGCAATGGACGAGATAGGTTCATTCTATTGGGCCAAGGAAGCGTATGATAATTCTTATCCAGGGTATGGATCAACGTATCCTGATATCCATGGAGGATTGGGGTTGGTATTTGAACAAGCCAGTTCGCGAGGGCATGTGCAACAGAGTGATACAAGGATAGTAACCTTTCCATTCACTATTCGCAACCACGTGCGTACGAGTCTTGCAACAGTAAAAGCATCGGTCGAAAACCGTGAGTTGTTATTAAAGCACCAGCAAGATTATTTTAAGTCTGCCTTGGATGAAGGAAAAAAATCTTCTGTAAAGGCTTACGTTTTTGGTGATAACCAAGACAAGGGCAGAACGAATGCATTTGCAGATTTGCTATTAAAACATCGTATAGAAACTTACCCCTTGACAAGCGACCTTAACGTGGGAGGTAACAAATATGAAAAGGGGAAAGCTTTTATAGTTCCTACTGATCAGCGCCAGTATCGCATGGTTCGATCCATGTTTGAAAAAGTTACTAAATTCTATGACAGTATTTTCTATGATGCTTCTGCGTGGACTATGTCGCTGGGATACGGATTACCACATGATGCATTATCGTCTTCTGTAAAATATACCAAAGGAGAAAAGATTAAGTTTGAAGACATCGCAGCCAAACCGGCTCCGGTTGCCAAGTCCAACTATGCATATGTTTTTGAGTGGAACGAATACTACGCTCCTAAAGCATTGTATCATTTGCTTAAGAATAATGTTTTTGCAAAGGCAGCCTTCAAACCTTTTACCACAACTGTAAATGGAGTGAAGAAGAATTTTGGCTATGGAACTATCGTTGTTTCAGTTGCTGATCAGAACATTTCATCGGATGAAGTATTTACTCATATTAAGGAAGCTTCTAAAATAAGTGGACTTGATATTTATACAGTGGAAACAGGTGTAGTTGCTGAAGGTGTTTACCTGGGAAGCAGAAACGTTCGGGATCTTGAGTTGCCAAAAGTGGCGATGCTGATTGGGGATGGTGCCTCACCTACAGAAGCTGGTGCAATCTGGCATATGTTGGATACCAAAATCGGAATGCCTATTACCAAAGTGGATACTGATCAGTTCGGGCGACTAAAACTTTCAGATTACAACACCATCATTATTGTTTCTGGTAATTATAGCATGCTTGGAGACAAGGGGATAGAGCGATTGAAATCATGGATGCAAGACGGTGGTACATTAATCCTTCAGCGCTACGCAGTGAATTGGGCAATAAACAATAAGCTTATCGATGAAAAACTGGTGAAAGACAAGGAAGATGGAGGTACTAAAAGGATGGATTATGTAACGGCTGAGGATTACCTGGGTGCGAAAGAAATTGGTGGATCAATATACATGACCAATCTGGACATTACGCACCCCATTGGATTCGGGTATACAAGTAGAAGTTTGCCAGTGTATAGAAACCACACCGTGTTTTTAGAGGAGAGCAAGAGCCCATTTAGTACGGTAGCAAAGTACACTGCTAATCCACACCTAAGTGGTTACATTAATTCCAGCAATTTGGAAAAAATAAAAAATTCGGTTTCAGTAGAAGTGAGTGGCGTAGGCAGAGGAAGAGCAATTCTTTTCGTAGACGATCCTACGTTCCGAGGCTACTGGTATGGTACCAATAAACTATTCTTCAATGCTTTATTCTTTGGTTCACATATTAGCACTCCACAGGGCGGTGGCGAGGAGCATTAAGAGTTAGTTCAGAAAAACTGAAAGCTGATCAGCTTACTGTTTCTTCAGGATACAGTTGTTCGATCAGCTTTTTTCTTTGTAGGCTACATAATAGAAAAGATAATCATGGCCTATCACTTAGGTCGTGGGATGAAAGGAGAGGCTAATTGATGGATTTTAATGGCCTTTCTGGATAAGTAAACTCCCAAAATCAACGAGGCTATTGCCCCCAGCCATATGCCAGGTACGAATGAGATGAAAAGGAAATAATCGTACGCGCCATGGAAAAGTGTTGCAATACCCAAGGCATGGAATGCGTAATAAGACTTTTTATGTTCAAACTTAGCCTTACCCAAAAAGTATCCCATAAGCACGCCAAAAGTAGCATGCGCAGGGACCGCGGTGAACATGCGTGTAAGTGCAACGCTAAGACCACCTTCGGCCACATAGAATATGTTTTCAAAAGTGGCGAAGCCCATACTTACGATAACAGCATAAACGATACCATCAAATGGTTCATTGAAGTTTTTATTTCTATAGAGTATGCCTCTTACAAATAGAAATTTGCTGAATTCTTCTACTAACGCCACAATGATGAAGGCATGAACTGCTTGTTCTGATACATCAAGTTCATTGATGGTAACAAACTGACTTATAATACTGCTTATAAATAAAGTGACAAAAATACTGAAGGCACCATAGAAGAAACTCTTGACAAGCAAGCTGATCGGTTCCTTCTCATGCTTATCCTTTAAGTAAATATAAACTCCTATGGCCACGCCTGGGGCCATTGCTATAGCGAGGAGTGCCAGTAGACTCATTAAATGATGCTATTGAGATAAATCATTCAATCACTTCTTCAATTTGATCCAGTTTGGATTCTGAATAAGATCCAGAAGTGGCAAAAACTATTTCTCCATCTGGGTTGAGCACAAAAAAGTATGGGATGTCCTTCTTCTCGAAGTCCAACTCATCTTTAAAACGTTTAAGCTCTCCTTTATAAAACAGAATATAGGGAAGCAGCTGAGGATCAACTTTTTTAAGTGCCTTTCTTTTTGCGGTTCCCGTGGCAGCAGCATTAACTCCGGTAAACATAGGGATGAAATACACGTTTACATCATAACCAAAGCTGGCCATTAAACCCGTAGTTTTCTGAATGAATTTGTTGAAGACAGGTGAGAACCATCCGTTTAGTTCGTCCTCCGATTTTTTGGAATAGGCCAGACCCAACAATGTGTATTTCCCCTTTGTATCATTGGGGAGAGAAACCACCTTATCCTCCACTGTTTCCGCATCCATTTCTGGAAAACTTTTGCCTATTACTTGAGCAAAAGAGGTGAATGAAAATGCCAACAAGATGATGAATACTGAGATTAAGCGCATATTTTATAAATTTATTCTAAGGTAATAATATTTCATGTTTACTTCAGGTTAAATAACGGCAACATTAGTGCCATATGTATTAAGTATATTTGTTTATTATAGAAATTATGAGCTACAAAAAACTTACTCTTCTATTCACACTTGTTGCTTGTGGATTTTACGTATCCGCACAAGAGATGAGCGCTACTGCAATTTTGGATAAGTCGATACAATATCATGACCCCAAAGGCCAGTGGAACAGTTTTAACCATACAATGGAGTTTGTCTCGGAGAGACCCAACGGACCTGATAGAAAATCAATAGCTGTGATTGATAATAATAAGGGATACTTTCATCTTGAGGAGAATGGAAATGTGATGAGCGTGACCATGGAGGAATGTGGAGAAATTCCGGCAGATAAAACGTGTGATAACGTTAAGAGGACCAGAAACTATTACGTCTATTTATGGGGGTTGCCTATGAAGTTGAAAGACAAAGGAACAGTCATTGATCCTGCTGTGAAAGAGGAAAAATTTGAAGGATCAGACTGCTATGTGGTACGTGTACCCTATGATGAAGATATTTGGTTTTTCTATTTTGATAAGACTACTTATGCCATGAAGGGATACATGTTTTATAAGGATGAGCCTGCAAAAAAAGGAGAGGTAATTTACCTTAATGGGGAAGAGAGAGTGGGAGATATTAGAATTCCAAAAAGCAGAAAGTGGGTGACTACACCTGATGGTAGATTTCTTGGTACAGATATTTTAATGTCGTCTAATTAGTGGAACAAAAGTCTTTCTCAGAAACCATAGTTTTCAGATTTATTCTGATTGCCCTGCTTGGCGGCTTATCTATTTTCTTCATTATCTATTTTAAAGATTTATTAAAGCCATTTGTAATGGCTGTAATGGTATGGTACTTGATAAAGACCATATACAATTACATTGGTAAGATTAAAGTGATGGGAAGGCAGCTACCAAAATGGTTGAAAGGAACCCTGTCATTGGCAATATTATTTGGTTCTGTTCAAATCACGATCAACCTTATCATTACCAATTTGAGTGATATCGTTGCTAATTTTTCAACCTACAAATCAACACTGGATATTTTTTTAATAGATCTTGGAGAGTCACTGGGTGTTGTGAATATAACAGACCAGATGCAAGACCAGATTAATAAACTGGATCTTCAAGGATTTCTTACCAGCACTGTATCATCCTTGTCTGCTACCGTAGGCACTATTGTTATTGTGATCATTTACATTGTGTTCTTATTGCTGGAGGAGGTTGCCTTTTCAAAAAAGATCGATGCTATTTTTCCTGATCCAAGAAGGCGTCAGAGGATTCAGGAGGTACTGAATGAGATTTTTGAATCCACTAACAAATACATTACCCTAAAAACGGGTATCAGTATCTTGACCGGTGCTTTGAGTTATGTAGTGCTTCGGTTATTTGACGTGGACTATGCTTTTCTGTGGGCTTTCTTAATTTTTGTGTTTAATTATATCCCTTACATTGGTTCTTTAATAGCCACACTGTTACCCTCCATTTTTGCAATCGTTCAGTTCGGATCTTTATGGTCTTTTGTTTGGGTATTTATTAGTGTGGAGGCAATTCAGCTTGTGGTAGGCAATTACATTGAACCAAAAATAATGGGGAAGTCACTTAACCTTAGCCCGCTGGTAGTAGTGGTCGCTCTTTCGTTTTGGGGCTATGTCTGGGACCTGTTGGGTATGTTTCTTTCTGTGCCGATTACTTCAATTATGATGATTACACTGGCACAATTTCCAGCAACGCGCAATATTGCCATACTCCTTACCGAAAATGGCAACATTGAAAATATATTGATTAAGAAGAAAGAGGATTAATCTTCTACTTTTCTAATTGAAGTTGTTCCTCTTTGAACGGTTAACGTTTCTCCTTTAAACTCTGCGCTTCCTTTTTGTCTTAAGGTCTCTACATAGTACCATTCACTTTTAGCAAATTGTGGTGTAAGCGTAAGGAGAATGTAGCCATGATCTCTGTTGTTGGTATATTTAATATGAGGGTTGGCTTCTTTTAAAGTGATTTCAGATTTTTTTACCTCTTCGGTTGCAGTTCGTTCATTGCTGTTGGCTGCGGATATACTAGGTGTACCCAATTCGACAGCAAAGGCCCCACGTGATGTAATTGGATTATAGGTATTGGCGACATCTGTTGCCACTTCTATTGCCCATGATGCATGGGTGTCTCCGGTAAGAAATACCACGTCACGAATTCTGTTGTTGACAATGTGTTCTTTAATCCTATTTTTCTCGGCAGGATAGCCATCCCAAGAATCAAGGTTGCGAGGCATCTTTGGCAGTACCTTACTCAAGTCAACATCAGAAAAGATCACCTGATTGCCTACCAACCTCCAAGTGGCTTTTGAATTTGAAAGCTGAGTTTCAAACCACTGAAGTTGATCAGCGCCTAACATGGTGCGGGTATCGTCATTGTATTGAGGATCGCTTAAGCTATCTACTGGTTTTGTTCTGCCGGCCAAACGTTCATCCAGCATAAAGAGATCGGCTAGAGGCCCAAAAGAGATAGAACGGTATAACATTCTGCTCTCTCTGATTGGGAGCCATTCATAGTAGGCTTGTCGGGCAGCTTTTTTTCTGGCCTCATAATCTCCCTCCTCCGGTTGGTGATTTTGTGCGCCTGCGATGTAAGAGTTGTTCGCCACCTCATGATCATCCCAGATCGTGATAAAAGGATGTTGCTGATGTATTCTTCTCGATCCAATATCTGTGCGGTACTGCGAGTACCTGGTTCGGTAATCTTGCAAGGTGATAATTTCATGTGACGGAAGATTAAAGCGCCCAATAGTAGTGTCTCCGTATTTGCCAACCCCGTACTCATAAATGTAATCACCCAGGTGAACAACAGCATCTAACACAGGTCGATCTGCAATTTTTGCGTAAGCATTAAAATATCCCCACTCCCAGTTGCTGCAGCTCACTACAGCAAATTGAAGCTCATCCTTAACTTCTACAGGTGTGGTTTTTGTCCTGCCCGTAATTGAAGTTTTTCCTAGTGCAATGAATCTATAGTAATAAACATGATCTGGTTGCAACCCATCTACATCTATCTTTACGGTATAGTCATGATGGGCTGTAGTACTGGTTGTATCTGATTTGTATATGGATGAGAAATTGGGAGTTTCTGCTATTTCCCATTTTACTGCGATGCGTGAATTCATTTTTTCAGGAGTTACTCTCGTCCAGATGATAACACGGTCGGGTAAAGGGTCTCCTGATGCTACCCCATGGTAGAAGGGCCTTAAGGTTTCGTCATATAATGATGCAACAGGATCTATATATTGATCTGGGATTTGATCTGAGCTTGAGGAACAAGCACCTGTTAACGCTGCGATGAAGGTAATAACCAATAAATTTTGAAGCATCTTCATGTGGAGGTATTTGCTACGAATTTAAACAAATAAAAATTTGGGAGAGATAAGGATAATATAATCACTAGGTTAAGTTTTTGATTACGGAGAATCCCAAAAAGAGAACAAATTTTGGTCAAACCATGTAAATTGCGAGTTGATTTTAAAATTGATTGTTTACATCATGAAAGATTACTTTTTAAAACTGTATCAGTATAATCAATGGGCCAATGAGCGCGCATTGGGCGGGCTTGAAAATCAAAAAGTAGAGGATGAAAAAATACTGACCACCATGAGTCACATTATTTCTGCATTGTTTATCTGGCTCAGCAGAATTGAGGGCAAGTCACCTGAAGCCTATCCACTTTGGAAGCAATATTCTCTGGCGGAGTTGTTGAAAATGAATGAAGAAATTACAAGTCGGTGGTTGAAATTTGTTAAGGAGACTGAAAACTTAAATAGAGAACTGGTTTATAATAATTATGTAGGCGATCCTTATAAGAATAATGTGGAACAAATCATGATTCATTTGGTCAACCACTCAACCTATCACCGTGCGCAAGTTGCGTTATTGTTGAGGCAAAAAGGTTTTGAGCCTATAAATACCGATTTCATTACCTATGACCGGGTAATTACGGGTCAGTGGAAGGATTGAAAACTATTTGTATAACATTGTCGTTTACCCATAGCCTACCAAATAAAAAAACATGAAAAATATATACCTAATTTTTGCGCTGTTTGCCATTACTACTCTCAGTTATGGGCAGGATGACATTACGATTTGTCATACACCTGCCGTTGAAAAATTTGCATTGATGGCTTCCAACAAAGACTTCAATAGCCAGCACCAGATGCCAAGGGTTTACAAGCATGTAAGTGAAGAAGGGGGAAAGATGATTACGTTGGATTGTGCAGATGGTAAGAAAGCCAATGCGTATCTGATTATGTCAGATAAAAAAACGGACAATTGGATTTTTGTTTTTCAGGAGTGGTGGGGATTGAATGATAACATTAAGGCCTGGTCTGAGGACTTGTATAAGGAGCTCGGAAATGTAAATGTCATTGCGCTGGATATGTATGATGGCAAATTGGCAACCGATCGCGAGAATGCCGGAAAGTATATGCAATCTTTTAACCAGCAAAGAGGGGATGCCATTATAAAAGGAGCCCTGAAGTATGCGGGTCGTGATGCGAAGGTAGGAACAGTAGGTTGGTGCTTTGGAGGAGGGCTCTCCCTGCAAGCGGCACTTTTGGGAGGAAAGCAAACACAGGCTTGTGTTATGTTTTATGGTATGCCAGAGAACAATGTGGATAGGCTAAAGAAGTTAAACTCTGATGTGCTTAACATTTGGCCCACTAAAGATCAATGGATCAATAAAGAGGTGATGGATAAATTTGAGGCTAACATGAAGGCAGCAGGAAAGAAACTGACTGTATATTCTTATGATGCCGATCATGCATTTGCCAACCCAAGTAACCCTGTATATGATGAAGAGGCATATAACGATTCCAGGGCCAAGACCATTGAATACTTTAAAGCAAGGCTGAACTAGCCTTGCTTTAAATGCTGAATCAATACTGACTCAGCATATATCGAATGATATCAGTAGTAGTTACAATCCCCTCTAATTTTGTGGGATCGTCCTTGTTGACCACGGGTAGGGCATGGAATTCTGATGTTGAAAAAATTTCGGCCACTTCTTTAATTGAGTCGGTGCTCTTTACCACAATAGGTTTGTGTGTCATTACCTGACTGAGATTGAGCATTTCGAAGATCGCCTCATCAGCATCATTTTGATCTTCAAACAGCCCACTGAATGACAGCCTGTTGATATCAGTTTTGCTAATGATACCCACTAATTGCTTTCCTTTTACAACAGGAACATGTCTTATATGTTGATGATTGATAAGGCCTTTTACTTCTTTTAGATTAGTGCCGATATCGACAGTCAATACGTTCTCCGTCATGATATGACTTACTGGTTCTCTCTTTTTCATCTTACTTTATTTTCAGGTAAGATAGGCCTTAGATCACCTCTACTGTATGATAATGCTCAAGCCAATAGAGAACATTTATCAGGAGTTATTCCCAAACGATTGTTTCCTTTTCGGCATACCATTTGGGATAACTCGGCAAGTGAATTTTCTCAATGGCATTTCGTTTCAATTTCATAGAAGGAGTAACCATTTCATTCTCTACCGTCCAGTCTGATTTCATGATAATCGCTTTTTCAATCTGTTCGTGAGACTCTAAAGTTTTATTAACGCTGTCTATTGTAGCGATTAAACTTTTTGTAAGCTCTTCTTTACCTTTTCCTTTTCCATGGATGGATAACACTGTGAGTGCAATGGGTTGAGGTACGCCCATGCCCACAACACACACCTGCTCAATGTCTGTATTTTGCATGAGCTTCAGCTCAATAGGGGTTGGTGATATGTACTTGCCTTTGTCCGTTTTGAATTGGTCTTTCACTCGCCCTATTATGGTAAGAAACCCCTCGCTATCAATTTCTCCGGTGTCTCCTGTTTTCAAATAACCTTCTTCATCAAACATGGTGGCGGTCAGCTCCGGGTTCTTGTAATAGCCTTTCATCAGACAAGCACTTTTTACCCTGAGCTCTCCATCATCCGCTAACTTTACTTGCAGCCCTTCCATGGGCAGCCCTACCGTTCCAAATTTATTCGCTCCAGGCCTATTGAAGTGCGCATAAACACAGTCTTCAGTCATGCCTAATACCTGATATATCGTAATACCCAATCGATCGTACCACTCAAAAGTGCTTTTACTTAATGGAGCAGCTCCAGAGATGAAAAGTGAAGCCTTATTAAGTCCTAATTTTTTCTTGATGGCTCCTTTTACAATTGATCCGATAATGGGTATAGGTAGTAGCCGGTCTAATTTTTTCTGTGGCATTTTTTCCAAAATCTTCTCCTGGAACTTGGTCCATATTCTGGGTACGGCAATAAAGTAATTGGGCTTTGTGTCAGCCAGATTCTTCGCAAAAGACTCCAGGGTTTCAGGGAAGCTGAATTCTGCTCCTTTATACAGCCCTTCAAATTCACCTCCTAATCTCTCTGCGATGTGGCTAAGGGGCAGATATGACATTACGCGAGGACGATCAGGAAACCCAACATGTTTTTGCGCCATTTTTACTGTAGCATCAAAATTTCCCATGCTGTGCACTACGCCTTTGGGTGTGCCAGTAGTACCAGAAGTATAAATGATGGTGAGAATATCATCAAGAGCTAGTGTAGCGGGGTTTACAATTGGAGCTTGACTTTCAATCAATTGCTCCCATACAGCCCCATCACTTATTCCGTATGTAGAAACGCTGATCTTTTTTACAGAATTGGGGATCCCAGATTGCTGTGTAGTGTAATTATCCAGCTTTCCGATAAAGACAGCTTTTGATTCGCTATGTTCTATGATCTGCCGCACGCCATCAGCCGAAAGGGTGGGGTATACCGGAACAGTAACATGACCTGCCATCATTATGGCCAAATCAGCCATGATCCATTCTGAGCAGTTTTTAGAAAGTAGGGCGATATGACTATGAGGAGGAAATTGGAGTGACTCCAGATAGCCTGCAATTTTCCGAATCTCTTCACCGGCTTCTTTCCACGTTCTGGTTTCCCACTTATCACCAAAAGGTTGACGAAGAAAAGTGTCGTTAGGAACTGTCTTTTCCCAGTGCAGAAAATATTCCAAAGGTCCGTTCATGATGTCCGAGTTTAGCGGTGTATTTTGTGTTCGTTTTGAAGGTTGATAAAAATACAATTTTTATACAAATGTTTCCTTTCGTTGATTAAGTTGCTTGTATGTCCAAAAACAGTAAAAAACTATTTCTCTTAGACGCCTATGCCCTCATCTATAGGGCACATTTTGCATTTACCAAAAATCCTCGCATCAATTCAAAGGGCAGAAACACATCGGTTCCTTTTGGCTTTACGAATACCTTGTTGGAAGTGCTTCAAAAGCAAAAACCAACTCATATTGCTGTTTGTTTTGATACGGCTGCCCCAACATTTCGTGATGAAATCTTTGAAGAATACAAAGCCACCCGACAAGAAACACCAGAAGATATCCGATATGGTATACCCATTGTAAAAGAAATTATTGAAGGTTTTAACATACCCATTTTGGAAATGGATGGGTATGAAGCGGATGATGTGATTGGGACACTCGCTACCCGTGCTGCTAAAGAGGGTTTTGAGGTTTACATGATGACTCCCGACAAAGACTTTGGGCAGTTGGTCAAAGAAAATGTATATCTCTATAAGCCGGCCTACATGGGCAATGCGGTAGATGTGATGGGCATCGCTGAAGTGTGCGAAAAATGGGACATTGATAATGTTTCACAGGTCATTGATATGCTGGGCCTGCAAGGCGACACATCTGATAATATTCCTGGTATTCCTGGCATTGGCCCAAAGACTGCTGCCACTTTGTTAAAAAAATATGGTGATGTGGAGAACATCATAAAACATGCACACGAATTAAAGGGAAAGCAAAAAGAGCGTGTGGAAGAATTTGGAGAGCAAGCCATTCTTTCTAAAAAATTGGCAACTATAGTTACCGATGTGCCGGTAGAGTTTAATGAAGATAAATTAAAATATAAGCCGCTTAATGAAGAAGTCCTCAGACCAATTTTCGAAGAATTGGAATTCAGGGCTATTATGACTCGTGCTTTTGCTACTTCCGGAGGAGCAACGCCACCACCTGAAGATAAATCAAAAGGGAATTCGCAGCTATCGATGTTTGGAGGAGGAGCACCCCAAAAGGTAGAAGGAGTTGGAAAGGGAAAATATCATGAAGCCAAAGATGCAAAGGAGCGAGGAGCTTTAATTTTAAAACTAGGTGAACAACCTGAGTTTGCTTTTGAAGCGGTCACTTCGAGCGAGCCTCATTTTGATTTTGAACTGAAAGCACTGGTGTTTTCTATGCCCGGTGAGACTTACTATGTTCCAATAACTAATGAGAAGGACGCAAAATCTGTTTTAGGTGAATTTAGTGCTTTGCTTTCGGATGATCAGATGGCAAAGTGTGGTCACAACATCAAGCAGTCTATGCTGGCACTTAAAAAGTATGGTGTTGAGTTGAAGGGAAATCTTTTTGACACCATGTTAGCGCATTATTTGATTGAGGCAGAGTCTTCTCATGAATTGGATATCCTTGCCAATCAGTTTCTTGATTATCAACTGATCTCAAGCGAAAATGAAAAGGATAACGTGTGTGAGAGAGTGGAGATTATTTTGCCATTGAAGCAGCGGCTGAAGTCTACTTTAGAAGAGAAAGGCCATAGCAAGTTGATGAGTGATATTGAAATGCCGTTAGTCGGTGTGTTGGCTTCAATGGAATCAGAAGGTGTGCAGGTGAATACCGAAACGTTGTTATGGATGTCGAAGGCACTGAAGGCGGATAGCGAAAAAGTACAAAAGGAAATTTACAAACTGGCAGATACTGAGTTCAATATTGCATCGCCCAAACAAGTAGGAGAGGTGCTTTTTGATAAACTAAAATTGGTAGACAAACCAAAGAAAACGAAAACGGGTCAGTACGCAACCGGTGAAGATGTATTGGTGAAGTTGGCAGATGACCATGAGATCGTAAAGAAGATGCTGGAATTTCGTGAGTATGAAAAGTTGCGCTCGACCTATGTGGATGCCCTACCGAAAATGATTAGTAAAACGGATGGAAGAATTCATACTGACTACCGACAAGCAGTAGCAGCAACCGGTCGATTGAGTTCCATGAATCCCAATCTTCAAAATATTCCGATACGCACTGAAAAAGGGAGGCAAATTCGAAGTGCATTTGTGCCTCGCGACAAAGACTATCTATTCATGTCTGCGGATTATTCTCAAATCGAATTGCGTATTGCCGCCTCTTTTGCTAAGGATGAAATTATGATTGAGGCTTTTAGAGAAGGCAGAGATATTCACGCCACTACCGCTGCAAAAGTATTTGATGTGCCTTTGAAAAAAGTAACGCCCGATATGCGAAGGAAGGCCAAAGAGGTAAACTTTGGTATTCTCTATGGAAGTACGGCTTTTGGACTGGCTCAAAACCTAAACATTTCCCGCACCGAAGCCCTCGAAATTATTGAATCTTACTTTAAAGAATTTTTTGCCATTAAGCGTTATATGGATGACTCTATTAACATGGCGAGAGAGAAAGAATATGTCGAAACCATCCTTGGAAGGAGAAGGTACCTGAGAGATATCAATTCAAGAAATGTTTCTACCCGTGGATTTGCAGAACGCAATGCCATCAACGCTCCCATTCAGGGCAGTGCAGCTGACATTATAAAAATTGCCATGGTGCATATTCAAAGTTGGCTTCAGAAGGAGAAGTTGAAAACAAAGATGATTCTACAGGTACATGATGAATTGATTTTTGATTTGCATAAAGACGAAGAGGAGATTGTAAAACCAAAAGTGGTGGAGCTAATGAAAACCGCAGTAATCATTGATGTGCCTATGGAAGTAGAGGTGGGCGTTGGTAAAAGCTGGTTGGAAGCCCATTAAACTTTGAATGAGTAAAGATCCAATACAATTCAACAGGCGAGAGTTATCCGGTGCCTTCGGAGATATTGGCACGGATTTACCATTAATCATTGCCATGATTTTGGCGGCAAACCTTTATGTGGCTGGTGCTTTAATCATGTTTGGGTTGATGCAGGTTTTTACGGGCTTGGTTTACCGGATGCCGATGCCTGCACAACCACTTAAAGCGATGGCAACATTGGTCATTGCACAACAAATTGGAGGGAATATCCTGCTGGGAGCCGGGCTTGCTATTGGTGTAGTCATGTTGCTATTGTCCGCCACCGGATTGCTTGATACCATCGCCAAGTGGATTCCAAAAGTGGTTGTTCGTGGACTTCAATTGGGATTGGGGATCAGTTTGTGTTCGTTGGCATTTAAAAATTACATCTCATCAGATTCAATTTACGGGTACATTTTAGCTGCTGTATCTTTTGTTATCGTTTTGATTTTTATTGATAATAAGAAGTATCCGGCTTCGCTTTTGGTGATCGGGCTAGGAATTACTTACGCATTCATTTTTAAAATCAGTGCATCAGATATCCCCGGATCATTTGGAGTTAATCTCCCAATTTTTGGCGTGCCCACATTTGAAGACATCTCTAAGGGATTTTTGTTATTGGCTTTGCCTCAAATTCCACTTTCGTTGGGTAATTCAATTATTGCCACCAAGCAGGTAGCCAAAGATTTGTTTCCGGAAAGGCCGGAGATGAGTATTAAAAAAATTGGAATCACTTATTCTATCATGAATCTCATCAATCCATTTTTTGGAGGGATTCCCACGTGCCACGGATCTGGAGGCATGGTAGGGCATTATGCCTTTGGTGGGAGAACAGGGGGGTCGGTAATTATTTACGGCTCACTTTATATTGTACTGGGATTATTTCTTGCGAACGGATTTCACAATTTGGTGCAAGCTTTCCCTCTTCCAGTTTTAGGAGTGATACTAATGGTAGAGGGTATCTCCTTGAGTTCACTCATCAAAGATGTAGTGAGTGATCGGAAAGGATTTATTATTGCTTTGTTGGTTGGGGTTATAGCCTTTGGTCTTCCTTATGGATTTGTCGTGTCAATGATTGTGGGAACGGTTATCTATTACCTTCCTATTTCACTTGATTCAATATCCAATTTAGGGACTAAGAAAAAGTAATTCTATTTATTCGTTTTCATTTTCTTCACCACCTTAGGTCCATACCATAGCCAGAATCCACTCAGTGAAAGGATGAGTAAACCCCATCCGAGTAAATTGGTATAGGTGATTTTTACAAAATCGCTGATAATGGAACCATCATGAATGTGCTCTATCCAATCGGAGTGACGCTGAAGTACAGAAAGGGACTTGCCTGTAACCCCGTCTACTTGTACTTCCCAATATCCTTCTTTGAAAAGTACTTTGGTAATTCCTTTACTTGGTCTTACATCAAGCTTGTCGATTTCAATGGGGTGACCCACTACTGAATCAATGGCCAATGACGCGGACTGAACGATAGTTTCGATGCTTACCCATTGAGTGAGGTCTGTTGATGTTCCTTTTTGTTCAGGAGGTTGAAGGATATCAACATTTTTTTTCCAGCCCAAAAGGATTCCGGTAGATGCTGTAATAAGAATAAAAAAACCCAAGCCAGTGCCTATGAAACGGTGCCATGTTCTGAACTGACGTAAGGAGTCTACAATTTTTCTATAGTTCATGCGTAAAAAAAGCAGGAGCATTTAAGGTATCCTGCGGGTTAGTTAAAGTTTGGCTGCTAATGATAAAATGAAATTTCTTCCGGGTGCTGAGATACCCGAACTAAATGGACGATAGCGTTGATCTGTTATGTTCTCCAAACCAGCACTGAGTGTAAACCTTTCTGTAAGCTCATACATTGCTTTTACATTCAAGGTATACCAGGATGGAGCGTAGTTATTTCCGTTCACGTCCTTGGCATAAATCTCATCTTTGCTCTGCTCCTCGACTGCCAGGTCTTCAAATTTTCGCTCACCTTGATAAGCTACGTAAAATTGTAAATTAAGATTACTGGTCTTGTAACTCAATCTTGAAACCCCAAATAACGGTGCCGCATGACGAGAAGCGCTGGTTGTTTCATCATCCAATTCTTCTTCACCTCGTTGTGTATTGAGGTCTGATGAAATACTAAATCCGGCTGGAAGTTTTATTTCAAGCCCGGCTTGTATGCCATACACATTAGCCACCGCAGCATTTTGAATGGCTTGCACCTGACTTAAAGCACCATCATACATAATGCTATCTTGACCGTTCAGCGTAAAATTTCTTCGCACCATAGCGTTGTTCAAAACTGTATAATATCCTGTGATGTCGAACTTCACAGCTTCACCAAACACTTTTGCAAAACCTAAATCCAGACTGTATGCATTTTCAGCTTTTAAGTTAGGGTTGGGAACGGTTACTGCACCAGGTTCAGAGTCAAACACCTTGCCCACATCATCTACATTGGGAGAACGGAATGCTGTGCCAAAATTGGTACTGATTACCCACGTTTCAGAAGGACGGTAAACAGCCCCAAGGCTTCCCGTGACAGCTCCAGTATTTATATTGGCAGCGCTAAATGGGAAAGGATAAAAAGTATTATCAAATTCAGCATCCAATTTGAATTGATTGTAGCGCATACCCGCTTGTAAAGTAACTTGATCAGACATGGTGTATTCATCATTAACGTATACCGCAGCCGAACTCCAAGTAGACTGCGGGTACCTTGCTGGTCCTGTATTGCTTATTCCTGTGAAAATATCAGTGATCATTCCAGTCGATGTGATGTCATTGAATACATACTCTACTCCATAAAACAATGTGTTTTTGCTATTTGTGGATTTAGTAAAATCTAGATTGACTGAATAGGCCTCTACATGCTCAACAACAGAGTTTCGGCTATTACTGCTAAAGGATCTGTCAATGCGACTTTCTTCGAAGGATTGTTGCGCCAAGCGCAAAATCATTTTATCATAAGCACCGTTGTTGCCACTGTGGGTAATGTTCAAGTTGTTCATCATCCAACTTTGTGGCCCGTAGTTCCATTCTGCGTAGCGGGGGGTTCCGTTTCTCATGCGGTTATGTCGATCGTACCTTCCGTAAGAAGATGTTTCAGAGTAGTGAAATCCATATTGAAAGTCCCACTTGGCATTAGGCCGGAACCTGATTTTTTGCATCATATTGATTTGTGAATAAGCTGATGGAATTTGAAGTAAGGGATCGTCCTGAATAATAACCTTATCTTCATCGTCTTGTCGCTGCACAAAATAGGGCTTTAGATAGTCATCCGGCCCGTGGCTTCCCTGCTTTAAGTGATCGTAATCCCAAGAACTGAAGCTGGTTACAAATGCCCACTTTTTCCATCCCATATTAATATCAAAGTGCCCTGTCTTTTCATCGTTAACAGATGAGTACCGAGTGACGGCCTTCCCGGCAATAAGTGTTTTTTCATCCAAAGAAAATTGAGGGGTAAGCGTTTGAAAACTCATTACACCTCCAATGGCATCACTGCCATAGATTACCGACCCAGGACCAAAGAAAACTTCTGTGTTTTCAGTTGCAAATGGATCTAGGTTGATTACGTTTTGAATGTTGCCGCCTCTGAATATGGCCGTGTTCATACGTACACCATCTACAGTATAAAGCAATCTATTAGTGGCAAAACCTCTGATCATCGGGCTTCCGCCACCTTGCTGACTTTTTTGTATATAAACTTTGCCTGATACATTTAATAAATCAGCTGCAGTTTGTGGATTTTGTAATGCTATATCGCTTGAAGAGATAGAAATAATTTTTGAAGGAACGTTAGTTGATGTTTGTCTCCAACGGGTAGCTGAAACCACGATTTCATCAAGATTCAGATTGGACGACTCCATCGATAATTCAAACCCTTCAAAAGAAAGCTCCTCATAACTTTTTACAAGTGTATGAAATCCCAACATGCGAATTTCTATTTTTTCAGCCCCTTTGAATTCAGAAATATCTGCCCGCCCGTTGGTATTGGTTATAGCAAAGGCATTTGGATTCTGAGATAATAACGTCACCAGATTCAATGGTTTCTTTGTCTCTTGTTCTTTTATGGTTATCGTTTGCGAATAGGAGACGAATGCAACTCCTATCACTAACCATAGTAGTATAATATGTTTCATTAATGACAGTTTTGAACTAGAAAACGGTGGGTGTTAAGTGGATGCCATTACGTCAACCATTGACTAATGTTTTGTCTGGTATCATCCAGGCAACAGCACATGCTTAAAGAGCACACAATTTTCCTGAGTAAATCCTTAAAGTACACTCACTATATATGGAGTGCATTCCTGAATGTTGATTCAGGATAGGAAGTGAGCACTTAGAGTCGGGGTGGCGGAGACTCAACCGGAAAGTATTGAGTCAGTAGGTTAGAAGAATAACAATCAAATGATTGAATCTTATCTTGCGAAACGGTGAACGTTAATTGATGGGGTGATAAAAATGTCAGGCTAAAAAAGCTCAGCAATTGAGAGGGAGCGGGTTTTTTATCTTCTTTAGAAGACTTGACAATATTGGATATGAAACTGATGAGATTATCTTCGTCCTTATCATGTCGTGCGAATAAAATGACTTTTCCATTTTCAAATTTTGGTGCACTGTGATCGTACATTTTGCCATCAATTTTTACTTCAGAATCATTGACCTTGACCTTATTATATTCTGCAGGGGTAAAAACAAATGTCTCGAATTCTTCATCAGGTAACGATCCAATCGACTCACGCATTTCCTGTCGAATCTGCCCCTGTCTAACTACAAAATAGACATAGAATCCTATGAGGTGGGTCAGGAGTACGGTGAGCACAATTATGGAAGTGATCCTTTTCACGAAGTTCCAATTTACGGAAAAGAACAAAGTGAAGTGAA
This sequence comes from Cyclobacteriaceae bacterium, assembly GCA_040216665.1. Lineage (GTDB taxonomy): Bacteria > Bacteroidota > Bacteroidia > Cytophagales > Cyclobacteriaceae > ELB16-189. The sequence continues at coordinate 161,153 of JAVJOQ010000015.1, read as the reverse complement.
AAAATTACAAGAATGGATAAAGTCGTCCGATTGTGGGGTAATCGGACGACTTGAGGTTTTGGCTTATCTTTTTAAGCCAGGGATACCCTCTGGTTTGGCTTGTTCATTACCGAAAGAAGGAGCTTTGCGGACGGTAGGGTATACTTCATCCAAAGTATTGCCATCGTACAGTCTGCCATTTTTCATCACCTGGTAAACGGTATTGGTATTGCGGATATTCTCCAGTGGATTTTTGTCCAGTATAATCAGGTCAGCAAGTTTGCCAGCTTCAATGCTTCCTAAATCACCATCTAATCCTAGTGCAGTGGCGCCTAGAATGGTAGCTACTTTCAATGCATCATGGTTGTTCATTCCTCCGGAAGCAATGCTCCAAAGTTCCCAATGATAACCGAGGCCTTGAAGTTGGCCGTGTGATCCAACTCCTGCCAGTCCGTCTGCCTTCACTACATTGTTTACAAACTTGGCATGGTCTACAAATACATGTTCCTCATCCATAAACCACCCTGGTCTTCTTCTTGATTTTTGATCTAGCTCACTCTTCGCAGTGAAGTGATTGAGTTTGGGATCGCTGTTCACTTTCTCTGTTGAGTAATAATAGTTCTCTGCCCAAGGTCCTCCATAAGCTACCAGTAGCGTTGGGGTATAGGCCATTTTAGATTTGGCTACAGCTTGTGCAAAGTCATTGTATAATGGGTAGATAGGGAAAGAGTGTTCGTGCCCTGGATAACCATCAATGAGATTGGTCATATTAAGTTTAAAATCTAATCCACCTTCTGTTGTAGGCATCAGTTTTTCCTCCTTAGCCGCCTTTATAATCCATTGACGATGCTGACGGTTGCCCGTGAGGTACATCTTGATCGTTTTGGTGTTATAGTATTCTGAATACTGTTTCAAAATATCCCGGGCTTGTTCGTAGCTTTTTAAGTTATACGCCCAGAAACCAACGCCAGGGCCTGTACTATAAATGCGCGGACCAATCATCTCACCAGATTCCACCATATCACCATAAGTAATTACATCAGATGCTGCTGTTTGCGGGTCACGAGTTGTAGTTACGCCATAGGCAAGGTTAGCCGCATACATCCACACTTGTGATTTGTGAATTCCCCATGTAGGCCACATGTGAGCGTGGGTGTCAACAAAACCCGGCACAACTGTTTTGCCATTCAGGTCTATTTTCTTAGTTGATCCATCTGTAGATATAGAGCCAGCTGCACCTACTTGTTTGATACGCGAATTTTCAATCAACACATCACCTCTTTCGATTACTTCATTCCCTTTCATGGTTACAATTCGAACATTTTGCAAAAGCACCTTGCCAGAAGGAATATCTCTTTGGGCTTTTACTTTAATGCGGAGTTCGGCAGGTTTATAGCTTTCGTCTTTGTTCTTATCCTTTTCTTTATCTTCATCTGTTTTACCTTCCTCCTGCTTCTCTTCTTTCTTTTTCTTCTCCTCTTCCGCTTTCTTTTTCTTTATTTCCAGTTCTTTGGCTTCAGCAGAATCCAGGTCATAGGTAAACAATGCATTTCCAAGTGTAAAGTGAACTACCTTTCCATTGGAGCTCCAGCTTGCAAACTCACCACCAAGACTGGTTAGCTTGCGCGCGGGGAATTGTGCTTTGTCAGCATCTGCTACTGAGATTTTTGGAGTTTCACCACCCACCATTGGGATCTCGACTACATATATCTCATTGTTGATTTGAGCAAGTGCTTTATCTCCTACCGGAGCCATTCTTATTAAGGCTGCATTGGAAGGTTCTTTCTTAGGCTCTTGTGCCGTCTCATTCAACATGCAACTGTTTTCTTCCAACATCGAGCCGTAGGTAGTTATACCCGTTATTTTAATGTGTTCCTTCTGGTCAGAACCATCCCAACGAATAGAGATCAGACCCTCTTTACCACTATAAAGATATATCCTGTCTTTAGATTTTGAAAAATGCGGAGTACTTCTATTGCGGGCGTGATCAATAAAATTAGTGGCCCCACCATCACCGGATATCCACATGATTTTATCCTGGCCATTAATGAAGAATGGATCAGAGTTATCTTTTAACACTTGAGTTGAACCTCTCATAAAAACAATTCTGTTTGAATTCAACGACCAGGTGGGTTCTGTATAGAGCCCAGGTTCTGTCGTAAGTCGAACTGGTCGCGCAGCCTTTGACTTGAAGTTGAGTTTATAAATATGCCCGGCTTCATTGTCTTCCCAGGTTACCCAGGCCAGCTGAGAGCCATCGGCATTCCAGGTGGGTTGAGCTTCTGTAAAATTAAAACTGGAAATACGCTTGGGTGTTCCATCTGGCAAATCCATTGTGTATAATCGATTGAGCGCTGTAAAAGCAATTTGCTTTCCATCCGGTGAAATGGCGGCATCTCTAATTTGTGTCACGACCATTTCCTTTTCGTCACTAATAGGATATTTAAATGTTACGGCCGGACCAAGCAGGAACTCTGTCTCCACTTCAAAAGGAATATTGATGGCATCACCTCCGGCTACTGGGATTCTATAAAATTTCCCACCATAAGATGCTATGACCTCTTTGCTATCTGGTGTAAAAGACATGGCTGGGAGTACGCCCATGGCTGCAATCGATTCCTGTTCATCGTGTTGAACAGGGTAGGCCAACCACTTCTCAGCACCAGACTCTAAATTTCTCAGCATCAAGCCTGTTTTATCATTGTAACGAGAGCCATAAACCAACCATTTTCCGTCAGGAGAAAGTGTTGGGCTGAAAGCTGATCCGTATTGCTGGGTCTTGGTTTCGAACTCGCCATTTTCACGATCGTATACGGCCAATTGATACTGGGGAAACTGAGCGTTATAATTCCACGCGTTTGTTCTTCGTGCAAACCAGATGTAACGTCCGTCTGGGCCAAAAGCAGGTTCTACTGTTTTTAAATTATCGGGCTTGTCAATAAGCTGAGCGCCACTGCCTCCGTCTTTGTGAAATAGCCAGAGTTTTAAATTTCTTGTACCTCGTGAACCTACCACATAGTTTCCATCAGGTGTCCATTCTGCAGACTGATAATGATCGGTATCGCCAGTGGTTACTTGCAAAGAATCTTTTTTGTCCAGTGAAAACCACCAGATGTTTTCCCCGCCACTTCTGTCAGAGATAAATAATATTTTTTTGCCGTCTGGACTAAACTTTGGATGTGAATCAAAAGCCATCCCGGATGTGAATTGAGTCGCCTTTCCACCCGTTACTGGCATAGTAAAAATGTCACCCAGAAAATCGAAGGCTATTGACTTTCCGTCCGGACTTACATCCAAAGACATCCATGTGCCTTCATTGGTTTTGATAGGAATTTTTCTCCCTACTTCCAAAGGCAAATCTTTTTTCGATTTCTTTTTGAGGCTATCAGCCTTTGGTTTTTCAGCATCTTGGGCATTAACAATGGTTGTTAATAAAAATGCAATGCAAGCGCATACATGGAGAACTATTCTTTTACTCATATTCATAACGTTTTGGGGCACCGAATATAGGGGTTCGTTTCTAAAGTAAATACATTTGAGGATTGAGAACTCTAATTTTTATTGTGAATGAAACAAATTGTAGGACTATTCTTCGTAGTCTGTATTCAAGTGACCGCCAGCGCACAAATTTTGAAAGTTGACAAAGGGAGTCTCCTATTGGATTCTGCCAGTGTCTTGATTGGGAAAATGGGAATGAATTTTAATATTCACAATAGAAGTGCAACTACAGATGAGGAAATTGTTTTTGTTGGATTAAACGGCACGACAGATATTGTTTACCTGAGTGACAAGAACGCCTATATTTCTATTAATAATATCCACTATTATAAATCTACCGGAGGACCATTGAGCAGTAATGGTTATTCTCACTTCAGAGTTAATATTTTGAGAAAAAATAAATTGAGCTATGAGGGATTTGTCCAGGTGCAATATGATGATGGACGAAATATGCCATTTCGACTTTTGGGAGGTGGCGGGCTAAGGCTTAATCTCATTGAAACCAAAAAGACCAGCATCAATATGGGAATAGGGGGAATGAGGGAGAGAGAGAATTGGAAAATGACCGATGGGGAAAGGTCAATAGTAGAAAAGGGAATGTGGAAAACCTCCGACTACATAGGCATCAATACCGTATTCAATGATATCGTAAGCTTTCATTTGATTGCTTATTATCAAGGAGGGTGGGATAGTGATGCCAGCGTTTTCAGAAATAGAGTCAGTGGAGACTTTCAGTTCGCTGTTAAAGTGACGGATAAATTATCTTTTGTAACCAATTTCACCAGCCAATATGAGGATAAGCCGATCATTCCCATTAAGAAGATGGTGTATACGCTAACTAATGGAATTAATTGGAATTTTTAGATAGTACTATTGTGTGGGAATACTTTTTTTTCGATCCACAGAAAGAACCCGATCAATGCAAAGGCAAATACCAAGAGACCACCGTAATTGCTCACAAACTTAAAAGCACCTGGGTCGAGCCTGAATCCAGTTAATACAATGGTGACGGTTGCCGTTATAACTAGGACCAGAACACCAACGGCTAGCCACATTAAATCTTTTTGAAAAGCGCGTTTTTCTTCAGCTTTAATTATGTGGCTTAGGATTTTATCTGAGAATTGCGGAGAGAGGTGGGTATCAGGTTCCTTCTGGATTGCATCAAAAACGATTTGATAGGCACAACTATCTAAATGGGATGAATCAAATCTCCCTTGCTCAATAGATTCCTGAAGTTTTTCGTCTTGTGTTTTCATCTCAATTCTTCTGTGCCAAGATACTTCTTTACTTTTTCCTTTAATAGGTTTCTGGCTCTGAACAGATAATTTTTTACAGTCCCTTCTGGCATGTCCGTAACTTTTCCTATTTCCTGATAGCTCATTCCATCCACATGGTACATGGTTATTACCACACGATAATGAACAGGAAGCTGATTGATGTATATCATGACATGTTCTTCCATGTCTTTGTCTGCCAGTTCTTCTTCCAGATTATCATTAGCGATAAATTGCTCCTTAAAGTCCTCCCATTCACTCTGTTCATTAATCGGCATTTGCTTTTTTCTTATGTGATTAATAGCGTGACGGTAAGCAATCGTGGCTATCCATGTAGATAACTTTGATTGAAAATTAAATCCCTTCAATTTGTCATAAACCTTCAAAAAAACATCCTGACAAAGCTCCTCCCTGTCTTCAGCGTTTTTCACGATTCTGCCTACCATATGGGCCACGAGCCTCTCATGCTGCTTGATAAGCTGCCTGAAAGACTCCATATCTCCCTCTAGTATTTTAGAGATAAGGGCCTCATCTGATATCATTAGGCTGTTAGACACAAGAATTCAATGGAGGGTTGCAGTAAATGTTCGTTCACTGCTTATACGTACTTCACTGAAAAAATGTCGTCCGTACTGCAACATTTGTCCTGCCCACCTGTGTCTTATTCCCCAACTGAATAAAAAACAATTTAAACGTAAACATATCATGGACAAGAATTTAATGGAAGTACTTCTGCCACTGGCCATTTTTGGTGGCTTTGGCGCATCACTTTATTTTTTTACCAAAGTGCTGACAGAATATATTTTGAAGAAAAAGATGATTGATAAGGGGTATGTGAATGAAGACACACAAGCCATCTTTAAAAGACATGCTGATGAGAATAAGTATGCAGCACTGAAATGGGGACTCATTATATTCTTCGGAGGGTTAGCACTGATTATTATGGAGTACATTCCTACAAGCCCTGAATCGCCATTGCCATATGGACTACTAGCTTTCTTCATATCCTTTGGGTTTTTGATTTACTATTTTATTGTCAAAAAGGAATCCGATAAGTAATCATTATTAACACTTTATTTTTTAGGTATGATTAAGAATTACTTCCGTACAGCGGTAAGAAACATATTACGCCATCGCTTTTTCTCTTTTATCAACATTTTTGGATTGTCTGTGAGTATGACAATCTGCATGGGTATTATCATGTTGGTAGCAGACCAGATGACATATGATTTATACAATACAAAAAGAGATCGCATTTATAGGGTTACTAGTAAGCCCATAGATGGAGATGGTATTTTTAGTGACATGGAATTTTCCACTTCACCACCGCCTATTGGCCCTGAATTGAAAAACAATTATTCCGGAATTGAGAAAGTGGCACGCCTCAAGAGAGGATTTGGAAATGGATGGGTGGAGTTTGACAGAGATATTAATATTCCGTTGGCAGGATTCTATGCTGATCCCGATGTGTTTGATGTTTTGGAGTATGAATTTGAATTCGGTGATCCAAAGACTGCTTTGATTGACCCCTTCACAGTAGTAATAACAAAGCGTGCTGCTGAAAAATTGTTCAAGATTGAAAACCCAGTGGGTGAAACCGTGAAAGTGGGTGAGCTCGGACTCTTTACTATTACTGGTGTATTAAAAGAAACAGATCGAAAATCGCACATCGTCTTTGAGGCTTTGGCCAGTATGGCTACCGTGAGCAGTCTTGAAGCATCTGGAACTTATCGAAAGGATATGGACAACTGGCACAATCATTACAATACGTGGACATATCTGCTTTTGGAAGAGGGAAAGGATGGGGAGGAACTGCAACCTTACCTCGCCAAAATTTATGAAAACCACATTGCCCCTGACCCTAACCCTGATGTGAGAAAAGCAAAGTTTGATGTTCAGCGCTTAAATGACATTACGCCAGGTAGAATGTTAAGTAACCCTATCGGTCCATTTTTGCCATGGATGTTTATTTACTTTTTAGGTGGATTGGCTGCGGTAGTGATGCTTACATCATGTTTTAATTTCACCAATCTTTCAATTGCAAGATCACTGACTCGTGCCAAAGAAATTGGGATAAGAAAAGTTTCAGGGGCTGCACGCTGGCAAATTTTTACTCAGTTCATTGCTGAGGCAATTGTTACAGCGCTTGTTGCATTGGGCTTGTCATTGATTTTTTTAATAGCACTAAGGCCTTTGATGTTGAATCTTAATTTCGCTCGCTTATTGAAATGGGACCTTGAAGCCAACATTTATGTATATGGTGTGTTCTTAATTTTTGCTGTTGTAGTTGGCATTTTTGCAGGATTGTTTCCTGCAGTTGTCTTGTCCGGGTTTCAGCCTGTTAAAGTGTTAAAACAGTTAGGGACGATGAAAATGTTTTCAAAATTGGGCTTGAGAAAAGCACTACTGGTTGCACAGTTTTCTTTATCGTTGATTTTTATTTTGAGTGTGATTGTGATTTATAACCAACTCTCCCTTTTTGTAAAAGCGGATCATGGTTTTGATATGAAAAACAACGTGATTGTTCGGTTAGGGGAGACAAAACCTCAGGAGTTGAAGACTGAATTGCTTCAACATTCAAATATTGTTAACGTATCCGCGGCTTCACATGTACCTGCCGCTGGTAGCACCTACGGAGAAGGATTCAAAAAATCTCTGGATGAAGAGGAGTGGCTGGAACTGAGTTATTATGCCGTAGATGAAGACTACCTGAAGAACATTGGTTTAACACTTGTAGAGGGAAGGTATTTTAATCAAGCTGCTGGAGAGTCAAATTCCAATTTTATTGTTATCAATGAGGCTGCCGTAAACGCGTTTCATTATGACACTCCACTTAATGCCATCGGTCAACAAATTATTTATAAATCGGACTCGACTAAAAAGGAAATAATCGGAGTTATTAAAAACTATAATCATCAGGTACTGATGGCAGAAATTGGGCCGCAAGCACTGATGTATATCCCTGAAGAAATCAATATGCTTCAGGTTAAATATTCAGGAGATTATCAAACTGCAATAGCAACAATTGAGTCTGCCTGGAGTAAAGTAAATCCATCATTGAAAGTAGACCACAAAGTATTTGAAGACGAAATACGAGGCTTCTATCAGTTGATCTTTGGAGATATCGTAAATGTTGTTGGTGTTATTTCCGCCATTGCGATTATCATTTCATGCCTGGGATTGTTAGGTATGGCCACCTATACCACAGAGACGAGGATAAAGGAAATATCCATAAGAAAGGTTTTGGGAGCGAGTAACAATACATTAATTCTGTTGCTCTCTAAAGGCTTTCTGAAATTGCTTTTGCTGTCGATTGTAATTGCTGTGCCGTCAGCCTACTTTCTCAATAATCTTTGGCTCGAGCTCATCGCATACCACACTTCATTTGACTTAACGGTAATTTTACTAGGTGTGTTTATTCTGTTATTGTTTGGAATACTTACGATAGGATCTCAGACTTTACGTGCCACTTACGTAAACCCTGTTGATAACTTGAAGGGGGAATAGACAGACTGAAGAACAATTTATTAGCTTAATTATGATCGGCCAGGTATTGTTTGTATGTTCAAATACAAGAACATGCAATATTCTACTTATAAACCTGGTGGAGATTCCATTCTGACAAAAGGAGTTGTTAGTGATGGATTCTTAAGTTCGTTTCAAGAAAGAAGGAAGAAGCTAGCAGTCAACCTTATTATTATACAGTTTGTTATTTGTTGTGGCTACTTAGTTTATCTGGCCCAGTTGTCCACACCATTTAGCAGTTTTTTCATGCCAACTTTATTGACCACAACTATTATTACTGTGTCGTTGTGGGTAATGAAAAAATTTCAATCCGCAATTATATTTGATTTGGTGGCACTGAATGTTATGCTATTTTTTTTATCAGAAAGAGTCACGGTAATGACAGGGGTTGATTTGTTTTATGTTGCAGTAGGTTCTGCAACCATTGCACTGTTTGGATATGAGTACTGGAAAGCGGGAGTTGGGTTTTCACTTCTTTCTCTCACGTTATTTTTGTCCAGTAGATTTTTTTCATTTGAGTCGATTTCTATTCGTGAATTTAACCCTCAACAAGAGCAAGTCTTTTTTTTAATCAACTCCATCGCATCCTCATTGATTAGCATGTATTCTGTGATCACAGTAATGAAGCTCAATTTTGAAACGCAAAAGAGATTACAGCAGATTAAAACAACCGTGGAAGAGCAAAATTTGGAACTAACAAAAGCCAATGAGGAATTGGACAGATTCGTGTACAGTGCCTCGCATGATTTAAGATCACCGTTAAGTAGTATTAAGGGGTTAGTAAATGTTTTTGGCCTTGATAGTGAGGGTAAGAAAGAGGAGTACTTGCCTAAGATTACCGATCGTATTAGTACAATGGATAAATTTATTAAAGAGATTACGGATTATTCTCGTAACTCGAGGATACAGGTTAGTCTTGAATATGTTCTTTTATTGCCCATAGTCAATGAAATAATTTTATCGACTCAATATGCAGACAACGCTGATAAAATTTTTTTCAATATAGAAGTGGATGAAGATTTTGTGATCCGATCAGATGAGTACCGTATTAAAATCATTTTAAATAATCTTATTACTAATGCAATAAAGTATTCTGACCTAAGTAAGGATAAGCCCAGTATAACGATAAGAGCCAGTAAAGAAGGTAATATTGCCGTTATTCAGATAATAGATAATGGCATTGGAATAAGGCCGGAATTTGTGGATAAGATATTTAACATGTTTTATAGAGCAACTGAAGAATCGACCGGTTCTGGATTAGGCCTTTATATCGTTAGTGAATCAATAAAAAAGTTAAAGGGAACAATTGACGTTGAGTCTGAAATAGGCAGAGGCTCCTCTTTCATACTTAGACTACCACAAAATAATAGCTTACTTACTTGAAGTGCTTCAGTTTTACTACTTCTTCGGGTTTGAGAAATCTCCATTCTCCCCGGGGAAGATCTTTTTTATCCAGTCCTGCAAAGATGACGCGATCCAGTTTAACCACTTCGTATTCGAGAGATTCAAAAATCCTTCTTACGATGCGGTTCCAACCAATGTGTAATTCGATTCCAATGGTTTTCTTATCATCACTTACAATAGCCACATCGTCAACTATTGCTTTTCCTTCCTCCAACCTCACGCCCTCCTGAATTTTTTGGAAATCATTTTTTGTAAGAGGACGATCCAATTCTACTTTGTAAATCTTCTTGGTGTTGTAAGAAGGGTGAGTCAGCTTTTCAGCAAGGTCTCCATCGTTGGTCATTAAAAGGAGTCCAGTTGTATTGCGATCGAGTCTTCCCACTGGATATAAACGCTCTTTACAGGCGTTTGCCACGAGGTTCATTATTGTTTTCCTTTCCTTAGGATCGGAGGTGGTGGTGATAAATCCTTTTGGCTTGTTGAGCAGCACGTATACCAGTTTTTCGGCTTTGAGTAGTTTATCTTCATAGCGTACCACATCGCCTTGCTTCACCTTATGTCCCATCTCGGTAATGGTTACGCCATTAACGCTGATAAGACCTTTTTTTATCATTTCATCAGCGTCTCTTCTGGATCCCATTCCGCTGTTGGCAATGTATTTATTGAGTCTTGTAAGGCCATCGGCACTTGCCTTAGGAGCTCCTGTTTTTTCGTAGGAAGGAGCACTTTTTGCAGTTGCCTTTCCTTTCTTAACAAATCCCAAAGAGCGACCAGTTTTGGGTTTAAAGTCTTTGTCCGTTTCTTTTTTATCCCTTGAATAAGGCTTGTCAGAAGTCTTCTTATCAAAACTTTTTTTAACGAATTCAGATCTTTTGAATGGTTTTTCTTCACCTTCGGATGGTCTTGATCGTTTGATAAAACTTTTCTTGGGTCTTTCATCCGGGTTGGATGATCGTGGGGTATCACGCTTTGAAAAGCGCTTATCTTCTGGTTTAACTCCTCGGCTACCTGGGCCGGAAGGGCGTCCAAAAGAGCGTTTTGATTTATCCTCGTCCTCGTCTTTACGCGAATTGCGGCCCTTTTTTAAAAAGGCTTTGTGAGGGGTTGTCTTTTTTCCGAACGAAGTTTTCTTATCTGAACGTTTGTGTGCCATAGGTAATTAATTAGGCACTGCTGCCTGTTGAGAGCTTACTGATTTTCGTCAGAGGATTCACCAATGGTGTTCACTTCTTGGGTAAAATCCTTTGGTGTTGGTAGCTCATTCAGGTCATTGATGCCAAAGTATTCCATAAACTTTTGGCTTGTGCCATACAACATTGGGCGGCCGACTGTATCGGCTTTGCCTCGAATTTCAACCAGCCCTTTATCGAGTAGTTTTTGAACAGCATAGTCGCAATTTACACCCCGAATGTTTTCGATTTCTCCTTTAGAGATGGGTTGCTTGTAAGCGATGATTGAAAGTGTTTCCAATGCAGAAGTAGACAACCTTTTTTTGGATTGCTGCTTAAGCATAATTCCAATACTTGCCTGGTAGGCAGGTTTGGTTAAAAACTGATAACCTCCTCCAGCTTTTGTTAATTGGAAAGCGTACTCATCAGATTGATACTTTTCGTCAAGTACAATGATGGCAGCCTGAATATCCTCTTCAGGAACATCAGCATTAAACATTTCTGTAAGGCAAGCCTTTATGTCTGCTAACTTGGCCGGGCCTGGTGAGCAGAAAATAAGGGCTTCAATATGGTTTTGTAAGAAATTCACTTTAGTCAGTTTGCATCATTTTGGCCTCAATCGATTGTGTGGTATGAGGCACAGCAATCAGCCTTTCTTTGGGTATCAATTTGCCAGTCACAGAACAGATTCCATAGGTACCGTTCTTAATGCGAATAAGGGCATTCTCAAGATTTGAGATGTACTTTAGTTGACGTGCAGCTAACTGGCTCAAATTTTCTTTTTCAGCAGTTTCCGCGCCATCTTCCAAAACCTTAGTGTTTCCTCCGGATGTGCTATCTGTACCCTCATCGTTATTACGATTAAGCGTTTCTTTTAAAATTTTGAATTCACTGCGGGCCTTGTCCAACTTTCCATTGATGAGTGTTTCAAACTCTTTCAATTCAGCGTCATTATAACGCGATTTATCAGAAGGAGGAGCCGCTTTTGCTGGCTTATGAGCAATAGGTCTTTGTGTCAATGCCGGAAAAATATTTAACTGTGGTGGTGTTTTTGGCAGCGGAGATATAGGGTTATCTTTCTTCTTACCCACCATAGGTACTGTTGGCGTAGCCGCTCTTCTCATTGGCTTTGCCGGTGCAACTTCCTTTTTAGGAACTACCTTTTTCACGGCCTTTTTAGGGGCTACTTTTTTGGCAGCAGTTACCTTCTTCACAGCTTTAGCTTTTGCCTTTTTAGGCGCAGCTTTCTTGGCTACAGCTTTTTTCGCGCTTTTCTTGGGCTTTGCCACTTTCTTGGCTTTAGTCACCTTTTTAGCTTTCACTGCTTTTTTCTTCACTACTTTCTTTGCCTTCGCCACTTTCTTTGTTTTAACAGTTTTCTTAGCCTTTTTAGGTGCTTTCTTTACTTTTTTAGCCTTTTTAACTGATTTAGCCATAGTTACTCTCGTTTATGGTACTCGAAAAAGATGCGCAAAAATAACCGCTCGCCATCTAAACAAAAAATGTATTTGATTTAATTCCAAGTCGGTGAAAAAATTGAAAACAAGGATTTTGAAGTAAGGGCTCTAAAAACCTACTTAAAGGCCACTATCACTCGTTTACGATAAGTATGGACGTTTCCTAAAGGGTTAAATACCTCGAACCAGACTATGTAATAACCGGCCCTGGCCTTGCTGCCATCTTCAGTATCACCATCCCACCTAAATGATCCCACATGGCCCAGCACCTCATTGTTGGCTATTGTCTTGATCAATCTGCCCTGGTGGTCAAGAATTTTCACGTTGGCTACAAAGCCCGGCTGATCAAACTGAAAGTTGATTTGAGAAAATGCCGAACTTCCGGAAGTGGGGACTAAAATGGGAGGATTGACGTCAATCTCACCGACATCAACAATATGTTCAGGTCTGGAGTTGGAATTCATATAACCAGGCGTAGCAAAGGCTGCACTTGAATTTGCAGATGTCCAGTTTTCTTTTGCATTTGTATTTGCAGTAAAAGAAATGCGCTCTAATGAGACCCCCTCTTCATCTTTTATAAATACTGCATGAAAATCCTTATCGTAAGTCAAGTAGTCGATAGGAGAATCACTATTGTCAACCAATGCAACGGAGCCTTCATCATCTGGGAATGAAGGTAGGTCTGTAGAGAGGAATTTATCTTCTTTTCCTTGCGGGTAATCACTATTTAAAACGATTGGATTTGTGGTGAGCACAAGATAATCTGATGGAGCCATGATATAATTCGATGGAGATATGATTTTAGTATTTTCAACAATCTCTTCGTTGATGTTGCCAATCTTTAGGTCTTTAAGGTTAATGTATTTGTTGGAGGCATTGTACAGTTCTACAAAGTCAACTCCGTTGGGTCTGGGATTGAAAAGTATTTCATTGATAAGTAAGTCTCCTGCTTCAGGTATCTCGGTGAGGGCAAAAGTTGCGGTATTGAAATCGGAACTAATGGTATTGCCACTACAGTCAAAAAGATTTTCGATAGTAACTGTGTAAAGTTGCTTTGATACAATGGAAGCTGCCAATTCGAGAATGATAGATCTCAACGTTAAGGATTCAAAATAGTAATTGACAACTTCAGTGTTGGGCGAAATGGAGAATACTACGCTTGCGGAAATTGGATTTTCTAATTTTTCATTTAGGGTAAGAACAAGCTGATTAGTTGAGATTACACTTACGCTGGTAAGCTTCGGCCCTGTTAGATCTGGCTTATTGCCATAAATAGAATTAGGAACGCCCGGGGTGCCCCCATTTTCATTTTCTGAGGCGGCCCAGTTTTCTTCCTCACCACATGGATTATTTGGATCAATGAGTTCCAACGACCAACCGCCTTCTTGCTTATCGATGTTTCTGTACCACGATAGACTATAGTTTACTGAGTCTATAATATTTCCTGAAGGAGTTTTTAGGGTAAGCGCATCGTTGGAATTATTCAGCGTTGGAAAGTTAGGGACACCGAGCACTGAGCCGTTCATTCCAAATTTGGAAACATTTGCGGGGGAGGTAAATACCCAATAAGTGTTGGGAAGGATTATTTTGTTGGGGAGGAGTGCGATAGAACTTCCATCACTCAGTGCCCACCCTGAAATATTTATTGGGTTAACACTTCTATTATAAATCTCGACATACTCTGCATCTGGTAAGTTTATCTGGGGACTTGGGTCTGCAAATATTTCTGTGAAGATAATATCCTTGACTTGGGTGGGAATCGATTGGAAATACAGAAAAGTAAATGTTGTAGAAAGCGCATTGCCAGCTAAATCTTTTACACCGTTGACATTTATTGTGCTGGTTAATCCATTTTGAAATTGTTGAACAAATGAAAGTTGAACAGACTTTCCGTCAGGTTGAACAGCGGCTGCTGTTGGGTTGAATTGATTATTTAATGTGTAAAGTAAATTGTTGGTGGAGGAAGGATCAATCGGTTCATTAAAAAGAATTAGTAATTCTTGTGATGAGAGTACTTCAATGCCAAGTAATACAGGAGGATCGACATCTACATAGGGATCCCCTGTTACATTAAAATCGTCAAAAAAAAATTTGTCTGATCGGGTGGCAGTATAGTTGCAAACAACACCAAAATGAGCTGAAGCTTTGAAGGTGTTGTCCAATGCAGTTCCCTCAGAGACAAAAGTTCCGGTATTACCTACATCTGAAAACAACTGCCAGTTGCCCATGTTATCGCGAGTTACTTTTATTATAGCACTAACCACAGATAAGTTTACAGTGCCATTGACCCCATCAATAATTTTGGTAACAACCGTTCCTGACTGCCGATATAAACTTATTTCATCAGGCGTGTCACCCACCAGTACAAAATATCCATTTAATGAATGGGCAAGATCAGTCTGATCTGAAACCAAATAAATTTTCGCAAAATTGGTGCTAGATGGGTTGAAATCCAGCTTGAGTTTGAACTCCCATATTGCATTGTTGATGGCTTCACTTGGTGTAGAGAGGTAGGCTACACCGGCCTCAGTCGGGGCTTGCAGTTTGAGTTGAAAGTCTTCAATAATAAACTTCCCGTCTTCGCCCATCCATTCCGGGTTTATAGTAAAGTCATTATCCGTAAAATGATCGACCACTTGTGAATGGCCTGTGTGACTAAAATTTAGAATCAGTAAGAAGGCAAATACTTTTATAGGTAATGCCAAAAATGGTAATTTTGCTTTTTGACTAACTAAACAGAATACGTAATGAGATTGGCGATAGTAGGAGCCACCGGATTGGTGGGGCAGGTAGTGTTGAAAGTGATTGAAGAAAGACATGTTGAATTTTCAGATTTATACCTTGTTGCTTCTGCCAAATCAGTGGGACAAACCCTATTATTTAAAGATAAAAAGTATACTATTAAAAGCATAGAGGAGGCCTGTAATCTTGCGCCTGAAGTAGCGATTTTCTCAGCCGGGGGAGGTACTTCTTTAGAGTGGGCACCTCGGTTTGCGGAAAAAGGATGCATCGTCATTGATAATTCCTCGGCCTGGCGCATGGATCCGACTAAGAAATTGGTAGTACCGGAGGTAAATGGTCATGTGCTTCGTATTGATGACAGGATCATAGCCAATCCAAATTGCTCTACTATTCAGATGGTGCTGGCATTGGCACCTCTTCATGTCAAATACAAGATCAAAAGGGTAGTAGTTTCTACATATCAGTCCGTAACCGGAACGGGTAAGAACGCGGTGGATCAAATGATGAATGAACGGAAGGGAGACAAGACACTTAATGTTTACCCGCACCCAATAGACATGAATATTCTTCCACACATCGATTCCTTTTTGGAAAGTGGGTATACCAAGGAAGAGATGAAGATGGTCAACGAGACAAAAAAGATCATGGGAGACCAGTCCATTGCACTAACGGCTACAACGGTTCGTGTGCCGGCAGTAGGGGGGCATTCAGAATCGCTAAATGTTGAATTCCATAATGATTATGAATTGGATGAGGTAAGAAGCCTATTGGAGGCTACACCGGGAATTATTGTAGAGGACGATGTGCAAAACAATATTTACCCAATGCCGATCAACGCTCAGGGTAAAGATGAAGTTTTTGTGGGTAGACTCCGCAGGGACGAATCTCAGCCTAACACCTTAAATATGTGGATTGTAGCCGATAACCTTAGAAAAGGAGCGGCAACAAATGCCGTGCAGATTGCCGAGTTCTTGATGGAGAAAAGCTTGGTGGTTTAATCAATAAAGAAATAGCTTTACTTAAATTATAAATTATGAGCAAAGGATTAATAACGACATTAGTAATCATTGGTGTCATCGTCTTATTTGTTGGAGGTTTCTTTATGTGGGGTGCTGGCATTTTTGATAAGGCTGTAGCACAGCAAGAAAATGTAAATGCACAATGGGCCGATGTTCAGGCAACTTATCAAAGAAGGATGGATCTTATCCCTAACCTTGTAAGCACGGTGAAAGGCTATGCTGATTTTGAGCAAGAAACCTTAACAGGGGTAATTGAAGCGAGAGCTAAGGCAACATCCGTAAATATAGACCCTTCCAATGTTACACCTGATCAATTGGCACAATTTCAACAGGCACAGGATGGACTAAGTTCTGCACTTTCAAGATTGATGGTGGTGGTGGAACGCTATCCTGATTTGAAGGCCAACCAAAACTTTCTTGACCTTCAATCCCAGTTAGAAGGAACTGAAAATAGAATCAATGTGGCGAGGCAGCGCTACAATGGATCGGTTCAAGAGTATAATACATACGTGCGGGGATTCTTCAGAAGAATGGCTTTAAGCATTTTTGGAGGAGGAGAAGATTTTAGTGTGCGCAAAGGTTTTGAAGCACAGGAAGGTGCTGATACTGCACCAGTGGTTTCATTTCAATAACTTAAATTGGAAGAATAAAAAAGGCTCATGAAATTCATGAGCCTTTTCTTGTAGAAAAACATTCTATTATTTTTTCACTTCTCGGTTTTCGTAACTCTCGATTACATCACCCACTAGAATGTCGTTAAAGCTCTTAATGCTTATACCGCAATCAAATCCTGATTTTACTTCTGCAACATCATCCTTGAAACGCTTCAGAGCAGTCATTTCACCAGTATAGATTACTATACCATCGCGTATAATACGAATAGGATTAGCACGCTTGATGTAACCATCTGTTACCATACAACCAGCAACTGTTCCTATTTTAGAAATCTTGAATACTTCCCTTACCTCTACATTACCCACTATCACTTCTTCAAATTCTTTCTCCAACATCCCCTCCATGGCTGCTTTCACGTCATTGATGGCATCATAGATGATTGAGTAAAGACGAATTTCTATCTCTTCGTTTTCAGCCACTTTTCTGGCAGAACCAGATGGCCTCACCTGGAAACCAACGATTACCGCATCAGAAGCTGAAGCTAATAATACGTCAGACTCGGAAATTTGACCAACACCTTTATGAATGATGCTGATCTGAATTTTTGGTGTTGAAAGCTTCAACAAGGAGTCAGCCAAGGCTTCTACAGAACCATCAAAGTCACCTTTAACGATAATTCTAAGTTCCTTAAATGAACCAATGGCCAAACGTCTTCCGATTTCATCCAGTGTAATATGTTTCTTCGTCCTGATGTTTTGCTCTCTCTGGATCTGGCTGCGTTTGGCAGCGATTTCACGTGCTTCACGGTCAGTTTCCATTACACTGAACTTCTCACCTGCCTGAGTTGCTCCGTCTAATCCAAGTACCAATACCGGAGTAGAGGGCCCTACAGATTTTACTTTGCTACCTGTGTCATCAAACATCGCTTTCACGCGACCAAAGTTAGATCCTGCAAGAATGATATCTCCAATTTTAAGGGTTCCAGCTTGTACCATTACTGTGGTTACATAACCGCGACCTTTGTCAAGCGCTGCTTCCACCACAGATCCTACTCCAGGTTTGTTTGGATTGGCCTTTAGGTTAAGTAATTCTGATTCCAGAAGTACCTTCTCTAAAAGATCATCAATCCCTTGACCGGTCTTTGCCGAAATCTCCTGACACTGATATTTTCCTCCCCAGTCTTCAACCAGGATATTAATTTTTGACAATGATTCTTTTACCTTCTCTGGGTTGGCACCGACCTTATCCACCTTATTGATGGCAAATACGATAGGAACACCTGCCACTTGTGCGTGGTTTATCGCTTCCTTGGTTTGTGGCATCACATCATCATCAGCGGCCACCACAATGATAGCCACGTCAGTTATTTTAGCTCCACGTGCACGCATAGCTGTAAAGGCTTCGTGACCTGGAGTATCAAGAAATGCTATCTTTTGATTGCTCTTTGTGGTAACGTTGTATGCACCAATATGCTGAGTAATACCTCCAGCTTCCTGATCAGTCACCTTTGTATTTCTGATATAGTCCAAAAGGGAAGTCTTACCATGGTCAACGTGACCCATGATGGTAACAATTGGAGCGCGTGGCTCTAAATCCTCTTCTGCCTCCTCTTCTTCTACAATATCATCCTCTTCTTCGGTGGAAGAAAATTGCACATCAAAACCAAACTCATCGGTAATTACAGTAATGGCTTCTGCATCCAGACGCTGATTGATCGAAACGAACATTCCCAGGTTAAGGCATGTAGAGATAACATCATTAACGGACACGTTCATCAAAGAGGCAAGGTCGTTGGCAGAGATAAACTCCGTCACTTTCAGTGTCTTTGAATCCTCTTGCTCTTGCTGCAGTCTTTCGTCCTCTGCATCGGATACAGCCTGGCGTTTTTCTTTTCTATACTTCGCTCCACCAGTTTTTTTCTGATTTCCACTCAGTTTTGCCAGTGTTGCTCTTACCTGTTCCTGAATTTCTTTTTCTGTTGGCTCAGCCTTAGGAGTACGTGGGGCAAAAGGCTTTTTGCCTTTGCTTCCACCACCACTGCTTCGATCGTCTCTGGGAGGAATAATTCTTTTTCGAGGCCTTCTTTTTCTAGCCTCATCTCGCTTGTCAGAAGATGCAACGGGTTGTTCTTTTTTCTTTTCAGCAGGAAGCTCAATTCTATCTACTACCTTAAGGCCTTGCAGTCTATTAGCTTTAGCCTTAATGAGTTCTTGCTCTTTCTTCTCTTCTTTTTCAGGAACAACCTCTTTCTTCTCTTCTTTAACGTCCTCCTTTACTTCCTGTTTTTCTTTTTCCTCTGCAACTGGTTCTTCCTTCTTAGGCTCCTCCTTTATTTTTTTCTTTTCGAGGTCTATCTTCCCTAAAACTTTTATTCCTTCTAGCTTAGTTTTCTCATGCTCAACTTTTTCAGGCTGCTTAGGTTCATCTTTAGGTTTGATGTCGCTGGATCCCAGATTCTTGATTAAGATTTGCTCATCTTCATCTGTTTTCTTTCGAGAAGCCTCATTTTCAGTTTCAATCGTCACATCTTCAGTGTGCTTTACACCAATGGTTAAGCCAGAAGCTTCTCGTTTTTCGGATGCGGAAGTAGCAAACTCTTTTGAAAGCATGGCAAATTGCTCTCCGGTTAATTTGGCATTGGGGTTGTTTTCTACTTCAAACCCTTTTTCTGAAAGATAATCCAATATGGTATTATGTCCCACATTGAGTTTTCTAGATGCCTGCCCCAACCGTATCATTTTATTTTCTGCCATGATGCCCAAATATCGGTATTTTTTGGTTTTTTAACTGTCTCTATTCTTATTCGAACTCTTTCTTAAGAGCTTTTAGAACCAGCTCTACTGTTTCTTCTTCCAAATCGGTTCTTCTCACCAGCTCTTCCACATCCAACGCCAATACACTCTTCGCTGTATCCAATCCAATTCGCTTCAATTCTTCAATCACCCATGCTTCTATTTCATCAGAGAATTCTTGCAGATCAACGTCCTCATCCTGCAACTCCATGTCCTCTCTAAATACATCAATCTCCATATCTACCAACCGGCTTGCCAGTTTGATGTTCAAACCACCCTTGCCAATTGCAAGAGATACCTGATCTGGTTTCAAATAAACAGATACACGTCCGTTCTCTTTATCCACTTTAATGCTGGTAATTTTTGCTGGACTTAACGAACGCGTAATATAGAGGTCAAGATTTTCAGTATAGTTGATGACATCTATGTTCTCATTCTGCAATTCTCTAACGATAGCATGAATTCTTGAACCTTTCATTCCTACACATGCGCCAACCGGATCAATACGATCATCATAAGATTCTACGGCTACCTTGGCACGCTCACCTGGTTCGCGAATTACCTTTTTAATGGTAATCAATCCATCATATACTTCAGGAACCTCTTGCTCAAACAGACGCTCAAGGAACACTGGAGATGTTCTGGAAAGAATAATTTTAGGATTGCCATTGATCATTTCCACTTTGTGAACAATCGCTCTGATGGACTCACCTTTTCTGTATCGATCTTTTGGTATCTGTTCCGTGCGTGGTAAAGAAATCTCATTACCCTCACCATCAATTAGCAATACTTCACGACTTAATACTTGATAGACTTCGCCAGCGATGATTTCGCCAACAATCTCTTTGTATTTTTCAAATAGAATATCTTTTTCAAGATCTTTTACCTTCTGCATAAGGGTTTGACGGGCAGTGCTTACTGCTCTTCTTCCAAAATCCTCTAGGTGGATTTCTTCAGCTACTTCTTCCCCAACTTCAAAATCGGGTTCAATTTTTTGAGCTTCCGATAGACTGATCTTGTCGTGATCCCAAATGTCTTCAGAGTCGTCATCCACGATTTCGCGGAAGCGCCAGATTTCAAGGTCACCCTTATCTGAGTTTACGATGATGTCAAAATTATCATCATGTTCATACTTTTTACGAATCATATTCCGGAAAACATCTTCCAGAATGCGAATCATGGTCGGTCTGTCTATGTTCTTTTGCTTTGCGAAGTCAGCAAAAGATTCTACTAAAGTTGAAGCATCCATGTTACTACTTATTTAAAAGAAATTTGTACAAACGCCTTATCTATCATATCAAATGGTAATTCCATTGTTTTCATTTCCTTCTTCTTACTTTTTTTATCTGTTTTTTCTTCAAATGCTATTTCAATGGCCTCGTCACTTGTGCCGATTAATTTCCCCTTTACAAGAGATTTATCCGTTAAAGTGATCTTAAAGCCCCTGCCTATGTGCTTTTTATATTGCCTTTTCAGTTTGAGTGGGAAGTCAACTCCGGGGGTTGATACCTCCAGTGTATATTTCTCAGGAATAGTCTCTTCCTCGTCCAGTTTTGCAGCTAAGGCGCGGCTCAATTTTGCACAATCCTCAATGGTAGCACCTTCGTCCCCATCAATGATCACCACTACTTTCTTTTGAGCCCTGTTTCCGGATATGATTACCTCCACTAAAAAAAGGTGAGGTTCCTTAAGAAAGGAAGCTGCCATTTCTGTGATACTTGTACTCAAATCCATAAGTTATTATAAACAAAGAGGGGACTTTTTAGTCCCCTCTTATTGTTTTTTTACATAAGTTGACGCAAAGGTAATTGATTTTTAATTTATTGCAAAATATTGCTAGGTTGTCGAATTAGAAGGAAACAATGATGGATAAAGGTCGGTTAGGTGTAGTGCTCGGGCAGATGGTATTAATCATCTTTTTGTGGGGATGTTCAGGTGGTGACACCAAGTCTTCGGAGAAAAGTAAGCCAACAAGGGTTGTTAACGTGCCGGTGTTCAATGCAGATTCGGCTTATACCTTTGTAAAGCAACAGGTAGACTTTGGCCCTCGGGTGCCGAATAGTAAACCCCATAAGGAAGCTGGCGATTTTCTTATTGATAAACTAAAAGGTTTTGGAGCTACTGTCACAACTCAGGAGTTTACTGCGCCATCCTATCATGGACAACAGCTTCAGCTTAGAAATATCATAGCTTCGTTTGGCGTGGAGAAACAAAAGAGAATCCTTCTCGCAGCGCATTGGGATACCCGCCCATTTGCGGACAAAGATCCAGACAACCCTACCGGACTTATGGATGGTGCAAATGATGGTGCGAGTGGGGTAGGTGTGTTATTAGAAATGGCCAGGCAATTCAAAGGAGATACTTCACTTCAGGTAGGGGTGGATATTATATTTTTTGATGGGGAAGATTGGGGCGAACCTGAAACTGATCAAGGGCAACGAAAACCACCTGGTGATTGGGACAGTTGGTGGTGTATGGGGTCTCAGTATTGGTCGAGGAATAAACATAAGCCCAACTACACAGCATACTATGGTATACTGCTCGATATGGTAGGGGCAAAGAAATCTCAATTTTTTAGAGAAGGAGCTAGTCTTCAATATGCTGCAAGCATTGTGTCGAAGGTGTGGGATGCAGGAGCAAGGCTGGGGTATTCAGATTATTTTGTAAAACAAAATGCGCACGCTATTACGGATGATCACATTTATGTAAACGAATGGGGCAAGATTCCTATGATCGACATTGTGCATTACCAGCAAGGCATCGGTTATTTTGGTGATTACCACCATTCGCAAAAAGACAACATGGATATAATAAGCAAAGAAACGCTTGAAGCGGTTGGTGCGACTTTGTTGAATGTGATTTACTACGAAGAGTAATTAGCAATCATTTTAAGGTAAGTGCCATACCCACTTTTTTCTAGTGGTCGCGCCAAATCAAGCAATTGTTCTTTGGTAATGTACTTCATGCGGTAGGCTATTTCTTCAATACAGCCCACTTTTAAGTTTTGTCGTTGTTCAATGACTTGCACAAAGTTGGATGCCTGCATGAGGGAGTCAAATGTACCGGTGTCAAGCCAAGCGGTACCACGGCTCATTTGGGCAACTGTAAGTTTCCCTTTTTTAAGGTAAATGTTATTTACATCGGTGATTTCTAATTCCCCGCGCTTACTTGGTTGAAGTGCCTTCGCAATGGCCACCACTTCATTATCATAAAAGTATAAACCTGGTACCGCAAAATTTGATTTAGGAGTTTCAGGCTTTTCTTCAATGGAAATTGCTTTGTTGTTTTTATCAAACTCCACAACGCCATATCGTTCTGGGTCATGCACATGATAAGCAAAGACAACTCCGCCTTCAGGGTCTTTATTAGCCTGAAGTAGATTAACTAATCCAGAGCCGTAAAATATGTTATCGCCTAGAATTAGCGCTACTTTATCATCACCGATAAATTCTTCACCAATAATAAAAGCCTGAGCAAGGCCTTCTGGTTTTGGCTGTTCTGCATAGGAAAAAGAACAACCAATACTGGAGCCATCACCTAATAATTTTTTGAATAAGGGTAAGTCTTGTGGTGTAGAAATAATAAGAATGTCCTTAATGCCAGACATCATTAATACCGAAAGGGGATAATAAATCATCGGCTTATCATACAAGGGCATTAACTGTTTGCTGATCACCAATGTTAATGGATGCAAGCGGGTACCAGATCCTCCAGCCAGAATTATTCCTTTCATCTCTTGTTGTACATTTGGGTGTAGTATTCTTTATACTGTCCTGAAGTCACGTGGCTTAGCCATTCTTTGTTATTGAGGTACCAGTCAACAGTTTTTTCTAAACCAACTTCAAAAGTGAGGGAGGGTGCCCAGCTTAAATCTTTTTGCAGTTTTGATGAATCAATGGCGTAGCGCAAATCATGGCCTGGTCTATCTTTTACATAGGTGATGAGTTTAGCCGAAGTGCCTTCAGTTCTATCCAACTTTTTGTCCATCAAAGCACACAAGAAATTAACAAGATCAATATTTCTCCATTCATTGTTGCCGCCAATGTTATACACATCACCAGTTGTTCCCTTATGAAAAATTGCATCAATGGCACTAGCATGATCTTCCACGTACAGCCAATCCCTGATGTTTTCTCCTTTCCCATAAACAGGTAGAGGCTTGTTCTCCAGGATATTGTTAATCATTAGCGGAATTAGCTTTTCAGGAAAATGATTGGGGCCGTAATTATTAGAGCAACGGCTTATTAATACCGGCAGTTTATAGCTGTTGTTAAAAGCTTTTACAAAGTGGTCGCTTCCAGCTTTGGACGATGAATAGGGGGATTGTGGGTCGATAGAAGTATGTTCTGTAAACAGACCGCCATCTATAGAGCCGTATACTTCGTCAGTGGAGATATGATAAAATCGCTTTGAAGAGTCGTTATCCCAGCTTTTTAGAGCTGCTTGAAGTAAGTTGACCGTTCCAATGATGTTGGTCATTACAAATTCATTGGGATTTTCAAGCGATCGGTCAACGTGCGACTCAGCGGCCAGGTGAATTACTCCATCAAATTTTTCGACAGAGAATAATTCAAGCATTGCAGCTGCATCAACAATATCACCTTTGATAAAACGATAGTTGGATTTTTTTTCTACGTCCCGAAGATTTTCCAGATTTCCTGCATAAGTCAACTTGTCCAGGTTTACTATTTCGTAATCTGAATATTTATTGACAAACAAACGAACCACATGCGAACCAATAAAACCAGCTCCACCTGTGATTAATATTTTCCTAGCACTCATTTAATATATTGCTCGAAGTTTTTGTGATCGCGATCAAACAAGACATCCTTTGGTAAGGATTTGAAGTAGTCGTATGTGATTTTCAATCCTTCAGCGCGATTTACTTTTGGTTCCCATTTCAAAATGGATTTGGCCTTAGTAATGTCGGGTTGTCTTTGTTTAGGGTCGTTTACGGGCAAAGGTTTTCTGATTATTTTTTGTGTTGTGCCAGTAAGCTTTACAATCTCTTCAGCAAATTGAAGTATTGTAATCTCATCCGGGTTACCAATATTTACAGGCAAATGATAGTCTGAAAGAAGAAGGCGGTAAATGCCCTCTACTAAATCATCTACATAGCAAAATGACCTTGTCTGAGATCCATCTCCAAATACGGTTAAATCTTCACCCCTCAAAGCTTGTCCGATAAACGCTGGAAGTACTCTTCCATCATTGAGTCGCATGCGAGGGCCATAGGTATTAAATATTCTGATGATACGGGTTTCTAGTCCATGGAAAGTATGATAGGCCATGGTCATAGCTTCCTGAAAGCGCTTGGCCTCATCGTAAACACCACGCGGTCCGACTGGATCTACGTTGCCGTAATATTCTTCTACCTGTGGGTGAACCAGCGGGTCACCGTAAACTTCCGAAGTGGAGGCAACAAGAATTCTGGCTTTCTTTGCCAATGCCAATCCTAATAAGTTGTGTGTTCCTAAGGAGCCAACCTTTAATGTTTGTATAGGAATTTTCAAATAATCGATTGGACTTGCAGGTGAGGCAAAGTGCAATATGTAATCCAATTTTCCTGGAACATGGACAAACTTCGAGACATCAGAATGAGAAAATTCAAAGTCTGGATGTTTGAAAAGATGCTCTATGTTTTTTAGATCACCAGTGATAAGATTATCCATGGCAATCACCTGATAACCTTCTTTGATATACCTATCACATAGGTGAGATCCAAGAAAACCTGCACCTCCTGTTATTAATATTCTTTTTTTACTCATACTGATTTTCTTCCAATGCTTGTATAGGTAAAGCCAAGCTCTTTCATGGCGTTTACATCGTATAAATTTCTTCCATCAAAGATCACCTTATTTTTCAAAAGCGTAGATAACTTTTCAAAGTCTGGAGCCCTAAATTCCGGCCATTCTGTAGCGATAAGAATCGCATCGGCTCCTTCTGCTGCATCATAGGGATTTGAGAAATAGCTAATTCTTTCGCCTAATAGTTTCCTCACATTGTCCATGGCTTCTGGGTCATGTGTAGTTACTGTAGCCCCTTCTTCAAGCAGGTATTCTATATTGTAAAGGGCCGGAGCTTCCCGGATATCATCAGTGTGCGGTTTAAAAGCCAAACCCCAAACAGCAATTTTTTTTCCTTTGAGATCTCCTTTGAAATGTTTTTTTACACGATCCATGAGCTTAAGTCGCTGAGTCGTATTTACATCCATGACCGAGTTCAAAATCTTGAAATCATAATTGGCATCTGAAGAAGATTTTGCCAATGCCTGTACGTCTTTTGGAAAGCAACTTCCTCCATACCCTATGCCAGGGAACAAGAAACGTTTTCCAATTCTGCTGTCAGAACCTATTCCTTTGCGCACGGCATCTACATCAGCACCCAATAGTTCACATAGGTTAGCGATCTCATTCATGAAGCTGATTTTTGTAGCTAAAAATGAGTTAGCAGCATATTTTGTCAACTCGGCAGAGCGCTCGTCCATGAAAATGACCGGATTACCCTGACGTACAAATGGCGCGTACAATTCTTCCATCAATTTTTGTGCTTTTGGCGAATTGGTACCAACAACCACTCGCTCGGGCTTCATAAAGTCATCAACGGCCACGCCCTCCCTTAAAAATTCAGGGTTTGAAACCACATCAAATTCTACCTTGGCATTTGAAGCGATTGCACTTCTGACTTTTTCAGCTGTGCCCACAGGCACAGTGCTCTTGTCTACTATGACGGTGTAGTTTTCCAGAATAGCTCCGAGATCGTCAGATACCTTCAGTATGTATTTTAGGTCAGCAGAACCATCCTCTCCGGGAGGAGTTGGGAGGGCAAGAAAAATAATCTTTGCGTCTTTGATGCCCTCCTTTAGGTTGGTGGTAAAGAACAACCGGTTCTGTTTGATGTTCCTTTCGAATAATGGAGTGAGTCCTGGCTCGTAAATGGTCACTTTTCCTCCCTGCAGGGTCTTTACTTTCTCCTGATCGATATCTACGCAGGTTACTGTATTTCCAGTTTCGGCCAGGCAAGTACCAGTCACTAAACCTACATACCCAGTTCCAACAACCGCAATTTTCATAAATCAATAGAAGTTTAAATGAGGCGCAAAAATAGATGTTTTAGGTGGTTGAGCATTGAATTTTGCAATAAATAGCCACCAAACTAACATTCGTTTGGTTATTCCGTTTTAACAAAATACTTTTGAGGCCCTTTAAAAAAATTAGGAAGAAATGGCAACAATGACAGAACCAGCAGTAGGTATAAATTTTGACGAATCTGAGAACCAGAAGATGATTGCTCAGATGATCAAAGATTTTGGTGAATTGGAGATCAAACCCAACATCATGGATTGGGATGAAAGCCAGGAGTTTCCGGTTCCTTTGTTCCGTAAAATGGGAGAGCTTGGACTAATGGGAGTTTTGGTTCCTGAAGAATATGGAGGATCTGGATTCGGGTATCCTGAATATGTCACCGCAGTATCTGAGATAGCAAGAATTGATGGCTCAATTGGACTTTCTGTGGCGGCTCACAATTCACTTTGCACAGGCCATATTTTGCAATTTGGCAGCGAAGAACAAAAGAAAAAATATTTACCCAAGTTAGCTTCTGGCCAATGGATAGGCGCTTGGGGCCTTACCGAACCCAATACAGGCTCTGATGCTGGAAACATGCGCACCGTGGCTGTTAAGGATGGAGATCATTATGTAATTAATGGCGCGAAGAACTTTATCACTCATGGTAAATCAGGTGATGTTGCTGTTGTGATCGTGCGGACTGGTGAAGTGGGTGATTCTCATGGAATGACTGCATTTATAATTGAAAGAGGAACTCCAGGATTTAGCGCAGGCAAGAAGGAGAATAAACTGGGAATGCGTGCCTCTGAAACAGCTGAACTTATTTTCACAGACTGCCGTGTACACGAAAGCCAGGTAATGGGTCAGGTGGGAGATGGTTTTGTACAATCGCTTAAAGTATTGGATGGAGGAAGAATTTCTATTGCAGCACTTAGCCTTGGGATAGCGATGGGAGCATATGATGCGGCATTGCAATACTCTAAGGAACGTCATCAGTTCAATAAGCCCATTTCTTCTTTTCAGGGGATTTCATTTAAGCTGGCTGATATGGCCACAAAGGTGGAGGCAGCCAGGCTCCTTACTTTTAGGGCTGCTGACCTTAAGAATAGGGGAAGGAGTGTGAATTTAGAATCTGCCATGGCAAAGCTTTATGCTTCAGAGATCGCAGTAGAGGTGGCTAACGATGCTGTGCAAATATTTGGTGGCTATGGGTACATCAAAGACTTCCCTGTGGAGAAATTTTACAGAGATGCCAAACTTTGCACCATTGGTGAAGGAACTTCGGAAATTCAAAAATTGGTGATTTCAAGGGCAGTTTTGAAGTAAAATTTGCAAAACTCATGTAGATGAGGCTATATTTGCAGCCCGAATAGAAATTTTACATTATGCTGATTATCAACGTAAAAGAGAACGAATCAATTGACAAGGCCCTAAAACGCTTCAAGAAGAAGTTTGAAAAAACGGGTGTTTTGAAGGAATTGCGCTCAAGAACGGCTTTCGAAAAGCCTTCTGTGAAGAGAAGACAAGAGGTGTTGGGTGCTGCCTACAGGCAAAAAATGTACGCTAACGACAACTATTAATATAGTTTCGAAATAGATCAACATATCCCCTTGGGTACTTTACCTAAGGGGATATTTTTTTTACATTGCTTTACAACGAAGGGGTGGAAAGCAATGGTGGACTCATTTTTTAAATATCTTCAATACGAAAAAAGGTATAGTCCAAAAACAATCACGTCTTACAAGACGGACATCCATCAATTTTCTAAATTTCTTGATAATTCTTATGACGAAAAAAGTCCGGAGCTGGCTACTTATGGAACCATCAGATCATGGATTGTTAGCCTTGTAGAAGCCAAACTCGATCCGAGATCTATCAATAGAAAAATAGCCTGCCTTCGGAGTTTCTTTAAATTTTGTCTTAAGCAAGAGGCGATTGAAAAAGATCCGATGCAAAAGATCAAGGTGCTCAAGACAGCCAAAAAACTTCCCAACTTTGTTCATGAAGAAGATATGACCAAGCTTCTGGATAATTTAGAATTCGAAGCCACTTTGGAAGGTCATAGAGATCGTTTGATAATAGAGTTATTCTACGGCACAGGGATTCGATTGTCGGAGCTAATTGGGTTAAAGGATCAGAACGTCAACTTACATGAGCGCACCATCAAAGTTTTGGGGAAAAGAAATAAGGAAAGAGTAATCCCTTTTTCAAAAGGTATCGTTTCAATAATTGAGGGATATAGAATGGTCAGAGATAGAGATGTGAGTAAAAGGGATCATCATTTTCTATTTGTGAGTAATTCTGGTGAGCCTGTCTATCCCATGATGGTGTATCGACTGGTGCGGAAATACCTGGACAAATTTACCTCAGTGGAGAAAAGGAGCCCACATGTGTTGCGTCATTCGTTTGCCACTCATTTATTAAATAAAGGGGCAGAGATCAATGCGGTAAAAGATTTGCTCGGCCATACGAGTTTGGCTGCCACTCAAGTATACACCCATAATTCAATGGAGAAATTGAAGAAAGTTTTTGATCAGGCGCATCCCAAAGCATAAGTTTTAGTAAATTATCCGTTAAACCAATGTTGTTTATAACAATGAAAAAACCTGCCTGATGGGTTCTTATTTAATCAGGATAAAAAAATTGTTTAACCTTTAAATTTTTGTGTATGAAGTTGCAAGTTCATTCGATTCATTTTGATGCAGACCAGAAGTTGATTGATTTTATTCAAAGAAAAGTGGATAAGTTGGAGACGTTTTATGATCGAATGGTAGATGGAGAAGTCTTTCTCAGAGTAAATAATGAAGGAGTAGAAAATAAAACTGTAGAGATTAAATTGAAGGTGCCGGGGAGTCAATTGTTTGCAAAAGAACAAGCCGCATCTTTTGAGGCAGCCACAGATTTGGCTACAGAAGCCCTGCGAAAACAGATAAAAAAATTTAAGGCTAAAGTCACTAACGGCCGCGTATAAAAAAAAGGCTCCGGAAATGGAGCCTTTTTATTTTGTGGTTTTTTGGTGTTACACTTTGAAAGCCTTCTTCAGTGTATCAACA
Organism: Cyclobacteriaceae bacterium; assembly: GCA_040216665.1. GTDB lineage: Bacteria > Bacteroidota > Bacteroidia > Cytophagales > Cyclobacteriaceae > ELB16-189. The sequence continues at coordinate 131,559 of JAVJOQ010000015.1, read as the reverse complement.
AAGTCAAGTTTCTCCCAAGGGAATAGCTCAACCCTCAATTTTATTTGATTCTTCTTCCCTTTATTAAATACCTTCTCTACTATTCTTGGTTCACGGCCCATATGTCCATAAGCAGCCGTCTCGCTATAGATAGGTGAACGGAGTTTGAATCTGTTCTCAATAAAATAAGGGCGCATGTCAAAGATTTTAGAAATCTTCTGGGCGATTGCACCATCATTCATTTTCACTTTAGAAGTTCCATAGGTGTCTATATATAAACCCACTGGTTTGGCTACTCCAATGGCATACGCCACTTGCACCAATACCTCATCACAAATTCCAGCAGCCACCATGTTTTTAGCAATATGGCGCGTAGCGTAAGCAGCGGAGCGGTCTACTTTTGAAGGGTCTTTTCCAGAGAAAGCACCACCACCGTGGGCTCCTTTTCCTCCGTAGGTATCTACGATAATTTTTCTTCCAGTAAGTCCAGTGTCGCCATGCGGGCCACCGATAACAAATTTACCTGTAGGATTGATGTGGTATTGAATCTTATCGGTAAAGAGTTTTTGAATTCTCTTTGGTAATTTTTTCTTGATTCTTGGGATAAGGATTGAAACCATATCTTGCCTTATTTTCTTTAGCATTGCGCTATCATTGCCAAAGTCATCGTGTTGTGTTGAAATTACAATGGTGTCAATTCGCTGCGGCTTCTTATCATCATCGTATTCAATTGTAACCTGCGACTTCGCATCTGGACGAAGGTAAGTCATTGTCTTGCCCTCTTTTCTGATCGCAGCAAGTTCTCTAAGGATAAGATGAGCGAGCTCCAGCGGTAATGGCATGAAGTTGTCAGTCTCGTTGGTTGCATAGCCAAACATCATCCCCTGATCGCCAGCACCTTGATCTTCCTTCTTCTTTCTTTCAACACCCTGATTGATATCTGGTGATTGTTCGTGAATGGCAGAAAGAATTCCACAGGAATTGGCCTCGAACATATACTCACTTTTGGTATATCCAATTTTTCGAATTACTTCTCTCGCAATATCCTGAACATCCAAGTAGGCTTCTGACTTTACTTCACCTGCAAGTACAACCTGACCTGTCGTTACTAACGTTTCGCAGGCTACCTTAGAATTGGCATCATAGGCCAAAAAGTAATCGATAAGTGCATCTGAAATTTGATCAGAGACTTTGTCCGGGTGGCCTTCTGAAACTGACTCTGAGGTGAATAAATAAGGCATATGAAATTGTTGAAATTTAAGCGGCAAATTTAGGCGGTATGACCTTAAAACAAAACTTTAGAACGCCTGAAATAGGAACAGCGCTGGCTCCTTAGGCAATGTTATTTCAGTGGACTTCCATGCTTTTACGGTTTGCGTCTTAATCATCTCCAAATCACCGGTAATATTGACCGCAATGCACAACAAGGTTTCGTCATGTAAAGATTTAAGTAAATGGCTGATAAGGGCATTATTCCGATACGGTGTCTCTATAAAAATTTGTGTTTGATTTTTTGTTTTGGACTCACCCTCAAATTTTTTAATGGACTGAGATGCTTCTTGAGCCTCCACAGGCAGGTATCCATTAAACGCAAATCGTTGGCCATTAAGGCCGGAAGCCATTAATGCAAGTAAAATACTGGAAGGACCAACTAGTGGTTCTATAGGAATCCCATTTTGATGCGCATAGCGCACGGCAAGAGAGCCGGGGTCTGCTACTCCGGGGCAACCTGATTCGGAAATGATACCAATGGGTTTTCCTTCAAACAATGGACTCATCAGCTGAGGGAGTTCAGTTTCGGTAGTGTTTTTGTCGAGCGTATTAAAGTAGAGTTGTTCGATACTTTCAAAAATGGATAGGCTACTTAAATACCTTCTTGCAGTGCGGATGTCTTCAACAAGAAAAAAGCGAATGGGTTTTAGGATATCCCTTACGTTGGGAGAGATAACTTTATGGGCAGTTTTATCAGCGATAACTGTTGGGATCAGGTATAATTTTCCTTTGGCCTTCATGCTTCCAATTTATTTTTATTTGTTCACGAAGTCAAAAACTGTTTCCATAAAATCTTTAGGATTTTCCGCCTGAACCCAATGGCCTGTATTCAATGTTGCGATTTCTGCATCTGGGAAAAATGACTTTATAGTCACCTCGTCACCCGACTCAAAATAATTTGATTTTGTACCAACAATAAAAAGTGTGGGGCCTTCAAACTGACCATTATATTGTAGTGCCACCCCCATGTCGTCAATATGTGATTCTAATACAGGAATGTTAATTCTCCATTCAAAATTTTGATGCTCATCTCGCGCAAGGTTTTTAAGAAGAAATTGCCTTACGGCTGGTTCGGGGACAAACTTCCCAAGAATTTCATCCGCCTGACCTCTTGACTCAAGTTGGCTAAGGTCAATGGCCTTGAGCCCCTCTAAAATTGAATCGTGGTGAACGGGGTATGGCTTAGGCACAATATCAACGATAATAAGTTTTGATAACTTTTCTGGGAACCTTATGGCAAAATTCATAGCTGTTTTTCCGCCCATTGAGTGCCCTATTATTATCGGTTTTTCAATATTATGATCTTCAATGAATTCATTGAGGTCATCGGTCAGCGCCTTATAGTCGTGCGTTGAGTCATGCGGAGATTGTCCATGGTTTCTCTGATCCACAACGTATACCGTATACTTCTCTGCGAAAATTTTTGATAAGCTATACCAATTGTCAGATGACCCGAATAGGCCATGAAGAATAATAAGAGGTGAACCTTGACCCAATTCCCTAAAGAATAATTCCATAACTCATTTCAAATTAAAATTCAGGCTCGAAGATACGAATGCCGAAGGCATTCATGATATATTTGTTGATTGCACTTACAATATTAGTGAGGCTATTTAATATACGGTACCAACAATGGAATTGATTAACGGCACTTATAAGATTCAGGGACTCAATGTGCTTGACATTTGTAAAGAATTTGGCACACCTCTTTACATTTATGATACTGAGAAAATATCAAAACAGATTCAAAGCCTTACAAATGCTTTTTCTGATAGCGATCTAAAAATAAAATATGCCGCTAAAGCCCTCACCAATATTTCCATCCTAAAACATATTCAGCAGCAAGGATGTGGCATTGATGTGGTTTCTCTCAATGAAGCCAAACTGGCGTTGAAGGCAGGGTTTAAACCAGATGACATCATGTTTACACCAAGTTGTGTCGACTTTGATGAGATTGTGGCTGGAGTAGAGATGGGTGTTTACATCAATCTGGACAACCTTTCGGTACTTGAAAAATTCGGAAAAAAATTCAAGGGGGATTATCCATGTTGTATTCGGCTAAACCCTCACATACTGGCAGGTGGTAATTACAAAATTTCTACCGGGCACGGTAATTCAAAATTTGGCATTTCAGTTTTCCAGATGCCACAGATTATGGATATAGTAGGTAAATACAACATCAATATTAATGGACTTCATATCCATACAGGCTCAGAGATATCGGAAACTGATGTGTACCTCAAAATGTCTGAGATTTTATTTGGGGTGGCAAGAGATTTTCCTTCTCTTAAGTTCATTGATTTTGGCAGTGGATTTAAAGTAGCCTACAAAGAAGGTGATATGATTACCAATGTATATGATCTTGGGTTACAGCTTGGGAAGGCTTTCAGAATATTTTACGAAAGTTATGGCCGCAAACTTGAATTGTGGATTGAGCCTGGAAAATATATTGTAAGTGAAGCTGGTTCATTGCTAGTGACAACTAACGTAGTTAAATCTACCCCGTCCGTAACTTTTGCAGGGGTCAATTCTGGATTAAATCATCTCATTCGACCAATGATGTATGATGCATACCACGAGATCATTAATGTAACCAATCCTGCTGGAAGTCAAAAAGTATATACTGTGGTGGGAAATATTTGTGAAACAGATACTTTCGGGGCGGATCGAAAAATCAGTGAAGTTCGTGAAGGTGATGTACTGGCGCTTAAGAACTCAGGGGCTTATGGTTACTCAATGGCATCTACATTCAATTCAAGATTGAGACCAGCTGAGGTTATGGTCAAAAATGGGAAAGCACATCTGATCCGCCAGCGCGATACATTTGAAGACTTGGTTCGCGGACAAATTGAAGTGGGCTAATGAATCCCCTTAATGAGGTCGTTTGACTTAATTGTAATTGGAGGAGGAGCAGCAGGCTTCTTTGGCGCAATCAACGCAGCTACAAACAACCCAAACCTGAGCATACTTATTCTTGAAAAAACCAACAAACTTTTATCTAAAGTAAGGGTGTCTGGTGGAGGTCGGTGTAATGTGACGCACCATTGCTTTGAGCCTACTCCGTTATCCAAACATTATCCAAGAGGGCAACGGGAATTGAAAAAACTATTCAGACTTTTTCAAGCCAAAGATGTAGTGGCGTGGTTTGATCAACGAGGGGTAAAACTCAAAACGGAAGCGGATGGGAGAATGTTTCCATCCACCAATCAATCAGAAACGATTATAGAGTGTTTCCTTTCGGAAGCAAACAGGGTGAAGATTGAAATTGAAAAAAAATGTGAAGTAGTCATGGTAGAACGGGAAGGTGATGAATTTTTGGTTATTGATTCCAACCAAAGAAAGTATAAGGCGAAGAAAATACTAGTTGCCAATGGTGGTTCATCAAAGCATTCAGCCTATCAATGGATTGAACAATTGGGACATTCAATTGTCAATCCCATTCCATCTCTTTTTACTTTCAATGACAGTGGAAAGGAGTTTAAAGATTTAATGGGTGTATCCGTAGAAAAAGCATCAGTGCAAATTGCTGGAACTAAATATAAAGAGTCAGGGCCAGTTTTAATAACCCATTGGGGATTGAGTGGGCCTGCTGTTATTAAGCTTTCGTCCTGGGCAGCGGACTATCTGTATCAAAAAAAATATACATTCACTGCACTTGTTAATTGGTCAGGCAACACTGAAGAGGGAGTTAGAGATTTTCTAAATTCTTACAGACTAGAACATCCTAAGCAAAGAATTACAGGACATGCTTTATATGGATTGCCCAACAGGTTATGGGCGCAATTGTGCTTGTTGTCCGAAATTGATGAGCTGAAGATTTGGGGCGAGATACCTAAGAAGAACTTGAATAGGTTGATTGAAAATCTGGTGAGGTGCGAATTTAGAATTAAAGGCAAAACCACTTTTAAGGAAGAATTTGTTACCTGCGGAGGAGTAAGACTTGATGAAATTGATCTTAATACAATGGAAAGTAAAATGGTCCCAGAAGTCTATTTTGCCGGAGAAGTGCTGGATATTGACGGAGAAACAGGTGGGTTTAATTTTCAGTCGGCCTGGACTACTGCTTATGTAGCCGCAGAAGCTATTGTGCTTAAATAAAAATGCCTCCCTAAATTTTAAGGAGGCATTTGGTATACCACACCAAATTCCAAGGTAGAAACCTTCGAGTGGCAAAATCTTTATCGTTGTTGTGTTGATTAAATCTTCTTAAAAGATTGTCAGTAGATCCCTTATAAAAAGAACCGTTTTTCTGACTTTGAAGAATATAAACAAAGCATTCCATGATCCATAAAAAAATGCCTCCCTTAGAGAAAGGAGGCATTTGTGGTGACGGAGGGAATTGAACCCCCGACACAAGGATTTTCAGTCCTTTGCTCTACCAACTGAGCTACGTCACCATTTGGTCCAGAACATTTTCAGTCCTTTGCTCTACCTCCCGATAACTATCGGGATGAGCTACGTCACCGAAAACTTTCCACTCTGTTTGAGCGGGGCACAAAACTAGACAAATTTAGTTTTGCCGCAAAAATTGGCTATATTTTTCTGGTTAAGAGAATTATGTCACCTATTTTCGTCCCATGGCCGTAGTTCAGCAAGTTTTGTTTTTTATTACCCTGGTTGTTGCCTCCTTCTTTATCTGGAAAAGAGTTATCAGGATCATGTCCAATATACAATTGGGAAAGCCAACTCCTCTTAACGGGGCCACTTCAGCCCGATGGAGAAACGTCCTTTTGATTGCCTTTGGGCAGAAAAAAATGTTTAAAAGAATTATCCCAGCCTTCCTCCATTTTTGGATTTATGCTGGTTTTATCATTATCAACTTAGAGGTGTTGGAGTTTATTTTGGATGGATTATTGGGTACCCACCGTCTATTTGCTCCGTTGTTGGGTGACTTATACCCAGTGCTCATGAACTTCTTTGAGTTTCTGGCGGTGGCAGTACTTGTTTCTTGTGTGGTCTTTTTGATCAGAAGAAACGTTTTGAGAATTAAGCGTTTCTGGTCAGCGGAGATGACTTCATGGCCAAGACTTGATGGAAATTTGATTCTGGTGATAGAAGTTACTTTAATGCTGGCAATTCTTACCATGAATGCATCCGATCAACTGTTGCAATCAAGGGATGACCATTATGTGCAGACAGGCAGACTGTTTTTTAGTTCTTTTTTAATGCCTCTTTTTGATGGGCTTAGTACATCTGCCCTAATTGTCTTGGAGCGATCGGCATGGTGGTTCCATATAGTAGGTATTTTAGGTTTTGCACTTTACGTGACTTACTCAAAGCACCTTCATATTTTTCTGGCTTTCCCCAGTACCTATTTTTCTAAGCTGGAAGTAAAAGGTCATATAAATAATATGCCTGTTGTCACCAACGAAGTGAAATCAATGCTTGGCCTGGGAACTGCGGAAACACCGGCTGGAGAGCCTGGGAGGTTTGGAGCAAAAGATGTTAATGACCTGACAAGAGCTAACCTGATGGCCGCCTATGCTTGTACTGAGTGTGGCAGGTGTACTTCAGAGTGCCCGGCTAACCTAACCGGAAAAATGCTTTCTCCACGAAAAATCATGATGGATACACGTGATAGAATGGAAGAAGTTGGCAAAAGCGTGGCGGCTGGAGGGCCAGGTTTACAAGATGGTAAATCTTTGCTGGGAGACTACATTACAAAGGAAGAGATCAATGCCTGTACGAGTTGCAATGCCTGTGTAGAGGCTTGTCCAGTTTTAATTAATCCTTTGGAGATTATTTTAGAAATGAGAAGATATGTAGCGATGGAAGAGTCGGGGTCTCCAGCCCAATGGAACGCGATGTTTCAAAATATTGAAACAAGTTTTGCCCCATGGAAATTTCCTGCAAGTGACAGGTTCAATTGGGCCAATGAATTAAAATCTAAATCATAGCAATGAGCGAAGAGAACTACGCTGTTCCCACGGTAGCCGAGATGGTAGCCAATAATGAAGCCCCTGAAATCCTTTTCTGGGTAGGCTGTGCAGGTTCGTTTGATGACAGGTATAAGAAAGTAACAAAGGCGTTTGTAAAAATATTATCTACAGTGGGGATCAAGTTTGCGGTGCTAGGACCTGAGGAGACTTGCACTGGTGACCCTGCGCGTAGAGCAGGCAATGAATTTTTATTTCAAATGCAGGCGATGAGCAACATTACCGTTTTGAATGGCTACAACATCAAAAAAATTGTAACTGCCTGTCCACATTGCTTTAATACCATCAAAAATGAGTACCCGGAATTGGGGGGCAACTATGAAGTAATTCACCACTCCACGTATTTGCAGCAGCTGATCAATGAGGGTAGAGTGAAGATGAAGGAGGGAGGGGCATTCAAAGGGAAGAAGATCACTTACCACGATTCTTGTTACTTGGGTAGAGCCAATGGCGTATATGAGGCTCCTCGCAAGGTGTTGGAGTCTTTGGATGCTGATTTGGTAGAAATGAAGCGCTGTAAAACTACTGGTTTGTGCTGTGGTGCTGGTGGCGCACAAATGTTCAAAGAACCAGAAAAAGGGAATAAGGACATTAATGTTGAACGCACAGAAGAAGCATTGCAAACAGGTGCTACTACTGTTGCTGTTGCCTGCCCTTTTTGTATGACAATGATGAGTGATGGGGTAAAGAATAAGGAGAAAGAAAATGAAGTTCAGGTTAAGGATTTGGCTGAACTAATAGCGGAATCACAGGGTTTATAAGAAAAGAGGTAAAATATGTTTATTCCTTTCAACGAGATATCAGATCAAGCAAGAGTTTGGGTTTACCAGACGAATAGAGAAATAACTGCTTCCGAATCGAAGGAGGTGGCTGCAGTATTGAAAGCATTTTGCTCGCAATGGCAAGCCCATGGATCCCCGCTGAAAACATCTTTTGATATTGCATACAATCATTTCATAATTTTGGCTGTGGACGAAAATTCTGGTGGCGCCAGTGGTTGCTCTATTGATGGTTCTGTGCGCGTGCTGAAGGAGCTGGGGGATAAAATGGAGATTGATTTTTTTGCCAGAACGGAGGTGGCATTTCTAATTGATAAGAAGATTTCTCTTTATCCGATGACCAAATTGAAAGAATTATTTGGTCAAGGAATGCTAAACGCCTCAACGGTTACGTTTAATAATATGGTGGCAACCAAGGCTGAATACCTTCAAAATTGGGAGGTAGCAGCAGCTGACTCGTGGCTGGCGAGATATCTACCTAAAAGCACGTTAGCCTAAGAGCATTTTCTTTTTTGTAATTTTATCTGCTTTTTGATGAGAATATGAGGTTAGGGGCAGTATCATTTTTTGTATTCATTTTGCTGCTGGGCTGTGGTCCAGAGAAAAAGGCGATGAAGTCATTGCGTTTTGGGAAGTACCAAAATGTAATCACTTACTATAAGTCTGTTCTGGAAAAAGACCCTAACAACAGCAAAGCCAACTACTATGTGGCGGAATCTTACAGGCTATCCAATCGGATTAAGGAATCGGAACCATTCTATGCAAAAGCCAAAGGCCGTGAGGTAAACAGAGATTCTGTTATGCTGTATTATTCTCAGGCGCTAAAGGCAAATGGGAAATACAATGAAGCAAAATCCCAGCTGGAAGACTTGGTAGTGACCACTAAGGATGAAGACTTTAAGGGGCGGATACAAAGAGAGATCGATGGACTAAATTATATAGACGAACTATCAAGAAAACAAAGCTATTACAAGGTGAAAAACCTTGATGCAATAAATACCCCATTGAGTGAGTACTCTCCCGCCTATCTAAATGGAGAGCTTTACTTTACTGCGAGCCGGGATGATAGTCGGATTTACTTGGCTACTGGAACGCCCTTCACAAAATTGTACAAAGCTCAAACTTCTGGCGCTAATGTAGATTTGAGTACGCTGGCTCCGCTTCCCGAAAGAATAAATACTCCTAATGTCAATGATGGCTGCGTAACGTTTTCGCCTGATGGCAGGATTATGATTTTCGCCAAAGGGAATACCGGAAAACGAAAAGGAAACCCTGACGTAGATTTGTATATGTCTCGCTTTAGGAATGGCGAATGGGAAGAGCCTAGGCAAATTAATATCAATCAACCTGACTCTTGGGAGTCGACTCCTGCTTTTGGCTCTGATGGACGCACTTTATATTTTTCCTCTAATAGAAAAGGCGGCTTTGGTGGTCTTGATATTTATACTGCACACATGGATTCCCGTGGTCGCTTCTCAAGAGTGAGAAACATGGGGCCAGACATCAACACCTCAGGTAATGAAACTTTTCCCTATGTGAGTGAAAGCAACAAGCTCTTCATTGCTTCCGATGGCCATCCTGGCTACGGTATGCTGGATATGTTTGAAATAAAAAGAGCTAACGGAAGAAATGTGGTAGAGAATCTGGGGCAACCCATGAACTCCAACAGCGATGACTTTGGTATATTTTTATTTAAGCCAGATAGAGGGTTCTTCACTTCCAATCGCGATGGAGGCAAAGGGGATGACGATATTTATACTTTCATTAATGAAGATCCGAATTTAAAGGTGGTCAACTACTATCTTCAGGGTATTACGATGACACCGAAACAGGACAGCACACTGGAAGTATTGGCCAATACAAAAGTTACACTTCTAGATGTAAGAGGAGAAGTGATGCAGGATTTTGTGACTGGAAATGATGGTAAGTTTTTATTCCGAGTATATGAGAATGAAGACTATACCCTAGTGGGTGAAACTGACGGTTATCTCGTGAAGAGACAGTCATACACTACCAACGGAAAGTCTATACCTCTTGAATCATTAAAAGAGTTAGTGACCAATGTAACGCTCGATACACTTATGGTGCTTGACAAATTGGAGAAGAATAAAATTTTTGTGCTCAACAATATTTATTTTGATTTGGACAAGTCGGACATACGGTCAGATGCCGCAAATGAACTCGACAAGTTGGTTGACCTATTAACCGATAATCCTGAAATTAAAATCGAATTGAGTTCTCATACAGATAGTATTGCCTCTAACTCGTATAATATTCAGCTTTCACAGCGGAGAGCGGAATCTACCGTTGCTTATTTGATTACCAAAGGAATTGCGCCGGACAGATTGGTGGCCAAGGGATATGGAGAAGAAAAACCCATCGCAAGAAACACTAACCCTGATGGCACAGATAACCCTGAAGGACGCCAACGCAATCGTAGAACAGAGTTTAAAATACTAGAAATCGGAATTGTACAAAAGAAGAATTTCGATGAGTTTGATGAAGACAAGTACTTCAAAAACGAAAATTAGCTTCGCTGATTTCACCTCAAGAATAACCCTTTAGACGGGAGTTGAGTATCCAGCAATAATCGTAGTTTTATTGTTGTCGGATCTTTCTCAATTGGTAGGTCAATAACTAATTATTGGGCTGGCTTTCTGCCAAATGTAATGCATCCCATAACCCAGTGACCCTATGAGAAAACTCTTAATCCTTTTTACACTCCTTGCTATTTTACTACAGTTTACTTCTTGTAAGGAGGAAGAGGTACCGCCACCAGCAACCTTAACTTTTGCAAGCAAGGTGACTATCGTTTCAGAAAATGAAGGCTTGGCTTTAATTACGCTCAACCTTGATAAGCCTGCTTATCGCGATATCGTTATTGACTTTACACTTACAGGGTCTGCACAGATCGATACCGATTACGAAACAACGGCAAGTGCCACTATTTTGGAGGGTACTACTGCTGGAGACTTATCAATAACCCTTATCGATGATACGGAATTTGAATTTGATCAGAGCCTGATTGATTTGGCAGGCATACTTGGTGAAACTCTGGAAATAAGTCTTGCGCGCATTACAGGTAATGCTTTACCTTCTGAAATTGAGGATGAGATTTCACACTTGTTAGTCATCCGGGAAAATGATGAGGTTGAGAAATCTTTAAGCATTGATTTGTCATGGGACTCTGGAGATGGCACTCCTGGTGATGTGGACATGGATTTGATTATATTTTTTATTGATCCGGAAGATGGACCAATTTTTTTAACGGCATCTACTTCAATAGGAACTGATTTTGAAAAAATTACTATTACAACACCAGCTCCAGATGGCCTGTACGGCCTGGCTTTTAGATATTATGAGGGTATATCTGATAATGTGACCTTTACATCAAAATTTACTTTGGAGAAAGGCACTTTACCTGGTGGAGCAACAGAGACTATTCGTACAGGAGTATACACACAGGCCAATTTAAATGGTGAAGAAAATAATCCTGTTCAAATTGTCCAGTCTTTTGAAAAGAACGGATCTGACTACACAGCCATTTCAGATATTACAATCCCCACTTCTGGCAGTCGGGGGAAAAATATTTGGGGAGAAGCGCCAGCAAGAGGGTTATCAGGAACAGATTATTAAACAATTAGTACTGGAATTCTCCTACTTCAGTTTTAATGGTTACCTGCTTTTGAGATGAATTCTCCACTCGACCAATCACCTGTGCATCCACGCCAAATGAATTGGAGATCGCAATAACTTCTTGAGCATATTTTTCTTCAAGGTAGATTTCCATACGATGCCCCATGTTAAATACTTTGTACATCTCCTTCCAGTCTGTACCTGATTGTTGTTGGATCAATTTGAATAATGGAGGAATGGGGAGGAGATTATCTTTTATGATGTGAAGGTTTTCAATAAAGTGCAACACTTTTGTTTGGGCACCACCGCTGCAATGCACAAGTCCATGTATTTGACTGCGAAGGCTTTTTAAGATCTCAATGATTATAGGCGCATAAGTGCGAGTAGGGGATAGTACTAATTTTCCTGCATTCACAGGGGCACCATCGATGGTATCGGTGAGCTTGCAGTCTCCGCTATAGATCAGATCCAAAGAAACGTTGTTGTCGAATGATTCGGGATACTTATCGCGATAAATATTGGAAAACACATCGTGACGCGCGGAGGTAAGGCCATTGCTCCCCATGCCACCATTGTATTCGTTTTCATAAGTAGCTTGCCCCGAAGAAGCTAGCCCAACGATTACATCGCCCGGTTTAATATTATCATTGGAGATCACTTCACTCCGTTTCATGCGAGCAGTTACCGTGCTATCAACAATGATTGTGCGCACGAGATCCCCAACATCAGCCGTTTCTCCACCAGTGCTTTTTATGTTCATGCCATGCGTTCGCAAAGTGTCGAGAACCTCTTCAGTACCATTAATTATTTCTGCAATGACCTCACCGGGAATTAGGTTCTTGTTCCGGCCAATGGTGGAAGAAAGCAAAATGTTATTGGTTGCGCCAACACACAGCAAGTCATCCACATTCATGATGATGGCATCTTGTGCTATCCCTTTCCACACAGAGAGGTCTCCGGTTTCTTTCCAATAGATATAAGCGAGCGATGATTTCGTGCCAGCGCCATCTGCATGCATTACTGTGCAATATTCAGGATCACCAGCAAGATGATCTTCTACAATCTTACAAAACGCCTTCGGGTACAAACCTTTGTCCAGTTTGCTTATTGCTTTATGTACATCTTCTTTAGATGCGGAAACTCCTCTTTGATTGTATCTGTCTGACATATTTTAAGATGCTTTGCAAAAATGCGAATAATAGTTGACTCTATCTCATTGGCATTGTATCACGATGCGGGCGAAATAAATTTTTTAGCCATCTCCCACACAACGATACCCACACAAACTGACACGTTGATGGAATGCTTGGTGCCGGATTGCGGAATTTCGACAGCCAAGTGGGCGTGTTCTATTACTTCTTCACTTACCCCATTTACTTCATTCCCAAAAACCAGACAGTATTTTCCGTCTGTCGTGGGAGCAAAATCCTGCAGTGCTAAACTATCTGAAGTCTGTTCAATGATAATTAATGTATACCCTTCTGATTTGAGTTTTTTAACCAATTCGCCTGCACTTTGATGGTATTCCCAGTTTACAGACTCTGTAGCGCCAAGGGCAGTTTTTTGAATTTCTCTATGCGGGGGTTGTCCTGTAATTCCCGTCAGAAAAATTTTACCAACCCGAAACGCATCTGCGGTTCTAAAAGTAGATCCAACATTATGAAGGCTCCGTACATTGTCCAGAACTATGACAACCGGCAGCTTGGCGGCAGTTTTATACTCTTCAGTAGAAATTCTTCCTAGCTCTTCTAGTTTTAATTTTTTCACATCGCAAAAGTAGAATGAAAAAACTACTTTAAGTTCAATAGAGTGATTTTCGCAACTGTAAAATAGAAATAGTCGTTTGGTAATACTATGAGGACAATTCAAATTTTGGCGCTTTTACTTTTCACGGGGTTTGCCCATGCACAGGATCAATGGAAAAATATTTACACCCAAAACGCATGGAAGGAACGTGACCAATGGCAACAAGCCGAGAATATCATTGCCCATCTTAATTTGAAACAAGGAGACAGGGTTGGGGATATTGGGAGCCATGAGGGCTATATGACCATGAAGTTGACCAAAGTAGTGGGAAAGGCTGGTAAAGTCTATGCCGTAGATGTCCAGCAAAACCGACTGGATAAATTGAATGAAATCCTAAATGACGAAGGAATTACCAATGTGACAACCATAAAGGGAGATTACGACAACCCGCATTTGCCCTTAAATACTTTATCAGGGGCAATAATTATTGACACTTACCATGAAATGGATGACCATGATGATATGCTCAAGCACATTAAAGCAGCGCTTAAGACTGGTGGGAGGCTTATTATCTGTGAGCCAATTGCTACTGATCGTAGAAGTTTATCAAGGGCAGAACAAGAAAGACGGCATGAGCTGGGGATGAACTATGCCATGGAAGACCTTCAAAAGGCGGGGTTCAAGATTGTATTTAAAAAAGATCCCTATATCGATCGTGAAAAAATCAAGGGAGATAAAATGTGGTTGATTGTAGCTGAGAAATAGAATATAATTCTACCATCCCCCTTGCATCTAGCTCACGGATTTTATCTTTGCCCTTCATGGCTTCCAGCTCTTCCGAAACCCCATTAATGAAACAATACAATGCCATTAAGGTGAAATACCCTGGGGCATTGCTATTATTTCGGGTAGGAGACTTTTATGAAACCTTTGGTGAAGATGCCATTAGGGCAAGCAAGGTGCTCGACATTGTGCTCACTAAAAGAGGAAGTGGATCCGCATCCGAGATAGAGTTAGCTGGCTTCCCTCATCATTCATTGGATACTTATTTACCTAAGTTGGTAAGGGCTGGTCATCGTGTGGCCATTTGTGATCAATTGGAAGATCCGCGGTTTGTAAAAGGTATTGTAAAGCGTGGAGTAACGGAATTGGTGACGCCAGGAGTTTCTTTTAACGACAACGTACTTGAGAAGAAGCAAAACAATTTTTTGGCCTCTATCCATGCAGGCAGGAATTTATTAGGCATCGCTTTTTTGGATATAAGCACTGGAGAGTTCTATGCAGCAGAGGGAAGTGAAACTTATGTATTTAAATTAATTCAAAGCTTCTCCCCAGCCGAAATTATTTTCAGTAAACCCCATAGAGAAAAATTTGAAAGTCAGTTTGGAGAAGAGTATGCCACTTTTGCTTTGGACGAGTGGGTTTTTGCCTCTGACTATACCTACGAAAAACTGATCACTCAATTTAAGACTGCCAATTTAAAGGGCTTTGGTATTGATGGAATGGCGGAAGCCATTGTTGCGGCTGGAGCCATTCTTCATTATCTGGAAGCCACTGAGCACAAAGAGACGCATCATATTTCCTCCATATCAAGAATAGATGAAGATAAGTATGTGTGGCTGGATAAGTTTACGATTCGCAATTTAGAAATTGTAAATCCTCAACAAGATGGGGGGGTGCCGCTTATTCAAATTCTGGATCATACTGTTACTGCAATGGGGTCAAGACAATTGCGCAAGTGGATGATCCTTCCTTTAAAAGAAAGATCTGCCGTGCAAGAGCGCCTGGATGTGGTGGAGACTTTTCTTCAGGAGGATGATCTCTTAGAAAAAATCGTTGAGCAACTCAGCCACATTGCGGATTTGGAGCGGTTAATTTCAAAAGTAGCAGTAGGTAGAATCAATCCACGAGAAATGATTCAGATGAAAAGATCGCTGCAGGCCGTTCTACCCATTAAGGATTTACTCTCTGTGCAGCCATCGATGGCATTGAAAAAACTAGGAGACCAGTTGGAGCGATGTGAGTTTTTATTGGATAAGATTGAGAGAGAGCTGAAAGAGGATGCTCCCATGTTGATGCATCAGGGGGGTATAATCAAAAAAGGAGTGAATGAAGAACTGGATGAACTCCGCAGCATTGCATTCTCAGGGAAGGACTATTTGGTAAAGATTCAGAAGAGAGAAGTTGAAAAGACGGGAATCACCTCATTAAAAATTTCCTATAATAAAGTATTCGGTTATTACCTGGAGGTAAGCAACGCACACAAAGACAAGGTGCCGTCTGAATGGATAAGAAAGCAAACTCTGGTTAACGCTGAGCGATACATCACGGAAGAGTTAAAAACTTATGAAGAGAAAATTCTGCATGCAGAAGAAAAGCTAACGGTAATAGAGCAGAAACTTTTTCAGGACTTAGTGCTGAATGCTTCTGACTTTATAGCACAGATACAACAAAACGCAAGAGTGATCGCGGTGTTGGATTGCCTCCTTTCATTTGCAGTGGTTGCAAAGTCTAACAGGTATAATAAGCCGGAAGTGAATGACACCACCATCATTGATATAAAAGATGGGCGCCACCCGGTTATTGAAAAACAGTTGCCTGTTGGTGAAAATTATGTGCCTAATGATATCTATCTGGACAATGAATCACAGCAGGTTTTAATTATTACCGGCCCTAATATGGCGGGTAAGTCTGCCTTGTTACGACAAACTGCTTTGATTGTATTGATGGCTCAAATTGGAAGTTTTGTTCCTGTCAAGACTGCAAAAATTGGGATCGTTGATAAGATATTTACCAGGGTAGGTGCTTCTGATAATTTATCAAGAGGCGAGTCCACCTTTATGGTGGAGATGACGGAGACGGCCAGTATTCTCAACAACCTCAGCAATCGCAGTTTGATATTGATGGACGAGATAGGGCGAGGCACCAGTACTTACGATGGTGTATCCATAGCCTGGGCTATTGTTGAGTATTTACACAATCACAAAGAATTTAAACCCAAAACACTTTTTGCAACTCACTATCACGAGCTGAATCAATTGGCAGAAGATTTAGTCCGTGTAAAAAACTTTAATGTTTCGGTAAAAGAAACAGGCGAGAAAATCATTTTCATGCGTAAGCTGAAAGAGGGAGGAAGTGAGCACAGTTTTGGTATCCACGTAGCACAATTGGCAGGTATGCCAAATAGAATTGTGATCAGAGCGAATGAGATTTTGCATTTTCTAGAAGAGGACAAACAAAAGAATCAATCTCATAAAAAAATGGAGGAGCTTCCGAAGCCCACAGCTCAAATGGGATTATTTGAAGTAGACCCCAAATTAAAGAAGATGGAAGAGATGTTGGGTAAAATTGATATTAACACAATAAGTCCGGTAGAAGCTTTATTAAAACTGAATGAGTTGCTGTCTCATCTAAAGAAGGAATGAAAAGGCTTGGTTTGATAGTGTACCTAATAATGGTAAGCGTTATAGCTTTTGCTCAAAAGCAGTCCATTAATCAATCAGCCAAAATAATTTCCTTCAGAGTAGAATCGAATAACCCAGGTATTGATGACAGATCGTTGCTTTTACCACTGTCACAACAGCTTACTCAACTGTTCCACTTTTCAGAGGTGGAGATGAATGACGGGGCATATATTCAATGGAAAGGTGAGAATCCGTTTAATAAATTTAAAAAACTGAACAAAAAGGAGCTGCTGCATATTTCCACCAACACTAATGAAGTATTATTAAAAATAGAAATCGAGCACCGATACAACCCTGTGTTAGGGGGCTTGATTAATAAAAGCAGGAGGCATGTGATGCGGCTGAAAGTGGCACTCTTTTCGTCTACAGGCAAAAGGGTTTGGTATCATAAGAGAAAAGATTCCTGTTGTGTTGATTTTGGTATTGATGATGAAGATGAAAATCTCTATCAGGATATGGACACGGCTCCATTTCTTGAGTTGTATGAATCTGTGTTGAGAAAAACCTTCGAAAAGAATTAGTTGCAAGTAGCATAGCTCTTCTATTTTATTTTTATAATATATTTTCACTCCTTCTGTTATTCGAATCTTCCTTTTAGTATCTTACTAGAATGAAGATCAAAAAGATTTTAGTTGCCAATCGTGGAGAAATTGCCATCAGAGTTTTTCGTGCCAGTGTAGAAATCGGACTTAAAACTGTGGCTATTTACACCCACGAGGACAGATACTCACTCCATAGGTATAAGGCAGATGAAAGTTATCAGATTGGAAAAGAAGGAGACCCCCTGAAGCCTTACTTGGATATTGATGAAATTATTCGCGTTGCTGTTAATAAAAAAGTAGATGCCATTCATCCAGGCTATGGATTCCTTTCCGAGAATGCAGCATTTGCCAAAAAATGTGAGGAGAACGGCATCATTTGGGTAGGTCCTAATCCCAAGTCAATGAATTTGCTCGGAGATAAAATCTCCGCAAAAAAAATTGCTGCAGAAAATGGCCTACCTCTTATCGAAAGCAGTAAGGTCGCTCTGACATCAGCGAAAATTGCCATTAAGGAAGGGAAGCGCATTGGGTTTCCTGTGATGCTAAAAGCCGCCTCTGGAGGCGGAGGAAGAGGAATGCGGGTGGTACGATCAGAGGAAGAATTGGAGAATGCTTACAATGAGGGGACGCGTGAAGCATTGAATGCATTTGGAGATGGTACCGTCTTTCTTGAAAAATTTGTAGAAGAGCCAAAGCACATTGAAGTTCAAATTGCAGCGGATAAGCATGGTAACTCTGTGCATTTGTTTGAGCGGGATTGCTCAGTGCAAAGAAGATTTCAAAAAGTAGTGGAAGTAGCACCCTCGTTTGGGTTGAAGCAATCTGTCCTTGATAAATTGTATGACTATGCCTTGAAGATTACAAGAGCCGTAAAGTACGATAACGTAGGAACAGTCGAATTTTTGGTAGACAAAAAAGGGGAAATTTTCTTTATAGAAGTTAATCCACGTATTCAGGTGGAGCATACTGTTACGGAAATGGTCACTGGTATTGATTTGATCAAGGCCCAGATTTTTATTGCCGGTGGCTACAAGTTATCTGACGAACAAATAAAAATTCCTTCCCAGGAATCATTATCAACCAATGGCTATGCCATGCAGTGTAGAATTACTACAGAAGATCCTGAAAATGATTTTAAACCGGATTACGGAACTATCCTCACCTATCGAAGTGTAGGAGGTTTTGGCATTCGACTAGATGCGGGTAGTCTGTATCAGGGAGTGGAAATCAGCCCATTCTTTGATTCCATGCTTGTTAAGGTATCTGCTCATTCACGCACGTTGGATGGCGCCAGCAGAAAAATGCACAGAGCGCTTCGCGAATTTAGAACCCGTGGTGTAAAAACTAACGTTGCCTTTCTTGACAACATTATCAACCATGAGGTTTTTAAGTCGGGCAAAGCGACCGTAAACTTCATTCAAAAGCACAAAGAGCTTTTCACCTTTACGCATCAACAGGACAGGGCTACTAAGGTGGTGAAGTATTTGGCGGATGTTACAGTGAATGGTAATCAAGATGTGAGATTTGTCGATAAGACAAAATTATTTCGCTCTCCTATTGTTCCTGACTACGACATGGATAACGCTCCACCAAAAGGAACGAAAGACTTACTCACCAAATTAGGACCACAAAAATTTAGTGAATGGTTGCTCAAGGAGAAAAAGATTCATTACACTGACACAACGTTACGCGATGCTCATCAATCACTGTTGGCCACTCGCATGCGCACGATTGATATGTTGGATGTGGCGACAAGTTTTGCGCATCATCATCCTCAAACGTTTAGTATGGAGGTGTGGGGAGGAGCCACGTTTGATGTTTGCATGAGATTCTTATTAGAGAATCCATGGAGAAGATTGCGAGAATTGAGAAAAGCTGTTCCTAATATTCTATTACAAATGTTGATAAGGGGTTCCAATGGTGTTGGGTACACGGCATACCCGGATAACCTCATTGAATCTTTTGTTGAAAAATCATGGGAGGAAGGTGTGGATGTGTTCCGCATCTTTGATTCACTCAACTGGCTTAAAAACATGGAGCCTTGCATCAAGTTTGTGAACAAAAGAACAAAAGGATTGGCAGAAGTTTCCATCTGTTATACAGGTGATATTCTTGATCCTTCCCGCACAAAGTACACGCTTGATTATTACGTGAAGCTGGCCAAGCAGATAGAAGATAGCGGAGCACATATTCTCGCGATCAAGGACATGACAGGATTATTGAAGCCTTATGCTGCAAAAGAATTGGTGTCTGCATTAAAGGATGCTGTAAAGCTTCCTGTTCATTTGCATACCCATGATACTTCTTCCATACAGAGTGCTACTTATTTAAAAGCTATAGAAGCGGGAGTGGATGTAGTTGATGTCGCTTTGGGTGGAGTATCAGGACTTACTTCGCAGCCCAACTTCAATGCAGTGGTGGAGATGATGAAAGGGCAGAAGAGAGAAAACAAATACGACATCGCATCGCTAAACCAATTTTCAAATTATTGGGAAATCGTAAGAGAGTATTATTATCCTTTTGAGTCAGGGTTGAAGGCGGGAACTGCAGATGTTTACCATCATGAAATTCCAGGAGGGCAATATTCCAACTTAGGACCTCAAGCTCGTGGGCTTGGTCTTATCGAAAAGTTTGAGGAGATCAAACAGCGATACGCTGAAGTCAATGAATTGTTTGGGGATATTGTAAAAGTGACGCCAAGTTCAAAAGTGGTGGGAGATTTGGCTTTGTACATGGTTTCCAATGGGCTCACCAAAGAAGATATCATGGAAACGGGCGATACTATTTCATTTCCTGAATCGGTGCAATCGTTTTTTCGAGGGGACTTGGGGCAACCCACTGGAGGATTTCCAAAAGACCTTCAAAAAATTGTTTTAAAGGGGAAACAGGCTTACAAGGACAGGCCCAATGCTCACCTTGATCCGGTAGATATGAAAGGAGAGTTTGCCTCTTTTCAGAAAAAATTTCAACCAGGCTTTGGGAGAGAACTTGAGTTTGTAGATTTTCTTTCATGGAAATTGTATCCGAAAGTGTTCGAAGACATGCTGAAGAAACAAATTGAGTTTGGGGATGTGATGCGCATTCCTACTTTGAACTTCTTTTACGGCATGGAGCTTCATGAGGAAACCATTATAGAAATTGGCGAGGGAAAGAAAGTTATTATTGAATTGCTTTCAATAGGTACTGTGAATGAAGAGGGAGTGCGAACAGTTTTCTTTAAAGTAAATGGGCAAACGAGAAATATTGACGTAAAAGATAAGTCTGTCAAGATTGAAAAAATTGAAAACGTAAAAATTGAACCCGGTAACACTAAACAAATCGGTGTACCGTTACAGGGTTTGTTATCAAAAATTTTGGTTAAGAAAGGTCAGAAACTAAAAAAGAATGAACCGCTATTTGTGATCGAAGCCATGAAAATGGAGACTACGATTACGGCTAGCGAAGCATGTGAGGTGAAATCCATTCATTTGAAAGAAGCCACAATGGTAGGAACTGATGATTTGGTGATTTCACTATTGTAATAATGGGGTTTTGCGGATTTGAATACCGATTCAAAAGGCAATAACTTTGCAGTCACGATTTTGAATTATTACCGCTCACTTTTGTTTACTATATAATGGAAACCACAGTTACTCCGGAAGCAAGAAGAAAGCCGATTCTGAAACAGGAAATTGCTTTTTTGATCATTCACTTGATGCCGTTGGCGGCCATCTGGACGGGAGCCACTTTATTTGACTGGATGGTATGTATTTTTTTGTACGTCTTCCGGATGTTTTGGGTTACGGGTGGATATCACCGATACTTCGCACACAAATCGTATAACACATCGCGCTGGTTTCAATTTATAATTGCGTTTATGGCCCAAACCTCTGCGCAGAAAGGCGCTCTCTGGTGGGCGGCACATCACCGTCATCACCATCGTCATAGTGACACTCCTGCAGATCCACACTCCATGAAGATATATGGATTTTGGTATTCGCACGTGGGTTGGATAGTGGGTCCTGATTTTAAAGAAACGGACTATAAAGTTATTGGAGACTATGCCAAGTACCCTGAGTTGGTGTGGCTGAACAAGCATTACCTTGTGCCTCCAGTTACTTTGGCTATTTTGGTTACTGCTTTAGGCGGAATTGTAAACGGAGGAAGTATTCTAGCCATGTTTACCTCTGCTGGCTTTTCTACTTTATTTATTGGATTCTTTCTAAGTACTGTCCTTCTATATCACGGTACTTTCTCTATCAACTCTATCATGCACAAATTTGGAAATCAGCGCTATGAAACTGGAGATGAATCGAAAAACAGTTTATGGTTAGCGTTGATTACGCTAGGAGAGGGATGGCACAACAATCACCATTACTATGAAGTAGCTTCCCGTCAGGGTTTTTTTTGGTGGGAGATTGACATTACTTGGTATACATTGAAAGTACTTTCGTGGTTGGGGTTGATTTGGGATTTGAAGGGAGTGCCTAAACATGTCAAATTATCAAAAAATAAGACCCACGCTAAGGAGTTAAAAAAGGAATACGAAGAGGTATTAGAATCAGCATAAATGGCTGCATCAATAAATCAGAATTTTCTTCAGAGCACTATTAAGCTTTTTAATTATTACAAAAGCTTGGGTGATAAGACATTTGAACAGCTAACAAACGAGGAGCTGCAATGGAGGCCTAACGAAGCAAGTAATAGCATTGCCTTGATTGTGCATCATCTTTCTGGAAATATGCTTTCTCGATGGACAGATTTTTTAACTACTGATGGGGAAAAACCATGGCGTGATCGGGAAGCTGAATTTGAAGTTAGCTATCCTGACAAGCAAAGTATGATGGAGGCATGGGATAAAGGTTGGTCATGTTTACTTTCAACACTTGAAGCACTGAAGCCCGAGGACCTTGAAAAAATTATATACATCAGGAATGAAGGGCAAACTGTGGTGGAGGCAATTCACAGGCAACTGTCTCACTACGCATCACATGTGGGTCAGATAATGTTTGTTGGTAAACAAATAAAAGGTAAAGATTGGATGTCGCTCTCCATTGCAAAAGGAGGGACAAAAGAATTCAATAAGGATAAATTCAGTAAACCTCTGGAGAGAAAACACTTTACTGAGGGATTAAAATAAATCTCAATTGTGAACTGATAGAGAGTTCAGGTGAGGTAATTTGACTGTTTTTGAATTGATTACCCATCTTATAATAAGGTGTGTTAATGTGACTAAAATCACTGTTTTTAGAGTTGTTTGTAACGATCTTTGTATTTGAATTAATAATCTAGCTATGCAAGTTGAACAAATATATACAGGCTGCCTTGCACAGGGAGCCTACTACATTGAGTCTGAAGGGGAAGTAGCCATCATTGATCCATTAAGGGAAACATCGCCCTACATCGATCGTGCTAGAAAAAATAATGCTACCATAAAGTATATTTTAGAAACTCACTTTCATGCGGATTTTGTTTCCGGTCATATCGACTTGGCTAAGAAGACAGGTGCAACTATAGTGTACGGACCTACAGCTTCTCCCAAATTTGATTGTCATATTGCCAAAGACGGAGAAGAGATAAAAATAGGGAAGGTGACCATAAAAGTACTGCATACACCTGGCCATACTACTGAGTCCACCACTTATTTGTTAAGAGATGAGAACGGAAAAGATCATGCAATTTTTTCGGGTGATACACTTTTTCTTGGAGACGTGGGAAGACCTGATCTCGCACAAAAAGCTGCGCACATGACGCAAGAGGAGTTAGCTGGTATGCTGTATGACTCACTTCGTAATAAGATCATGCCCTTGGCAGATGATGTAACTGTATATCCTGCCCATGGCGCAGGTTCCGCTTGTGGAAAAAACATGATGAAGGAAACTGTAGACACACTGGGTAATCAGAAAAAGATGAATTATGCCTTGCGTGCTGACATGACGAAAGATGAATTTGTGAAGGAAGTAACCGATGGTTTACTGCCGCCTCCAGCTTACTTCCCTGAAAATGTAAGATTGAATAAGGAAGGATATGAAAGCATAGACAATGTAATGAGGCAAGGCCTCAAAGAATTGTCTCCGGAAGAATTTGAAGTAGCGGCTAATGAAACAGGGGCGCTTATACTGGACACGCGTGCGGCTCAGGTTTTCGCAAAAGGATTTATTCCTAATTCAATAAATATTGGCATTGATGGAAGTTTCGCACCTTGGGTAGGAGCACTGATACCAGGGGTTGATCAACCGCTGTTGATCGTTGCGGCAGACGGACGTGAAGAAGAAGTGGTGACCAGATTGGCTAGAGTTGGTTATGACAATTCGATAGGATTCTTGAAGGGAGGATTAAAGTCTTGGCAGGATGCAGGAAAGGAAATTGATAGTATCGATACAATTTCTGCCGAAGAATATGTAAGGCGTACAAAAAACGAAAAGGTAAAAGTTATAGATGTACGTAAGCCGACTGAATATTCAGCGGAGCACGTGGATGCGGCATTTAACTTACCTCTTGACTTTATCAATGAACATTTGGCTGAGTTTCCAAAGGAGGAAAAATTCTATATGCACTGCGCTACAGGGTATCGATCTATGGTAGCAGCATCTATCCTGAAGTCACGTGGATGGGATAACTTTATTGAAGTAGCTGGTGGCATAAAGGCCCTGGGAGAAGCAGGAGTTCCATTGACTGACTACGTTTGTCCTACAACACTGCAAAAATAAGTTCAGCGATATTGAGGGCCTGTTAATTTAGAGGCTCATCATGATGCTTCCTCAAATTTTTTCTCAGATACTAACGCATTCTAAATAATTAGAAAATGAAAATTTTTAATGATTGGAAGACAATCATTCTTTTTTGTCTTACTCTTGGATTAGCTCCTTTTTTCCCAGAGCCACATATTTGGGGAAAACTAAAATGGATAATGGGCGGAGCTGTAGGCATGAAACCCATGGATTGGTTTGACACACTATTTCATGGACTGCCTTGGCTGTTATTAATAAGAGTGGTCGTTTTAAACTTGATGACTTTTGCTAAGTCTGGGCAGCGCCAGCAATAAGACTCAACTATCCCTCGTATCAAAGTAGAGGTGATAGTGCGTTGAACAGTTAGGATTAAACGAAGTTTTGCAATGAGGGCAAGTATTGTTACTTCCTAAGTACTGATGAATGGTAAGTTCAGTTTTGCAAGCGCCACACCATATTGCTTTCCTATCAAAATCACTTGAGCCCCATACTTCGGGAGAATGGTCAACATCCTCTTCGTGGCATTGATAGCACGGGTAGTATTGTTGGCAACACTTAAATTTAATGGCGATTACATCATTGGGCGAATGATAATGAACACATCGGGTCTCCTGATCAATAATTTTACCTCTAATTTTCATCTCCATCTGGTTTATTTAAAGATGCTGTATAGTGCCATTGATAAACAAAAATAACCGCCTTACATGCAATGCGGTTGCAAGTAACATACTAAGACTCTACATTTATTTGAAATTAGAAAAATTATAACCTGTGCGTTTTCTTAGAATCACACATAACAATAGAGACAAAAGCGGCTTTGCGGCCTGCGCAATTCTCTTTTTGTTGGTTATATATTTAGTGGGTACGGTTGAAATCAGTTCATTCCATGCTTTCCTCCACAATACTCAAGATCAAAAAGAACTACACTCAGCAGTAAATGAATCTAGTGGCTGCCATCAAAGTGTATATCATAACAAGAAGGATCAGGGCTGCGAACACAAGTCTCATATTGTAGCCAATAAAAAATGTGATCTGTGTCACCTGTCACTGGAGTCTTTTCATTTTGCCAGCGTAAGATCTGCAGAGTATTTCACCATCTCTTTGGAATTACCTAGTTGTGAAATGGAAGCGGCTATTATTGGCAGAACATTCTCACACCGTCCTTCAAGAGCTCCTCCGATTGTTTAGTTAATTCCGACAAAACAATTTGTGCATCCTGAATTTGCATTTAGGTATGCTCACCCATTTGAATTTAATACTTGTGAAAAAAATACTAACACTTGCTGTGGTGCTAACGCTGCTGCACACCTCTGGCTACGCGCAAAGAGGGTGTATTAGTGTATTCTCAGGGCAAGTACTTGATGAACAAGATAATCCCTTGATTGGAGCTGCTATTATTCTGAATCCAACGAACAAAGGAATGGTTTCTGATATTGAAGGAAACTTTGAGCTGAAGGAAATATGTGCTGGTAGCTATCAGGTAACGGTACAATTTCTTGGCTACCAGGAACAAGTATTTGAAATTTCTATTAATGGGAGTGCTGAAAAAATAATACGGTTACAGCCCGATGTGCAAACTCTTCACGAAATATTGGTGGAGGAGAAAGTGGCTCACGTTGAAACGGCACAAAATTATGCTGTGCTCAGTGGAGAAAAGCTGGCAGAGACTGCCGGCAAAACTTTAGGGGAGTCATTGAAGGAGGTTTCAGGAGTAAATACCATACAGGCGGGCCCGGGAATTTTTAAGCCTGTTATTCATGGGGTGCATAGCCAAAGGGTATTAATTCTTAATCATGGAATCAGACAAGAGGGTCAGCAGTGGGGTTCGGAGCACGCACCAGAGATTGATCCTTTTATTGCTTCGAATATAGTAGTAGTGAAAGACGCATCTTCAATTAAATATGGAACTGATGCATTGGGTGGGGTGGTGATTGTAAATCCAGCTGAACTGCCCATAACAGAAGGAATAGGAGGAACGATGAATCTCATCGGCCAAAGTAACGGACGGTCAGGTACAGTATCAGGGTTGTTAGAAGGAGGACTAAAAAACCATAAAGGCTGGGGGTGGAGAATGCAAGGTACGGGTAAACGTTCCGGGGATTTTCATACACCAGACTATTCCCTTACTAACACTGGTATTAAGGAATTGAATTTTTCAGGAGCTGTTGGTTATCATGATGAACAAAAAGGTTTTGAAGTTTTTGTCAGCCATTTTAGAACCGATTTAGGAATTCTAAGAGGAGTTGCCATAAGCAACCTTGATGATTTGATTGCTGCCATGGAAAGAGAACCACCACAGTCAACGGAAGATTTCAGCTATGATATCGGAGAGCCAAGACAAAAAGTAAGTCATAATCTGGTAAAAGTCAGCGCACATAAACAAAATGACAATGGAGACTGGAGGGTGCAGTATGGATTCCAAAACAATAACCGTCAGGAGTTTGATATTCGTAGAGGAGTCCTGGCAGGAGTACCTAGCATAGACTTACAGCTGAATACACACACTGTTGAATTGGAGTGGGAGACTCCTCACGAAGCCATCAATGGCCTTTGCATTGGAGTGAATGGGATGTATCAAAACAACGATAATATTTTTGGTACGCAACGCATACCGTTTATTCCCAACTACAGGAATTTTTCCGGTGGAGTTTTCGGTGTAGCAAAGTTTGTTCGCAATGACTGGGTTTTTGATGTGGGTGGGCGATATGATTATAGGTTTTATAACGCTAAAGGTTTTGATTTTAAAAATGCCAGTTATAATGAATCACTAACATTTGGCAACGTAAGTGTGACAACTGGAGCTACAAAACAAATTGATCCGAATCAATCGTTGGCTATTAACCTCAGTAGTTCATGGCGACCTCCTCACGTAGCAGAATTGTATAGCTTGGGGACTCATCAGAGTGCAGCGGCCATAGAGTATGGCTTGTTGCTCAATGATTCAACCAATGAAGTGATGGATATCAATGATGTTCCCTTTAGCATAGAAAGAGCGTTGAAGGGAGTGACTACCTATAAAAGACAATGGCGCAACTTTCAGTTGGAGTTAAGCGGCTTTGCTAATTATATCTTCAACTACATCTACCTGAAGCCTACGGGAATTACGCAAAATCTAAGGGGAACTTATCCTTATTTTAGGTACACCCAAACGGATGCGTTTTTCATAGGTGCGGATTTGATGATGGTTTGGAATCTGACCAGCCAGATTAAGGTAACGCCTCAGGTATCTCTCATACGGGCATCTGACGTGACCAACAATGAGAAGTTGGTGTTCATTCCATCCAACAAATTTGATTTGTCCATCCGATTTGAAGAACCGGATCAATACAAAATCAAACGTTTCTTCATTGAATCCAAGGTAAAGTATGTTGCTCGTCAAGGGAGAGCGCCAAGAGTGGTCACTCCGCGACAGATTAAGGAGGCGGCAGAGCAAAATATAGATTTGCTTGCCAATGACAACACGATTTTTGATTTCATGGAAGCCCCTGATGGGTATGCGCTTTTAAATTTGAGCACAGGTTTTTCGATCAACAGAGAAAAAGTACGGTATGACATTAGAGTGGCAGCTGAGAATGTGCTCAACACATCATATCGAGAATACACCAACCGATTCCGCTACTATGCGGATGATCTGGGGAGGAATTTTTTGATCTCCCTAAAATGTAATTTTTAAAAATTAAAAACAGAAAATAAAATGACACAATATTTTAAATCAAGCAAGTTTCAATTTTTGGTATTAATGTTAGGCCTTTTGATTGCAGGTTGCGAATCAGATGATCCTCAAAAAGAAGACACTCCGGAATTAATCACTAAAGCTACGCTTACGTTTACTCCTGCAGGCGGGGGAACAGTTGTTGTTGCAACTGCTACTGATCCGGACGGAGAGGGCGTTAAAGATATTGAGGTAGACGGTGCTATCAATTTAACTGCGGGTGTGAGTTATACCCTTACACTTTCTTTGATCAATGAATTGGCTGAAGTTTCTTCACCAGAATATGACATTACGGAGGAAGTAGAAGAAGAGGGTGACGAACATATGTTCTTCTATGCCTGGACGGGTGATGTGTTTTCTGATCCTTCTGGCAACGGGAATATTGATGACCGCACTGATGCAGTAAATTATGAGGATGAAGATTTGACAGGGGAGCCAATAGGTATTGTTACCAGATGGACTGCGGCTTCAACTTCGGCTTCAGGGATTTTCCGTGTTGTGCTAAAGCACCAACCAGAATTGAAAACATCCACCTCAGGCGCTGATACCGGAGAGACCGATTTGGATATCGAGTTTGAGATTAATGTTGTTAACTGATGTGAAAGTACCCGAGACGGGAGTTGAACCCGTACAGCTATTACTAGCCACAGGATTTTAAGTCCTGCGTGTCTACCAATTCCACCACTCGGGTATTGGGTACTAAAAACAAAGCCCCTTCTCTCTTAAGAGAGGGGCTTTTTTGTTCTTGAGCGGGAAACGAGACTCGAACTCGCGACCCCGACCTTGGCAAGGTCGTGCTCTACCAACTGAGCTACTCCCGCTTGTTTTCAGAACTAAAATGGCTTTATTGCTATTTAGAATTCCAAAGGGACTGCAAATTTAATGACCTGTGGCTAATTTGCAATAACAATCAAAAAACGATTAATTTTTGATGGAACTGGCCATTTACCTTTTGATGTTCGGTGGCATAATAACTGTATAGGTAGACCGGAGTCATAATATATATAGCTATGAGACGTATCATCCTTCTATTCATATTAACCACTAGTTATTTGGGGGCCTTCGCTCAGGAGGTGGATTTATTGCGGTTGGGTTATGATCTGCCTGCAATACAGTCGAAACAGAAGGGTATGGCCGTATCCCCCGATGGAAAACTCATCGCCTTCTTGTACGAGGACGAGACGGTCAAGTTATTTGATGTCTCTATCGGTCGGTTTATCAAAAAATTTAAAGCTCCCTACGAAGATCTTTTTGATGTCCAGCTTTCCTCTAACCAACAACTTATTCTTGTTGAGGGTAAAATAGTGCGCGTAGTCGACTTGAATACTGAAAACGAAATAACCCAATACCCATTGGAAGCGGAGGCAACAAAAACAGTTTTTTCAGGAAAGCATAATCTGATTGCCGTGGGGCAAAAGGAGGGCTATGTAGCCGTGATCGATCTAAAAGTGCAAAAACAAATCTTTGCAACACAATATAAAAAGCACCACGTGAGTGCGCTCGCCCTCCATCCTGATGGTAAAAAGATTTTGGTGGGTGTAATGTCATTTTTGAAAAGCAACAATCCGTTGAAACAGTATGACCTGACTACTGGAAAAGAAATAAGTGAGTCCCCTGGAGGCACCTTTACGATGGCGGCATACGATGAGACAGGTGATCATCTTATTATCTCAGGGTTAAATTTTCTTGGCACCAAATCAATTGTTCAGATGTGGGATGCCGATACTTATAAAATGGTAAAGAGCTTGGAGTCCGAATTCTTCATTGCAACCATTACTGCCAATGGCGGAGTTTATGCGAACAACAAACTTCTTGCTCTTACGGCATCCAGATCGTTCAACGTTTACGATGCCAATTCTGGAAGCGCAATCTTTACCACCAAATCGGATAAGTGGAAATTTTCCGGCTATCCGGGCATGGGAGTTGGTTCTTTTAACATATTTCCGTTAGATCAGAAAAATGAGACATTTTTTCTGAATGCTTCGGGCAATAACATCAACCAGATTTATGATGCAAAATCAAATTCCATCATTGCCTATTTTTATTCCGACAGCAATGATGATTATGCCGTAGTTTCTAAAGATGGTCGCGTGGATGGAACAGCAGATGCTTTGGCAAAAGTGTTTTGGACAACCAGGTTGACTTTGCAAAGAACCACTTTGGAGAGTTCGATGGAGAAGGGTTTTACGCCACGCCTTTTTAATGCTGTGCTCAATGAAGAGTCAACTTCGCTGGCCAGTTTTGATGTAGATGATGCGGTTTCTAAAGTTCCTGTATTAGCCATTAAAAGTATCAATGCAAAGCCCTACTCTGAAAATGCAATAGTTTCAGCAACTCAAAAAAATTCTTCGGTGACGGTTGAAGTAACAGGGAACGCAGATGAGTTAACGGAAGTTAGACTTTATCAAAACGCAAAACTGATGAAGTCACTGCCAGGCACAGGTGCTACCGCTTATACATTTGATTTAAGTCTCTCGACCTCCTTTGGTGAGGAGAATTTTTTCTATATCAATGCAGGCAGCAAAAATGGTATCGATGCGGAGAAAGCAAAGTTTACAATTACTTATAAGGGAGCTACAGAAGAGAAGCCCACACTTTATCTGATCACTATCGGAATTAATAAGTATAAAAACCCAAAGTATAATTTGAATTATGCAGAAGCAGACGCCAATGGAGTGGAGAAAAGCATTAAACAATCTTCGTCAGGAATTTTTAAAGCTATCGTGCCCTATACTATAAGGAATGAAAAGGCCATAAAATCAAATATCCTTGCTGCACTGGATGATGTAAAAAAGAAATCACTGGAGCAGGATATGCTGGTGGTCTACTATGCAGGGCATGGAGTGATGGCGGGTGAGTCGGCTGCTGACAAGGAGTTTTATGTAGTGCCAACTGACGTAACACAATTGTACGGTAAGGAGGAAATGCTAAAATCCAAAGCGATTGCAGCTTCTTCCCTGAAGCAATATGCTGAATCGATCAATGCCCAAAAACAAGTTTTTATCTTGGATGCATGTCAATCTGCCGGTGCATTAGAGACAGTGACTGAGCGTGGAGCAGCAGAAGAAAAGGCCATCGCTCAACTGGCAAGAAGTACGGGTACTTTTTGGATAACATCAACGGGATCGAATCAATTTGCATCCGAATTTGAAAAGCTCGGACATGGAATTTTTACCTATGCTTTAATTGAGGGGATCAATGGCAAAGCAGATACCAATAGTGATAAAAAGCTAACGGTGCGGGAGTTGAGTACCTATATTGAAAATAAGGTGCCTGAACTTTCAGAACAACTGAAGGGAACAGCTCAATACCCTTCCGGGTATTCATTTGGCAATGACTTCCCCCTAGTAGTATATAAATAACTACATATCTCCGATAAACCTTTTCCTATTCATAATTGTAGTATTAATTGCATCCTCAATTGTGAAACCCCTCAATGGCCCTATCTTCAGCTCAAAAAAAGAATTCCAAGCTAACTGACCTCGAAACCATTGAAATCATTGGTGCCAGAGAGCATAACTTAAAAAACATAAGCCTCACTTTTCCGCGGAATAAGCTTATCGTGATTACGGGAATTAGTGGGAGTGGGAAGTCATCTTTGGCTTTTGACACTATATATGCAGAAGGGCAACGCAGGTACATGGAAAGTTTCTCTGCCTACGCCCGCAGTTTTATTGGTAACCTCGAGCGGCCCGATGTAGATAAAATCAATGGGCTAAGCCCTGTAATTTCCATTGAGCAAAAAACCACGTCTCGCAATCCACGCTCAACGGTAGGAACGGTAACGGAGATTTATGACTTCATGCGTTTGTTGTATGCGAGAGCTGGTGAAGCCTTTTCATATCTGTCAGGTGACAAAATGATCCGCCAGTCAGAAGATCAAATATTGGATGCATTGATTAGCTCTTTTAATGGTAAAAAATTGAGTTTGCTGGCGCCAGTGGTAAAAGGCCGCAAAGGACATTACCGAGAGCTGTTTGTGCAAATAAGAAAAAGTGGTTATTCGAAAGTCCGTATCGATGGAGAGATAAAGGATATCAAGCCAAAAATGCAGGTGGATCGCTTCAAGATCCATGATATTGAAATTGTCATTGATAGGATTGTTATTGATAATAAAGACCGGCATAGAATTGCTCAGTCTGTGAATACTGCCCTGAAAGAAGGGAAAGGAGTTTTGATTACCATTGAAGAGAATGGGACAACCCATCACTATTCAAAATACCTGATGGATCCGAAGACCGGATTGTCTTATGATGAGCCGGCACCCAATAATTTTTCTTTTAATTCACCCTATGGTGCCTGTACGGTATGCAACGGGCTGGGTCAAATTGAAGAAATTACTGAAGAATCTATAATTCCAGATAATAAGTTAAGTATTAGCAGAGGGGGTATTCTGCCACTTGGCGAGTACAGGGACATTTGGATATTTAAAAAGGTAGAGGCGTTGCTCAAACGCAATAAGCTTACACTTTCAACACCTATAAAAGATATTCCAAAAGATGTTTTAAAGGTGCTGATGTACGGTGATGATGAGCCTGTAGCAGTAGCTTCTGTGAAGTATCCGGGTACAGAATGGAACACGAAGTTTGAGGGGATTATCAATTTCCTTCAAAAGCAAAAGGAGGAGGGCTCAGAGGCAATACGCAAATGGGTGGATGATTTTACGGTTGTAAAAATTTGTCCAGAGTGTGATGGCGCACGCCTTAAAAAAGAATCACTGCATTTTCTTATTGATAATACAAATATTGCACAACTCGCAAGGTTGGATATCAATGCACTGAAAAAGTGGTTTGAAGGATTGGAGAGCCGGCTAAGCGATAAGCAAAACATAATTGCAACAGAAGTACTGAAAGAAATTCGCAAGCGCATTGGCTTTTTACTGGATGTAGGTTTGGATTATCTTAGCCTCAATCGCCCATTGCGCACGTTGAGTGGAGGGGAAGCACAGCGCATCAGATTGGCAACGCAAATTGGCACTCAATTAGTAGGGGTTCTATATATTTTGGATGAACCAAGTATCGGACTTCACGCACGTGACAATGTTAAATTAATTAAAGCATTAAAAGATCTCCGTGATTTGGGGAACTCCGTAATCGTAGTAGAGCACGACAAGGAAATGATGCTCGAGTGTGATTATATTATTGACATAGGCCCAGGAGCGGGACGCCATGGCGGTAGCGTTGTAGCGGAAGGGGATCCTAAAACATTTTTAAAAACCAACAGTACAACCGCTCAATACTTAAAAGGGAAAATTAAAATTGAATATGGCAGAGAAAAGAGGGAACTCACAGGAAAGAAATTATCTCTGTTTGGAGCAAGTGGCAATAATCTGAAAAATGTTGATCTGAACATTCCCTTGGGTACGCTTACCTGTATCACAGGAGTTTCAGGAAGCGGTAAATCTACATTGATTCATGATACACTCTTTCCAATTCTAAACACACATTTCTATCGCTCGAGAACAAGCCCACTGCCCTTTAAGAAAGTAGAAGGTTTGGAGCACCTGGACAAAGTAATTGAAGTAGATCAATCACCAATTGGAAGAACTCCAAGATCAAACCCCGCCACTTATACTGGTGTGTTTACGGATATCAGGGATTTATTTGCACAGCTGCCAGAAGCTAAGATACGAGGCTACAAACCTGGAAGGTTTTCATTCAATGTAAAAGGAGGAAGATGTGAGACCTGCGAAGGAGCAGGTTTACGATTGATAGAGATGGAGTTCCTTCCAGACATTCATGTGCCATGCGACACCTGTAAAGGAAGAAGGTACAATAGAGAAACATTGGAAGTCAGGTTCAAAGGCAAATCCATTTCAGATGTGTTGGACATGACAGTAGAAGAGGCTGTGGCTTTTTTTGAAAATCAACCTCGTATTCTAAGAAAGATTCAAACCTTAAGTGAGGTAGGATTGGGGTATATTTCTTTAGGTCAGCACGCAACAACACTTTCGGGAGGAGAGGCACAGCGAGTGAAATTGGCAACTGAACTTTCTAAAAGAGACACAGGTAAAACATTTTATATTTTAGATGAACCTACAACCGGTCTTCATTTTCAAGACATCAGCCACTTGCTGGATGTGCTTCAAAAACTGGTAGACAAAGGCAATACGGTTTTGATTATTGAACATAATATGGATGTGATCAAATCATCAGATTTCATTGTAGACCTCGGGCCGGAAGGTGGTGAAAAGGGAGGTAAAATTATCGCACTGGGAACACCAGAAGAAGTAGCGAATAATCCTGCAGGGTATACAGGCAAATACCTTAAAATGGAGCTGAATTAACACCGTTTATCAAAGAACAATCCATGTGATTTTTCAATTGAGTAATTTAGCAGAAGAGTTTTATCATGCTCAATAAGCAAAAACTATATTGGAGTTTACAGTTGGGAGGATGGACACTCTATGCAGGTGTGCAGATCGTTGCTAGTTTTATTGCTGCTGGAGGCTTAGGCGTAAGTACACAAAGGATCATTTTCCTTGCCTATG
This sequence comes from Cyclobacteriaceae bacterium, assembly GCA_040216665.1. Lineage (GTDB taxonomy): Bacteria > Bacteroidota > Bacteroidia > Cytophagales > Cyclobacteriaceae > ELB16-189. The sequence goes on along the minus strand of JAVJOQ010000015.1, from coordinate 97,293 downwards.
AAGCCGTGTTTTGTCTTCTCGTATCACACGGGTTTCGCTACTACATAAATAGATGGAAATGGCTAAACCTGGGCATGACTCGCCTTATTCCTAAGGTAATCGTAAGTGTGTTTGGCATGGGACTCATCATGTATTTCTTGAGAATTCCGATTTCATTGCCTTTACGTTTATTCAGTCGGGAAGTAGCTTTTGATCTCCAAAATATTTTTGGGCTCTCCTTTTACTATGCCATCATCTTTTTTATCTGGTCAGCACTTTACTTTATATATAATTATTTTGAGCGTTACAGTAAGTCGTTGAAACTGGAAGCGTACGCAAGGGAGATTGAATTGAATAATTTAAAGTCTCAACTCAATCCACATTTTATTTTTAATGCGTTGAACAGTGTTAGGGCTTTAGTAGATGAAAACCCGACAAAGTCCAAACTGGCCATTAATCAACTTTCAAGTATTCTTCGCAATTCATTGGTGGCCGATAAGAGAAGCCTTACTAGATTTAAAGACGAGTTGAAAGTAGTGAAGGATTACCTGGGGTTGGAGAGTATCAGATTTGAAGAGCGGCTGCGCACAGAGTTTATTATTGACCCAGATTCTAAGGATTTTTTGGTGCCCCCATTGATGATTCAGACCCTCGTAGAGAATGGAATTAAACATGGGATTTCGCGGTTAACAGAGGGCGGTCTCATTCAAATTAAAACTGTTGTCGAAAATAATGTGCTCAGTATCCAAATTCGGAACAGCGGACAATACATAAATGGTGTAAAAAGGACTACAGGCGGTTTGGGCCTTGAAAACACAAAACAAAGATTAAAACTTGTCTACGGAGGTTCGGCATCTTTTAGAATATTAACAGAAAACGATAGTTTTGTACTCACCGAAATAAGAATTCCACAGATAAATTCAATATGAGAGCACTGATTGTTGATGACGAAAGATTAGCTAGGAAAGAGCTAATAAAATTATTGGAAGAACACCCTTCAATAGAAGTGATAGGAGAAGCCATGAATGCGGATGAAGCGGAGCAAATGGTAAATGAGCTTAATCCCGATTTATTATTCTTGGACATTCAAATGCCTGGGAGAACAGGGTTTCAATTATTGGAATCGTTGGACTCAGCTCCTTTGGTGGTATTCACTACAGCCTATGATGAATTTGCATTAAAGGCTTTTGAAGTAAATGCACTCGATTACGTATTAAAACCTATTCATCCGGAAAGGTTATCTGAGGCAGTTCAGAAGATAAATGAAAAGGAAAAAAGCAGAGGAGGAAGATCAAAAGATAAAAAATTGGGTCTTGATGATCAGGTATTTGTAAAGGATGGAGACCGTTGCTGGTTTGTAAGCCTAACCAACATAAGATTGTTTGAGTCAGATGGAAATTACATTAAAGTATATTTTGATAGTAACCGTCCTATGATTCATAAGTCGCTAAATGCGTTGGATGAAAAATTGGATGAACGTGCTTTTTTTAGAGCAAGCCGTAAGCATATAATTAACCTCAGTTGGGTAGAAAGTATTGAGCCATGGTTCAATGGAGGATTGATGGTAAAGCTAAAAGGCGGAGATAAAGTAGAGGTAAGCCGCAGACAAGCTGCCAAGTTCAAAGACATGATGTCTTTGTAGGCTACTTAAGTACTAGCGCAATTAACTCTTTTTCAACGTTCCAGTCTTTGGCAAGCTTAAGCATAGCGGTAGCCTCCATTTCTGTAACATAGCCTTTAAGGTTATTGGCTTCCCACACCATATTAATAAGGTTGATGCGATCTGCTTTGGGGTAGTCTCCAATAATATCATTGAGGTAGGTCCGAGCCCTTTCAAAGGCAGTAATAAAATCCTCAGCAATAAAATCCAATGCCCACTTCAGCTCATTGCTGGCCTCTAATTTTTCTGCAGTATTCTCCAGGTCTTTCTTTTCATCTTCATCAAGACCATGATAGCTAAAGATCACTGTCTTCAAAAGCATGTATACCTGTTTTTCTTCTCTGGTCATAAGTGGGCTTGCGCTCCGAAAATTAACTATTTTTAGTTGGTTTAACGCTAAAGAGCAATTAGGAAATTTATAGTGATACCATCAGGTCAAGGGAAATTTGATCAGCCAGTAACTTGCCCTTTTTAGTCAGGAAGAGGAAATTTTTATCAAGTGTGGCCAAATCTTGATCAATCAACTTATCCACGTAAGTTTTATTTCTACTGATCAGGTCAAACTGATATTCGTCTTTAAGCACTTTCAGATTGCATCCCCACATGGTTCTTAGTGTGGTAAAAACATATTCATCGATTTTGTTTTCTGTAGTAAGCGTTTCAATCTGAAAAGGCACTTCATTGTTATTAATGGATTTTATGTAGATCGCATTATTGTTGATATTGAATTGACGACTTACTCTATTATAGGAGTGAGCACTTGGTCCAATTCCCAGGTAAGGTGTTTGTTTCCAATAGCTGCTATTATGCCTAGAGTATTTTCCTGGCTTGCAATAGTTAGAGATTTCATAATGCTCATACCCGTGATCGACAAGTTCATTACTAATCAATTCATATTGATCTGCATTCATACTCTCATCAACCTGGTTGAGTTTATTTTTCGAGACCCAATTTCCAAAAACTGTTTTGGGTTCTATGGTAAGGCCATAAGCTGAAATGTGTTGGGGGGAGAAATGTAAGGCGGTTTTAATATTGTGTTGTAATAGGGCATTATCCTGACCTGGAATGGCGTAGATCAAATCAAGACTAAAATTCTCAAACCCACCCCTTTGTACGTTTTTGAGTGCCTCAATAGCCATTTTGCTATCATGAGCCCTATTAATAAACTTCAGAATTTCATCATCGAAAGATTGAATACCAATGCTTAGACGATTAACACCCGATTTAAGGAACATGTTTAATTGTTCAACGGAAAGATCATCGGGATTTGCCTCAAGCGTAATTTCGCAGTCCTTGTCAAACTGGAAAATATTGCCAATGGCATTAAAAATTTTTTCAAAGTGATGGGCTTTAAGTAGAGAAGGTGTCCCCCCTCCAAAGTAAATACTTGTGAGTTTTTTACTTTCGAGATAATTTTTTTGTAATGCCAGTTCCTGAACCATGGCATTCACCATTTCTTCGGTACGGGTAAGATTTGTGGAAAAATGGAAATCACAGTAATGGCAAGCCTGCTTACAGAAAGGAATATGAAAGTAAAGTCCAGGCATTGGGCTGGCAGATTGGTTGCCTGTAAAGGTAGAAAGAACATGTTGGTTTACTTAACTCACTTATATTGATAATCTTTGCAAAAAAATTAGAACTCATCGGGTGATAAGGTATCTGATCGTAACAATATTTTTAAGCACCGTGGTAAGCTTCGCCCAACCGTTGGTTGAGCACCCAGTAGTTACCGATTTGCGAAAGGACTGGAAGGTGTTTGCTGATGGACAGTTTGAATCCTATGAAGCCCATGCGCATTTAAAAGATCAAACAATATATTTTGAGGTTGATCCTGGGAGGTACAGTAAAGGAAGCCACCTCGAACTTGAAGGCGCCAGACTTTTTTCGGTTTACATCAATTACCAACAAATAGCTTCTGACCAAACTTTTATTTCATTGGACATGGATAGCCTTAGGTCTAAAATACCTGAGCCTTGGCTACTAAGCATCTATCAATCAAAAGGATTGTCCTGGCTGCAAACAAAAGTAGTTTCTCCATCGGTGTTACGCCCGGACATGAACAACTCCCTTCGTGGGTCAGAATTTTATCTTGATTTTTCTATCATTGTTTCGGTCTCGCTGCTGGTGTACTTCATTTTTTTGCTTAGGTCCAATCCTCGCTTAACACTCGACTATTTGAATTTTATAAGGCTCTTCTCTATTCAGGAGCGGGAAGACACATTATTAAATAGTCGTATTTCGGCAAGCGTTAACATACTTTATTATTTGTTGGGTAGCCTGGTTGCCGGCTTTGCCTTGCTTACCATTTTCCATTTTGGCAAAGACTTGATCCCCATCTCCGAATCATTTGTTGCCAATTCATTAGGACAAAGCTTTCTTCAATGGCTTAAGCTTTCAGGCTTACTACTTATTGTCCTTTTGGTGAAGCTAATATTACTATTAAGTCTTGCACGGTTATTTGATTTTCGAGATGCGCCAAGTCCACAGTTTTACAACTATGTCCGCCTCACTTTTTTCGTAAGTATCATATCCGGACTGGCATGCGTATGCTATTTTGTTTTTAAAGTTCAAAGCCCGGAAGCCTATAGTTTTTTGCTAAGTGCCATTGTTTTGTTGCTTATTTTTTGGGTAGCAATTATTGGCTTAAAATTAATGAGACGATCCACGTTCAGATTTTTTCATTTATTTTCCTACCTTTGCGCTTCGGAATTAATCCCGATTGTTATCCTCGTTAAGGTCTTAAATTCTTAAGCAAGAAACTGATTTAGTGTAGTTATGACTGAAACTATGAATGACAGGATGAGTAAGGTAAAAAGCATCCTGGTATCTCAAGAAGCACCATCTGATCCAAATTCTCCATACCTCAAGCTTGCCGAGAAGTACAATTTAAAAATTGATTTCAGGCAGTTTATACAGGTAGAGCCTGTAGAAATTAAGGAGTTTAGAAAGCAGAAAGTAGATATCCTTGCCCACACCGCTATCATTTTTACAAGCAGAAATGCAGTAGATCATTTTTTCCAGATCTGCCGAGAACTGAAAATTGAGATGCCTGCGGACATGAAGTATTTCTGTATTAATGAACAGACTGCTTACTACTTACAGAAGTACATCGTAATCCGGAAAAGAAAAATTTTCTCGGGTTTAAGGGATACTAAAGACTTACTGGAAATAATTAAGAAGCACAAAAACGAAAAGTTCCTTTTCCCCTGTTCTGATATTCGCATCAACGATATACCCGATTTTTTAAAGGAGAATAATTTCAACTATTCAGAGGCAGTCATTTATCATACCATGGCATCTAACCTGAGCGATCTTACGGATGTGTACTATGATATTTTGGCATTTTTTACTCCGGCTGGGATCAACTCGCTTTTGCTTAATTTCCCTGACTTTAAGCAAAATAATACTCGAATTGCGGCCTTCGGACCCACCACCTCCAAGGCTGTTAAAGACGCTGGATTGATCCTTGATATTGAAGCGCCCCACCCGGAAGCCCCGTCAATGACGGGAGCATTGGAGCTCTACATTGTGAAGGCAAATGGCATTAAGTAACTCGTTAAGGGTTAAGTTTTTACTCTGGCTTAGATTTTATTACACTTTAATTACATTGGATTGATTGCGTAATTATAATTGCTGTATATTTAAATCTGTTTTTTGAGTAATTGTGAGTAGAAGATTAATCATAGGTATTGCACTAGTGTTATGGACTTGGAAAGTTTCTGCCCAGCAGGATCCCCAGTTCACGCAGTATATGTTTAATACCCTTTATTATAATCCTGGATATGCCGGGGTGGAAGGAGTAACTAAACTTACTGCCATCCATAGAAGCCAATGGTTGGGGTATGCTCCCAGTTTTGGAGGAGGCACAGCACCCACAACTCAAATCGTGAGCATGACCACACCTATATATAAGCTCAACAGCGGATTCGGAGCTTTTATAGTAAATGATAAACTAGGCCCTCAAAATAACCTAGAGGCGCAAGCATCTTACGCCTATCATTTGGGAATTAAAGATGCCAAACTAAGCTTAGGCATGAGGGTAGGGATTTATTCTCAAACCATCAATTTTGATCAGTACCGAGCGACTGATCCCAATGACCCATTATTAAATGCAACGGGTAAGCAATCGCAAGTAAGACCTGATCTTGCTGTGGGGGCCTTCCTAAGAAAAGAGAAATATTATGCTGGCGTAAGCTTTAATCACCTCATCAAATCTGAATTTGATTTTGGTGTTAACCAACGAAACGCATTGGCCAGTCATGTTTATGTGACTGGAGGATATTTTTATGATGTTAATTTTGACCTTAGATTTCAGTTTACGGGCCTTGTAAAGTCCGATTTTACGAAAACCACCTTCGATATTGGTGGCTTGGCCTACTTTAAGGATACTATGTGGGGAGGTTTGTCGTTTCGTCAATCAGAAGCGGCTATATTAATGTTAGGATACAGTTTATTGAAGGATAAATCATTAAAGTTGGGTTACGGATTGGACTATATTATTAAGGATCAGGCTGCTAAGCAGCCAACTTCACATGAATTTATGCTTACTTATGAATTGCCAGTTAATCCAGGGAGTGGGAAAAAAGTGGTTCGCACACCAAGATACAGGCACTAATCATAGATTTATTTTGCTTTTTTTGGGATTTTATAGAATTTGGACGGTACATTTTTTAATAATAAGCGCTAAAAAGATAACTTTCGGATCGGTTTAGGTTGGCTTTGACCTGTAAAATTGATTTTTAATATCACTTAAGAATATGAATAAGATGGTTTCTCCAAAAGGTTTGAGCTACGTGGCTTTAATAGTGATGGCAGCAGTACTTGGTAGCTGCGGACTATTGGGAATCGGTGGTGGTGGTGGTGGCGACAACGGTGAGCTGGTGGGTGTGCCCAATCGTCAAGGCTGGGTGATGACTATTCCTTACGGAATGGTTCCTGTTCCTGCAGGTACTTTCCACATGGGTCAAGCAGATGAAGATCCAGCCTCTACCCAAATCAACTTTAATAAGCAAGTAACCATCGGGCCATTCTTTATGGATGACTCTGAGATTACTAATAATGAGTACCGTCAGTTCACCAATTTCTTTTTGGTAGACAATGGTACCATAGAAGGTTTCCCAACTGTAAGTGAAGCTGAGTTTCGTCAGAACTATTATCCTGATACTACATCTTGGGTAAAAGACTTTGCTCACCACATGGGAGATCCTATTCAAGACTATTATTACTGGCATCCGGGATATGATGATTATCCAGTGGTAGGGATCAACTGGGATGCTGCCGTGTTCTTCGGAAAATGGAGAACGGCCTATCTCAATGATTACAGAAAAACAATTGGCGAGTTTCCGATGCCTGAGTTTCGTCTTCCATCTGAAGCCGAATGGGAATATGCAGCCAGAGGCGGCCGTGATATGGCCAAATACCCATGGGGTAACCCTTATATAAGAAACTCGAAAGGATGTATGTTGGCCAACTTTAAGCCCGGCCGTGGAAACTTCTACGATGATGGTTTCGCGTATACATCTCCTGTTCAATCTTACTTCCCTAATGATTACGGAATTTTTGATACATCCGGGAATGTATCTGAGTGGTGTCTTGACGACTTTAACCCAGCATCTGTTCCTACTGTATGGGATTTGAACCCTCAGTTTATTGATGAAAGAACTAACCCTGAAAGCTCGAAGTACAACGCAAACGTGGCACCTAAGAAAGTAATTCGTGGTGGCTCATGGAAAGATGTTGCATACTATCTTGAAACAGGAACAAGGACATATGAATTTAAAGATTCAACGAGAGCTTACATCGGATTCAGGTGTGCGGTTACTCACCTTGGAAGGTCATCGGGAACAGAATTTTAATAATTAAAAACTCTCGTTATATTTAGAAACTAATTGCCAAAAACTTAAATCTATACTACAATGAGCAAGAAAAAAGGCGGATTCATGGAACTACTCTACAAGACCATTATGCCAAAGGTATATGGTATTGGAGCCGCAGTCGTTATCATAGGTGCTTTGTTTAAAATTCTTCACTTAACCGGTGCCGATGAGATGCTAATGATTGGTCTTTCTGTGGAGGCTGCTATCTTCTTCCTTAGTGCATTTGAACCACCTCATCCAGAACCGGATTGGTCAAAGGTATACCCGGAATTGTCTGAAGATTTTGAAGGAGCTGTAACACCAACAGCAACCCGCATCAGCAATAAGCCTGCTGCAGGTGACTCACCCCTTCTAAAAATTGATGAAATGTTAAAAACTGCAAAAGTTGACCAGAATCTTTTGGACAACCTTGGCAAGGGCTTAACCAATCTTGCCACTTCTGCATCACAGATGAGTAATCTGTCAAATGCGGCAGTTGCTACTAATGAGTATGCTAAAAATGTTCAGTCAGCCTCATCTTCACTGACTGAAATGAATAAATCATATGGAACGGCAATGAAAGCAGTATCGGCCATGGCGGATGCTTCTAAGGATACCAGCGAGTACCATAGCCAGGTTCAGAAAGTAACTAAAAATTTGGCGGCTCTTAATTCTGTTTATGAAATGGAATTGAAGGATGCAGATTCTCATGTGAAGAACATGAATAAGTTCTACGAGAGCTTATCAGGAGCAATGCAGGGAATGACGAAAGTGGGAGAAAACACTTCGAAATTTACTGGTGAGCTTTCTAAGTTGACAGACAATCTTACATCATTGAATAAGGTATACGGAAGTATGCTAAGTGCAATGAAAGGATCCGGATCTGGGAACTAAGTATTAACTAATTGAAATCATTCACCTTTTAAATACATAGATCATGGCAGGCGGTAAGGAAACCCCAAGGCAGAAGATGATTGGTATGATGTACCTGGTGCTTACAGCATTGTTGGCACTGCAGGTAAGTAGTGCTGTGTTGCAAAAATTTGCCATCATTAACGTTACACTTGAAGAGCTTGTAGCAGAGGAAAATAAGAAAAATGGGGCTGTACTGGCTGCTATTCACGAGGCAGGACAGGGCAAGACAAACCCAAAAGTAGTTAACGCTGTTGCGAACGCTGATAAAGTGAGAGCAGCAACTCAGGGTGTAATGACCAAAATTGGTGAGGTAAAGAAGAAAATGATTGACCTTTCTACTACCTCTGGAAAAGTGGATGATATTTTAATCAATAACCACGGGTCGCAGGTAGCTACCCTAATGATTGATCCCAGAAGTACCACAGGTAAAGAATTTGAAAAAGTACTGAACGATTATATAAGTACTTTGAATCAATTAACTGGGGAGGAATATCACAAAATAGCTAAAGCACCAGCTGATATTGACTTTTTTAAAGATGATCCAAATCACAAATCGAAAGATTTTCTAACGTTCACGTTTGAAAATACACCTCCTATTGCAGCGATTGCGTCACTTAATCAGTTTCAGACTGAAGTGTTGGCTACAGAAGCTTTAGCATTAGGTAAGCTTGCAGTTGATGCAGACGCTGGGGTGGTGAGGTTTGATAAGATTGTGCCTATGGTTAAGCCAAAGTCATCAATCGTAGCCGCTGGAGACAAATACGAAGCCGATATGTTCATTACTGCATCTGCTGAAGGTTTAACCCCTGAGATGTTTAGAAACGGACAGAAATTGGATGTTGCTCTTGATCCTTCTTATGGAGTAATGATGGGTAAAGTATCATTCCCGGCATCAGCGAGCAATTATGACGCGCAGGGTCTTTCAAAGCAAACCTTTGAAGCAGAGATCAGAATTGGAGATAGCGAAGATCAGATCTATAAGCAGACGATAGAATATTTCGTAGCTAAGCCCGTTATCCGTGTAACAACTGGTAATGCGCCAACACTTTATATGAATTGTGGTAATACAGTGAATATTGAGGTTCCTGCATTGGGAACAAATTATAACCCTAGCTTCTCAGCGAGAGGTGGTTCGGTAATAAAGGGTGACAAGCCTGGCAGGGTTACTTTGGTTCCTAAGGAAAGGAAAATGGCTGTAACCGTAGCGAATGGTGGAGCTACTTTGGGTACTGAGAATTTTGACGTAAAGCCGATTCCTGCACCTAAGTATGTAGCCTTAGACAATAACAGAAGACCAATCGACTTGAAAAATGGAGTACGTGGTGCTGGATTGACAGGGTTGAGAATCTCTGCAGAGGCGGATGAGAACTTCAAATCTGAGGTTCCTCAGGATGCTAACTATAGAATCAGAAGTATGGAGGTGATCCTTGCAAGAGGAACTCAGCGAGTGGCGACACTAAACGCCAACTCTGAGATATTGGATATGGGAGCATGGCGTTCTCAATTCAGGCCTGGAGATAGAATTATTATCGATATTAAATCAGTAACAAGGAGAACCTTTCAAGGACAAGATGAAACTGTGCCTATTCGTTCTGAAGTAATACAGATTGCTATTCAATAAAAATTATCAAAATGCGATTTAATAGATTTTCGTTGGTGTTGGCTTTAGTTGGAATGAGTTCCTTTGCTATTGCACAGGAATATGAGGGGCAAATCAACCCTAATTCTTTAATTCCAATTCCAAGGTATGAGCAGCTTTTCAAAGTAAGGCTTTGGAGAAACATTGACCTGAGAGAGAAGCAAAACAAAGGTTATTTCGCTCGTGGTAATGAAATCACCAAGCTTATCCTTGATGCTGTAAAATCTGGTGAGTTGGCTGATATCTACTATAAAGATTCAGTGAACCGCAAGATGCCTAAAGATGAATTTTTGAATGGCCTGGTAGCTCAGCAAGGACAATCTTTCCCTGCTTGGGATCCCAATCAGGATTGGTATGGCGGAGATCGTGTTACGCATAACGGTAAAAACTATGAAGCTATAGTAGATTCAAGAGGTGTAAACCCTGAAGGATCTATGGATTGGCAGCAAACTTCTGCTGGTAAGGCGATTGAGTTTTTGCCTTTCGAGGTTTACAAAATGACCATGCAGGAAGATGTGATTTTTGATAAGCGCAGGTCACGTTTGTATTATGACATTCAAGCCATACAGTTATCTGCTTTTGATATTAACACAGGTACTTTCAAAGATTTGGGTTGGTTTAAATACAAAGATTTAGAGAAGGTATTTAGAAATCACCCTGATGAGGCAATTTGGTTCAACCGTTATAATACGGCTGAGAATAAGAACTACGCAGATGCATTCTTGTTGAGATTATTCCATGGTACTATTGAGAAAGTAGAGAATCCGGACAACGAAAGTATTTATGATACTTATGCTGCTAATGGACGTCCTTATAAGGAGTCAGTTTGGGCACGCGAGTGGGAGGAAATGAAGTTGATGGAGCGCGAGCACAACCTTTGGGAGTATTAAGACCTAAGAAAAATTCAGGGAGCTTATGGCTCCCTTTTTTTTTGGTCAATTATTAGCTGTGCCTTTGATTTGCCAACCAGTTGAGTTAATTCTTCTAGGCTTGCTTCCTTTATTTTTTTCCATGATCTGAACTCAACCAACAATTTGTTAGCTGTTTTTTCACCTATCCCCGGGATAGTTTCTACCTCGGTCATCAAGGCGGACTTGCCTCGCTTCTGTCTGTGAAAAGTGATTGCAAATCGATGGGCCTCATCTCTGATGCGTTGGATAAGCAATAAACCTGCGGACTTTTTATTGATATGCAGTGGGAGGGAGTCGCCTGGATAATAGATTTCTTCTAACTTCTTGGCAATTCCAATGATGGGAATTCTTCCATATAAGTGAAGCTCTTTCAATGCTTCACTGGCACTGCTTAGTTGTCCCTTTCCTCCATCTACGATTATTAAATCTGGCAGCTCCTTATTTTCATGGAGTAGCCTGCTGTACCTTCTTGAGACTACCTCTTTCATAGATGCGAAATCATCAGGACCTACCACGGTTTTTATATTGTAGTGTCTATACCCTGCCTTGTTGGGTTTTCCGTTAACAAACCTTACCATGGAAGCGACTGGGTGGGTTCCTTGAAGATTGGAGTTGTCAAAACACTCTATGATGTTTGGAAATTGCTTCAATCTCAAATCTTGCATCAATAATGAGAGTATCTTATTTCCTTTTGACTTGCTCTCTTCCCTCTGAACTTCTTTTTGTTTGCGCTGGTACAGTGCGTTTTTAAGTGATAGCTCAATAAGCTTTCTTTTATCTCCTATCTGAGGAATGACATTCTCCATCTCGTCCGCTTTAATGGTGATAGGGATATTACTGTAGATGGTTTGATGTGGGCTATGATGCTTTGATCTAATTTCGTGAGCTACATAACTGAGTATGTCTTCATCCTGTTCATCGATTTTTTTCTTTACCTCAATGTTCTCGGAAAAGACAATAGCACCCTCCTTCACTTGCATAAAATTGATGAAAGCATGAAGGTCAGAGCTTGTGATGGTTAAGACATCGATATCTGTGAGCTTATTGTTTACAACCTGAGACTTGGTTTGAAATCTTTCAAGGAGTGTAAGCTTATTTTTAAAGTGATCTGCTTTCTCAAACTCCAAATTGGAAGAATAGGATTTCATCTGATGGGTGAAATATTCGATTACAACGCCAAGACTTCCTTTTAAAATATTTCTGGCCTGATCAATGTCGTCATTGTAATTTTTTTCATCTTGTAGCCCTACACACGGCCCTTTGCAGTTACCTATATGATACTCCAGACAGACCTTGAATTTATCTTCTTTGATATTATTTTCTGATAATAAGAGATTGCACGTCCTAATGGTGTAGAGCTGCCGTAACAGTTCCAGCACACTGTTCATGGAGACAACGCTCGTGTAGGGCCCGAAGTACTCTCCTTTCTTTTGTAGGTATTTTCTTGTTGAGATTATGCGTGGAAATCTTTCTTTTAGAATGCAGAGGTAGGGAAAAGTTTTGTCATCCTTTAAAAGGATATTGTATTTGGGTTGGTTTTGCTTGATGAAATTATTCTCAAGGAGCAAAGCATCAAATTCCGAATTGGTTATGGTGTAATCTATATTTCGGATTTCTGATACTAACTTCTCTGTCTTTCTATTGTATTGTGATTGCTTGTTGAAGTAGCTTCCAACTCTTTTTTTTAGACTTTTCGCTTTGCCTACATAAATCAGAACTCCTTCAGAGTTAGAAAACTTGTAGATTCCAGGAGCGTCAGGTAATGATGCAACTTGGCCTTTAAGTGCATCTGTTTTCATTAAAATGTATTTAGTCGTTAATGTCCCAAGGCTGAATTTCTACCTCAACAGAGTCTGGGTTTTGACTCACTTTTAGACAATCCAAAGTAATATCAAGACCGGAAGATGGTCTTTTAAACTGGCCTTTTGTTATGCCACTTTCGGAGTCATTGTAAGCTTTCATCATGAATTTGTCCCATATAGGTCGGGCCGATCTGCCTCCCTGACCGAATAACCACGAAGGAAAATGAATGCTTCTCTCGTCACCACCTACCCATACACCTGTAACTAAGTCATGAGTAAGTCCCATGTACCAACCGTCAGAAGCATTGTTGGTGGTACCCGTTTTACCTCCTATTTCATTGTCCTCTTTTAATTCCTTGCTTAGTCCGGCTGAGGTGCCTCCACGTTCTTCCACCCCTCCCATAAGCATATAAATCATTTTATAGGCTGTTTGTTCGTTAATTGCTTGCCTGGTTTTAGGTACAAAGTTTTCAATGACGTTTCCATGTTTGTCTTCAATTCGAGTGATGAAGAAAGGTTCAGTGTAAATGCCACTGTTGACAAAGGTACTGTACGCGCCTACCATCTCGAATAAAGAAACATCGCTTGTTCCGAGACATAAAGATGGAACAGGATCCAGTTTGCTGTTGATTCCCACACGATGAGCAAACTCCACTACATTTTCAGCCCCTAATGCTTGCATCATTTGGGCAGTTATTGAGTTCACGGATTGGGCCATCGCCTGACGGATCGTCATCTCTTCACCGCTACCGCGTTTTCCGTTCGAGTTAGGCGGCCACCAAACGCCACCTGGAACTTTGAAGCTCGGTGAAATATCTTTCATGGGATGACAAGGAGAATATCCTGATTCCATTGCTAGACCATAGACAAACGGTTTGAATGTAGATCCAGGCTGTCTTGTGCCTTGCTTAACGTGGTCATATTTAAAGTACTTATGGTTAACTCCACCTACCCAAGCCTTGATGTGTCCTGTTGTTGGATCCATAGACATCATTCCTGCCTGAAGGTAACGCATGTAATGGTTGAGAGAATCCATAAAACTAAACAAGGTGTCTCGGTCTCCATCGGCAGTGTAGACCGTCATTGGTCTTTTGATTCTAAGAGCAATCTTTAATGAATCTGAATTTTCACCGTACTTTTCAACAAGCGCTCTGTAGCTGTCTGTTCTTTTTATTCGAGAATCTAAAAAGCCTCTTATTTCCCTGCCGTTATCATCTTCCCATGGGTTGCGACCTACTCTTTTCCACTCCTCATTGAATTGTTTTTGCAGCGGCTTCATGTGTTCTTCCATTGCCTCTTCAGCATATTGCTGAAGCTTACTGTCAATGGTAGTGTAGATTCTTAAGCCCGAGTTCCAAAGATCTATTCCTCTTTCTTTACAGAACCCCATCAGATAGTTACTCATCACTGTTCTGAAATAAGTAGCTAACCCTTCGTTTTGATTCTGCACACTATAACTCAAATCCAATGGCAGCGCTGCTAGTGAATCATATTGTTCACGCGTAGTAATTTTATAACCGTGCTTGTAAACTTTGTATAATACCTCGTTGCGCTTTCGCAGTGAGTTTTCCGGGTTTCGCTGAGGGTTGTAAAGTGTTGCTGCTTGTAGCATTCCCACCAGAACTGCGGACTCTTGAAGATTAAGGCTGTCAGGCTGTTTATTGAAATAAGTTTCTGCTGCTACTTTAATCCCGAAAGTATTGCTACTGAAGGTAACTGTATTCAGGTACATGGCAATAATTTCATGCTTTGTAAAGTTTTTCTCAAGGTTTACGGAGATTATCCACTCCTTCGTTTTTTGAATAATACGTCTTGGTACACTCCCTAGCCTGCTCAGTTTTCCGTCCAGGCTATGGTCAGGATTCATGGTGTAGAGGTTTTTGGCAAGCTGTTGAGTAATGGTACTTCCTCCCCCTTGATGGTTAAAAGTGATAATCCCGAAAAATACCCTGAGGTAGGCAGGAAAATCAAGACCGGAGTGATTGTAGAAGCGATGATCTTCGGAGATGATAAGGGTGTTGATCAGGTCCTCGGAAAGTTCTTCATAAAGTACCTGACTGCGGTTGTATCGGAAATAACGTCCTAGAGATACTCCGTCTGCAGAGATGATCTCTGAAGAAAGATCATTTTCAGGATTCTCAACTTCTTTGATGCTCGGCATCTCCCCATATAAGCCGAATAAATTAATACTTACGGTAAATACATAGATAGGCAAACCCAGTAGAATAGCTACAAGAGCTATCCATGCCCATTTGGTAACGGTGCCAAACCACTTACTCTTGAAAGTAAGGAGTTTATTGATTTTTGACTTTGTAGTTTCTATCAAAGAAGGTGAGGTACTCATCCAGTGCTTTGGTTCTGTATAGAATGTCGGAGTTCTCTTTTGTTACAACAAAAATATTGAATTTATAGCTTGAAAGTGTGTTATCCACTAAAGTTTGATTATGGAACTTATCGAAAAATTCGACTGCTGAAAGAGGGTCTGGAAATTCACCAACCATCGTGAGTATATATTTTTCATTAAGAATCAGGGTGCTGGTTTTAAGCGCATTCCATTTGCGGTCTTTTCTGATAAACTCGTCTAGCGTGGTAGACAGCAGGTCAGACATTTTGGATAGCTGCAAATGGGAGACCACGAAATAGTGAGCTCCCTCCAGAGCGTTGACGTATCTGATATTTCTGGATTTTTCGAATTTTTCCTGGAGGCCTTTCGAGGTGGTCAATAATGATTTCGCATAGGTATTGAGTGGCCCATCTGGATTTTTCTCTAAAAATGTTTCTAGCTCAGCCTGATAACGGGTAATGTCTTCCGTCTTTCCTGTAATTAGTATTCTTAACAATTCCAGTTGTGGAGTAAAGCTCGTTTCCCCAAGTGCAAATGCCTGGTTGAGTTTCTCCTGAGCATCCTGTGACCGACCATTTTCAAAATCCTTATAAGCATCCTGGTAAATTTCCTTCTGCTTTTCAGCAGCAACGCTTGTTTCTTTAAGATAATCAGGATTTAGCAGCAGCTTAGCAAAGCTGGAGTTGGGATGACTTTCAATAAGTCTATCATAATAATTCTGAGCTTTATCATTCTCCAACTCTGTATTAATAAGATAAAGCTTATAAAGAACTTCAGGTTCAAATTCTGATTCCGGGAATCGGTTGAGAAGTGTGGTGTAAGAATTATTAGCGTTTAACTTTTCATTGAGTTTGAAGTAGTATAAATCTCCAAGGTTGAAATAAGCGTCTTCAATTTGAGCAAGTGCTTTGGCCTTGTCACTTTCAGTAAGTGGAAGTTGTGAGAAAATTTTTCCGGCTTCGTCAGTTGACTTTTCGTCATCTGCTTTTTCAACTGTATCCTCACGCTCTTCAACATTTGCCACAGCTTTTAAGTTATCTGCAATTACAGATGATTTGTTTGAACGTCTCCAGTTGTCGGCCAGAGGTATTGTTCCCCAAATTCTACTAAACTCAGTCTGCCCTGCCCCAACTGCTGAGAGGTTTCCGAAATACCAATCGGCTGTTGTATTGGAGTCTTCCAAAAAGAAAGGATTGCTTTGGTTAGAACTACCGCTACCTTGAGATCTTCTTTTTTTCTTTTTCCCAGCCTCCTCTATTTTTTTCCGAGAAGCAATCACTGAATCAAGCTGTGTGCGTAAGGTTAAGGAGTCCATGGATGCCATTAGCAGCAGGCTGTCCTGCCATATGATGGTTTCTGTGTATTTGGCAAAGTCCCCCAATACCTCTTGTCTTTTTTTGATATTGTCTAGATTTTCAAAATCTGGGGGCAGCGCACCCACAGCACTGTCATAGTAATTTTTTGCGATGCTATACTTTTTTAAAGAGTCAAAATGAATTTGACCTAGCTGCAAGTATGCGCTTCCTTGAATTCTTTTATTGGTTCCTGCGTGCGCAGCGTAAGTATAGTTGGCGATTGCCTCTGAAAGGTTCCCTTGTTTCAATTCAAACTTTGCCAACTCAAAATAGATTTTATCCCTAAACTCTTGATTCTTTGCATCGGTTAGCATTTTTTCAAATTGCTTTCTTACCGTCTTCATATCTCGTACGTCATCAAGTCTTGCTACCTGAGCCATATTGAGACGCGCGTAAAAATCAATTTCATAGGCAGGATTTGTGGCAATACATTTTCGGTAATAATTATAAGCCTCAGATCCAAAACCAAGTTCCTGATAGACTTGACCGATTATAAAGTAGATTCTTCCTCTTTGATCTTGTTTACTCAATAAACTGTCGGCAAGGGTAAGGTTGCGGACCATGTTGTCGTAGTCGTTGAGCACCTGGTAATAGTAAGCTTTTTCGAGGTAGAGTTTTTTTGCGTTGGGTTTGTTGAGTGGCTCCTTTTCCAGAAATCTGAAAGCTTCTTCAGCTTTTTCGTATTCTTCGTTTTCCGTAAATGTCCTGATGAGATTCAGCAGACCCTGATGGCGTGTATTGATGTCTTTACTTTTTGTGTTTACATATTTAAAGGTCTGCACAGCATTTACGAAATCGCCATCATACATTCTGGCGAGCCCCACCATGATGTAGTTGTCGTCTACCCATTTGCTATTAGGATGGCGTTGGATGGAGAGTGATGCCATTTTGATAGCCTCTTCGGTGTCCTTTTGGTATGTCTTGGCCAACGTGGTGTCCAACTTTGGATAAAGCCGGAGTATTTGGTTGGGATCATCATCAAGGCTTTGCTGGATGGTCAGCTCTACTTCTCTGATTTTTTCACGTGCATAATAATAGCCATTGTAATGCGCGGTCATATTATGATACACATTACTGGTAACCGTGGTTTGCTCTGAGGAGCAACCAATCATGAGGGAGCAGATTATGGCTAAGAGAAAAAATGCGCGCAAGGCCATTAAAAGGGTTTATTCCAGCTTACAAACGTAAAAAACAGATAATCAATATTATAATTAACGATTATATCTATTTTTGTGCAAAATTTAACGGTTTTTGAAGCCAAAAAAGACACTTTCCGAACGACTTACCACCAAATACCAGCTGGTCATCCGCAATGAGGAGAACCTGGCTGAAAGGTCAAACTTTGCCTTTACCTATGCCAAGTTGCTGGTGGTCTCTATTACCTTTTTTATAGTGGTCTTTTCACTTAGTATGTTGCTTTCTAAAACCGTGTTGGCAAAGTGGTTCGATCCGAAGCATGCGCAAATGGAGGCGAATAAAAAATTATACGAGCTTGCCATCAAAGTGGATTCCCTTTCAATAGAAGTCGACAATAAGGATAAGTTCATTATGAACTTCCAGCGAATACTTAGTGGGGATACCTCAAGTGGATTTATTGATCCTGTTGAGGCGCTGGGAAATGATAACCGAGTTATTCCATCCATTACAGATATGCAATTAGCAGCATCAGACTCTCAATTTCGTCAGGAGTTTGAAAAGACAGAGATGTCACTGATTGCATTGACAAGCACCAAATATCGTGAGCTTCAAGAGATGTTTTTCTTTTCGCCTATCACTGGCTTTATCTCTGATCATTACGATCTCAAGAAAAGTCACTTTGGAATAGATATCGTAGCTAAAACCAACGAGCCAGTAAAGGCTATCGCTGATGGCACTGTTATTATGGCTTCCTGGACGCAGGATTCAGGATATGTAATAGCCGTACAGCATAGAAGTAACCTTATATCGGTATATAAGCACAATGCTGAACTGTTGAAAAAAGTTGGTAATTTTGTTAATGCCGGAGACATTATCTCTATAGTTGGCAACAGTGGAGAGATGACCGATGGTCCGCACCTGCATTTTGAATTGTGGTACAACGGAAACTCCCTTAATCCGGAAGAGTTTGTAACCTTTTAATAAGAGAATCATGTTTACCTCTAAAGAACAAAAAAAAGTGGCAGAAGAAATTAGTAACTCAACCAATACGATCGGTAAAGGCACCGTACTTGAGGGTAACATAGAAACCTATGGCAACATTCGTATTGAAGGCAAAGTAATTGGTAACATCAAATCAAAATCTAAAATTGCTTTAGGCAATAGCAGCCAGGTGGAGGGCAATATCATTGCGCAAAATGCTGACCTTGAAGGTGAGGTAAAGGGCAAAATTGAAATTTCAGAGATGTTGATCTTAAAGGCAACAGCTGTTGTACATGGCGACATTATCACAGGCAAATTAGTGGTTGAGCCTGGTGCTGTATTTAATGGTACCTGTAAAATGGGAGCGGCTGTACGAGACATAAAAATGGGTGAAAATGGCCAAGGATCCAGGTCCCTCAGACCAGAACAAGCCAAAACCATATAATACTTACCTTAAGTACAGTGGACTGGCCATACAGCTAGTAGTCACCATTGGTGTAGCTGGGTGGCTGGGGCATTTACTGGATAATTACCTCAACTTAAGATTTCCGCTTTTTATAGTAACTTTTACTCTTGCGGCATTTGTCGGGGTGCTGTACCAGGTTTACAGGTCAACTAATCAACGATAAGTATGCTGTTTTTAACCGCCTTGCTGGTGTGCGCGATGATGATCGTGGGTGTGGGCTATTTAGTTTTTCCGGTTTTTCCATCATTCTTCTTTCAGACCATCATTCTTCTGTTTTTAGGTGCTGCCGGCATCTATTATTACTTGATTGATATCAAGAATGAGAAGCCCAAGTACTTCGCTCAATTGTACCTGCTCACCCTTTTTGTTAAACTAATTGCCTACGGTGCCTATATTCTATTTGTCCTGTTGAAAAGCCCCGATCAGGCGGCCGCAAATGCAGGTGTATTTATGGCAACCTATATCCTTTTCACCGCTTTGGAGGTTGGTTTTTTGTACCGAAAAATAACCGGAAAAAAGAGCCATAAATAAGGTTCCGAAAGTGCCGGAATATTTTTTTGTGGTTCTTTAATTTATACCTTTGCGGCAAAATTAAACGCCATAAAAGAGTCAAAATGACCGGTTTTCCTGATAAAAACGCTCTTTCACGAATTTTATTAATAATCCTTCTTTTTATTGGGAATTCGGCCCCTTCATTTGCTGCTGATAAGAATGAAGAGGAGAGTTTTGACGTGAGTGGGGTAATTATACACCACGTGCTGGACGACCATATTTGGCATTTTTTCGATGGCCATTATGGTACGCTGTACCTTCCCGTAATTGTTTACTCTGCAGAAAGAGGGCTAGAAGTGTTTTCGTCATCCAATTTTTATGATGACAATCACAATGTGATTCCATACAACGGCTACAAACTGGAGCATAGTCATATCTACCTAGGCGACACTCAGGTTCTTGACCTTTCGATTACCAAAAATGTGGCCATGCTGTTTATTACGGCCATTCTATTAATACTCGTATTTCGCGCAGCGGCAAAAGGAGCTCGTAAGAATGCAGGGAAGGCCCCAAAGGGAATTCAATCCTTTATGGAGCCCATCATCCTTTTTGTAACGGATGAAGTAATAAAGCCAAATGCTGGACCAAAGGCGAATAAGTACGTTCCGTACCTTTTAACGCTTTTCTTCTTTATCCTTTTTGGAAATTTATTGGGTCTATTGCCTGGTGCAGGAAACCTCACAGGAAATATTGCTGTGACCATGACCCTTGCCGCGTTTACTTTTTTGATCACTAACCTTAGTGGAAATAAGGCGTATTGGAGCCATATTTTCTGGACACCCGGAGTACCATTGTTGCTCCGTCCCATTTTATTAATGGTTGAAGTAATTGGAATTTTTACAAAGCCCATCGCTTTGTTCATTCGTCTGTTTGCAGCTATGACTGCCGGCCATATTGTATTGTTAAGTATCATGTCTTTGACATTTATATTTCATAGTTGGATTGTAGGCTTCGGCTCTTCCATCTTAGTTGTATTTATCAGCTTGATCGAGTTGTTGGTAGCGGGAATTCAAGCTTACGTGTTTACGTTGTTTTCGTCCCTATACATAGGATTGGCAACAGCCGAACATGAGCATCATTAATTAAAAAAAAGTGTAAACGCGAGTTTGCATTAAAAGATATCCGGGAAATTCCCGGTGTTGTTTAACCTAAAAAGAAGTAAGTATGTTGTTTGCTTTATTATTGGACATTGGCTACGCAGTTATGGGTGCGGGCATCGGAGCTGGTCTTGCTGCAATTGGCGCAGGTATCGGTGTTGGTCGCATTGGAGGTTCTGCTATGGAGGCCATGGCCCGTCAGCCTGAGTCTGCAGATAAACTTCAAGGATCTATGTTGATCATTGCAGCCTTGGTTGAAGTAATTGCTCTTTTTGCGGTGGTGGTTTGTTTCTTGATTGCAACAAGTCCAGCAGCGTAAATCAAATTAAGAAACTTGCCTTTGGCATTGGGCCTGGGCAGGTTTCTTGTTTTTAGAAAAACAACAACAAAAGATTTTAATTAAAGAATAGCCAATATGGATTTATTAACCCCGGGCGTTGGTCTCATTTTCTGGCAGGCAGTTGTCTTCCTCGTTTTAGTGTTTGCATTGTCTAAGATGGCGTGGAAGCCAATTTTAAACAGCCTAAAACAAAGAGAAGAAACTATTCAAGGATCATTGGATGAAGCGGATAAGGCAAGGCAACAAATGGCCTCAATGCAGGCAGATAGTGAGGCATTGCTGAAAGAAGCTCGCGAAGAGAGGGATAAAATTCTTCGTGAAGCCAGAGAAGCTGGAAACAGACTTCACGATCAGGCTCAAGCTGATGCCAAGAAGAATGCTGATAAAATTATCGAGGATGCTAAGGCTGTTATCCAAACAGAGAAAAACGCAGCCCTTAGGGACGTGAAGGAGCAAGTAGCCATCTTCTCATTGGAGGTAGCTGAAAAATTGATGAAGAAAAATCTTTCTGACGACAAGGCGCAAAAGGACTTGACCAATCGCTTTGTAGAAGAACTAAAGTTAAATTAAGAAAATGTCAGACTTTAGAGCTGCATCGCGATACGTAAGATCACTTTTGGGATTAGCACAAGAGCAAGGAGTGTTGGATGAGGTGCATAGCGATATGCAATTCATTAGCAAGACTTGTAACGAGAACTTAGAGTTGGTTTCGTTGCTCCGTAGTCCTATCATTAAGAGTGACAAGAAGAAGGCCATTCTTTATAAAATATTTGAAGGGAAAGTAAATAAGCTCACTCTGGCGATAATTGACATCGTTACCCGCAAAAACAGGGAGGCCATTCTGCCTTCTATAGCAAGAGAATTTCACAATGCCTACAATGATTTTAAAGGTATACAAAAGGCTACCATTACCTCTACCGTAGCACTGGATCCGGAAATTCGCAAAGAGGTGGAGGGGATAGTGAAGCAGCTCAGCGATAAGAAAACTATTGAGTTGGAAGAAAAAGTAGATAGCAGCCTTATTGGTGGTTTCGTTCTAAATGTAGGCGATAAGCAGCTAGATGCATCCATCAGCAGCAAGCTAAAGGCACTAAAGTTAATGTTTAAAAAAAACCCATACGTTAAGGAATTTTAATCCTTACCAATTTAAAATAAAGACCTAATAAGAAATCATATATAAATCATGGCAGAAATTAGACCCGAAGAAGTATCAGCAATATTAAGAGAGCAGCTTTCTGGCGCCAGAACAAGTGCCGAGTTGGAGGAAGTAGGCACAGTGCTTACTGTAGGTGATGGTGTTGCTAGAGTTTATGGACTTACCAAAGCACAAGCTGGAGAACTTATTCAATTTGAAAATGGACTTCGTGCGATGGTGCTTAACCTTGAAGAGGACAATGTAGGAGCGGTACTCTTGGGAGAGTCACAAGGTATTAAGGAAGGCGACACGGTAAAACGCACAGGCCTTATTGCTTCCATTAAAGTTGGAGAAGGTGTCTTAGGAAGAGTAGTGGATACACTAGCTGAACCCATCGATGGTAAAGGACCATTGAAAGGTGAGCTTTTCGAAATGCCATTGGAGCGTAAAGCACCAGGTGTTATTTTCCGTCAGCCGGTAAGTGAACCTTTGCAAACAGGTATCAAAGCAATTGACTCCATGATTCCTATTGGTAGAGGTCAGCGTGAATTGATCATTGGTGATCGCCAGACTGGTAAAACAGCTGTTGCCATCGACACGATTATCAATCAAAAAGAATTTTACGAAAAAGGCGAGCCTGTATATTGCATTTATGTAGCCATCGGGCAAAAAGCATCAACCGTAGCCGGTATTGTTAATACATTAGAAAAGGCCGGAGCAATGGATTACACTGTAATCGTTTCTGCCTCTGCTGCCGATCCTGCTCCTATGCAGTTCTTTGCTCCATTTACAGGTGCAGCAATAGGAGAGTACTTTAGAGATACAGGCCGTCCGGCTCTTGTAATTTATGATGACTTATCAAAGCAGGCGGTTGCATACCGTGAGGTGTCCCTGCTTTTAAGAAGACCTCCTGGACGTGAGGCATATCCTGGTGATGTATTCTATTTGCACTCTCGCTTACTTGAGCGCGCGGCAAAAGTGATTGCCAATGATGAGATTGCTTCTCAGATGAATGACTTGCCTCCATCATTGAAAGGTAAAGTTAAAGGTGGTGGGTCATTGACAGCACTTCCAATTATTGAAACTCAGGCGAATGACGTATCAGCCTATATTCCTACCAACGTAATTTCGATTACTGATGGTCAGATATTCCTTGAAACGAACTTATTTAACGCTGGTGTGCGTCCTGCAATTAACGTAGGTATATCCGTATCGCGTGTGGGTGGTGCGGCTCAAATTAAGCCCATGAAAAAAGTTGCGGGTACACTTAAACTAGATCAGGCACAATTCAGGGAGCTTGAGGCGTTTTCTAAGTTCGGTTCCGACCTTGATGCATCTACTAAGCTCACCATTGAAAGAGGTAGAAGAAATACAGAAGTGTTGAAGCAGCCTCAGTATGCTCCAGTTCCTGTGGAGGAGCAGGTAGCTATGATTTTAGCTTCTACAAAGGGTTACATTGATAACGTGCCAGTAGAGAAAGTGAAAGAATTCGAAAAGGAATTTCTTGGCTTGTTAAGAGCGCAAAACAAAACTGTGCTTGAAAACTTTAGGGCTGGTAAATTTGAAGATGAGGATGTAGCAACAGTAAAAAAAGCAGCATTAGAATTGGCTGCCAAATATTAAGAACTATAAATGGCCAGTTTAAAGGAGGTAAAAAATAGGATAACCTCGATCATCTCGACACAGCAGATTACTAAAGCCATGAAAATGGTGGCAGCTGCCAAATTGAGAAAATCGCAGGAGAGGATTATCCAAATGAGACCGTTTTCTGAAAAACTTTCTGAGGTACTTCGCAATGTGTCTAGTGCTGGTGAAGAAGGGCAAAGTTGGTACAACGCTGTGCGTGAAGAGAAGAACATTCTAATTGTAACAGTTAGTGCAGATCGTGGATTGTGCGGATCTTTTAATTCAAGTGTTTTTAAGGCGACTTTAAAACTTATAAAAGATAAGTACGCTCAACAACAGGAACAAGGACGGGTTACCATATTGCCTATTGGAAAGAAGGCATTGGAGTATTTTAAAAAGCGCGGTTACAAAGTAGAGGAGGCTTATTCAACTTTATTTCAGGACCTTTCTTTCGAAAATGTATCTAAGGCCGCGGAATTTATGATGACTTCTTATAAGAATGGATCTTATGATAAGATTGATTTAGTCTACAATGAGTTTAAAAACGTTGCCACTCAGATATTAAGGGTAGAAGACTATTTGCCAATACAACCTGCGGCAACTAATGAAGTCAAAGCTGCTGATATCGATTATATCTACCAGCCTGACCGAGAAGAAATAGTAACTGGTCTTATTCCAAAATCATTAAGAGTTCAATTGTTCAAAGCTTTACTAGATTCAAATGCCGCTTTTAACGGAGCTCAAATGACTGCTATGGACAAGGCTACAGAAAACGCTGGAGACTTGTTAAAGGAGCTGAAACTAGCTTATAACCGCACTCGTCAAGCTGCGATTACTAAGGAAATCTTGGAGATCGTAGGTGGTGCTGAAGCTTTAAAATCTTCGTAAAAGCAGATTAATTATTTTTAAATTGAAAGCTCTCCCAACGGAGAGCTTTCTTTTTTTAATGCAAAGGATAACCAGTTATTACCGATACTTCAACTTGTTAAGTCTGGATGTGGCACTTGGCGCTACTATTTCAGCAATGTTTTTGACAAGAGTTTTTGAAGTCGATATTAGATTTCAAGGATTGCTATGCCTTGGGTTAACGGTTTGGTTGATATATACTGTGGATCACCTGGTCGATGCCAGAAACTTAAAAAGTCAGGCCTCTACTGCACGGCACAGATTTCATCAGCGGAATTTTAGAATGATCCTCACTTTGGCAATAGTCATATTGCTTGCCATAATTCCACTGCTTTTTTTTATTCATAAACCTGTGCTCACTATGGGTATTGGACTGGGCGGGCTGGTGATTGTCTATTTTATTGTGCAACGAAAATTGGGTTTCCTAAAAGAATTCTTAGGGGCAGTGTTGTATTGTGTGGGTGTAATGCTACCCGTTGTTGCTTTGTCTGAATTGTCATTTAATAGTGTGATAACAGTTCCATCCATTCTGTTTTTCAATACCGCCCTTATTAACCTTGTTCTTTTCTCTTGGTTTGATAGAGACAAAGATAAGCTGGACAATCATCCTTCTTTGGTGACAAGTGTGGGGGATAAGGCCTCAAAATCAATTCTATGTTTACTTTTCGTTCTTCAAATTGTTCTTTTCATTTATGCATTTAATTCAGGATTGGATATTTCTATTTTGATAATATTTGCTGCTATGTACTTAGTGTTGTTGTTGATCTTTGTGAAATCAAATTGGTTTGGATTGAATGACAGATACCGATTGGCAGGCGATGCAGTTTTTTTATTTCCATTACTTTATATGATTCGCTAGTGGGCGCAGCACAACTAAACCGATTTGATAGGATTGCTCCATTTTACGATTGGCTCGCAAGTTTTGTTTTCGGAAGTAGTTTAGTAAATGCTCAGGAGCAGCACCTTGATTCGATAACAGATTATTCCGATGTACTTGTTCTTGGGGGAGGCACAGGAAAATTTTTAAGTAAACTGTTAGACAAGAATAATGGATGCAGAGTATGGTTTGTGGAGGCTTCGCAAAAAATGATTGATCTGGCAAAAAGAAACCTAGAGAATAGTGATAGAGTTGTTTTCATACATGGCACGCATGAAAATTTGCCGGACCAAAAATTTGATGTTGTAATTACTCACTTTTTTGTTGATATGTTTACTGAGTCAGAACTAAACGTTATCACACAACAAGTCCAAGGCCATCTGAAGAGCGAAGGACTCTGGTTTGTTGCAGATTTTGTCCAGCGGAAATATTGGCATCGGATTGCTTTGAAGGCGATGTACCTTTTTTTTAACGCAATTAGAGCACTTGATTTGAATGAACTGCCCGACTGGGATAGGATAATTCAAAGCAAATATTTCAAAAAAACTAGCGTAAGATCTTTTTATGGAAGTTTTATAGATAGCGCTGCCTACTCAAAGCGATAAGTGATTTCAGCGGTCCTCCGGGTTATTTATTTTTGGTTATCTTCAACCCCCAAAACTTATATGTATGCGTAGAATATTTTTGTTGTTGCTTGTAATAATTACCATTTCATGTAAGAATGAACCTACAAAAAGGGGAACAAGTACGTTAGCGCCTATTCAGCCAGCTAAAGAATTGAACGCTGCCTTTTTAATAGTAGATGGTGTGTATAATTCAGAGTTAGTTGCTCCAATGGATGTGTTGCATCACACTATCTTTCACACTGATCCTGCCATTAAGGTTTTTACTGTCGCTGAACGACATGAGACCATCACTTCATTTGAAGGGTTGAAAATCATTCCAGATTATGCTTTTTCTTCAGATTCGATTCCGTCAATAGATATATTAGTAGTTCCAAGTGCGGAGCATAGCATGGATAGTGATTTACAAAACGAAAGCCTTACTAAGTTTGTAAGAACTGCCGGCAACAACGCTTCCTATATAATGTCACTTTGTGATGGCGCCTTTGTTCTTGCTAATGCCGGGCTTTTGGATGTATACGAAAGCACAACTTTTCCTGGAGACATTCAACGTTATAAAGAAACCTTCCCAGATCACACAGTACATGAAGGAGTTAGTTTTGTTCATGATCGCAAAGCCATCACTTCTGCTGGCGGAGCGAAGTCTTATGACCCGGCACTTTATCTTGTCGAATTATTATATGGCAAGAAAGTAGCAGATGGAATTGCTAAAGGACTCGTCATTGACTGGCAACTTGATGACGTTAAACATATAGAAGTCAACCGCTAACACAAAAATGTTTAATTCCTTACGCTGTAAGGTGCAAATCATAGGAATGCATTATATTGCTTTTTACTCCTTTAAGTAACTATGAATCAAAAGCTTGCATATTCAAAGATTGGAGGATTACAGCATATAATAGACAACATACCCGCAGTTGTTTTTGAGTATACCATCTTGCGAGATGGCTCTGGTGATTTTACCTATCTCAGTCCAAGATGTGAAGAGCTTTTGGGTCTAAAGCCAGAGGTTTTGTTGAGCGGTGTGTTGCCTATGAAGGACTTTATTCATAAAGACGATTGGGTTAGGCTCGAGAGTAAGAAGCAAAAAAGCATTGAAGATTGCTCTGATTTTTATTGGGAGGGGAGATTGGGCAGTGGGGACGATGCAATTTGGGTAGAAGTGAAAGGAAGCCCAGCTATGCTGGAGGATGGATCTATTCTATACAGTGGAATAATTAATAACATTTCTAAGAGGAAAAGTGTAGAGGTTAAAGAAAGAGCAGCTGAAAACGCGTATAAGAAATTACTTGAATTTTTGCCAATAGGCGTTGGTATCCATACAAAAGGGAAGCTGGTTTATATCAATAAGTACGGAGCAGAAATGTTAGGGGCAAAGAAAAGCACAGAGTTAATAGGGATGGAAATAGAAAACCTGGTACATCCTGATTATAGAGCTTTGATTAAAGAAAGAGTGGCTCAGGTAATGAGTGGGAAGCCAGCTCTACAAATAGAAGAAAAATATATTAGATTGGATGGCAAGCCAATAACTGTGTTGTCTAGTGGGCTTCCAGTTGTATTTGAGGGAGAACCAGCAGTGCAAAGTATTGTACTTGATGTAACAGAACAGAGAGATGTTGAACTTGAAGTTAAAAAAGCGGAAATGCTTTTTTCTCAATTGTTTCACAATGCACCTTTGGCTATTGTGATGTTAAATGCGGTAGGCAGAGTAGTTAATATCAACAAAGGCTTTCAGGAAATGTTTGGGTACGATCAGGGAGAGCTTGAGAATCAGGCTTTAGAAAGCTTTATTGTGCCTAAAGAGTTGGAAGAAGAAGGAAGTGATTTAAATAGTATTATCTCTAGTTATAATGTAGTACGCCTTGAAACAGTTAGAGTGAATAAAGATGGGGAAAGGCTTTCAGTAATTATTTACGGAGTACCAGTGAGATTTGAAGACGAGACAATTGGAATTTTTGGCCTCTATGTCGATATCACGGAGCGTAAAATGGTTGAGGAGGAATTGAAAGTTCGAAATTCAGAATTGGATAATTTTGTTTACAAAGTGTCGCATGATTTGCGCGCACCATTATCATCTATACTCGGGCTTGTTCACCTGTCAAAACTTCCTGACAACACAGATAGTCACGAACAGTATTTAGAAATTGTGGGGAAGAAGGCCACTCAACTTGATCATTTTATTGGCGATGTGCTTAGCCACTCCAAAAATTTGAAAATGGAATTTAAGGTGAGCAAAATTGATTTTCATCAATTGATTGAAGATTCTTTTGCAGACTTAACTTACTTATCTGGAGCTGAAAATGTAAAAAGAAACATTGCAGTGAAGGGTAATGATTTTTATAGTGATCTCTGGCGGATAAAAGAGGTGTTTAGGAATCTTATTTCGAATGCGATAAAGTACAGAAATCATAAGCATCAGACAGTGGAGATTTCAATTACTATTGAGATTGAGGATAGATCGTGTCATATTATCTTTACTGATAATGGAATTGGAATTGATGATGATAAGATTGATTCAATTTTTGAAATGTTTTATCGCGCCAGTGAAATATCAGAAGGATCGGGACTTGGCTTGTACATTGTCAAAAATGCCATCGATAAATTGAAGGGAACTATCATGGCGGAAAGTACGCCTGGATATGGAACGACCTTTACGATTATATTACCAAATGAGCACAATTAGGAATGACAATTAAAGAAGTAACTACAAAAGGGGATATCAAGGAGTTTATAAATCTGCCGGTACGATTATTTCAAAATAGTCCAAACTGGATTAGACCTCTTGATGCCGATATTGAGTCTGTTTTTGATAAAGAGAAAAACAAAGCATTCCGTCATGGAGAGTGTTGTCGGTGGATATTGAAAGACCCATCGGGCATGATCATAGGAAGAGTTGCTGCTTTCGTTAATGATAAGACAGCCAAGAAAGGGAACGATCAGCCAACAGGAGGGATGGGTTTTTTTGATTGCATAGAAAACAAGGACGCAGCCTTTTTACTTTTTGATACCTGTAAAGAATGGCTTTCGCAGCGAGGGATGGAGGCAATGGATGGACCTATCAACTTTGGGAATAAGGACCGTTGGTGGGGACTACTAGTAGATGGGTTTGATCGCGACCCCAATTACCAATGCAATTATAACTTCCCTTACTATCAGGATTTTTTTGAATCGTACGGTTTTCAAGTCTACTTCAAGCAGTTCACCTTTGCCAGACAAGTCATGGATCCACTGTCACCTAAGTTGGAGGCCAAGGCGAAAAAACTAGCTGAGGATAAAGATTATCAGTTTAGACATTTGCAAAAAAGTGAAGCACACCGATTGCCAGAATATCTTCTAACCGTTTACAATAATGCATGGGCAAATAGGGCGGAGATGCCAGAATTGACATCTCAGCAAGCCAAACTAATTGTGAAACAGATGAAGCCAATCATGGATCTCAGGCTTCTTTACTTTGGGTTCTACAAAGGCGAACCAGTATCCTTTTTCCTATCGTTGCCGGAAATCAATCAAATATTTAGGTATGTTAATGGAAAATTAGATTGGATTGGTAAGGCTAAATTCCTTTGGCATTCATTGTTAAAGACAAATAGGAAAGCATTTGGTATTTTGTTTGGCATTGTAACGGAGCACCAGGGAAAAGGACTAGATGGTGCCATGGTACTAAATGCAAGAGAGATACTACAGGTAAAGTATAAGCGATACGATGAATACGAGATGAATTGGATAGGAGACTTTAATCCAAAAATGATTGTTGTGGTAGAGCAAGTGGGGGCTCACATTTGTAAAGTTCATCATACCTACCGTAAACTTTTTGATGAGCAAAAGCCTTTTAGGCGTCACCCGATTTTAAATTAGAAGATGGAACCAGCTGAGGAAGAAACCAAATCAGGGTTTCTATTTAGAAATCTTGCAAAGGGCTTACTTTGGTTTGCTGTAATAATTACTGCATTTATTTTATTGGAAGGCTATATCCAGGATAACTTTATGCCTCACATTGCCCGGATACACGCCAATCCTATAATTTTTTATCTCGTTTTTTCGATTTCAGAAATTGTATTTGGCCTGGTGCCACCAGAGTTCTTCATGATTGTTTATGTATTCAATCACGTTCCTGTCTCAGAATATGTGGTTAACCTTACGCTTTTAACCATAATATCTTATGGGGCAGGTGTATTAGGTTATTACATAGGTCGCAATTTTTCCAAGACTGGATTCTTTATTAGAATCAATGAAAAATACCTGAGTGCCTACCAAAATCAGATAAGAAAATATGGAGGTTACTTAATTTTTGTTGGAGCTGTTACGCCAATCCCCTTCTCCGCCATGTGTATGTTGGCGGGGTCAATCAATTTTCCATTGAAGTCTTTTTTGTTAATATCCATTTCTCGGGTACTGCGGTTTACTGCTTACGGATGGATGGTTTGGAGCTTCCCCAATATCTTTAATGGATAAAGCATTGCTTAAAATTGCAATGCTGAGCTTTCAATTAAGTTGAAGCTATGCTGATTTCTTAGCTGGGCATGTATTCAAACCAAAAATGGCATAAATAGGGCAGAAGCTTAATAAGCTAGTTGCTAAAAATACAACTGAAAGTATGATAAGCGATATGCCAATCAGTCCTGTAACTGTTCCAGTATAATAAAGAGCAACAAAAATCAATACAATTATAGTGCGGATAATTCGATCTGCATTTCCCATGTTCTTCTTCATAAAAGTAATGTTAGGTTAAAAATAGGTTTCATAAATCACAGCCAGTCCATATGCTAGTCCGAGGCATATAAGACAAACCAACAATAGCTTAATAAGTTTATGGCTCATCAAAAAACTGAATGTTGAAGCAATTTTACAAAGCCACCGTTACTAAAACAGTGACAATTATCACATAACCTTATGATTATTTACGGTTTCAGTATGGTTTTTTCATAAGCTGACTTTTCAACCAGTGGCTTACTGAAATACACGGGAAAATGCTTGTCATTGGCCCAAAGCAGAAAGAGATTGTCATAAAATTTATTTCCCGGAACTCCACTTTGCCCTGGAGCGTTGGTAAACATTGATTTATCCCAATCTTTGGTGTCAACCACAATTCTGAAGGTAGCACCATGTGTTTGGTTATCGCCATTACCAGTCATTCCTGGAGTGGAACCGTAACCACTTCTTGGGTAAGGACCAAGTTCAATCTTTTTTCTGGTGGCAGCATCTGCAGCATTACTCAGGGGATGTTTTATATGGACATGATGATTCTTGGCTTGACCATATTGCCACTTTCGCATATCAGATCCCAACTTACTGGAAAGGTCGGAGGTAGCATCTTTTAATGCTTTTAAAAGGAACTCATCCCTTGCAGTAACTGAGTTATTTCCAAACTCAGGACGTGCTGTTAATATCCAGTCGATGACGTTGCTTAAAGGTAATGAGCGAACCAGGTCCATTCCTTTTTCAGGAACAAATAAAGGTTTGATATTATCCTTTAGGCGATCCTCCCAAGCCTTATATATAGAGGCCACAATGGAATTCTTATCCATGATAAAATCCCATTTCGTCAGCATGAGGCGTGCTGTCTCAGTAGCTTTATCACTTGACTTCAACTCATTAAGCAGGGGGACAAGTGTTCTTGCCGGTATCGCTAGATAATCCGTTTGCAGTCGCATCATATCAGCAATAGAAAATTTTCTATTCATGGCGAGCACTTCATTGATACGATCTGCGCGATAGCTCTCTGCCCAGCTCCAGCCTACAGCATTACGGTGTTCATACTTGTCGGGCACTAGGTTTTCGTTGGCCGTTGCCAAAAAACCTTTTTCCGGATTTAACGCATTGGGCAATGATTTGATAGGTAAAAAGCCCGCCCATTCATATCGGCCATCACCCGGCACGGGTACCATGCCACTCCAGTTTTTTCTCATCGGAGCAACACCTACCACTTGCCATCCGATGTTGCCTTTTTTATCAGCCCATATCATGTTTTCACCAGGTAGGTGACTATACGAACAAGCATCCCTGAATTCTTCCCATGTTTTGGCTTGATCCATCCTAAGGCTTGCCAAATACGGAGATCCTCCAATTTCCATCCAACCAGCCCGCACAGCGTAAGCAATATTATTTTTTTCATCTACCATGGTAACAGGTCCATGTCGGGTATACTTATGCTCTACGTTTACATCAGGCGCTCCTTTTACTTTTATTACATCCTTCTCGATGCGCATGTCTTCCCAACCTTCTTTGTATTTGTATTGATTTTTGTTGGCAGGATTTAGCTCATATACATATAAATCTTCACTGTCTATTTCAAAAACAGTGAGTCCCCATGCGCCATAGTCATTATGTCCAATCGAAATGCCTGGTATGGTGGGTTCACCACCTCCTACTACATTCCATCCGGGAGCGTTAAGATGAACCATATAGCGAAGAGACGGGGCAGAGAGCGACCGGTGAGGGTCATTGGCCAGTAGCGGATATCCACTTTGAGAATAACGACCACTAACTATCCAGTTGTTACTGCCGATTATTTGCTTCTCTTCATTTATAACGCTTTGCCTCGCCTCTTCATCTAATTTTACCAGATAGCGATATTCTTCCAGATTGGTGTTGGCATCTGCCACCAAATCTTCAGGAGCAAAAGCAACAGGTCTTCTGAATGCATTGTACAATCCAATCACATCATCAGATAAGCGCTCAGCATTGATAGCAGGGTCTAACTCAAGTACAGGGTCGCCTGGGCCATAGTTTTGAATTTCTTTTACTTTTTCGGCACCAAGTGCTGCCACCATTCTACCTACACTGATCTCTTCTGTCAGGTTCATCACCAATCCCTGATGTCGGGAAATCACTACATCCGGAGTCCATTTCTGGGGTTTAGTTCCCAAAAGTTCAAATTCAAGAGGCAAGAGACTTGGGTTTTTTTCTGTTTCACTGATATAAGCGTTTACTCCATCAGTATAAGCCGTGATTATGGCTTCCCCATTTTCATGGTAATGATTAAGTTCTTGTTTTAAATTTCCACGGAATCGAAATAGCCTTGCACCAATGTCTCTGGTGATTTCTCTGGGGCCTAATAATTCAGCTACGGTTCCTGTTGCCTGCCTTCTCCAAACTTCAAATTGGAAAAGCCTGTCTTTCGCAGCACAATATCCCTGCGCAAAAAAAAGATCGTGTTCATTTTTTGCATAGATGTGATTCACGCCATAATTATCTCGGATGACTTCAACAGGCTCGCGTAATCCTGGAACATTGAGAGAGGTTTGTCCGAAACTTAGTAATGGAAGTAAAAAAAGTAATGTGATGATCGCTTTCTTCATGGTACAGGGTTTAAGACAAAAAGCTAACACTATGAAGACGAAATTAAAAGTGAAAAGTGATGATTGGCAACTATCAGGAAGCTCTATTTACCTCTTCCTCTTCCAATTGGTCGAGGTGAGTCAATTCTTTGGCTTTCCATGCGGTTATGCCCACTGTAAAGAGCGTCATCGCACCCCCGAAAACAACAGAAGCAACCACACCCATTAGCTTGGCTGTGACACCAGACTCAAAAGCACCAATCTCATTGGATGAGCCGATGAAAATGCTGTTGACTGCTGATACTCTACCTTTCATATTTTCCGGAGTTCGAGTATGAATCAAAGTGCTTCTGATAATCATACTTATGCTATCGAACATCCCACTTAACATGAGCATGCAAAGTGAAAAGATGAAACTGGTGGATAAACCAAACCCAATCATACTTGCTCCAAATCCTGCTACACAAATCAGCATTACTTTACCTGTGTTTCTTTGAATTGGATTGTGCGTAACATAAAACGCCATAAGAACTGCTCCCAGTGCCGGAGCAGCACGCAACATGCCCAATCCCTGTGGTCCCACTTCCAGAATTTCGGCAGCAAAAATGGGAAGCAACGCAACGGCACCGCCAAACAATACAGCAAACATATCAAGGCTGATTGCGCCTAGAATTATCTGAGTTTTTAAAACGAATTTCAGACCTGATTTTATTTTTTGTCGTACACCTTGTTCATCGGAAACTGGTGGTACTGGTCTTGAAGGGATGGCTATGTAAAAACCAATTGCAGCAATGGCTAGCACTACTCCCAACCCATAAGAAGCGCTAATGCCAATCAATGCATAAATGAAACCAGCCAACATGGGCCCTACAATTGAGGCGATTAACCAAAAAGTAGTGTTGAGAGAAATGGCGTTGCCGTAAAGATGCCTAGGAATCAATTGAGGCATAAATGAAAAATTGGCAGGGGATAGAAAACCACGTGCCAATCCACTAAGAAAAATGATCAGGTATATAGGAAATACACCGCGCTCCAAAATAAATTCTCCAGGCTCAAGTGTAAAGAAGAGCAAAGCCAAAGAGCAGAAAAGCAGAAGTGATACAGTTGTTATAATTATTTTTTTCCGTGCTACTATATCCGCAATATGACCTGCATACAGAGAAACGGTTATGGCAGGAACGGCCTCCGAGAGTCCTATCAGCCCTAAAGCGAGTGGGTCATGGGTAAGGTCATACAATTGCCAACCGACAATTGTTGCTTGAATTTGAATGGCCAGTGTAGCGCATTGCCTGGCCATGATAAAAAAACGGAAATCCCTAATCTGTAATGCCGCATAGGCCCCGATTTTCTCAGTCATTATCTGTTCAATATTTGCTCGATGGCTTCAACTGCTCTGGCTCTTCGTTCTTCGCGTTCGCCTTTGATTTCTACATAAGGTGTCTTTTGCAGGTCTAGCTCTTCCTTATAGATTTTCCAAAGTGCCTCTCTTTTTTCAGGATGTTCGCGCTGAGGGTCTTCCTGCCAGGGTATATCGATATAGGTAAGCAAGTGCAAGTCGTAGGTTCTTTCTTTGATCATTTGCAATATTTCCTCATCGCAGTGCCCATATTTAAAATCACTCCAAACTTTGATAACTAATAGATTGGTGTCGCAGATCAATACCTGACTGGCTTCGGATATCCACTCGTCCTCTAACCGGACTTGCCCATGGGCTATTTTTAATAGATCACTTTCTATATAGGGAGCATTTAAATTATCGAGGTAGGCTCTTGCATATTCAGCTACCCAGCAAGTATTAAAATATTGAGACAGGTATTCAGATAATTCTGATTTGCCAGTGCATTCAGGACCAATAATGGCAATCTTTTTAATTTTTTGGGGAAGACTCATTACCTATAAATCACAAATGAATATTACGGCATCCACTTTAACCGCAAGGAAAAGACAATTAGCTGCTAATTACTGCAAAACCTCGAATTTGTCGCAATTAGGGCATTAGAAGGCCAATTTTCAATAAATCCGTTCATATATTTATCTTTCCGACAAAGTTGATAAGGTGAAGAGAAGAAAATTACTCAAGCAATTAGGTTTTGGCCTTTCAGGGGGTTTGTTATTGCCCCATTTGTTGTCCTCTTGCAGTAAGGATGATCCGGGGCCAGAAGTACCATTTGATGGGGATGTCGTTGTGATTGGGGCAGGTGCTGCAGGTATGTATACGGCAGATATTCTGAAAGCCAAAGGAATAAAGGTGACTGTGCTGGAGGCTGGTAATCAGATTGGAGGACGCGTGCGCTCTCTTCGTAATCAAAAAGATCTTGTTAATCTATCTGTAGCGGATTTCCCTGTTGAGTTGGGGGCTGAGGTAATTTATGGATCCGATTCAATTTGGGGAACCAACCTTAAAAACTTTTCTGTCAATACGATTGATATTGATGCAGTGTCTTCTGACAGATACATTTTAGATAACATCGCCAAGCTGGCGGAAGATTGGGAAATAGATGGCGACTTTACTAATGCTCAAAATTTTGTATCGAGC
Source organism: Cyclobacteriaceae bacterium (assembly GCA_040216665.1). Lineage (GTDB taxonomy): Bacteria > Bacteroidota > Bacteroidia > Cytophagales > Cyclobacteriaceae > ELB16-189. Next base: position 61,280 of record JAVJOQ010000015.1, on the reverse strand, counting down.
CTTCAAAATTTTTCAGGATCCGGAGTTACTGTTGAGCAGGCAGCTGCGGGCCTGCCCACTAGAGTAAAAGCACTTATCAATTCACAAATAGGAAATTTGTATGGTTCTTCCAATAGTGCGGTTGGCATGGCTGGAGTATCAGAAGCACTTCAGGCAAGAACTCATGACGGGGCTCGTTTGGCATTGAGAACTAACCCAATGCAGGACTTTTTGATTTTTAGGTTTGATCAGGTAAGGGATTTGGTTCAGCTTAATACCCAGGTTACTTCCATTGATTCTACAGGAGATAAGGTTTTGATCACAGATGCCAATGGTAATCAAATTGAAACCAATAAAGTAGTGGTCACTGTGCCTCTTTCGATATTGAAGCAGAACGTGATATCATTTAGTCCGGGTCTACCCGTAGCGATGACATCGGCCATGAGTAAGATTGGAATGGATCACTCCATACGCGTGGTAATTGACTTTAAGAAAAATTTCTGGGGAGAAACAACAGGGTTTCTGTGGGGAGGTGAATCTATTGCAAATTGCTTCAGTGCGGGAGTAGGGAGAGGAGAATTTAACCAAACATTATCCATTACAATCAATGGTCCCAAAGCAGTTGAGCTTTCGGCTCAAGGCCCGGATATGGTGAACACCATTTTAGCAGAGTTGGATGTTATTTATGGAGGTCAGGCTACTGCTTTTGTAAGAAGAGATTTTGATACTAGCCAAGTATTATCAGTTATTCAAGATTGGGGCAAGGATGAATTCATCAAGGGGGGCTACTCTTACCCAATGGCCTCGGCTACTTTGGCGGATCGCGAGAATTTGGGAAAGCCAATAGGTGATAAGATATTCTTTGCTGGTGAAGCTACTGATATAAGTGGTGATGCAGGTACTGTTAATGGGGCACTCGCCTCTGCAGAGCGTGCGGCAGAAGAGATTGTGAAATCAATAATTGAGGGATAGACGCTGGAATAGATCTATATTTACTTAGGTAAATATTTTTCAGTTACAGCTTTCAATTGGTGGCCAGGAATAGCACCAGATTGTCTCCAAACTATTTTTCCTTTTTGAAATAGGATGAAAGTTGGCACGCCTTGAATTTGATAGGCCGCTGCAGCCTTTTGGTTTTTGTCAATATCTATCTTGATGACTTTTACTTTGTCACCCATCTCTTTGGAGAAATTTTGAAGAATAGGAGCCATCATTTTGCAAGGACCACACCACTCGGCAAAAAAATCTACTAAGACAGGCTTTTCGTCCTGTATCAATTCGTTGAAAGTCTTCTTTTCGGCCATAATTAAATCTGTCTTACAAAGATCGGAAATGAATTATTTAAAATGCGTGACGAAAGTCACCCTGAACCTAACTAAAGAATTATCTCCTCTATTAAAATCCAGCAACCCATTGCCAGTGTGAACCACCCGAAACCTTTCCGGAGGTGGGATGCCTTAATTTTGTTAGAAAGCCAATTGCCAATTAATGTGCCTCCTATGGCTAAGGCAGTAATCGAAAGTAAAAAAGACCAATGAATTTCCAGGTTGAAAATATCACCGGTAAACCCGAAGAGGGAATTAAAAGCGATAATAAATAACGAAGTTCCTGTGGCCACTTTCATAGGTAGTCCGGTTAAAAGTACCAGGGCAGGAATGATTAGAAAGCCACCACCAGCTCCTACCAATCCAGTGAGCAAACCAATAATAGCACCAAGCAGGAGAACGTAGACAACACTAAACTCTGAAGGTTCTTTTATTCTTTTTTGCTTTTTCATCATGGAGAATGAAGTGAGGATCATGAGAACAGCAAAAAGGCCAAGCAACAAAATCCTTTTCGTAATAATTAAATAGGAGGTGTCAATAATGATCTCTGGTAAGGACGGAACAATCCATTTGCGGGTGATAAAAACAGCGAGCAGTGAAGGCGCTCCAAAAACCAATCCTGTTCTAAAATTGATTAATCCTTTTTTCACTTTCCATGCAACCCCTACAGAGCTGGTGGAACCAACAATAAATAAGGAATACGCTGTGGCAATAACAGGGTCAAGGTGAAAAAGATAAACGAGAATGGGGATAGCGAGAATGGATCCACCACCACCGAGTAGGCCTAAAATAAGGCCGATAAAAACTGATGCTGTGTATCCAAAAATTAACAAAAAGAAGAAAGGGTCATGATCATGGGAGAGAAAAAGGAATACTCACTATAATCGATCAAATTCAACAATAAAGGCATCAGGAAATTTTTTCTTGATATCCGCCAAAAATCCTACCGCCTTTGTCCTTTTGGAAAACTGACCCAGAATTATACTGTAATATTTAATGCCATTGATCACTTTCACTTGAATGGTAACATCTCTTTTATAGGAATTCTTGAGGTTCTCAGATAGTCTCATCAGGTTTACCAATTCCTGATAAGTTCCAATTTGTACACCAAAGCCGGAGGGATTCAAGCGGGAAATAGAGAGGTCGTAGAACTCTTTTTCTTCAACAGAGACTTTTCCAATCACTATCGGCTGTGTTTTTCCCTTACCATCACCAGCATCAATTATCTCCATTTTTACCTCTGCAAGCCCAAGGTTTATAAACCCAAGCTGTTCTGCAGCAGATTTTGATAGATCAATGATGCGACCATCCACATAGGGACCACGGTCGTTAATGACCACCTCAACTGCCTGATTGTTAGCTAAATTGGTTACCCGCACTTTTGTGCCGAATGGAAGCGTTTTATGAGCGGCTGTAAGCTTATTGTGTTTGTACTTCTCACCACTGGCGGTAGTTCGCCCTTCAAATTTGTCGGCATAAAAAGAAGCCTTACCTGTTTGCGTTTGAGCAAATGATCCTAAAGATAGGAGCAGTAAGAATGATGATATGTAGAGTCTGATCATGTGGTTAGGGTTGAAGTCTTTTTCTGACTTAGAATCAGAATATTTCAATCTGCGTAAAGTTAATGAGATAAATTGGAGGGGAGCAATTGAGTTGTGATCAAATTAGGCTAGCTTTGCTCGGCAAATAATGGATCGTAAATATTATTTGCTATGACCCCCCTCAACTCATCTAAATTTCTCTTTGAAGCACTCACATATGATGATGTGCTGTTGGTACCAGCCTATTCTGATGTGCTTCCGCGAGAGACGGATATAAGTGCTCACCTCACAGGTAAAATAAAACTAAACATTCCCATTATCTCTGCGGCCATGGATACCGTAACAGAGGTGGATTTGGCCATTGCTATGGCCCTGGAAGGTGGTTTAGGATTTATTCATAAGAATATGTCTATAGAGGCTCAAGCTGCTCAGGTGCGCAAAGTGAAGCGCTCACAGAGTGGGATGATCCTCGACCCTATCACCCTTATGGTGAACTCTACCTTGAGGGACGCAGAAAATATAATGAGGGAATTTAAGATTGGGGGTATCCCGGTAGTAGATGGAAATGGAAAGCTTTTAGGTATCATTACCAATCGCGATCTGCGGTTTCAAAAGGATATGGCCAAGCCGGTAGAACTGTTGATGACCAAAGAGAATCTGATCACAGCTCAGGATGGTATTACGCTTGAAAAAGCGGAGGTGATCCTGCAGAAGCACAAGATTGAAAAACTTCCTATCGTAAATAAAAAAGGCAAGCTTACAGGCTTGATTACTTTCAAAGACATTCAAAAGAAGAAAAATAAACCAAACGCCTGCCAGGACAGTTTTGGACGCCTAAGAGTAGGAGCTGCAGTTGGAGTTACCCCCGATATAATTGACCGTATAACAGCATTGAAGACTGCAGGTGTAGACGTTATTAGTATCGACACTGCTCATGGTCATCACAAGTTTGTAATCGACAACGCCAAGAAGGTGAAGAGGAAGTTTCCGGAAGTGGAATTGGTGGTAGGTAACGTGGCTACTGGAGCTGGAGCTAAAATGCTGGCTCAGGCAGGAGCGGATACAGTAAAAGTAGGAGTAGGGCCGGGAAGTATATGTACCACACGAATTGTTGCGGGCGTGGGGCTTCCGCAATTATCGGCCGTTTATGAGGCCTCTAAGGCGTTAAAAGGATCTGGGGTGAAGATCATTGCAGATGGCGGAATCCGATTTTCTGGGGATATGGTAAAGGCAATTGCTGCCGGTGCAGACAGTGTGATGGTAGGGTCAATGCTGGCTGGAACTGTTGAAGCGCCAGGTGAAATGATATTGTATGAAGGACGGAAGTTCAAATCCTATAGAGGAATGGGCTCTGTGGAAGCCATGGGAAAAGGGTCTAAGGACAGGTATTTCCAGGACGTGGAAGATGATGTAAAAAAACTGGTTCCTGAGGGAATATCGGGTAGAGTGCCTTACAAAGGCCATGTGTCTGAGGTATTGTATCAAATGGTAGGTGGGCTCAGAGCTGGTATGGGCTATTGTGGAGCCAAGAATGTGCAGAAACTGAAGGGAGCCAAGTTTGTAAAAATTACTGCAGCAGGGGTCAACGAGAGCCATCCTCACGATGTTTCGATTACCCAGGAAGCTCCTAACTATAGCCGAAACTAGAATCCTCTAGGGGTATTTTGGATATAAAGAGAGCATTTTAGCCCATAAACCTGTATCTGCCAATGATTTAGATTTCATGGGCTAAACTCCTTTTCCTATAATTGTAAGGCCAATTTTTCGATTGGCTTATTTTTTATCAATTCATTCCTCAATTGCGAGCCAGAGCCCTCATACGGATTACATTTTTAGGCGCATTTATAGCCTGGCTGGTATTGATTTTTTCAGATGTCACTATCCTTTTTAGTGATATCAGAGGGCTTCATCCTGATATTCCGGTATGGCTCCCCAGGTTTATGTTCGACCTGTATGTGTTATGCCTATTCTACTATTACAAGTTTAAAATAGAGAAAGAGGAAAGCCTCAATTTTACGGATCTGCTTTGGCGCGTATTTGCAACAGGTCTGGTGGCCACTGTTGTTTCATTAGGCTTACGCTTGATTTTATTCTTACTTGGAGATACAGCACTAGCGACCAATGTCCTCTTTTCCGATGTGGTCTATCATATCAATCTTGCCCTGTTCCTAAGCTTTCTTATGGCAGCTTTCACTTCCTGGAAGCGTCTTATTCTATATCAGAAGTCGAAATGGTTGATTAGGGTTTGGACGGTCTTTGAATTCACTTTGCTTTTTGCGCTATTGTATGATAGCCTCAACTCAGGAACCAATGGCACCCTGAGCACTATTATCGCTGTGTTACTGGGAGGGTTGGGGCTGGTACTCACGGCCAATATGAAGTGGGTGGCTTATCTCAACTTTAAGCAAAAGTGGACGAGCCTGTTGTTACTTTTGCTTGCCTTTTTCTACCTAGGTTATTTCTTCTATACCACTACTAGGCTTGCGGATTTTATTGGTATTCAGTCTACGTCATTTTTGGATTTCAGGGAGCATACATTCAGCCTTTCCATTTTTGGTTTTGTAATGGTCTATAGCCTTTTCTCTTTTTTGGTGATATTATTCAACTTACCCACTTCCTCCGTATTCGAGCAAAAACTGGAAGAGGTAGTTAACTTTCAGCGGATCAGCCAATCTATTCAAACTGAACAAAGTGAAGAAAGCGTTTATAATATATTGTTGGAAAGTTCGGTGAGCTCTGTATTTGCAGATGCTGCCTGGTTGGAAATAAAGAGCGCCTCACAAGAGGATCGTTTATTTACCTATGGTATATCCGAACCAGAGGCAAAAGCCATTCAAGACCATGTCTTTAATAATAAAATTAAAGGAGTGCTTGACCAAGGAGTAGATAAAACAAAAAATTTATCCAAGCATCTTGGTTCCTTAAAAGGAGCAAGGTTCCGCTCTTTATTATCGTTTCCTATAGTAGTTAAAGGAGAGTCCATAGGAACGATAGCCATTTTGAAAGAATTGCCTGATGGTTTCAATAAAGAAATGACGCGAGTGGTTTCCACGTTCGCTAATCAGGCTGGGATTTCAATAGAGAATTTTAGGCTGTTGGAAGAGGCCTTTCAAAATGAGCGATATAAAGAGGAGCTTAAAATCGCCAAGACCGTTCAGAAAAGTCTGTTACCTGAAAATCTGGAATCGAATGATGATTTCGACATTGCAGCTTTCTCACAATCTGCAGATGAGGTAGGAGGCGATTATTATGACACCATTCGAATAAATGAGCATAAAGTTGCCTTAATAATTGCTGATGTTTCGGGTAAGGGAACCACTGCGGCTTTTCATATGTCACAGATGAAGGGGATATTTCACAGTCTGGCACAGCAGGAGCTGGATCCTCATGAATTTATGGTTAGGGCAAATCAGGCACTGGTGTTTTGTCTAGAAAGGGGATCATTTATTTCGGCTATTTATTTTGTGTTAGACAGTCAAAAAAGAGAGATCACCTACTGTAGGGCTGGTCATTGTCCTGTACTCTATTATACTAGTGCAACGGATAAGTCAGAATATTTGCAAGACAAAGGAGCGGCTTTGGGAATGGTCAAGAACAGGACGTATTGTAACATGATAGATGTATACCAATTGAAATACCAAAAAGGGGACGTCATGGTGCTTTATACGGATGGAATTACAGAAGCCAATGACAGTAAGGGAGAAGAGTTTGGGTATGAAAACCTCGAACAAACTATATTGGAGGTGAAAGATAAAGGTCCCAAGGAAATTCAGGAGCACTTAATATCCAAGTTATATGAGTACTCTGGAACAGACGATATCAATGATGATTTTACGACAATGATTGTTAGGTTTAAATAGAACAGAACTTATAAAAATAAAAATCGTTAATAAAGATGGTTCAAATCAAAAGACTACAAGAAGACGGGATCGACACTTTGGCAGTTATCGGTGAGATTGACGCCAGTTCTTCCATTGAATTGGATCTCTCCATAGCCAAAAGTGTGGGTGATGGGTTCAAAAAAATTCTGGTGGATTGTAGTTCCTTGGAATATATCTCCTCTGCCGGTCTCGGTGTTTTCATGTCTTATATTGAAGAGTTTAAAGACAAAGGGATCAGTATGGTGATGTTTGGTTTGAATGAAAAAGTAGCTAACAATTTCAGTATTCTGGGACTTGCAGATCTACTGCACATTTGCGCTACAAAAGAAGAAGCGAAGCAATTAGTAAATGAACTATCGGTATAACATAGGATGTAGCTTAAGCAACTTAAAAGGCATTCGCGAATTCATCAGAACTTCGCTGAAGAGCTATGATATTCCAGAGCTGGAGATGAGTGCTATTGTGCTTGCTATCGATGAGATGTGCTCCAACCTTATGATTCACGCTCATCATTGCAATCCTGATCATAAAATTGAACTATGCATCGTTGAGCCATCCAAAGGGGAGTTGGTTTTTGAAATTGTGGATGATGGAAACGTTTTTGATATCAATGCTTTCAACGAACCAAAAATGGATAACCTGATTCATGAAAAAAGAAAGGGTGGCCTAGGCATAAGACTAGTGAAATCCATTATGGATAAAGTGGAATATGGATCGAAGGATGGGAAGAATATTTGCCGATTGACAAAAGTGTATAAGAAGCAAGAATAATAATTTGAGTGAAATGAAAAATAAGAGTATTGTAACTATCACGTTGTGTTTATCCTTAGTACTGATCTCGCTGATGGTGAGTAGTTGTAGTTCTGGGGATTCCGCTCCTGTAAGCATGGGTGAGTTGGATAGGTTAAACCTGATCAGTTTGGATAGTACTCAATTTGAATTCACGAAAGGAGATTTACGAGGTTCACTTATTGCCGTTGTGTTCAGTCCTGGATGCGACCACTGTCAGGCACAGGCACAGGAGTTTCATCAAAATATGGATAAGCTTCAGGATGTTACGCTTTTAATGATCGGCTCAGTCCCTCTTCAGCAGATAAGAGATTTTTCTGTAAAGTATGAACTTAAAGAATTAAAAAATGTAAGGTTTGCTTATTCAAGCCCAGTGACTGCATTGAGCCTATGGAGAATTGATAACTTACCTCACATTGTGTTGTATGATAAAGATTTGAAGCCAGTCCAAACATTTACAAGTACTACATCCGTAGACAAGATACTTTCTCATTTGAAGTAAGGTCAAATAAATGTTAGGTATACATTCTGTTGTGAGAGATGATGCGCATAAACTGTTAACAGTTGTATTTGTATTGCTATTTGCTTCCTTGGCAAATGGTCAAAAAAACGAAAAGGACCTTTTATTGTTTTCTATCAATGACAAAGTCGTTAATGTCAATGAGTTTGTTTATTTGTACAATAAAAACCATCAAGGTAAATCCGGGGAATTCACCAAAGAAAAGATAGAGGAGTACCTGGAGTTGTTTATCAATTTTAAATTGAAAGTGGCAGAGGCTGAGTCCAGAGGAATGGATTTGAAGCCTGAGTTTAAGGAAGAACTGAATACTTATAAGGAGGAGTTGAGAAAGCCTTTCGTAGCAGAAACCGATGTGTTGGATAAGCTGGCGAAAGAAGCCTATAACAGGTTAGGGTGGGAGGTTAAAGCTTCTCATATTCTGTTCAATGTACAGCAGGATGCATCACCATCAGATACATTGGCCGTTTACAATAAAGCAAAAGCAATTCGCGAAAGAGCTATAGGAGGAGAATCTTTTGAAAAGCTGGCAAGGGAATTTTCAGAAGACCCTTCAGCAAAATCTAACGCTGGTGTGCTTGGGTACTTTTCAGCGTTGCAAATGGTCTATCCCTTTGAAGAAGCCGTATATCATTTGAGCGTTGGTGAAATTTCTGAGCCTGTACGTACAAAGTTTGGGTATCATGTAATTAAACTGGACGACAAGAGACCATCGAGTGGTGAGGTAGAAGTTTCACATATTCTAATAAGGGGTGCGGGTGAAGACACAAAGCGAACGGTAGATGAAGTGTATACTAAATTGAAGGAAAATGGAAACTGGGATGAGTTATGCAAACAGTATTCGCAAGACCCAGGTACTAAGGATAATGGAGGAAGATTAAGGCCCTTTGGTCCTGGTGCATTGGCATCAGCCCCCAAGTTTGAAGAAGTAGCTTTTTCAATGAGCAAGCCCGGTGAGGTATCAGCGCCTTTTCAAACCTCTTTCGGATGGCATATTATCAGGTTTGAAAAAAAGATACCACTTCCCCCATTTAGTGAGTTGGAAGAATCCTTGAAAAGAAAGGTAGCAAGAGATGATAGAATGAGTATATCAAAATCTGCTGCAGTCGAGAAGAGAAAGAGAGAATTGAAGTATAGCGAAAGCACTGAGGCAATGAGTCGCATATCTGCTATCGCAGATTCTAGTTTGACATTAGGCAAATGGAAAGCGGAACTATCAGAAGAGGACAAGGAATTTACATTGTTCTCTTTGGGGGGTAAGCAGTATACTTTGGAGAAGTTAACCGCCTATATCCTAAAGAAGCAATCGGCCACCAACGTATCACCGAATGTGTATGTAAAGCAATTGTACAACCAATTCGTTGAAGAGAGTTTGTCCGAGATGGAAGACTTAAGGCTACAAAAAGAAAACCCTGAATATCGAAACCTGGTCAATGAATACCGTGAGGGAATTTTGCTTTTTAGCATTATGGAAAAGGAGATATGGAATAAAGCATCAGAGGACACTTTGGGACAAAGAGCATATTACAATAAGAATGTGAATTCGTACGCGGCTGGTCTAAGGGTTGAGGCGAGGGTTTTCTCAGCAGCAACGAAGGAAGTTATTAATTCAGCCAAGGCTAAAGTCCAGGCAGGTGATACTTTGAAAAGTGAAGATTTAAAAAAATTTAAATCTGTCACCAACATGAGGGCTTTTGAAAAAGGAGAACATGAGGCAGTTGATAAAATCAGTTGGACTGTGGGTATGCACGAGACAGAAGCAAATGGAATGTACTACCTTGTGGAGGTGAATAGCTTGATTCCTCCGGGGAATAAGAAATTTGAAGAAGTAAGGGCAAGCGTAATCTCAGATTATCAGGATAAACTAGAGAAAGACTGGATAGCGCAATTGAAAAATAAGTACCGAATAAAGATCAATTCAAAAGGCAAGAAGAAGGCCATACTGGAGTTAACATCTAAATAGAGATTTTGAAGGATCGAAATATAAAATTAGTTCATTCAATCACAAGCCCCATAGCTTATGCTCTGATACTATGTACTATGCTAAGTGTAAATGGCTGCGAACTTATCCGAATGAAAAAGGAGAGGTCAGAACAGGAGCTTGCAAGAAGACCAGTTGCCCGCGTTAATGACACTTATCTGTATTTAGATGAACTCGAAGGAATTGTAACGGCTAACACTCCCAAAGATGATAGTGTTGCAAGACTAGGGGCTTATATCAATAGCTGGGTACGCAAACAGTTGTTGATTAATGAGGCCCTAAAGAGAATAGATATTAATGAGGCAGAAGTGGAGAGAAAAATTCTTGACTACAGGTATAGCCTTATCGGATATCAATTTCAAAAACTATACATCCAGCAAAATATGAGCACCGAAGTTTCGGAAGCTGACATAGAGGAGTATTACAATGCAAACCTTGACAACTTTATACTGAAGCAAAACATTATACGAGGAGCCTATATTAAAGTGCCTCAAGGCGCGCCCAGAACCAACCGCATCAAGGATTTAATTTTCTCTAACAAGGAGAAGGACAGGAATGATCTGAAGTCTTACTGCTTAAGTTTTTCAACAGCTTATCATCTTTCAGATTCCAGTTGGATTGAGTTTGATAAGTTGGTGGTGAATTCACCGCTTGCTGAGATACCCAATAAAATTCAATTTTTGAAAAGCTACCCCTACTACGAGACCAGTGATGCTGCGTTCCTGTATTATCTTAAAATAGATGCCTATAAAATCTCAGATAATGTATCACCGCTTGAATTCGTTAAAGAGGACATAAAAAATATTATTATTAACAAAAGAAAAGTAGAACTTGCGCGAAAATTGGAAGAAGAAGTGTATGAAAAGGCTGCAGAAAACAAAGATTTTGAAGTATTCTCTAAGTAATTGCCTGCTTGCCGGGTTATTGTTGCTATCACCCATTTTGGGGGCTCAGGACAATCCAGGCTTTTTGGTAGATAAAATAATTGCCAAGGTAGATAACTATATCGTTCTCAAATCCGAATTAGAGGGCACCTATCAGAATTATTTGGCCGAGGGGAACCCATCCTCTCAGGAAGCAAAGTGCGGATTGCTAAACAGACTCATTGTTAATAAGCTGATGGTGGCGAAAGCAGAGATTGACTCCGTGGTGGTAACAGACGATCAGGTAGACCAGAACACAGCCCGAAGAATGCAGTTGATTTTGCAAAGCTCAGGAAACTCCCCGGAAGAGCTTGAGCGTGCTTATGGTAAAACTTTAGATGAAATTAGGCTTGACCTTAGAGAGCAAATCCGGGAACAAATGCTCGGGAGTGAAATGACTCAGCTGATCACTAAGGATATTTCAGTAACTCCTTCAGAGGTGAGAAGATTCTTTAATAAAATTCCTGAGGACAGTCTTCCATTTTATTCGTCTGATGTAGAAGTGGCACAGATAGTAAGAATAGCAAAGGTGAGTGAGGCACAAAAAGAGGAGGTAAAACAAAAATTAAGGGATCTTAGAGAGCGAATATTGAAAGGAGAAAACTTCAACGAATTAGCACAGCAATTCTCAGAAGATCCCAGTGCGCAGATGAATGGAGGAGAGATGGGGTTTGTAGGAAGAGGTGCAATGGTACCTGCTTTTGAGGCAACAGCTTTTAAAATGCGCAAGGGAGAAATCTCTCAACCTTTCGAATCTCCCTTCGGATTTCACATCATGCAACTCATCGACCGAAGAGGAAATGAATACAATTCGCGTCATATTTTGATCTCTGCAGAACCATCTGAGGAGGACATCAACCGTACAGAGAAATTCATGGACAGCTTGAGAGTGAAAATCGTAACTGACAGTATTGATTTTCAAAGAGCAGCAAAAGAATACTCAGATGATCAGGAAACAAAGGGACAGGGTGGCTTTTTTACAGATGCTGATGGAGGCACAAAAATCTCCATTAAAGAAATTGATCCTGTAGTATACTTTACAATTGATACTATGAAAACAGGAGGTGTGAGTAGAGCGATTAGATATAGAACTGATGATGGTAAAGACGCAGTGAGAATTTTATATTTCAAAACTAAACTTCCTCCTCACCAGGCTAGTCTTAAGGATGACTGGCACAGGATTCAGGCAGCCGCTCTTGCTGAGAAAAAGGATAATGCGCTGGAGAAATGGTTTAACACGGCAAAAAGGGATGTGTTTATTAACATAGATCCTGAATACAACTATTGCCATCTGCTTGAATAAAATTATTAAATAGATACAATTCACTTTAATCCTATCAAAAAAGAATGGCTTCACAATTTTCAAATGATGTAGAGGCAGCGGACGCGCTTTCGGAGGCTCACAAAAAACTTAAGAATGAAATAGCCAAAGTAGTGGTTGGCCAGGACGAGGTAGTTCGTTTACTCCTTACATCAATTTTTTGTCAGGGTCACTCTTTGTTAGTGGGTGTTCCTGGATTGGCGAAGACACTTTTGGTGCATACCATTGCCACCTCACTGGATTTGCAATTCAAGCGGATACAGTTTACACCCGATCTTATGCCTTCGGATATAGTTGGAGCTGAGACTATGGATAAGGAAAGGAATTTTCAGTTTGTGAAAGGCCCGGTATTTTCCAACATTGTTTTGGCCGATGAAATTAACAGGACGCCTCCTAAAACCCAGGCTGCACTTTTGGAATCTATGCAGGAGTATTCAGTTACCATTGCGGGTCACCAATATGCACTGCCAAAGCCATTTTTTGTTTTGGCCACACAAAATCCAATTGAACAGGAAGGTACCTACCCATTGCCTGAAGCGCAGCTGGACCGTTTTATGTTTAACGTATTGTTAGACTATCCATCTTACGATCAGGAGGTGACGATTGTAAAAAACACGACAACGGATACGGTTCAAGAAGTAAATAAAATACTTACTGCAGATCAAATTATTGAGTTTCAGCATTTAGTAAGACGTGTGCCCATAGCGGATAATGTGGTAGAATATGCAGTGAAATTGAGCCACCTTACAAGACCAGGCATAAACGGATCGACTATAGCCAACGAATTTTTAGAATGGGGTGCTGGTCCTCGTGCATCTCAGTTTTTGGTATTGGGCGCTAAATGTAATGCCTTGCTAAAAGGTAAATACTCACCAGACATTGAAGATGTGCAGGATATTGCAAAACCGGTGTTGCGCCATAGAATTGTAAGAAACTTCAAAGCTGAGGCCGAAGGAATAACCCTTGACGGCATCATTGAGAAGTTGATACAAGCTTAGGCAGTTTTAAATCTTCTTACGGCTGCAATTGAGAAGCCAACCATGAGAATTCCGGTGCCAAGCCATAGGAGATTGATGAATGGCTTTTCCATTGCTTTGATAATTACCCAGTCTTTTTGACGAGCATTTAATCCCAATGAAAACTCATTGGTTTCTGGGTGAATGTTGAGCAAAGTGATCTTTACACCCAGGTCATTTATCTCAGATGAAATTCTTCCTACTTGTGTTTTGTCTTTGATAAGAAAGATTGGGTCTGCGTAATGGGTGTCGCGCTCTCCAATCACACTGATTTTTGCTTGTACCGCAACATCCTCTGCTCTTAAGGTTATTCCTTGTATATCATCGAGGCGGTTTACTTCTTCCAATACCGCGACATAGTCATTAACGAAAAATTGCTCGCCAATTTTCACCTTTACTTCTTCCAATTCACTCCACTCTACCTCAGCCTCTCTGTTCATAGGAGCTGATACGTGGGTATAAAGATCCCGAACTGCTCCACGACTGATGTCAGGGGATGCGACAAATCCTCCCATCGCTTCATTGATTTGTACACGTGGAAATAACACAGCCTCAACATTATCTCCTTTACGAAGTTCTATTTCGTAATAGGTGTTTTCGGGATAGATTTCAAAAGTGTCTTTTTCAGCATACAGTTTTTTATCCTTAAAAATAATGTCTCGTTTAGCGACAACAGTATAGGGATCCGGTGTTAAGAAAACATCACTTTTCTTTATGTAACCCCATTTGTCTTTGGGTTCTATTCGTTCTCCAAGAAACTCAATGTCATAACCCGCCATGGTTCGAGGCTCATTAATAAAAAGTAGCAGATTGTCGCGGTTGAATTCTGTACTCAACTCCGTTGAAATCAGCATGCCGGTATTGTTCAATGACACGACATTAGAGTAGCCAGCTGAAAACATAATTCCGATAAGGGCCAGGCCAATTCCGATATGGGATAGGGCACCTCCGGACAATGAAGGATTTACCTTGATTACACTTCTTAATACCTTAAGGTTAGAGATGATAATATAAACTCCGGCAAGCGTCAATACGAGATAGGACGGTTCATTTACACCGGCAACAGAGATAATCAATGCAAAAACAATCAGAGAGATTAAAACAGGTGTGAGTAACTCCTTTTTCAATTTAGTCTTATCAATTCTCTTGTACCAAAAGAACTGACCTGTGCCTGAAAGGAAGGCAACGACCACACCAAACCACAGTTGGAATTTTGAATAAAAAGCGATCTGGTCTGCTGGGGGTGCCAGATTGGATGTTCCCCCAAACAAACCTACTATGCTGTTGTAAACAGGGATGGAGGTAGGTATAATCACCTGAAAGCCCATTAAGCAAAGGGTGGTCACACCTAAGAAAATCCAAAATTCACGAGAGTAAGTAGATACTTCTTTTTCTGTTGATGGAATTTCTTTCCATCGCACGATAGCCAATACGATGGCTGCAACCGTGAAGAATAGCAAATAAATGAGGAGTTGACCAGAGAGCCCTAAGTCGGTAAAAGAGTGAACGGAAGAATCTCCCAGGATTCCGCTTCTGGTGAGGAATGTTGAGTAAAGAATAAGGATAAAAACACTGATCACCAGAATAATCGAAGTCTTTAGCGCAGCCTGACTGTTTTTGTAAACGATCATGGTATGAATTGAGGCGATAAGCACTAGCCAAGGCACGTATACCGCATTTTCTACTGGATCCCAATTCCAATACCCTCCGAAATTGAGTGTTTCATAGGCCCAGTAACCGCCCATTAAAATGCCAATTCCGAGAATGGCTCCGCCCAACAAGGTCCATGGCAGAGCAGGTTTGATCCATTCTGAATATTTCTTTTCCCATAGGCCAGCAATACAGAATGCGAATGGGGCGATAGTGAGTGCAAAGCCTAAGAATAAGGTTGGAGGATGAATAACCATCCAGTAATTCTGCAACAGTGGATTAAGACCGCTTCCATCAGCAGGGATGAAGTTGGGTTGCATTTTGAAAATAGGATCGTCAAGCGCATCCCTGAGGAGAATAAATGGGGAACTACCGATTCTAAGGTCAGCAAAAGGAATTACGATTCCCAGAATCATTGATGCCAAAAATGCCTGGACTAGAGCAAAAATGACCATCACAGGAGCCTCCCATTCTTTTTGGGTATGAATAATCACAAGACCAATTAATGCCTGCCAGAAAATCCAGAGTAGAAAACTACCTTCCTGACCTTCCCAAAAACAGGAAACCATATAATGTGCCGGAAGGTGCCTGGACGAATGGCTGTAAGCGTAATGATACTCGAAATAATGGTTGTAGATAATATAAAAGAGGGCTACAAATACTCCAATTACTGCGAAAGTATGAGCGTAAAAAGCTATTCGGGCATTAAGTACCCATGCCTGTTTACTATTTACCTCAGTAATTGTTTTTGCTTTCCAGTAGGCGAAGGCAGCAACTAACGAGGTGACAAAAGAAAAAATAACAAAAAGGTGACCCAGGTCACCAATGAAGTAATGAATCATGAATTCTACCCTAAGTTTTAAATTCCTGCAGTCACACCCTCTTCCTGATATTTAGAAGGGCACTTCAACAGAATCTTATTGGCAACGAAATTATCTCCCTGATAGCCACCAATAACTACAACATTTTCTGAACGGGTAAAATCGGGGGGCATTGGTTCATTGTAAAAAACACTTTGCTCTTTGCCATTATCATCCACCAGGACGAAAGAAAATGAAAGATTATCCGGAGCATTCTTAAGACCTAACACATGGCCACTTTGATCTTTTTTAAGCTGACCAACTACATGGATGCTCGTGGTGTTACCCGTTGCAGCCATTTCATAAGCCTGATTAAAATTGACATAGGTACTTGCGTCACCAGCTGTAGAAACGATAATGCCAATGGCTACAGCAATTACTACGATGGCAAGAATGTGTGATTTTTTCATTTTTCCTCCCTTTTTTCCGATTGCAAAGGTAAGGCAAAATTATGGATTTAGGGACTTGAAAATATGATGGAAGTCAGCGTTTAGAAGCTAAATTACTTCTTCTCAGAAAGCCTTTTTTCAAGTTTTGAGACTTTTCTATCCAGTTGTACCAGATACCCAATGAGGCCGAAAAGAATTAGTACTAAAATGGCCACCACCACATAAATTTTTCCTTCTGACCGCATGGTATCTGCCATTTCTACTTCCTGCTGTGCATAGGTGATGGATGATGAAAGTATTAAGAATACCAGTATTAAATATTTACGCATAGTCTTCAATTTCTAAAATCTGTTCTTCAGCATTTCTTGTCCTTACTCTGAGGGTAGCGATCCATATTCCCAGCAGTATCCATCCAACCACAGCGGGGTAAAAAACCATCCTCATTCTGCTGTCGAGGTCGTACATGTTAAAGCCTGGATTTCCTCCACTTCCAGGGTGCATGGAGCTTGTCATGCGTGGGATGATGAATATCAACGGAATCATGGCAGCAAAAGCAAAAATATTATACACCGCACTCAATCGGGATCTTTGCTCCTGATTGTCTACAGACCCTCTTAGAACAAAGTAGGCGAGGTATACCAATAGGGCAATGGCAGCACCATTTTGTTTAGGATCACCATGCCAGGGGCTTCCCCAAGTATAGTTGGCCCAAATCATACCAGTGAAGATACCGAGTAGGCCAAAAACTAGTCCCGTATTGGCAAACTCAACAGATAGGATGTCATTTTTTACGGTAGGATTTTTTAGATATTTGATGGCGTAAATGGTGGAGACTAAGAACATTACCACCATTCCAAACCACATTGGGACATGAAAGTAAAGACCACGAATGGTTTCATTTACGATAACCAATCGAGGCACACTCATTAAAAATCCAGCAATCAGGGTATAAATAAGCAGGAGGACAGCAGCTATTTTCCACCAATTTTTAATCATTTCTTCTGTAGTGATTAGTTAAGATCAGGCTAAAAAACAGACTTTAAGGAGTTGTTAAATTAGCTGCGCCAAATATAAGGGAAGAGTAAATAGGACACGGCAGCAACGAGGCAATTTATGGATAAAAGGGTGAGCATTTCATCCCAGCTGGCATCCCAACCCAATCCGTCAATGCAATTTTTGGTCACTTTTATTGCCATTAATAAAATGGATATCACAACAGGGAAACTCAATACAGCCATGAGAATGGTGCTGTTGTTTGCTTTAGCTGCAATGCTGGAGAGGAGGGTTAAGGATGAGGCAAACCCCAGAGAAGTCAAAATAATTAATGATGCAAAGATCAACCGATCATCAATAGGGTCTCCTAGAAATAGAACGAAAAGAACATAGCCAGAAGCTGACAACAATGTGCAGAGCAAAAAATTGTAGAGAATTTTAGAAAGAATAATAGAAGCTGGATTGGCGATTGAATAATAGTAGATATCGCGTCCTTTTTTTTCTCCTATAAAACTCTTAGCAACAGAATTGACTGCTGTGAATAGAATAGTGATCCAAAACAAAGCACTCCAAGCCAGCGGATTGACTAAGCTTTGTCTAAGATTAAAAGTAAGATAGCAGATAAAGGCGGTGCTGAAAAGATATAACACCAACCCTGAGACAACGGACTTTCGTCTCAGTTCAAGCGTAAATTCCTTTTTGAAGAGGGTTGCAATCAATCTCCTGGGTTTTGGCTGGGGTGTTCCTCTGCAAATCGCACTAGTTTCCTTATAGATTTAAAGGCAATCATAAGACTAACCAAAAACAACCCTAAAGTAGCTCCAGCAGCCAGAGAAACCGATTTTTTAGGCCAGATAGGTTTGTCGAATTGGGTGAAACTCTCGACAACTTGTACACTATTTGCAGTTTCTAAAGCCATTACTAACCCACCCCTTTCCTTACTTAATTCAACGATTTTTGTATTCACTTCTGTAGGGTCAAACATGATATTGCCTCTAGTGTTTTCAAAAAATTTACCATTGTAAATTCTATTTTTAAACTCCTCCAGTGAGGTAATCTCATTGTCTACTTTTTTAATTAAATCCGAGTAATACTTTTTCCTTTGATCCACTCTTATCCTAACAAAATCATTCTGTTGGAGAAACTGGATTAACCCATTCTGAAGTTTGGTAAGAATTTTTTGATTAGTTAATTCAACTGTTATCAGGAAAAATCTCTTTTCGTCCTCTTTTTGAGGCTTATCTTTCAATGCGCTTTCAATTTTAATTTTAGATACAGACTTTGATTCATCATTTGATAGTCCAGTTTTTGCGGAGAGCCCCTCGTAGTTTTTCTCTTTAACAAGATTTTGTAGCGTCTCAAATATTTTCTCACTGTAGGATTCGGTAAGAATTTCTGAACTAATAAGCATTTTACTCTCATAGACTTTTGGTGCCAGTGATGCGTATGCATAGCCGAGCCCTGTACCAATCACAAAGAAAATAATGATCTGAATGAGGTTACGTTTAATCAAGAGCACAATTTTTACCAAAAGCTCCACTAAATCGATTTCATCGTTGTTAACCTGCTTTTCCATTGTTATAAATTGAGGCCGCAAATTAGAGAATAATACAAAATCAACCTAAAATCTTAGTTTTGCAGTTCATTTTGTGCTCATGTCGAAAAAACAAGTTCTAGTTACTGGTGCTTCCGGTTTTATTGGATTTCATCTTTCTAAGCGCCTTTTGCAGGTTGGGTATACCGTGATGGGTATTGATAATATGAATGACTATTACGAGGTTTCCCTCAAACAGAGCCGGCTTGATCTTTTAAAAGAAATTGAAGGTTTTGAATTCAGACAACTGAGTATTGGAGATAAAGAGCAGTTGGATCAATTATTTAAAGATTATAGTTTCTCATTTGTAGTCAATTTGGCTGCGCAGGCAGGCGTCAGGTATTCGATAACAAACCCCCAAGCCTACATTGATAGTAATATTCAGGGTTTTATAAACATTCTTGAGGCTTGTCGCCATAATAGGCCGCAACATCTTGTTTATGCCTCTTCCAGTTCAGTTTACGGTGCCAATACTAAAATGCCGTTTTCTGTTCATCACAATGTGGATCATCCGCTATCCTTGTACGCAGCTACAAAAAAAGCAAATGAACTGATGGCACATACCTATTCTAGTTTATATAACCTTCCTACGACAGGTTTGCGTTTCTTTACCGTATATGGACCTTATGGTCGACCTGACATGGCACTTTTCCTATTCACAAAAGCAATTCTAGAAGGAAAGCCAATTGATGTTTATAACCACGGTAAAATGAAAAGAGATTTTACTTATGTGGAGGACATTGTAGAGGGAATCTTAAAGTTGCTACCAGAAGCACCAGTTGGAAATAAAGCCTGGAGTGGAGAGGCCCCCGACCCAGCCACCAGTTTTGCTCCTTATAGGGTCTTTAACATTGGAAATAACAAGCCCGTAGAATTGCTGGAGTTTATTGAGGTACTGGAAGAGAAGTTGGGGAAGAAGGCGGTAAAAAATTTCATGGCCCTCCAGCCAGGCGATGTACCGGAGACCTATGCAGATATTGATGCGCTTGAGAAAGAAGTGGGCTTTAGGCCCTCTACCTCCATTGAGGATGGGATTGGTAAATTTGTGGATTGGTACCTGGATTATTACAAAATAAAAAAATAGATGGAAAAGATTGGAATTATTGGATTAGGATATGTGGGCCTTCCGCTGGCTGTGGAGTTTGGGAAGGTGCTGGATGTTGTTGGCTTTGACATAGATTTAAAGCGGATAGAAGAGCTTAGGGCGGGTCATGACCGCACCAGGGAGGTAGAACAGAATGAGCTTAAACAGGCCTCACGGCTCACTTTCTCATCTGATATGAACGATCTCTCTAATGTCAATTATTTTATCGTTACCGTGCCTACTCCTGTGGATGAATTTAAAATACCAGACTTGGGCCCGGTGAGAAGCGCCAGTAGAACAGTGGGAAAGATCCTTAAAAAAGGAGCTATCGTAATATATGAATCTACGGTTTACCCGGGGTGTACGGAAGAAATTTGTGTGCCTATTTTGGAAAAAGAAAGTGGCTTAAGGTTCAATGTTGATTTTTTCTGTGGGTACTCACCGGAACGCATCAACCCGGGCGACAAACAGCATCGCCTGCCAACCATAAAAAAAGTAACCAGTGGAAGTACGCCAGAGGTGGCGGAGAAGGTAGATCAATTGTATAATAAAATTATCACAGCGGGAACACACAAAGCATCCTCCATTAAAGTAGCGGAAGCGGCCAAGGTCATTGAGAACTCACAGCGGGATTTGAATATTGCTTTTGTTAACGAACTGGCATTGATTTTTGAGAGAGTGGGAATTGATACCCACGAAGTTTTAGAGGCTGCAGGAACTAAGTGGAATTTTCTTCCTTTTAAGCCGGGGTTAGTAGGCGGACATTGCATTGGTGTGGATCCATACTACCTAACGTATAAAGCAGAAGGCCTCGGTTATCGTCCGGAGGTAATTTTGTCAGGTAGAAGGATCAATGACAACATGCCTGTTTACATTGCCAATTCTGTTATTAAGTTGATGGCCAAAAATGATTTGCCGATTAACAAAAGCAGAATTCTTGTGTTGGGAGTGACTTTTAAAGAAGATTGCCCCGATATACGAAATAGTAAAGTGGCAGATGTGATTAAAGAACTTCAAACTTATGGTGCTATTGTGGACGTGTACGATCCACATGCTGATGCCAAAGAAGTTGCGCATGAATATGGTTTAAAACTAATTGATACTCTTAAGGAAAAATATCATGGCATCGTATTGGCAGTAGGACACCAGGAGTTCAAAAATCTGGATTGGAGTATTATTCGAGGAGAAAGAACAGTTGTCTATGATGTCAAGGGATTCTTGGATAAATCAATGGTAACGGCAAGATTATAATGGCCTCTAAAAAAATATTGGTAACGGGTGGTGCGGGATACATAGGTGCGCACACGGTGGTCGAGCTTTATTCCAATGGATATTCTCCAGTAATCATCGATAATTTTTCCAAATCGGACAGAACACTTCTTGAGGGCATTGACAAGTTAACAGGAAAGTCTTTGGTATTTCATGAAGGGGATTGTGCAGATAAACAATTTCTGAAAGAGGTATTTGAAAAAGAAGGTGAGTTTGCGGGGGTAATGCATTTTGCAGCTTACAAATCAGTAGGCGAATCGGTAGAACAGCCTATTATGTACTATCGTAATAATTTGGATTCATTGCTAACGCTGCTCGAAGTAATGAAAGAGCAACAAGTGAATCAACTCATTTTCTCTTCTAGTTGCACCGTTTATGGGGAACCCAATTCAATTCCTGTAGATGAAAAGGCTCCCTTTAAAAAAGCTGAATCTCCTTATGGTGCTACAAAACAAATGTGTGAGCAAATATTGGAAGATACGGTGAAGGCAGATCAAAATCTTAAAGTTATATCTCTTCGTTATTTCAATCCGATTGGTGCGCACCCCAGCGCAATGCTTGGGGAACTACCAATAGATAAACCCAATAACCTTGTTCCTTACATTACTCAAACCGCGGCTGGGATTCGTGAGAAGCTGATCATCTTTGGAGGTGAATATGACACCCCGGACGGGACTTGCATTAGAGATTTTATACACATTGTAGATTTAGCGGCTGCCCATGTAAAGGCGATTGATAAGCTTTTAGGAGCGGATGAAAATAAAGGTTATCAGTACTACAACCTTGGTACTGGTCAAGGGGTATCAGTTTTGCAACTGGTAAAGGAATTTATTGAAGTGACTGGCGTTAAGCTTAATTATGAAATTGGACCGAGACGAGCGGGTGATGTAGTGAAGACTTATGCGGATCCAACTAAAGTGGAGAAGGAACTTGGATGGCAGGCAGAATATTCAACCAAAGAGGCGCTACAGCATGCTTGGGAATGGGAGAAGAAACTCAAGAACTTAACCACATAGGCACATAGTTAACATAGGGCCGTTTCGTTGATTGCTACGTTTACTATGTTTCTATGTGGTAAAAAAATGGAATGAAAACAACCACTAAAAAATATCTTGATGACCTTACCTACCAGATAGTAGGCGCTGCCATCGAGGTTCACAAAGCGTTGGGTCCGGGGTTGTTGGAAAGCGTTTATCATAAATGTCTTAAACAAGAGTTCCTTGCCAGGCAGGTAGCTTTTAATTCAGAACATATAGTGCCCGTTGTTTATAAAGGATTAGAAATTGAAGCAGAGTTACGATGTGATTTTGTTTATTGAGGATTTGATTGTGGTGGAGTTGAAGGCCGTAGATGCAATTGCATCAGTTCATGAAGCTCAACTATTGACTTACATGAAACTTCTGGAGCTACCTAAAGGAATTCTGATCAACTTTAACTGCGCTAATTTGTTTAAGGAAGGACAAAAAACTTATGTCAATGAATATTTTCGCGGATTACCCGATTAAAAATTTCTATGTTTCCTATGAGCCTATGTGGTTAAAAATTTAAGAGTGTGAAGAAAATTTCCATGGTTGACCTTCAAGGTCAATACCAAAATATTAAACCTGAAATTGATCAGGCAATTCAAGGGGTACTGGACTCAACAGCATTCATTAAGGGCCCCCAGGTTGCTCAATTTGAAAAATCATTATCAGATTTTCATGAGGAGGCTCATGCGATTACTTGTGGTAACGGGACAGATGCTTTGCAGATTGCCATGATGGGATTAAATTTTAAACCTGGCGATGAAGTGATCTTGCCAGTTTTCACTTACGTGGCCACAGCCGAGGTAATTGCTTTGCTTGGATTGAAACCAGTATTTGTAGATGTGAAGGAAAACACATTTAACCTGGATGTGGATCAGGTGGAAGCAAAGATTACATCCAAAACGGTTGCGATTGTTCCTGTTCACCTGTATGGACAATGTGCTGATATGGAGCCCATATTGGCAGTAGCAAAAAAGAATAAACTTTATGTAATTGAAGATTATGCACAAGCCTTTGGTGCGCAGTATACTTTTAAAGATGGTTTTATTAAGAAGGCAGGAACCATGGGGACTATCGGCTGCACTTCATTTTTCCCTTCAAAAAACTTGGGATGCTACGGTGATGGAGGGGCACTAGTGACAACAGATAAATCTTTAGCTGAAAAGATCAGAATCATAGCCAATCACGGGCAGCGGGTTAAATACTATCATGATTTAATTGGAGTAAACAGTCGGCTTGATACCTTGCAAGCCGCTATTTTGGATGTAAAGATTAAGCACATAAAATCATACGAGAGAAACCGACAATCAGTTGCTAACTTTTACGATCGAGAATTAGGGGAAATTTCCTTTCTTAATCTTCCATTTAGAGATTCAAAGTCCACACATGTATTTCATCAATACACATTGCAATTGAAAGGGGTAGACCGTGATCATTTCAGACATTATCTGGATTCATTCGGTATTCCATCAATGGTTTACTATCCAGTTCCCTTGCATTTTCAGAAAGCCTATCAAATCTCGGGTATTGGGAAGGGAGCTTTTCCAGTAAGCGAAAAACTCTCTGAGAATGTTGTGTCACTTCCCATTCACACAGAAATGGATAATGAACAATTGTCTTACATTTGTGAAAAGATAAAGAATTACAAAGCCTAAAGGTTTATGGACACACCTTTTTTTGCACATGAGACAGCAGTAATTGACGAAGGTTGCGAAATTGGCAACGGTACAAAGGTTTGGCACTTTAGTCATATTATGCCGGGGTGTAAAATTGGTAGCAACTGTAACATAGGACAAAATGTGGTGATCTCTCCAGAAGTGGTGTTAGGGGACAACGTAAAGGTTCAAAATAATGTATCCATCTATACCGGGGTGATTTGTGAGGATGATGTTTTTCTGGGGCCTTCGATGGTTTTTACCAATGTAATTAACCCAAGGAGTGCCGTTAATCGAAGAGGGCAATATTCAAAAACCCTGGTAAAGAAAGGCGCTTCCATTGGTGCGAATGCCACCATTGTTTGTGGTCACGATATTGGAAGGTTTGCGTTTATTGGTGCAGGAGCGGTTGTTACCAAAGAGGTCCCTGATTATGCATTGGTAGTAGGAAATCCTGCAAAGCAAACAGGATGGATGAGCGAGTACGGGCATAAATTAATATTTGATAAAGAGGGAATAGCTGAATGCAAGGAAAGTGGAGAGAAGTACAGATTGGAAAAAGGTCAAGTAAGAAAAGTAGGATGAAGAATTTTGCGTTAATAGGAGCAGCGGGTTACATCGCCCCCAGGCATATGCAAGCCATCAAGGCTGTAGGTGGCAATCTGGTGGCGGCACTGGATAAGCATGACAGTGTAGGTGTTTTGGATTCCTATTTTCCGGACTGCGACTTCTTCACCGAGTTTGAACGATTTGACCGGCATTTAGACAAACTAAAACGGAAAGGAGTTAAGATAGACTATGTGAGTATTTGCTCACCTAATTATTTGCATGATTCTCATATTCGATTTGCGCTTCGCCATGGGGCAGATGCTATTTGCGAAAAGCCATTGGTGCTCAATCCGTGGAATATTGATGCATTGGCAGAAATTGAAAAGGAAACGGGTAGAAAAATATATACTATTCTTCAACTTCGCCTTCATCCGAGTATTATAGCATTGAGAGAGCGCATTCAAAACGGGCCGAAGGATAAAGTGTATGATGTAGGTTTAACTTATGTCACTTCACGCGGCCATTGGTATCACCATAGCTGGAAAGGAGATATTGCCAAATCAGGAGGCATTGCCACCAATATCGGGATTCACTTTTTCGATATGCTGACTTGGGTTTTTGGAAAGGTGAAGGAAAGTAGTGTATTGGAAATGACTGAATCAAGAGCTTCTGGGCAATTGAAATTGGATAGAGCAAATGTAAGTTGGAAGTTAAGTATAGACTATGAGGGTATTCCTGATGAAATGAAACATGAGGGAAAAAGAACGTATAGGTCTTTAAAGTTAGAAGGAGAGGAAGTGGAGTTTAGTGATGGGTTTGCGGATTTGCACATTAAATGCTATCAGAATCTTGTGTCCGGAAATGGATTTCGACTTCGCGATGTCGTTGAGTCTATCAAGCTTGTTACAGAAATTCGAAAAATTTGAAGTCTCGAAGGGTTCCTTCGCCCTTAACCTCTCACTTAAGGTTCTAAAATGGATTAACTTACCTCAGGTTTGGAGATTTTTTTGTTATGAAAATATTTAAGGATGAAGTCACTAGGAATAAATTATTCGGTAGTAATACCGGTATTTAACAGCGAAAAAACTGTTACGGAAGTAGTCGGAAGAATTGAATATTTTTTTCAGGAACAGAATCTGACTTATGAAATCATCTTGATAAATGATGGAAGCACTGATAATTCTTGGATGCTGCTTAAAGAACTTTCAAAAATTCACCCTCAAATCATGGCTATCAATTTCCTTAAAAATTATGGACAACACAGTGCCATTTATTGTGGGATTGCACATTCAAAAGGCGATTATATTATAATGATTGATGATGATTTACAAAACCCACCGGAAGAAATGATTCATCTAATTGATAAGGTAAACGAAGGCTATGATGCCGTCTTTGCTGAATATAGAACAAAAAGGCACGGGCCGATTAGATTACTTGGAACTAAATTGATTGATTACTGGAACCAAAAAATTTTTAAAAAGGACCGCGGATTAAAACTCACAAATTTTAGGATTATATCCAGGGAGGTAGGTGAAAGGATAACAAATTATAAGACAGTATATCCCTATATCCCAGGCCTTATTTTAATGTTTGCAAATAACACTGCAAATGTCGTCACCGAACATCATGAAAGATTGGAAGGAAGATCAAACTATACTTTAGTAAAAATTCTCCATCTTGTAGCACGTCTTCTTTTCAACTACTCTTCATATCCTTTGAAGGTCTTAACTATTATTGGATTTATTATTTCGTTTTCAAGTTTTGGATTAGGGCTATTTTATACTGTTAAAGGATTAATAGTGAAGTCTCAGGTTCTAGGATTCACCACTATAATAGCTGCCATTTCATTTCTTTGTGGATTTATTATCATCATGTTGGGTATAATTGGGGAATATATTTCAAGGCTAATGAATCAAATGTCTGCTTCAAGCATGTATCACATCAAGGAAATTGTTAAAAGTGGAGCTTCATAGATTTTTCGTAATAGCTGGTGCTCAGCGATGTGGGACAACGTATCTAAGCAAGATGTTAGATCAACATCCACAAATTTGTTTTGCTAAGCCCCTATTTCCAGAGCCTAAATTTTTTCTAAATGAAACATCATTTAAGCTCGGAAAGCAAAACTATTTAGAAAGGTTCTATGATTTAACTAAGAGAACAATTGTACTAGGAGAAAAAAGTACAAGTTATATTGAATCTGAGACTGCTGCTATAAGGATTAAAGCCATGTTTCCTGATGCTCAGATTTTATTTTCTCTTCGAAATCCAGTTGAACGGGCTATATCCAACTACCACTTTAGTGTTTCCAATAATTTAGAGAAACGAAATATAGAAGTGGCATTAAACCCAAAATCTCAAGATGCTCTTGAATTTTCAACTTCTGTTTCACCATTTAATTATCTGGATCGAGGCAACTACTTTAAATACTTGGGTCCCTATTTCAAAATATTTGGCCAGGAAAAAATTAAAATAGTACTTTTTGAGGAATTAACAGACCCAGTAAACTCAATGGCCGAGATATTTGAATTTATGAAAATAGATAGCACTTTTCAGCCGATTGACCGTAGCATAAGGGTAAATGCAGGTAACGTATATACAACAGAATTAGATGTTTTACAGTCGCTTATTAAATTCTATTGCTCTAAAATAGAGAAACTAGAAGAACTTATAAATAAAGATTTAACAGTTTGGAGGGAGGATTGGAAATCAAGAATGTAATATGCAATTTGAGCTTTTTGTCTCATTAAATTCTTAGGATCTTCTATCCAATTAAATGATAAAATTTAATAGACCATATGTTTCTGGGAAAGAGATTCAATACGTTGAGGAAGCCATAACTTCACGCTGGATATCCGGAGGGGGATCTTTTACCAATCTTTGTTGTGCCTTTTTAGCAAAGCGGTATGGGTTTAGGAAAAGTATTCTGACAACTTCATGTACTGATGCTCTTGAGATGATCGCTATCCTTCTAAAAATTAAGGAAGGAGATGAAGTTATAATGCCTTCCTTTACATTTGTATCAACAGCAAACCCTTTTGTATTAAGGGGAGCCAAGATAATTTTTTGTGACTCACGGAATGATCATCCAAACATTGAATACAAGAAAATTGAAAGCCTAATAACTGATAGAACCAAAGCTATAGTTATTGTTCACTATGCTGGGATTGCGATCGATTTAGATACAATTATCGAAATTACCCAAAGGAGGAATATTCCCTTGATTGAGGATGCTGCACAAGCAATCGATTCATTTTACAAGGGAAGACCTTTGGGTAGTTTTGGGGCAATGAGTACAATATCCTTTCATGAAACCAAAAATATTAGTTGTGGTGAGGGAGGACTTTTAGTAATTAATGAAGAAAAATACTTTGAAAGGGCCGAAATTTTAAGGGATAAAGGGACTAACCGTTCAGCTTTCTTTCGTGGAGAAGTTGACAAATATTCTTGGGTTGACATTGGTTCTTCTTTTTTACTCTCTGAGTTAAACTCCGCTTATCTTCTTGCTCAACTAGAATGCCTCGATACGGTTCAGCAAAAAAGAAAAATGCTTTGGGATGTTTACTTTGAAGAATTAAGTGCGCAAAATCTTTCAGGCAAACTTGAGTTGCCTATAACCCCTTCAGGTGCCAGCTATAATGGGCATATCTTTTTTGTAATTTGTCAAAATGCAAAAACGAGAGATGAACTGGCGCTACACTTAAAACGAAATGGTATTGTAGCACTGTTTCATTATCAATCTTTGCATATGAGCCCGTATTATTTTAATAAATTTAGCGGAGAGGCATTACCAAATTCTGAGAGATATTCCGACTGCTTACTGAGACTCCCGCTTTACTATGAATTAACACCAGCCGATATTAGGGGCGTTACAGACAAAATTTTGGAATTTTATTTGTAAAGAGGATATGGTAATTAAAGAATTAAGATCAAGTCTCATGAGGTCGGATGAATTACCAACCCTTATTTTGGCGGGAGGGGTCATAGTTTTATATCTCTTACCCTTTCTTATTTCTGGAGTTGATTCAGCATTTACCGTTCATGATAGTTTAGATAACAATGTTGTCCAATATATAATTCTTGCAAATGAAGGAAAAACTTACTCTTTAAACCCAAGCGGAATTGTGAGTTCGATTATGGGAGGAGTGCAAAGAATGTATCTTCCTGTAGGATTCAATTTTTATGCTACTCTTTTTGTCATTTTTAAACCCTTTAACGCATTTCTCATCAATTTTACTGTTGTTCACATTCTTGCGTTTGTTGGAATGTTTCTCTTGCTCCGAAGGCACCTTTTAAAGGAAAATAATTATTTAGCTATTGTAGCGGTTGTATCAGTCTTGTTTGCTCTAACTCCCTTCTATAGCGTTTATGGACTATCAGTTGCAGGAGTGCCAATTGTCGGGTACGCATTCCTAAACCTTAAAAAATCCAAACATTTGTTTTTAAGCTATTTGATATTAGGACTCTTTCCACTTTACAGCTCGTTAGTTTTGGCTGGTGTTTTTTTAATATTTTCAGCAGCACTGGTTGGGGCCTATGATTTTTACAAGTCATCCCGATTTAATTCGCCCTATTGGAATGGGGCTTGGGTTTTAGCTGTTATGTACGCTTTAACAAATTACCAATTATTCTATCAGTTTTTCCTGAGTGACATAGAGTCTCATCGAAAAGAATTTATCTTCGATTCTTTTAATCTGGAAATGGTAATTGAAAATGCAACAAATTTTTTTTATCATTTACATTATCATGTTTCTCCCCCACTTGGGTTTATTGCTATGCTTTCGAGTATAGCCTTGGTTTTTGCTATATCAAGGCAACACAGCCGAACTAGTCAACTTATAATTCTATTGTTAATAAATGTAGTTATCGCAGTGACGCAGAGCATTTTTTACTGGGACAAAATGCAAACGACCTGGAAGTATTTACCAATCCTAAAGCAGTTTCAATGGAATAGATTTTATTTCCTAAGCCCATTCTTTTGGTTTGCCACACTAGCTGTTTCTCTAAGTATTCTAAGGGATTCATTTAGTTTTATTAAATCCTCACAGCTGATGATGTGGATCACTTGTATTTTTTGTTTCTACAATGTATGGGCATACAATGGAGAACTAAGAGAAACAGCATCCAATCTACTTTCTTCGAGTAAGAATGGCTGGACCTACCAACAATTTTACGATAAAAGATTATTCCAAGAAATTCAGGTATTTATTAACAAACCAGTATATTCGTATCGTGTCGGTTCAATTGGAATGCATCCTGCGGTAGCTTTGGCAAATGGCTTCCATACTATTGATGGATATTTACCAAGCTATCCATTGAGCTATAAAATCTATTTTAGGAAGATTATTGGACAAGAACTTAATAAATCACCACTCCTTACTAAGTATTTTGATGAGTGGGGCAGCCGATGCTATTTGTTTGTCAGTGAGTTACCGCATTACTATATGTTGGATAAGTACAGTCAGGTGAAGGTCCAGGAACTTCAATTGGACTTTAGTAGTGGTCCTCATGTTGATTTTGTTTTTTCTTCGGTTGAGATTTTACAACCCGAACTTAGCGGAATGTCCTTCATAAAGGCATTTGATCATGATCAATCAAAATGGCGAATTTACCTTTACAAGGTGTCGGATAGCAAAAAGGAATCGAACATATAGAGTTTGAGATTTCGGATTACTGTGGCAATATATTTTCTAGATTGGGCGCATTACAACGCCATTTACGCTTTAGGTTTAAAAATTGCCAAAAAAAAGACTGAAGAGCTAATAATAAAGTCCTTGGTCTATTGTTTTTGTTAATTTTACCGTTCAATTGACTAAATACTAAATGTTAAATGGTAAAAGTGTCCTGATTACCGGTGGTACCGGATCATTTGGTAGAATGTTTACCAAATTGATTTTACAGCGGTACCCGAAGGTAAAAAGGCTTGTTATTTTGTCTAGGGATGAGCAAAAGCATTATCAAATGGAAATGGAATATCCTGAGGCTCAATACCCAATCATTCGATACTTTATAGGTGATGTAAGGGAGGAAAGCAGGCTTTTGAGTGCATTTGAGGGGGTGGATATCGTGATCCACGCAGCTGCAATGAAACACGTGCATTTGGCGGAGTACAACCCCATGGAATGTGTCAAAACCAACATTTTAGGTGCAGAAAATGTTATAAATGCTGCACTAAAGTGTGGTGTTAAAAAGGTCGTAGCATTATCTACTGATAAAGCTGCTGCGCCAATAAACCTCTACGGGGCAACCAAACTGGCCTCTGATAAATTATTTATTGCCGCAAATAACATCCGCGGTAAAAGAGACATTACATTTTCTGTCGTGAGATATGGCAACGTAATGGGTTCAAATGGATCAGTGATGCCATTTTTTCTTAAAAAGAGAAAGGAAGGCGTCCTTCCTATTACCGATAAGAGGATGACTAGGTTTAACATCTCTCTTGAGGATGGATGTGACATGGTTTTTTATGCTATTGAGAATGCCTGGGGTGGAGAAATATTTGTTCCCAAAATACCTTCCTATCGCGTAGTCGATGTTGCAACCGCTATTGCTCCGGAATGTGAACAAGTAGAGGTGGGTGTGAGACCAGGAGAGAAGTTGCATGAGGAAATGATTACGGTGTCTGATTCATTTAACACCCTTGACCTCGGAAAGTACTATGCCATTTTACCTCAGCAACCTGTTTTTAATGTTGCAGAATACAAGAATCATTTTAGTGCTCGGGATGTTCCGCAAGAATTTAGTTATAACTCCGGCAATAACGACCAATGGGAAACTGTTGATAGCCTGCGAACATTGGTGAAGGAGTTTGTAGACCCATCTTTTATATTGTAATTAATCTAATGAGTGCCATCATACCTTACGGCAGACAAAATATTACCGAAGAAGATATTAAGGCGGTTACGGATATCCTTAGGGACGATTTTCTAACTCAAGGGCCTAAGATTGCCGAATTTGAAAGAGCATTTGCTGACTATGTTGGAGCAAAATATGCCGTGGCTGTTGCGAATGGAACTGCCGCACTTCATTTGTGTGCACTTGCCCTAGATGTGAAACACGGAGATAAAGTAATAACAACCCCCATAACTTTTGCTGCCTCGGCCAATTGCATACAATACTGTGGTGGTGATGTTGTATTCTCGGACATTGATTCAGACACTTACCTTCTTGACTTAGATAAATTAAAAGAGCTATTGGAAGCTTCACCGAAAGGTACCTACCGGGGGATAATCCCAGTGGACTTTGCAGGGAATGCTATTAATTTGGAAAAACTTAGACAGTTAGCGGATGATCATGGGTGTTGGATAATCGAAGATGCTTGCCACGCACCGGGAGGTTATTTTGTGGACAGGTCAGGAACGATTCAAGGATGCGGGAATGGCAATTTTGCTGACCTGGCAATATTTTCCTTCCATCCTGTAAAACACATTGCAACTGGTGAGGGTGGCATGATTACAACAAACAATGACGAGCTTTATAAGAAATTGCTGGTGTTACGTACCCATGGAATCACAAGGGAAAGTTCTACTTTTCAAAACGATGTGAACTTTGCGTCAGGAGGAGAAAATTCAGATAGCAGATACCCAGGATGGTACATGGAAATGCAAGTGCTGGGCTATAACTATAGGTTGACAGACTTTCAGGCAGCACTTGGGATTAGCCAGTTAAAAAGAGCGAATGAAGGATTAAAAAGGAGAAGGGAAATTGCAGCCAACTATGAAAATGCGTTTAAAGGAAAAGATTTTATCAAAGGACAATCCTTTCTTCGTGAAGGACACGCATATCACCTATATGTTATCGAGGTAGAGCAAAGGCTTGGCTTGTATAATAACTTACGTGCATATAATATCTTTAGTCAGATTCACTATATACCTGTTCATCTGATGCCATTTTACAGAAATATGGGATGGAAAGAAGGTGATTTTCCAGTAGCAGAGCAATATTACAAGCATTGTTTGAGTTTGCCTGTTTATCCGACCTTAAGCGATGAAGAGCAGAATTTTGTTATTGAGACTATATTCCAATATTTTAAATAACATCCATGATACCCGAATTGGAATCAGAAAGATTGCTCTTCAAGAGGTTGTCAATGGCTCATTGTACTGAGGAATACGTTGCTTGGCTAAATAATCCTCAAGTTTACCAATACCTTGAAACTGGTGGCAATTACACGCTAACCGACTTGAGGAATTACTTGACGTCTGTAGAAGTAAAGCCAGAAATGCTTTTCTGGGCAATTCATATTAAATCAAATAATATTCACATAGGGAATATCAAAATGGATCCTATCAATATGAAACATGGCCTGGGTGAGTATGGTATATTGATGGGCAACACAAGTGAATGGGGAAAAGGATATGCAAAAGAGGCCTCACGGACAATTATTAAATATTGTTTTGAGTCAATTAATCTCCGAAAAATTACCCTTGGAGTTGTTGGAGAAAATATTTCAGCACTTGAATTGTATAAGTCGCTTGGGTTTGAAGTGGAAGGGGTTTATAAGAAACATGGACTATATAATAACGAATATTTAGACACAGTGAGAATGGCCTTATTCAATCCAAACTATAAGGATGCAAACAAATAGAATTATTCTTGGTACTGTCCAATTTGGCCTTGACTATGGAATAAATAACAAGGGTGGAAAAACCGGAGCCGAAGAGACATTTAGAATTTTAAACTACGCCCTAGATAATGGCATAACTACGCTCGACTCCGCTTTTGCCTATGGAACTGCTCTAAAAATTATCGGGCAATTCCACGAACGATTTGGTCGTTTTTTTCAAGTTAACTCCAAGTTTAAAGTAGAGCAAGGAGATTCAGTTGAGAAACAATTGGTGCGAACCTTTTCAAATTTGGGGTTAAAGGGAATTGATACATTTTTTTATCACAAGTTTGACGATTTACAAAATACAAGGATCCAGCATGAATTAAAATCGTTCAAAAGCAGAGGGTTGATAAAAAAAATAGGAATTTCAATTTACACTAACAGGGAATTTGAGGAGGCAATGAATTATGAATGGATTGACGTCATACAAATCCCATTCAACGTTTTAGACAATAACAATAGGCGAGGGGACTTGATAAGATTGGCTAAGGCGAAAAAGAAGGAAATTCAAGTAAGGTCAGTATTTTTGCAAGGATTACTCTTTATGAGACCTAATGCATTGCCTCAAAGACTTAAGCCGCTTGGTCGTTATTTAGATGTGCTGAATTCTATTTCAGGGGAAGAGAATCTTAGTATCGAAGAAATTGCTTTGCAGTATGTAATGGAAAATCCTTTAATAGATAATGTGTTAATTGGTGTGGATACCTTAGATCAACTAGAATCGAACGTGAAGAAATTGAAAAGTCCGCGAAGTAAAAAGTTGTCAGGGTCTGTTGATGGCATCAATGTTGCCGAAGTTGATCTTTTAAATCCTCAAAATTGGTCATGAAGATTTTAGCCATTACACAAGCAAGATACGGGTCCACCAGATTACCTGGTAAAATTCTTCTAAAGGTGAACGGCAAGACTTTATTGGAGACTCACCTTCACCGGATTCTAAAGTCAAAAAAGATTGATGAGTTAATTGTGGCCACGACTCAAGAACCTCAATCAGGCTTAATAATCGATATAGCAAAAAAAATGCGCGTTGGATATTTCCAAGGTTCTACAGAAAACGTTCTTGAAAGGTTTTATTCTGCTGCTAAGCCAATTAGTCCCGATTATGTGGTTCGCCTCACCTCAGATTGCCCCTTGATTGACTCTAAAGTGATTGATCGGGTAATTGAAAAGTGCTTAGATGAACAATTGGATTATTGCTCTAATACTTTAGATCCAACATTTCCAGATGGCATAGATGTGGAGGTGTTTACATATAAGGCACTTGAGAAGGCTTTCATGGAGGCTGCTCTGTTATCAGAGAAAGAGCACGTAACTCCGTTTATTTGGAAACAATCAACATTTTTAGGAGGAAGGCTTTTTTCTAGTGCGAATTTATATCATAATGAGGATCTCTCATCGTTTAGAATAACCCTTGATACTGCCTCGGACTTTGAGGTGATTTCGAATTTGATTAAAATGAAGGGAATCGATTGTGAGTGGCTGGAATATATTGATATACTGAAGGCCAATAATGGGCTCAATGGTCTGAATTCGACCTTACTCAGAAATGAAGGATTTCAAAAATCTATGATAAAAGATAAAACAAAATTACGGATTATTGAAAATTTTGCTCAGTCCGAAAATTACAGATCACGCATTCACGACTTAATACCCGGTGGGGCTCATACATACTCAAAAGGGGATGATCAATTTCCTGAGCAATCACCAGCAGCTATCGTCAGGGGCAAGGGTTCTCATGTATGGGATGTTGATGGCAATGAGTATTTAGATTGCTCGATGGGACTTACATCTGTGAGCCTGGGCCATGCCTATGATCCGATTGTAAAACGAGTTCAAGCTGAATTGGAAAATGGCGTCAACTTTCAAAGGCCCTCTGTGCTTGAGAAGGACATGGCTGAGAAATTCCTAGCCTTAGTTCCGCAACACGACAGGGTTAAATTTGCTAAAAATGGATCCATAGTTACCACAGCTGCGGTGAAACTTGCCCGTGCTTTTACTGGCAGAAAACTGGTAGCATTTCCAGGCGACCATCCATTTTATTCTTATGATGATTGGTTTATAGGAAAAACGGAATGCAACCTTGGCGTTCCGGAAGAGATTTCGCAACTCTCCGTAACATTTAAGTCTTGTAATATTGATTCCCTAAGGCAATTGTTTGAAGAGCATCCTGATCAAATTGCATGTGTAATAATGGAGCCCGAAAAAAATTCATGCGGAAATGGTTGTTCATGTTCAATCAATGTTGGCGATTATCTCAATCAGGCTATTGAATTATCACATCGCCATGGGGCATTATTTATAGTTGATGAAATGATAACTGGATTTAAAACGGCTTTGCCCGGATCCATCACGAAATATGACATCAAACCTGATATGGCTACATGGGGAAAAGGTATTGCCAATGGCTTCTCCTTTTGTGCCCTTACTGGCACTAAGGAGATAATGGAGCTCGGAGGAATAAGAAACGAAGGCGATGAGAAAGTTTTTTTGATTTCGACAACTCATGGTGGGGAAACCCACGCATTGGCAGCTGGAATCTCCACGATACATGAGTTTATTTCTAATAATGTAATCGATCATAACCATCGGATTGGAAACCTTTTGATTGATAAGTGCAATTCCATCATTGCTAAATGGGATTTGAACGAGTATGTGCAAATAATCCCGTGCAATTGGATGCCAATATTCACTTTCAGGAATCAAAAGAAAGAAGTATGTAGTGGTATGCGTACATTTGCAATGCAGGAGATGATAAAACGGAGTGTATTATTTCAAGGTGCATTTGTGCCTTGTTTTAGCCACTCACCTGATGATATAGAATACTTTGCTACCGCCTTTGATCACGTGCTGGAGTTGTATAAGGATGCATTGAAACAGGGCTATGAAAAATTCCTTATAGGAGCGCCTGTCAAACCTGTTTTTAGAAAAAAATTGTGATTTAAGAATTGAAGTTATGGTTGAGTTAAAAAGATGTAAAAAATGCCTCTTGCCAGAGACCCATGAGAGCATAATATTTGATGGGCAGGGCATATGTAATATATGCAGGCAAAACGAATTTAAAAATGAAAAAATAGATTGGTCCAGACGGAAAGAGGAATTAACTGAGTTAATCGAAAGCCATAGAGGTAAATACGACTATGACTGTATTATTCCATTCAGCGGAGGTAAAGACAGTACTTGGACCCTTTACTATCTCATGAAGGAGTATAAACTGAAGCCGTTGGTAGTAAGATTCGATCACGGATTTCTCAGACCGAATCTTCATGAGAACACGACAAAGGTTTTAAGAAATCTTGGCGCGGATTTCCACACATTTACACCAAACTGGAAGGTAGTTCAGAAGTTGATGCTCCAAAGTTTCCTTGAGAAAGGGGACTTTTGCTGGCATTGTCATACGGGCATCTTTTCCTACCCGATGTGGGTTGCTTTGAGATATAATGTTCCATTAATTTTTTGGGGAGAACCTTCTGCTGAGTATACATCCTATTATAGTTATGATCAGCCAGAAGAGGTAGATGAAAAAAGATTTAATCGATATGTGAACTTGGGAATCACCGCATTGGATATGGCTGTCAGACTTAGCGGTACCAATGTTGATGAGAGAGACTTCAAGCCATACACTTATCCGCCTTTAAGAGAGTTGCGAAAACTGAATTATCGATCTGTTTGCCTTGGTACTTATATTCCATGGGATGTTAAAAAACAATCTAAAATAATCCATGATGAATTAGGATGGCAGGGTGACCGGGTTGAAAATGTTCCTGAACAATATAACTATGAGAAGATAGAGTGCCATATGCAGGGTGTGCGCGACTACATAAAATATGTGAAGCGTGGATATACAAGACCAACCCATCTAGCATCTATTGATATGCGCCATGACAGAATGGAACGGGAAGAAGGATTGCAGATGATTAACCAGTTTGAGGGAAAAAAACCTGCGAGTCTTGAGATTTTTCTGGAGATGGTAGGTCTAACGGAATCTGAATTTTTTGAAATTGCGCAAAGTCACTCCGTTTCACCTTGGAAGTTAAATTTAGTAGAACAGGAAGCTGGCGAGAAACTTCCCGACTTTAATAAATGGACTCGTGAGGGGAAGATGAAAAGAGAAGACGCGGAAGTGCAACTACAAAACTGGAAGAAATCTCAATAGTGTATGATTGGAATTGTAAACTATGGTATGGGCAATTTGCTTTCTGTTTATAATGCATTTGATTATTTGGGTGCTGAGGTAATGATTTGTGAGTATCCGGAGGACTTAGCTAAGGTAGATCAAGTTGTTATACCGGGGGTTGGCGCGTTCAAAGATTGTATAGATAAAATAAATTTATCTGGATTTTGCGATGCGTTGGATGAAGCAGTTATAAAAAAAGCTAAGCCAACGCTTGGGATATGCCTTGGAATGCAGGTGATGGCTACAAAGGGGACTGAAGGAGGTATTCATAATGGTTTGGGTTGGTTTGATGCGACTGTGGTACGATTGTCTCCTGGGATTGCCACCATGAGGGTGCCAAACATCGGATGGAATGACGTTCGTGTTGATGAAAAAGTGCCGCTATTCAAAGGTCTACCTAGTACGGTTGATTTTTATTTAGTTCACTCTTATTTTATGAGTGCCAATAATGCATCCGATGTCGTAGCAACTTACGATTATAATGAAACCGTTACAGCGGCAGTTTTAAAGGACAATATTTTTGCAACTCAATTTCATCCTGAAAAAAGTCAGGATCATGGATTGAAAATTTTAGAGAATTTTATTGTGTGGAGACCTTAGTATATGTCAAAGAAGAGATTAATTCCTAAGCTCCAGCTTCGCACAAGTTCCTACAATAAGCTTAAAATGGTGTTAGTGATTACCAAACAATTTGGTCATGTGATTGAAATTGGTGATCCTGTTTCACAGGCAAAAATATATCAAGATCAAGCAGCTGATGAGTTAATTTTTATCAATATTGATAAAGATGAAAAGAGCATTGATAAACTTGCAACTATCATTCGTCAAGTCTCTCAAGATATTTTTATGCCAATGACGGTGGGTGGTGGAGTTACAAACGAGAACGATTTTAGAATTTTGTTAGCTAACGGTGCTGATAAGATCGCCATTAACACTAACGCAATAACTGATACTTCGTTGATCTCAAGGACCGCAAAGAGGTTTGGGTCTCAATGTGTGGTTGTTAGCATTGACTACAAAGTTGATGAAATGGGGATTAATAAAGTATTCATCAATGGGGGGCAAGAGCGGCTTAATATGGATGTGGTTGATTGGGCTAGAAAAGCAGAAGATTTAGGCGCTGGCGAAATTCTACTGACGAGCATAGATCGTGATGGAATGAGAAATGGTTTGGATTTGGAGACTATAAGCAAAGTCGCTGAAGTAGTTTCGATCCCTGTAATTGCCGGAGGCGGTTGCGGATTGGCTAAACATTTCATTGATGGATTCTTAGTTGGTAAGGCGGATGCAGTAACATCGGGCTCTTTCTTTGCGCACAGAGATCAGAATCTGATACAAACAAGGTCTCACATTAAAAATGCTGGTGTTAATATTAGAGTGCATACATAATATCATTGAGGATCATTCTTTTAAATACCATTATTCATTTGAACAAGGATACCTAAATGAGTAGAAGCTACAAATGTATGCCTGGGGATGAATTTGGGAATGATAAATTCAAACTCATTCCAATTCGCGACATTGACAAGTACTCCATTATGCAATGGCGCAATGAACAAATTGACGTACTGAGACAAGAAAAGATATTGACCAAAGAAAATCAGGACAAATACTTTAAAAATGTTGTTGATAAATTATTCGAGCAGGATAATCCGAACCAACTGTTGTTTAGTTTCTTCGAAAAAGATGTACTAATCGGCTATGGAGGATTAGTTCACATTGACTGGGTTAATAAGAATGCTGAGGTTTCATTTCTAACTGAAACAATAAGGAACAAGGCCCAAGGCCAAATAATCACTGATTGGAAAAATTTTCTGATTACTTTAATAAAGGTTATCTCTTTGCATCTGAACCTTATTAAGGTCTATACCTACGCTTTTGACCTACGCCCTTTCTTATACAGTGCATTTATTGAGAGTGGATTCATTGAAGAAGCTCGCCTTAAAAAACATGTTGTCGTTGCAGGTAACACTCATGACGTAGTTATACACTCATGTTTTTTGAAGTGCATAATGTTTAGAATGGCCGAGCAAGGGGACATGTCCTTATACTTTGATTGGGCCAACGACAAGGAGGTAAGGGCCAATTCTTATCATCCTGGCGAAATTGATCCTGAAAGTCACAGGAAGTGGTTTCATGATAAAATAGCCGCACCCTCATGCACTATGTATATGTTTAGTACTTTCGATAAAATTCCAGTAGGTCAGGTAAGGATTGAAAGCTTCGATGATGAAATAATAATCGGAATATCTATTGACAAAGGTCATAGGGGGCAAGGCTTAAGTACAAAGATGCTGTTGATGGCTACCAATCACTACTTCGAACTCAACCCAGATAAAGAAATCGTTGCATATATTAAAACGGAAAATGTATCGTCATATAAGTCGTTCATTGCAGCCGGGTTTATTGAAGGTAAAATGCTGGATGTAATGGGGATAGAGAGTTACAAATTAGTAAAACACTTATGAAGAAACAGACATTGAGGAAATTAGACTTGGCTGGACAAAACAGGCCTTTCATCATTGCTGAGATGAGTGGCAATCATAATCAGTCGTTGGAGCGTGCCCTGAAATTAGTTGATGCTGCGGCTAAGTCTGGGGTAGATGCTATTAAACTTCAGACTTATACTGCAGATACCATTACATTTAAGGGGGCTTTTCAAATAAAGGATAAGAATTCATTATGGGATGGACAGGATTTATATGACCTCTATAAGACAGCTTATACCCCTTGGGAATGGCACAAGAAAATATTTAACCATGCCAAAAAAAAGGGTATGGTCGCATTCAGCTCACCTTTTGACGAAACTGCGGTTGACTTTTTAGAACGTTTAGATGTGCCGCTTTATAAGATTGCCTCTTTCGAAAACACGGATCATCTCTTACTAAAAAAAGTAGCTAAGACGCGCAAGCCAATTATCATGTCCACTGGGGCTTCATCAGTTGCCGATATTCAGGAGTCCATGGAGGTATTGCGAAGTGCCGGATGTAAACAAATAGTATTGCTAAAATGCACAAGCACCTATCCGGCAGAACCCATTGACACTAATATTTTGACTATACCTCATATGAGGCAACTATTTGACTGTCCCATTGGCCTATCAGACCATACGAGGGGAATTGGCGTTGCGGTGGCTTCAGTTGCGCTTGGGGCAAGGGTAATAGAGAAGCATTTTACTTTAAGGCGGGCTGATGGTGGCGTTGATAGTGCCTTTTCTTTGGAGCCTGAGGAACTTGAGAATTTAGTTGTCGAGTCTGAAAGAGCATGGCAATCTCTTGGCAATGTATCATACTCCCTTTCTAAAAAGGAGAGTAATTCAGTTTTTTTTAAGCGATCATTGTTTGTAGTCAAAGACATAAGTAAAGGTGAAAAATTTACTACGGAGAATGTTAAATCAATAAGACCATCTACTGGTATGCATACACGTTATTATAAAGAAGTAATTGGTAAAAGAGCATCCACAGATATTAATGCTGGCTCCCCATTAAATTTTAATAATATTGATGAGGATATTGACTAAAAATAATGTTAAGGAGAGAGAAAATACTGACGCTACTTGTGTTTCTTTTTTTGGTCCACGGAACCTATTATTTTTTGGTTCCCGAGGATGTTCATAATAATGAATCACCCATAAAGTATGTAAAATACTTTCTGGTTTTACTATTTATGGGCTTTTCATTAAATGAAAAAATAACAGAGAAATTAATTTTCTTTTTGTTATGGATGCCACTTGCTTTCTATTTTAACGCCATCAACAATGAGCCTGACTGGGTCAATTTTGTAGGATATTTATTGCCTGCTTACCTTTTGTTTTCGAATGAGACCTTACGGAAAATCAATTGGTCATTTGTAGTTGTTTGGGTTATTCTTATTGCTTCATTGCTAGGCTATGTTGAGATTCTGTTTTTGGATAATCATTTTTACATGTATAATGCGTCTAAAAGTGATTACCGAGTTGTATCAATTTTTCTTAATCCCAACAATTTTGGAATTGTAATTGCAATTCTCACTTTTTCTTTTATACTTTTCCTTGAATCATCAAAGTATGTTAATGCGATCATGTTTATTAACGGGATCATGCTTGTTGTTTTTAGTGGATCTAAAACGGCATTGGGAATTTTTGTAATGCTAACTATTTATAATTCTTATCGCTTGATAAGAAACCCCAAATTGTACAAAATCAAACGGAACGATGTTTTTTTGTTACCGATTATAGGAGCGCTATTATTTTTCTTACTCAGGTTAATAATAAACTTTGATTATTCATCCATGAGAACACTGGAGTGGGAAACTTTAGTGGTTAGATTTATTGATTATTCAGAGTTCATGGGTTTGGTTGAGAATAATTTCTTGTTTCCTTGGGAAGATGCGGTTAAGAATATAGACAACATTTACTTACACTTATGGGGAAGTTTTGGGTTCCCAATATTGGTATTGTTCGTGGCATTCAATATTGCCTTATTTATTTTAGTTCGATCAGCCTTTGCAGCTTTATTAAGCTCAGTTTTTCTAATTATAGGGTTTACAACTAATTTCCTTTACCTGTGGCCATTGGGCTATTTTTATTGGGCAGTCACTTCACTTATTTTTACCAAACCATATAATGATACTCAGAGACAAGTCGAGGCAATAGAAATTAAACATACGAATTAGGAATGCATTTAGGGCTAGATCAAATTATGGAGGCATATCATGCCAGTTTCCATAATAGGAATATAATAAATAGACAGGCAAAGATTAGTGAGCAAGGGTTAAAATTTAAAGTGATATCACTACTTTATAATTTGCTATTGCTTGTGAAGGTCTTTATAGCTCTGTTTCAGAAAAGATTAAATTCTAAAGAGAGAATATTTGTTTCATGGAGCCCATTGCATTCAAAATTAGCAAAGAAAATAGGTGAAGAGAATGTTATAGAAATAAAAATGGGCTTACATGATGACCAAACTGCGCTCTATAAGTCAGTTTCGGTTGTCAAAGCGTTTCAGGCGGCACGATTGGTTACCACAATGAATTCGAAGAGAGAGATAACCGGATTTGATAACTTTTTTTTTGCGTTTGCATTTGGACTAGAATCTCAGATGATTTTTAATTTGATTAGAAATTCCAGAAATGTGTTGATGGCAGGACAGGTCGATAGATTTTCAATATTGTTATCTGTGCTGTGCAGAGATATGGGAAAGCACTTCACTTTTGTGCAGCATGGCGTAAATAATCAGTTTGATAACTTATATAAGTTAAGAGTTGATGAAATTTATTATTTATTTGAAATATCAATTCCTTTTTTTGGATGCTTTGTTTTGGAGGCTGACAAACAAATATACAAGCCCATTCCTCAAGTAAAGCCAAATTTTGAAGTTTGTGATACGTATGAAAATGCGATTGCTTTTGCAAGCCAATTTATGGTTGAAGATCTCAGAATTTTGGATGTACTAATAGAACATTGGAAGCATGGTGATATTTTAATATACCCACATCCAACTGAGAAAAATTTGGACTACTTTCGGAAGTATACTGCGGTAAGTAACGTTCACATTACGTCCAAAAGAATTAAAAATATTAAATATATATTCTCTAGCGGATCAACTCTTGGAATGGAATATGATCTTATTGGAGTTGTCCCAGTTTTTATTAACCTTCACAAAATTTCTTCTGAAATATTTCTTTCTCAAAAATATATATGTTTTAACGACATTGACTCATTTCAGGAATGGTTTGTGTCTGAAGCTAAGAAATAAGTTGATCTAATTTGTAAGGTAAAAAAGCCTAAAACGGTGTAATGAGATATTTCAAAGGCGGGCATCATTTATTGAAATTACTGAGTCTTGTTATTCTCCTTGTCTCAACCCTGCTTCCTGGGAGAATAATGCTAGTGGGAATGGCCATATTTGTGATCATTAATACCATTTCAAGATTTTCCTACAATACCAAAAGCGCTAGAATATTCAATAGCATGAATCTTCTACAGATATTATTTGGCATATTTTTTCTAATACACTTTGTTAGCTTGCTTTGGACATTGGATTTGAATCGAGCATTTAAGGGGCTCGAAACCAAACTTTCAATGATACTATTACCTATTGCGTTCAATGTATTTGATCTTAAAATTGGAAAAATAGATAAGGTCTTCTTAACCTACTCTGTTTGCATGTCCTTGCTCTTAATGGTTTGCTTTGGCATAGCTATTATAAATGCTTTCCATTATGGGGACTTTCAAACTTGGCCCTTTAAATACTATAACTTTACTTATGCCGTTGGATTCCATCCAAGCTACCTGACCACCTTGATTCTGATATCGATTATTGTTATTCTCCAACTCTTACATCATCAGCGTTACTTGATATTATGTTTTATTTTATTGTTGATACAAATATTTTCTATACTTTTTATTGGATCTCGGTATGGCATATTTACTCTGGCAGCCATATTGACATTTCAATTAGTTTATGTATTATATTGTAAAATTCATTGGGCCAAGATAAATACGTTGCTTGTGGCTCTGGTCCTGACATCGATTGCGATAGCTGGAATGATTTTGTCTAAGAATTCTATGACAAGACTTGCCGACTCGAATGAAGCAATTAAAGATCGATTGAAGATTTTTGAGATTGGAATTGATAAAATTATGGACAGACCTTGGGTAGGGGGTGGTGTGGGGAGTGATAGGAAATTATTACTTCCAGAATATAGAAAAAAGGGATTGGCGGTGGCGTTTGAAGAGAAGTATAACTTGCATAATCAATTCCTTCAAACTTCATTGGAACTTGGATTGTTGGGGTTAGCAATATTCATCATATTACTATTTTACTTTATAATTTGCAGTCAACAAAAATGGCTTGCACTGCAGATTTTATTTGTTTTTTGTATGTTTTTTTTAGTCGAATCCGTCTTAGAAAGACAAAGTGGAGTTGTCTCTTTCACTGTATGGGGGATGATTTTGA
The DNA here is from genome assembly GCA_040216665.1 of Cyclobacteriaceae bacterium. Taxonomy (GTDB): domain Bacteria; phylum Bacteroidota; class Bacteroidia; order Cytophagales; family Cyclobacteriaceae; genus ELB16-189. The sequence goes on along the minus strand of JAVJOQ010000015.1, from coordinate 17,222 downwards.
GTTTAAAAGGCCCTCCTGATAAAGTACAGAGAAATGATTAAAGGGTTACTTACAAGTAAGTTATTTTTAGAATCAGCATTCTACGGGTCGGCCACAGCTATCAATAGGGGGTTAGTTTTACTTGCTTTGCCTTTTTTGGGTAGTTTTTTAACTATTGAGGAATACGGAATTTGGACTTTATCTCAGGTATTAATTTCGCTGATTGCTCCTGTCCTATGTCTAAATGGTTCAGCAGGTATAATGCGAGAAGGAGCAAATGATAGAGACCTAGGGTTCAGTATTTTTGTTAAATACGTTCGACTAGCAACTAAAATTGCGTTTGTAGTGTGTATCGTATCAGTTTTTCTTAAAGGAGACTGGATATTATATACCATATACCTGACATTGTTGGAAGCATACTTAACATTACTAATCTCCTTCTATAGATCACAAGACAAACACTCCCTATATTTTATTGCAGTATTGACAAAGCTAGTTGCACTTTTCATAGCTATTTATTTTTCTAAGACACATGATTCATTGATAAGTTTACTTCAATACCAATTGGCTTTTGGCGTAGGACTTCTTGCTCCCCTTTTTACATTAACACTGCTTAATGACAGATTGAAATCCCTTAAGTACGAATTTAGCCCAGTAGTAATCTTCTCACTTAACCTTTTGCCTCACGGGATTGCCCAATGGATATTAAGTGGGTCGGATCGATTAATTATCAAATCTATTTTAGGGGATTCCCAATTGGGATATTATAGTTTGGCGTACACCTTATCAATGTCGGTCATGCTTGTCAACAGCGGATTGGGCATGACTATTCCAGTAGAAATCATAAGAAATTATAGCCGATGGGTAGAAACCGATCGGAGATCTAGAATCATATTGGCATATAGCATTCTTTTTTTATTCATTTCGATAGGATTGATGGTTACTTGTCTTGAATTAAAGAATAATGTTCCTTTCCTAAAGGATTTTAATGATGTGGTTGCCATTACGATGATATGGGTGCTAAACGGCATGTATTTTCTAGGCATTTATCTATTTTATGTAAATTATTTATTTTATCTGAGAAAATCTTTACAGGTTTCCTTCCTTACTGCCGGAGCAGCTATTATTAATATTATTCTTACTGTTTGGCTTGTCAATTTATTTGGAATAGAAGGAGCTGCTGTGAGCACTTGTATTTCTTATTTAATTTATATGGGCTTGACAATGGGATTTGCTAATCATCTTCAAGCATTTCCTAAAAGATACTTTATTTTTGACATGGTTGTAATAGGCGCAACAGCATCGCTGAATTATTTTATCTTGCGTTTGATAGTTTAACAAATACAGGTTTTGAACAGTCTCTAACTGCAAATTAGATGTGTGGTATATTAGGTATAGTAAATTCAACAATAGAATTAGATCTTGAAAAGATAAGGCATCGAGGCCCAGACGACTCGGGCTTGTATGAAGATAAAGGCTTAAAATTAGGTCATACCCGGTTATCGATTCAGGATTTATCAGCTAGAGGGCATCAGCCCTTTAATTCAAAGGATGAAAACTTTACGATTGTATTTAACGGAGAGATATATAACCACTGGGAGCTTCGAGGGGAGCTTGAAAATTTGGGATATGAGTTTTATTCAAAATCAGATACAGAGACAGTATTATTGGGATATATAGAATTCGGCTTAGAGTTCATTGAAAGATTAAATGGCATTTTTGGATTTTGCATTTATGATAAAGAGAAGGGTAAATTAGTCGTTGCTCGAGATCGATTTGGTGTAAAACCTCTCTATTACTTTAATATTGATGATACTTTCGGTTTTGCATCTGAATTAAAAGCCTTGGTAGATTATGTGCCCAGCCTAACAATTAATGAGAAGGCTATTTCAAATTATCTTCGCTATTTATGGTCACCAGGTGAAGATACACCAGTTAATGAGATCAGAAAATTACTACCAGGAAGGTATATCGAGGTTGACTTAAGTGCTGTTGGCGATTCAAAAATAACACAATATTATAAATCGGGATTTGCCACTAAGTACCTATCTGATTCTGAAGATGCTATAATCGAAATGTTAGATAGGCACCTAACTAATGCAGTGAGGCGCCAGTTGCTGTCAGACGTTCCAGTCGGCTACTTCCTTTCTGGTGGACTCGATAGTAGTCTCTTGGTGGCTATCGCAAAAAAAATTAACCCAGAAAAAAAAATACAATGTTTCACAATTAGAACCGAGATGGAGCATTCTTCCATTACTGACGATTTGGTTTATGCTCAAAAAATCGCAAAGTATTTGGATGTAGATCTCGAGATTGTTGATTCGCATATTGAAATTGTTAAGGATTTTGATAGAATGATTTATCATTTGGATGAACCTCAAGCAGACGCAGCACCATTAAATGTCTTGAACATTTCAAAGAGGGCGCGGGAAATGGGTTATAAAGTATTAATTGGTGGAACTGCTGGCGATGACCTATTCTCAGGATATAGGAGGCATCAGGCATTAAATGTTCAAGGTATACTGGATTGCTTACCTGGATTTATTCAAAATCTACTCCTAAAAAGTGTAAGAAAAATTGGAGTTTCAAGCCCTTTAAAGAGGCGATTTAAGAAAATAGTAGCAAGTTTAGCTTATCCCAGAGAGGATCGTGTGTTCTCTTATTTTGAATGGCTAGCCAACGATGATGCATTGGATATTTTTACTACTAAGCATATGCAAACCCTCAAAGAAAATGATCCGTTTGATTATTTCCGAAAATTGTGGGGTGAGATACCATATGAAAAAAGCAGACTCAACAAGGTATTGCACTTGGAAATGAATTCTTTTTTAGTTGACCATAATCTAAATTACACTGATAAAATGGGAATGGCATGTGGTGTTGAAATAAGGGTGCCTTATTTGGACAATGATCTGGTAAATTTTAGTTATTCAATTCCACCTGATCTGAAAATGAGAGGTGGTGAGACTAAGTACATACTAAAAAAGGTTGCCGAAAAATATTTGCCTAAAGAGGTTATTTACAGGGATAAAACTGGGTTCGGTGCTCCAGTCCGAAAATGGATAACGAATGATTTGAACGGAATGATCGCCAGTAGACTTTCCCGAGAACAGGTATGTAGAAGGGGGATTTTTAACCCATATGAAATCGCAAAACTGATTAAAAACAACCATGAGCAAAAAATTGATGCCTCCTACTCAATTTGGGCACTTCTGGCGATAGAAAGTTGGTTTCAACAATTTTATGATACTACTAAGGTAGTTCAAGATTAAAAATCGAGGACAGTCGGATTCAGTATGGCAAATCTAAAGGATCAACGGCTTTTTTGCTAAGTAACTTTTATAAGGCTGGAAGAAGTCTTAATATCAAAGATAATACTTTACTTGAGGATTTATGACTATGCGAGCGGGGCTATGTGAGAATGACCACAATAGAATTTATAATAGTCGTACTTTGGAGAATGACAGATATGAGCGATTTGTATTTGTCAAAAAGGGAGATGAACTAATTTTCAATAGAGGGTATTGTGTCAGGATTTTGGAGCGCGTCAGACAGGAAGTGCTAAATTGTATACATTTCATATTGGCGAGACTCCTCAATTGTTTATCATTACGATTCTGCAGGATTATGACGATTTATTAAATTACACTCCTTTGCTTTGCAAAGCATACTTTATGATCCATCATTCGACCTAAACGATGACAATATTCTGAAAGGGCGATAGGGTTAGCTCTTAATGCAGCGTTTACCATTTATACCGACAATCCGCTTAGATGTGGACTAGGATATCCCAATGGTGGTTTAGAATTGGGGTGAATTTGGAACCATGTTTAGAAGATTCAAAACAATGAAGCATTGATGGATCTTGAATTAAATACGCGTAACATGAATTAAATAACTTTCAGCTGGTCATCGGCAATTAGTTACTTCGTAAGTCTTATTAACATGAATAATCCATTTTTAGAGAATAAATTTCTTATTATAAAGCGAGGATAAATTTTTCGGGCGATATTTAATAGGATTCCTTTGTGACGCTGCCCGGCTCCTGAAGAAAGCAGATCACCATGAGTCAACACAGTTTCAATCTGAACTTCATCAAAGGCTTTAAATAGTTCCTGTGCCTCCCTTATTGAGTATGCCTTTGTTCCTGGACTTTCAAGATATCTTGCATACAATTCCTTTAACGATGTAAATGGTTTTAAGTTAAAAAGACCGTATCGAACCCAAAGCATAAGCCCAATCATTGAGTATTTATAATAAATCATTATGCGAGCATTACCACCCTTTTTAAGTACGCGATGAATTTCACTTATTGCTTGTGGGGTGTTAGGGCTATGATGGATTACGCCCCATGAATAAACCATGTCAAATTCGTTCTTTCCGAAAGGAAGGTTTTCGGCATCTGCGACCAAAAGGGTTGATTTAAGATCAAGTAAGGCAAATCTTTTTTTAGTTTGTTCGATGGCTCTTTCGGTCAGGTCCACACCGAAGGTGAGGGCTCCATTTTGTGCAAACATTTGATGATCTGCTCCCAATCCAACGCCAACCTCTAATACTTTTTCACCTTTGTGCATATCAAATTCAGCAAAGGAGGTAATATAGGGCTCCAATTCGTACCGTATTTTTAGTTGATTATCAAACTGAGCTCTAGCATCCTCCCCCTTCATGTATAAATTTTCTCCGCATGAGGCTTCATTCCAAAAATCTTTGACAAGTTCTTTCTGCGATTCCATAATTCTTTTTTCAACTACCAAAACAATACAATTCTAAAGATTTGCTCCACTCAGCTCATTTGGAGAATTAAATACTCTAGGCCTTTATAACGACCAAAGTAGATATTATAATGATTTCAAAGGCGAAAAGATAACTATAATCTAATAATTTTGAGGTCGTAAAATTAGATATAAAATGAAGCAAATCATCCAGGACCTCCAATCCGGTAAGACTATATTGGCCGATGTGCCCGCACCTATAGTGAAAAGGGGTGCCGTGCTCATAAAAACCCAGGTCAGCCTTGTGTCCATAGGCACAGAGCGGATGCTCGTTGAGTTCGGCAAAGCCAACCTAATTGACAAGGCAAGGCAACAACCGGATAAGGTGAAGCAGGTGCTTGATAAGATCAAATCAGATGGACTTTTTCCAACACTAGATACCGTTTTTAAGAAGCTAGGAGAACCTATACCGCTTGGATACTGTAATGTGGGGGAAGTAATTGGTGTTGGAGAGGGTGTTGGCGAATTTAAGATTGGCGATCGTGTAGTTTCCAATGGTCCTCACGCAGAGGTGGTTTTGGTACCCAAGAACTTGGTTGCCAAGATCCCTAATGAAGTTTCCAATGAGGACGCAGGCTTTACAGTAATTGGTTCAATAGGCCTTCAGGGGATTCGACTCATCAATCCGACTTTCGGGGAAACTATTGCCGTTATTGGCTTGGGCCTTATTGGACTCATAACCTGTCAGTTGCTAAAAGCAAATGGTTGCAATGTAATTGGTTTCGATTTTGATGAAAGTAAAGTAAGCCTTGCTGAATCGTTTGGGGTAAAAGCATTTCGTGTATCACGCGACAATGATCCTGTTAAGATTGGGCTAGAATACACAAAAGGAGTAGGGGTAGATGGAGTAATAATAACTGCTTCAACCCCAAGTGATGACGTCATTTCACAAGCAGCACAAATGTCTCGTAAAAGAGGTAGGATTGTTTTGGTGGGAGTGATCGGCCTTGATATCAAAAGATCAGATTTTTATGAAAAGGAGTTGAGCTTTCAGGTGTCTTGCTCTTATGGTCCAGGAAGGTATGATGAGGAATATGAGCAAAGGGGTAATGACTATCCATTGCCCTATGTGAGATGGACGGAGAAGCGAAATTTCGAAACTGTACTTGAGGCGATTGCTAATGCTTCCCTGAGTATGAAGCCTTTGATAACAGAAATTGTTGATCTGGACAACTATGACAAGATCTACAGTCAAATAGGATCAAGCAAATCGATAGCGTCAATTATCCGTTACTCGAATGAAAGAGTTACTGAATCTAGGGTTAAAATATCAACAGCATCGTTCAGCAATAATAACGCTGTATTTGGAATTATAGGAGCTGGCAATTTCACTAAAATGATGATTGTGCCAATAATGCGCAAACTTAAATACAACCTCAAGTACGTGGCGAGTGAGAGAGGTCTGTCAGCTGCAATCTTAGCTAAGAAGTATAAAATTTCAATTGCTACTTCAGACTATAAAGAAATTCTTATTGACCCTGAGGTGTCCGCAATCGTTGTGACAGTGCGCCACAACTTGCATGCGAAACTGGTCATAGAAGCCTTGCAGTCCAACAAGCATGTGTTTGTTGAGAAGCCCCTCGCCTTGTCGTTTGATGAACTAGACCTGATCGAAGAAGCTTATAAAAAAAGCGGCAAAACATTGACGGTTGGATTTAATCGGAGGTTTTCTTCGTTTGCAATTAAAGCAAGAGAAATGTTGAAAGATTCTGGAGCAATCAATGTGATCGCTACAATGAATGCGGGCTCCATTCCTGGTAATTCATGGGTGCAGGATATGAAGGTTGGGGGTGGCAGAATTGTTGGCGAGGCTTGCCACCTGATTGACTTAATCACCTATTTAACTGGAAGCCTGGTTGATGAGGTGGTGATGAATGCATTGGGAAATAATCCAGCAGAGAACTCAGACAATGCCTCCATTCTTCTCAAATATCATGACGGTAGTAATGGTGTTATTAATTACTTTGCCAATGGAAGTAAAGCCTATTCAAAAGAGCGATTCGAAATTTATTCGCAGGGACGAACGCTAATTATTGATAATTTCAGAAAATTGAAGTGTTATGGGTTTTCAAATAAGGGATTTTCAAAAACGCAGGACAAGGGACATCATGATCAATTCAAACTTCTCCATGAAAGATTAAGCAAAGGCGGAGAGGAACTAATCCCGATAGATCAAACATTAAACACTTCCAGAGCAGCGTTGGCAGCCGTGGAATCGTTGAAAAAGGGATCTTGGGTAAAAGTTTAAATGAACACACCATTCCAATCAATCAGGCTATATTATTACACTATTCGCTACCTCACCCCCAGGCAGATCTTCTATCAGCTTTATTATCGGGCTAAGAGATTGATTAGTAATAAGGTTACGTTCAACAATACAGACCTAGTTAATGTCCAAGCGCTTAAAATGATAAGTTCCCTGTCGGGACAAAAGAGCTACGAAGGGTCTCAGCAATTTACCTTTTTGAACAAGAAGAAGGTATATGAGTATGACATAGATTGGAATTTTAGTAGCAATGGTAAGCTATGGGCTTACAACTTAAATTATTTTGATTTTCTCCATCAGGAAGGAATCAATAAAAGCGAAGCGCTTTTATTATTGGATAAGTTTTGTGAAAACCCAAGTGAGAGAATAATTGGAGCTGAACCGTATCCAATTTCACTAAGAGGGATTAATTGGATCAAGTTCTTCACGGCTAATAAAATCAATAACCCTATTTACAACAATGTACTAAAGTCCCATTACTTCCATTTGTCTCAAAATCTAGAATTTCATTTACTAGGTAATCATATTCTAGAAAATGCATTTTCTCTACTATTTGGTTCATTTTATTTTAGAGATGATAAATTTTTTCGGAGTGCTTCTAAGATTTTAAATGAAGAACTAACTGAACAAATTCTTGAAGATGGCGCACATTTTGAGTTGTCTCCAATGTATCACCAAATTCTACTGTTCCGCTTGTTGGATTGTATCAACCTTGTGAAGAATAATCGATGGAAAAACAATGACTTACTTGACCTTTTGGAATCGACTGCAATAAAAATGATGGGGTGGCTGAAAGCTGTTACTTTTAAGAACGGTGATATTCCGATGGTAAATGATTCAGCCTTTGGTATTGCTCCGTCAACATCAAGCCTGCTTGAATATGCTTCTCGTTTGGAAATCCATTCTGATAAAATTCCATTATCAGATTCAGGTTACAGAATGGTACGCGAGGATAAATATGAATTATTTCTTGATGTTGGAAGTATTGGACCAGATTACATTCCGGGACACGCCCACAGTGACACTTTTAATTTTATTTTATATGCTCACGGGAAGCCTGTGATCGTTGATTTAGGTACCAGTACCTATGATCTTTGTTCAAGGAGGCAGCAGGAGAGGTCTACCATCAGTCATAATACTGTTCAGATAAATAATTTGGAACAAAGTGAAGTGTGGTCAGCTTTCAGGGTGGGAAAGAGAGCTAGAGTAGTGCAGTTGCATGAAACAAATACTTCCGTTGAGGCTATGCATAATGGATATGCCAAGGCCGGGGTGATTCATAAAAGGAAATGGAGCTGGAATGATGGGAAAATCATAATTGAGGACAAATTGACAACTAAGAAATCAAAAATATTATCGCAGGCAAGAATCCATTTTCATCCTGACGTTGATTTCATGATTGAGAAAAATTACGTTGAGCTTCTTGGATTAAGAATTGAATTTGAAGGGAAATTTAAGTTAGAGCAATTTGATTATGAATTGGCTTTGGGATTTAATAGTCATCAGAAAGCAAAAGGGGTACAAATAGCATTTAGTAAATCACTTAAAACGAGAATAATAATCAGCTAGAACATCGATAGTTTACTATTTTTGATTTGTTACAGGTTTGCTAGTTTTTCAACAATCCTGGTCGCAGTTTTACCATCCCATAGCATAGGAATTTTACCCTGTTTCCAATCATTATTATTGATTTGGACGAGTGCGTTCTTTAAAGCGTTAACATCTTCTCCGATGAGCTGATTAGTTCCAATGTCAACAGTTTCAGGGCGTTCTGTATTGTTTCTAAGCGTAATACATGGGATGCCGAGAACAGTTGTTTCTTCCTGTATTCCTCCTGAATCAGTAATCACCCCCTTTGCATTCTTTAACATGTATAGAAATTCCAAATAACTCAACGGATCTGTCGCGATAACATTTGGCAGTTGGCCATCAATCTTGCTCAAATTCTTTTTTGTTCGAGGGTGAACGGGAAAGACAATTTTGGCCTTGGCTAGACTGCTGATGGTTTTCATTAATTGAGAGAATTTGGCAAAATCGTCAACATTGGAGGGGCGATGCAATGTTAAAACAAAATAATCTTTAGCGGATAATTTGTTTTCATCCCATAGTGGCGGTTCAATTGCTTTTGACAGATTGGCTTTCAACGTGTCAATCATTGTGTTGCCAACAAAAAAAATCTGATTTTTGCTCGCGCCAGATTTAATTAGATTCTGGTTGGCAACTTCGGATGTCGTAAAGAAATAATCTGCTATCGAATCAGTGACCAACCTATTAATTTCTTCAGGCATCGACATATCAAAGGATCGAATTCCGCCTTCGATATGAGCCACTTTGGTGTTAAGTTTTTTAGCCACAATGGTACAAGCCAAAGTGGATGTCACGTCCCCGACTACAATAACTAAATCGGCAGGGTTGGAGGTCAGCTCCTTTTCAAAACCAATCATGATATTGGCGGTTTGTTCCGCTTGTGTACCCGAGCCAGAGCCAAGATTTATCTGGGGATCAGGAATTTCCAATTGCTCAAAAAATATTTTACTTAACTTGTCATCGTAATGCTGTCCCGTATGAACCAAACGATATTCAAATTTCTTTCCAGACTGATTCGCGAGATCAAGTTCCTTTAAAATTGGAGCTATCTTCATAAAATTTGGTCTAGCTCCAGCGATTATAGTTAGTTTCATTCTTTTATAAATTGTGAAGTAGTACTTAAATGGGATAGCATATGTCTTGCTAGTTTGATTCTATCAAAATCATTTGCCATGTGCTGACAACCTTTTGTAAATCTATTCTTGTTTTCTAAAATCTGTTTTCTGATCAATTGAAGTTTTGTTAAAAAATCAATTTCATTTTCAGGCTCAAAAAAGAGACCCGCATCGTAGGTTTCAATTATTCTTCTTGTTTCTCCGTCAACTCCCAGTAAAATAGGAATTCCCTTGGCTACGGTTTCAAAAATCTTTGAAGGAATTACGGATTGAAATGTGTCCGACTTTTTCAACGGAACAAGAGCAACATCAAGAATTGATAAGTAATTACCAATTTTCTCCTTAGGTACCGAGTCAATGAAACAAAGATTTGTAAGATTTAGCTTTTGGGCAAGAAAAACTAAATTTTGTTTTTCTGCTCCGTCACCAATAAATATAAACTGAATAGAGTCATCATTTAAAGTTTTAATACTTTCGATAATAAAATCAAGTCCGTGCGCCAGGCCGTGGGTTCCTACATAACCTACAACGAATTTGTTTTTAAGATTAAGCTGATCTACAAGGTGACTATCTTTTGGTTGGGGCTTAAGAATTGAAACGTCAACTCCATTTTTAATCACCACTATTTTTTCCTCGTCAATTCCCCTGGAAACTATATTCTCCTTAAATGAATCTGTGACCACCACAATTTTGGCAGCACTCCTATAAAGAAATAGTTCAATTTTTTCAAGAAATTTAATAACCCAGTTGGCTTTTACAGCATCAACTGCTTTGATAGATTCAGGCCAAATATCTCGTACTTCCATCACCCATTTTTTTTGTTTTACAAATCCTAGTGCACATCCCGAGACTGCCGTAAAAAATTGCGGTGAGGTTGCAACGATTATGTCACATTTAATACATAGGCCAAAGAGGAAGGAGGTTATAGCATAACTGACAAAGTCCAGAGATCGTTTGAATATTCCGGAATTTGGTGATATGAAGCTCCATACCCTTATTACTTTAATGCCGTCAATCCATTCAGTTTGCTTAATTTTATTTTTATAGCCATTAAATATCTTTCCTCGAGGGAAGTTTGGGACGCATGTGATGACCGTTACTTTCGCCCCTTGTTTGACCCATTCTTTACAGTGCTCATAGGTACGTGTTGCAGGGGCGTTGTGCTCTGGTGGAAAATTATCACTTAGGAAGAGTATCCTCATAAATTTACTGATGGCAAAAATAGGTGAATATTGGTGATAACCCAGAGAATGAGCTCTTAAAATGAATGTGGAATTTTGGAAAGTGACTACCTTTGATTTTTAAATCCTCAAGGTTCAATACCCTGATTCTAGTTACGAATATGCTTGGAAAATTCAATTATTACCTGATACTAATTGTAGGGTTTTCACTTAGTTTATTGGTGGCTAACCTCCATAATATTGGTATAATCATTTTAGTTGCGAGTTGGGGGCTTACCTTGTTTGTGCCCAGACTTCAATTTAAATGGCTTAAGTTATTTTCCCCATTAGCTTCCTTATTCGTAATAATACTAGCAGGAATATTATATTCAGATAATAAGAATTATGGTTTGTTCTTCATTGAGTCTTTCACAATTCTTATGATATTGCCTGTTGTCCTTTTGGGAGGTGAAAATAGACTGAGTAGGATCAAATTGTTAAAAGTTATAACAGCTTTTATTGCAGGGGTTCTGACTCTAAACCTAATTTCACTCTTTTTTATCTCCTACGACCTTTGGGATCCCAAGAACCTTCAGTCTAATTTAATTATAGCCAATAATGTTATTGTTAAGATCCACCCTGCGTTTCTTTCAATGTACATTTCACTGTGTGTATTTTTTCTGGCAGATCAGTATTTCCCACTGAGTAAATTGAATCGAACTAAACTAGGTTGGGTAGGTTTTAGTTTGGTTGTATTAATTGTATTTTTAATCTGGCTCAATTCACGTGCGGGCATTTTGGCTTTTTTTGTTGCGGCTTTGTTTTTCGTTGGTTTCAAATGGAAAGGAAAAACAAGAACGCTGGGGTATGTAGGTCTTATTTCATTTCTGGTTTTAATTGTTGCTATCCCATTTTCCTACCATCGGTTTGTTGAAACACCCTTGATGGTACTAAGGGGAGATACTAAAGGTGCCATGGATGATCCAAGTGTCTACCCCCTCGTGACTAGGTTGCAGATTTATAAAAGTGATTTGGAGTTGCTGAAATGGCCAGAAATAATTTATGGGTACGGAACCGGTGATTTTAGGGATGTACTTCAAGAGCGATTTCGAGCTAATAACTACGAAAGGCCTCTTGCTGAAAATATGGATTCCCATAGTGAGTATTTTGCACAGCTCCACCGGCATGGTATTATTGGACTTGGACTATTTTTGGCCCTTTTAATCATTCCATTTAGGCATGCAATTAAGTACAGGAGCCCTCTCTTAGGTTCTTTTATTATATTATTTGCAATTACTGCTCTATTCGAAAATGTATTTAGCGCTCAAAAGGGCGTAACCTTCTTTGCTCTTTTTTGCCCTTTGCTGTGGCTTTTTGCAAAACTAGAATACGAAGCAAAGACTGCATCTTAAGTTCTGCTATAAAAGTCATAAATTCGCCCAAAATTGATGTAAATGGCAGTCAATCTGGCGGCATGCGTAACGGCCTTTCTGGTATCATTCCTCGTTCTCCCTGTGATAATTAAGTATTCTCATCGGAAGAATTTAGGAGATGTCCCTGGTCGAAGAAAAATTCATAAGAAGGTTACGCCATCTCTAGGTGGGATAGCCATCTTTTTGGGGTTTGCAATGGCGTCTATGTTCTGGATGGATTTCAGTCAATGGGATGCTATACGTTTTGTGATGGCAAGCCTTGTGATCGTTTTTATTATAGGAGTTAGGGATGATCTGGTTCCTTTTCGTGCGTTGCATAAATTGTTAGGTCAAATTGTGGCCGTGATTATTTTACTTTTTTCTGGTGTTCATATCGCATCCTTATTTGGACTTTTGGGAATTAATGAAATTCCTATAGCTGTTGGGTACACGTTGACAGCGTTCACAATAATCGTAATTACCAACTCGTTCAACTTGATAGATGGACTGGATGGGCTGGCAGGGAGTGTTGGCCTTATTGCATTGATAGCATTTGGCGTATGGTTTTACTTTGTGGGCGACTTTGTATTTTCACTTTTTAGTTTTTCGATGGCAGGCGGACTTTTGGCGTTTCTTGTTTTCAATTGGGAACCCTCCGAGATATTTATGGGTGATACCGGTGCCATGGTAATTGGCATGCTGCTGGCCATCATGGTGATCCATTTTATGAATGTTAATAATGGATTACCTGAATTACATCCGGTAAAGTTCTCTGCAACGATTGCAAGCGCTGCCGCTTTTATAATTGTTCCTTTATCGGATACATTAAGAATAATAATTCTAAGACTATCGAAAGGGCAGTCTCCATTTAGTCCAGACAAAAGTCATATCCACCATGCCATTATGAGATTGGGGGTTACTCACTCCAGAACGGCAATGATTCTTGCATTGGTAAATGCCTCCTTTATTCTTCTTTCTTATTTACTCAGAGGGTTTGGAGATCAAATCATGTTACCATTAGTCATTGTAATTTCACTGGCACTTAGTATAATTTTGGATCGTTTAATACTCAGAAAACTTGCTTCTAAAGCAGCATAATCAATGGAAGATAGATTAAAGAATATTGAAGTAGAATTACAAAATTTTGTTTCTGATACCAAAGACTCTCTCGAGGCATTCCGCCTTCGCTTCATTAGCAAAAAGGGGCAAATAGCGCAGCTGTTTGAAGAGTTTAAGCAGATGTCTGGGGAGGAAAAGAAGAAGGTGGGAAAGGCCTTGAATGAACTCAAGAAATCAGCGGAGTCTAGATTCAAGGAATTGCAGGAGCAGTTGGATTCACAAGGGTCGGGAGCTGCTGTGGATATTGACCTGAGTTTGCCTCCAGTTGCCGATGCGATTGGTAATTTGCACCCTCTTAATCTGACCCGCTATAAAATCATTCAAATCTTTGAAAGACTTGGGTTCAACGTGTCTGATGGCCCGGAAATCGAGGACGATTGGCATAACTTCTCAGCCCTCAACTTCCCAGATAATCATCCGGCAAGAGAAATGCAGGATACCTTTTTCATCGAGAAGAATCCTGATATGTTGTTGCGCACGCATACCTCGAACGTTCAAATCAGGTTAATGCAGAAACAGAAGCCTCCTATTCGTTCCATTATGCCTGGGAGAGTTTATCGCAACGAAGCCATATCGGCAAGGGCACACTGTTTCTTTCATCAGGTAGAGGGACTCTATGTAGATAAAAACGTGAGTTTTGCGGACTTAAAACAGACACTTTATCACTTTGCCAAAGAGATGTACGGCAAGGATATCAAAATTCGTTTCAGGCCCTCTTTCTTTCCATTTACCGAGCCCAGCGCTGAGATAGATATCTCTTGCTTGATTTGTCAAGGAGATGGCTGCGCGGTCTGTAAGCATAGTGGATGGGTGGAGATTGCGGGTTCAGGAATGGTTCATCCTAATGTGCTGAAAAATTGCGGTATCGATCCTGAAGAGTATACAGGTTTCGCCTTTGGAATGGGCATTGAACGGGTTACGCAATTGCGCTATCGTGTGAATGACCTAAGACTTTATTCTGAGAATGATATTAGGTTTTTGAAACAATTCAAACCAGTTATTTAATTCGCCTAACTTTTACCACAGAGAGCACAGAGTTTACACTGAGATATGGGGGACTCTTTAACTGAGAAAATCATTGGTTGTGCGATTAAGGTGCATACTGCCCTAGGCCCTGGCCTTTTGGAGTCTGCGTACCAGGAGTGCTTGTTTTTTGAACTAAAGCGTGCTGGTTTTTTAGTTGAAAAAGAAAAATCACTTCCATTGATTTATCAGGAAGTAAAACTTGACTGTGGCTATAGATTAGATTTACTTGTGGATGGTAAAATTATTATCGAAGTTAAATCAGTGGATGCTTTAGCTGATATTCATTTAGCCCAGGTTTTAACGTATTTGAAACTTACAGGTAATCGATTCGGATTACTTATTAATTTTAATGTGTTGAGATTAAAGGATGGTATTAAACGAGTGGTAAATGGATATTAACTTTGTGCCTTCTGTGAAAATCTCTGTCTCCTCTGTGGTAAAAATATGACATACAAAATTAAATCAGTAGGTATTGTCGGGGCTGGCACTATGGGTATTGGTATTGCTCAAGTATGCGCGTTGTCGGGGTACAATACTTACTTGTTTGACATCAATGCTGAACTGCTTACAAAAGCACTCGTCCAAATTGAAAAAAATATTGAGGGGGGCGTGGCCAAAGGCAAGGTCACCGTTGAACAGAAAAAAGAGGCGTTTGCCAGGCTAAGCACTGTAAGTGAACTACACAACCTAAAGGCCGATTTAATCATCGAAGCGATTGTTGAAAAGCTGGAGATTAAACAAAATCTATTTTCAAAGTTGGAGGAAATAAATGAGGGCAAATCAATATTAGCCACTAATACTTCCTCCATTCCGATTACTCAAATAGCGACTGGCCTGAAAGACCCTTCCAAGTGTGTGGGACTGCATTTTTTTAACCCAGCTCATATTATGAAGTTGGTAGAAATTATTTCTGGAGTGGCAACGGCTTCAGATGTGGTTGATCAGATGAAAGATTTCTCGCTTTCAATTAAGAAAGTACCGGTCCTTGCAAAAGATTCTCCTGGGTTTATCGTTAATAGAGTAGCTAGACATTATTATGTTGAAGCTTTACAGATTTTAGAAGAGAATGTAGCTGATGTGGAGACTATTGATGCCTTAATTCAATCATGTGGGTTTAAAATGGGGCCTTTTAAATTGATGGATCTTATTGGAGTTGACACCAATTTTTCGGTCACTACTTCGATGTACAATAGTTTTCACCAAGCTCCTAAATTCAGACCAAGCCGAATTCAGGAACAAAAGGTAAATGCAAAGGAGTTAGGGAGAAAGACTGGAAAAGGTTTTTATGATTATTCGAATAAGTAAATTTCTACTGTTATCAGTAATCTTGTTTTCATGTGACCCTAACCTCGTAGATGATCCGATTCCGATTGTGAACTTCGATGAGTTGGTAGTCAATTTGTCTTTTCCGGACTACACCGAATTAAACAGAGAAGGTGGGTATAAAGACGTGAGTGATTTGGGAGGTGGAGTGAGAGGAATTATTCTGTATAGAGTTTCTTCAACAGTATTTGTAGCCTATGAAAAGAATTGTTCTTACACACCCAATGAGGCTTGTGCCACCGTGGAAGCCCACAGTTCAGGCTTATATATGATCGATCCTTGCTGCACCTCATCGTTTAATTTTTCTGATGGCTTACCCACAGGTGGTCCTGCCTGGCGACCATTAAGGCAATATAGAACCCAATTCAACGGGAACGTCTTGACGATTACAGATGAGATAATAAATTGAAATAATCAATTAGGAAGCTCAAAGGTAAATTTGAGCGATACTTTCTCTTTCAGAAGAGCCCCATCATGCTGGGCGGGTATCCATTTTGGTCCTCCCTTGATGAGTCGAATAAGCTCCTGGGCGCAACCAAAACCAATATCTTTATCTATACTGAATGATGACAATACCCCGTTGATGTCAACTAAAAAACTCACTACCACATCTCCGCTGATCTTGTTATCAATTGCTTCCTTCGGGTATTGAATATTTTCTTTGAGGTAGTTTTGATATTCTTCATGTCCGATTATAGGGCTTGCTGTGGTGAAGATAGTTGGTGATGACTCCATTTCCTTGCTGCCTGCACCTGAGAGCGTGGAAGCAGGTGCACTTTTTTTGAGGGCATCAGATCTCACTCTTCTTGATTCAGTTTTAAATTCCGAAACCTTTTCATTTTCTAAGATCATAAGATCTTGCTTAGAAGAGGAAGCGTCTTCACTTGTAGCTTCCTCTTCAACTTGAGGCGCTAATGAAATTGCTTCCTCTAAGGGCTCTGAAGTGGGTTCAGGGCTTTCACTGTCCTCAATAATCTCTCTTGGAACGGCCTTAGGCTTAGTAATTGGTTTGTCTTCTGCTTTTAGTGGCAAATTATTTTTTCTGGTTTCCTCAGTGTTGTCTTTAATACTTTCAATAGTACCAGTGTCTTCAATAGTGACCTCCTCAGTTTTATTTTTGGTATTTTTTTCTTCTTTGTTTAGTGCTAATGATTCGTCAGTGCTTTCAGGGTTTATTTGAAAGATCAAATAAGTAATTGAAATAATTAGCAGAATGGATGCTGCAATACGCAATGGCCAATAATTCTTTTTAGCACTTTTTGTGTTGACTTTCTTATTTAGAGAATTTACATCCTCAGAAAACTGATTGGGTGTAATCGACCCTGCGCCTTCAAGAGCATCAGCCAGAAAGGGATCGTGGAGAGCCTGCATTTCTAACTTATGCATTTCTGCAGGACTTAATTCTCCTTTAAGATACTTAGCAATATCGTTTTTTCTGTCATCCACTTTGCTCCATGCAAATT
>JAVJOQ010000009.1:0-114950 GCA_040216665.1 Cyclobacteriaceae bacterium | reverse complement strand
TTTGCAGCATCTCTGGCAATCTTAACAACCAAAGCAGCACTAAAACCGACCAATCTCTCTGCGACTTCTTCCCAATGAATATTATTTGATTTTTCCATCGATGAAAGGTTCAATTTAACTAACGCTAAGATTTCATCCTTCGTTGGTTTTGGCATTTCAATTATATCATCGAATCTCCTGAACAATGCTTCATCGAGGACATTTTCAATATTTGTCGTTGCAATAAGGATTCCATTTGAATTATAATCCTCCAATAGTGTTAAAAGAATATTAACAACGCGATGCATTTCACCTACATCCTGAGAACCCGTTCTTGTTTTTCCTACTATATCAAACTCATCAAATAGTAAAACACAAGGATAACCCTCAAGGCCTTCAAAGAGCCTGGTGAGATTACTTGCAGTTTCGCCCAAAAAAGAAGAAATCATAACATCAAATCGAACTTTAAAGAACGGCAACCCAAGGTTCCATGCTATCCTTTCTGCGCTCATGCTTTTCCCGCAGCCAGGAGCTCCATATATCAATACTTTGCGTCTGTAATTAAGGCCATGGTGGGCAAGTCTCTCTTTTGCAGCATATTCTTTCTCAACTCTGCGAATCTTCTCCTCAGTTTTTAAAGGTAAAACCATTTCGTGCCTCAGTACATCTCTTTCAATAAAGGCTGCTAAGGGAAAATGATTTCGCTTATCCGTTGGGATAGCTACACCGCTTGGAAGCATTTTTCTTAGTTCACCTTTAAATCTTTGGTTGGTAAACACATTCTTATCAAGAATTGATTTCAAGGTACTGGCTAGTTTTGCATGCCCTTTTTTCTGCTCATTCTCTATTATCAATGATGCCACTTTAACAACGTCATCATTCTTATCTCCATCTATAGCGCGGAACAATCTTATCAAGAGGCTCTGATTCATATTTTAACGGCTTGTAAAATCTTCATGCAAAATACGAATTTGAATTGAATGAGCGCGGTGGCCCGGCCCAAAAGCGGGGTGGCGCGTGGGGGAGCGGGTGGAAGCATTTTTGGGCCTAGATTTTTTGTTTACTTTTTCATCTCCCGATAGCTATCCGGGAGGAAAAAGTTAAAGCCCAGCGGCTTGAGCGTCAACAAATGAACTTCAAAGAGGTGTATGACCTTATAGTTGGTATTCAGCTACACCAACACAATCATTTGATATATAGAGTGATGGATCAGGCATGTGTAAGGTTGGCTTTGGCTGAGACCAGGCATGAGCGGCCAGACTTACTTATGCCTTGGCGGGTTGATGCCTTAAATGCGCGTGGGCAAAAAAACTTTCATACTGTATTGTTCAATTACATAGACACTCAAGGCAGTGCCTGCGCTAAAGCTGCGGCAGCCGGGGACGTGGCAGCGCTTGGCCCGGAGAAGCCAGCCTGCGCGAAGCCGCTTCGGCAAAGGCAGGCGCGGCCTTGAGCGGCTATTTAATATA
The DNA here is from genome assembly GCA_040216665.1 of Cyclobacteriaceae bacterium. Classification (GTDB taxonomy): domain Bacteria; phylum Bacteroidota; class Bacteroidia; order Cytophagales; family Cyclobacteriaceae; genus ELB16-189. The sequence goes on along the minus strand of JAVJOQ010000009.1, from coordinate 113,502 downwards.
ACGTCAAATTATGTAACTGTGCGGCTGGCTTGCGCGCAAACAATCCCGAACTTCAAACAGAACCGAAAACCCCCAGACACGTATTGAATTGGCCTGTGTGATGGCATACGTGGATGGTTAACATAATATCATTATAGAACTGTGCGTCAGGAACTTAGTAAGGCAAAGTTATATAATGGCGTGCGTTATGTTAAGTAAGCTTAGGTCTCCGGGCTTACCCGATCTCAATAGAAAGTTTTTTGGAGCGCTGGATTTCAGAACCCAATCTTTTCATTTACCACCGGGCTGGGGCAGCGACACTCTTTGGGCAGGCTTAGATCCCGATAGCTACCGGGAGGCAGGGGAGCGCGGCCTGCACAATGTGTGTTGCTGCTGTGGTTAGCAAATGTTAATGGGGATATATGCAGAAAGTAAGTAGCACGCATCCAGGAGAACGTGGCGATGGAGGGAATAGCTCGTGCAGATGCACTTTCAAGAAGTTGGTATTTTACTATTGAATTAATCAAAGAGGCCCCTCATTTTTGATTATATTTATTAAGGTATTTCCGAAAGGTAGTTGTTGTTTTTTTACAACAAAAGTACATCAGTTCTAATAAATTCAAATAAAGAATGCCTCACAGACTTAATTTGAGACTCCAGTTTACGATTTTGGCCCTTGTGACGATTCCTTCATTTGGCCAAATTAATATCTATTTACTAGGTGATGCTGGAGTTCTCTCAGATACTGTACTAAATAAGGTAAGGAAAGATTTGATTGACGAGCAGGGTTATAATCAGATCTTTTTTATGGGTGATAATATCTACAAAGCTGGTTTGCGAAAAAGTAATTCGAACAGCAATATAATTGATAGGCAAATGGATTTCATAACACCATCTGATAGAATTCAAATGAAATTTGTTCCTGGCAACCACGATTGGAATTATATGCGTACAGGTGGTTTAAAACGAATTGTAAGACAGGAGCAATATGTAACATCCAAAGGAAATAAGAACATTTCTTTTCATCCCCAAGATGGGAGGCCAGGTCCTGTTAGACAACAGTTCAATGAAATAAATTTAGATGTGATATTTATTGATTCACAGTGGTTTCTTCAATCAAGATTTATGCAGAGAGTCGTAAGTGATAAGTCTGAACCTTCCGAAAACTTAGAAAGAATACGGTTCTGGCAGCAATTGGCAAACTACATTGGGGAGTCTAAAAAAAATGGAAATGACATAATCTTTGTAATGCACCACCCTTTTTACAGTATTGGAGGACACGGCCAAAGTAAGTGGTTGTTGAAAACATTTTCAAATTATATTCCGGTTCTCCAGCTATTTCCCCTTATAACTTTTGGTAACTATGGTCCTTACAACTTTCTCAGCCAAGATATTCCACACAAAAGATACCAAAATCTAAAAGAAGGGATTTATAAATTATTAAATGAAGAATATCCTGATGCCAACGTAATATTCGCGGCTGGGCACCAACATAATCTTCAATATTGGAAGGAAAATGACAAAGACTATCATCATTTGGTCAGTGGCTCAGTCAGTAAAACTGATCCGTATATTAAAAGACTAACGAATTCCAATAAGTTGAAGGACGCTCAATTACTTTTTCCAGATATAGAGAGTGGAGTTAAAGATGAAAATAAGATTACAGGATTGAGTGGATATATTAAAATCAAAGTTCTACCTCGTGATTATTACTTTGTAATTAACTATATGGGTGTAAAGGAATGGATTAGTGAGACTTATCACATAATTAGATAGGGGCAATTGGAGGAGTTTGCTGTTGAACAGCTTTAGTTATTGTAAAGACCACGTAGTTAAATTTTAGGCTTATGGGTGTACCAGCTGCGTCAGTGAAATTACCATTTGTCTTATCAAACTTGTATTTACTCCAGTCAAATGTAAATGGTGCGTTGTTTAAGCATGGTGGAACTGTAAGGATTATATAAGAACCTTCTCTCAATTGAAGATCTACACCGTTATTGTTAAAATGTAAACCTAGTTCAACTTTATGTACTGTTACATTTCTTTTACCGCTTTGAATTATGTTCAAAGCCTTCTCTGCAACGTCCCCGACCATTCCTACAGCTGGATTTGTTTGGGTAATATTAATAATATCCATTCCAGATCTAATCCCTTGAAAAATTTGAGTCATTCTTTCATCACGCTTATTATTAACATTGATAACGTCACATTGAAATAATACACCATCTCGTCCAATGAAAAGGCCATTAAAAACAGGAACCGATCTTAGCGCAGCTTCATCATCTTCATTTACCTTGAAGTCTCTGTTGTAGTCATATTCGGTGTCAGTCTGCACACTTGTTGACCCAATGGTCGAACCATGAAACCCAAAAAAAACATTATGCTCGCCACCTCCAGGATAATCATAAGCGCGCAAAAATGCCATATTGATATTCAATCGCTTATTTCTTAGAGCAGCGTCAGATGTTATCGAACTCGCTGCAACAATATTGGAAACTCCTGTTGAGGTGTTGCTAATATAGCCATAGGCGTGTTTACTGTATTTAAATGGAGGCACATCTCTGTCACAGGCGCTCTCATAGTATTCATTCGAAGACATTAATAAATTTGGTGCCTTTTTTAGCTCGTTATACTCTGCCATTTCACCTAGGTCTTTCATTAATAATGCAGTTTCAAGAACTGTCATGTTTTGTTCGGATTTTCCAGCAGACATACTTGTTATTTCAACGTCTCTAAGGTTCTCCAATTCAAAAATTGCCGGGTCTATTTCAGAAAGTTCGTTGCCAGATAGAATTAAGTACTGAAGGTTTTTCAATTTAGCTATATCAGCCGGTATAGTCTTTAGCCCATTGTTTGATAGGTCGAGATATTGAACATGTTCAAGGTCGAAAATTTCATCCGGGATTTTGCCATTAGTCGAACCTGAAAGATCCATTTTTACCACTTCAATTCCTTGAGTACTAGATGCCTCTTGAACAGAAGTGAAAATTTTCTGATTTTCTAATTCACCATCGGAAAGCAAGCTATAGCCGCTTTCTTTTTTAGGACTACATGTTGCAAAAAGAAATAAAATAATTGCAATTGAGTAAATTCTCATATTGTTCTTATTAGTTGACGACATAACATTTTGAGGTTTATTCATAAGTATTTTATTCAATTCCATAAAACCGATACCCTTAAACATGATAACCAAAAATACTTCTAATGAAAATCAAGTTTAATGGCGAATAAATGATATCAAACTAAATATAAGGAAATACTTAAGCAAAACGAGGTAGTGCGATCATTCATGTAGGGATTATGTAATAATTTTAATTTAATTACACAAAAACTAGCGTGTAACCGAAGGAGAATGTGGCATGCACAATGTGTGTGGCTGTCGGGTAGGTGATTTATCTAAACTATTAATTAACTGGGAGCTATCCATAACTAAGTAATCAGTTTACATTTTTGCTATCTTCGTAAGCCCACCCAATTTCAGGAATAATTGACATAAATAAAACTTGGAACCATTATCAGGCTATCATAAAATAAAGTCACTAAGCTTAGTAGCTGGATTATTGCTTGACCCAAAGTATCATGCAAATACTTTACGGATTGAAGCCCTCCTCCATCAGTTAGTTGCAAAATGCTGTGGAAGTAACGAGCCAACTACCAAAGATATTCGTGATTGGTTGAATGAATACAAGCCAGTAAGCAGCCTCTATTATTTAGAAGACCCTCCTGAAGATACTTTCGTATCACAGGTAACGACTAAATGGGGTGACTTCAGAGTGTATGGCGGTATTTGGGAGAGCCATGCTTTCTTTTTACAAAGGATTCTAAATATTACAGATACTGTACCACCAAACTTACGAATTGAATCATTAATTAGACCAGTTCGTGCACTGCTAAAAGTGAGTGAGGAAATTGCTAGAAGAAATAAAGCTAGGCTCAATCACATTGCAGACAGCGAAGACAAATCAACCATTAACTTAGGATCTAACTTGAAGCACAGCCGTTTAGCAGAAACACTTTTTTTTACAGAAGATGAACTGTCCAGCTTAAGTTGTTTAGTAACCGATCTAAATCCATTTATCCTCTCTCAACAAGATCAACGAAGTGTTAGAGATGAAGAACACGGCTTAACAAGTTTGGTAGTACAACCATTAATAAAGGATGGGAATAGTAAGCTATTGGTTGTCATGCCAACAGCAATTTCATGGTCTATTAGGCTCTATATCTTTAAATGGCTTCGTGAACGAAAGATGATTGAAAAATTTAACGAGAATCTCGTTCTTGAATATCTAAGGCTTCTAAGTGACTTGCCCACCTATGGCAAATTTATTGTTCCAAGAAAACCATTAGTGCCGCCAAAATTGCACGATGCATATTTCCTTGAATTTGCAAGTGAATTTGATCGAAATCGCTACTTACACATAGTCGTTGTAGTTGACACGTTGAGTGGCCTTGAGGCTGACGGAATAAATACGCCTCCGAAAAATTGTAACGAACAATCAGAAGAAGTTCAAAAGATGCTTCAAAAGGTTTATAATCATTTTGAGTCTGTTGCAGACTTTAGAGAAGGGCTCACACTTGTCGTTTTAGCTGGGTATGGACGAGCTAGGTTCTTAGGACTGGATCGACTCAATAATAATAATTGGAATCTGTGCTTACTTGGTGCGAACGACCTCGAAACAATGGCTTGGATACCAAGGTCGGACATGAAAACAATCTGGAAGTTTGTAAAGCATCAAAATCAGTTAGAGGACCTGAAAGTTGAGCTTCAAAATATAAACGGTATTCTGAACCTCTACGGTTGGTGGGAGCAGTGTGATCACATGCTCATTCCTTCAAATGTCCAAGTTGGAGAAGCAAAGCGAACTTTAGTGGCGATACCCACAGATTGTCTTGCAAAAGTTAGGCGAAGGTCATGGGCAGCCGTTGACAATAGAAGTGCCCAATACATAGATGGAAACCTGAAGCAAGTCAGGAAGAAGCATCTCGCAAATTATTTTGCGGAAGATGAAGGTTCTAGACTGTATGTAAGTTTTTCAGATATCCGTTTCCGAAAAATTATTGGGTGTGTACTAACGAAACAAAGACCTTGGTGGTTATTAGTTAAAGAAGGGAAGACGTCACTGGATCCAGAAATGATATTTAGAATATGGGACGCTGTTCATAATTGGATGGAGAAGGTGGCTACCTGTATGGATTCCGAATACAGGAATTCAAAGCAGGGAGCATTACTTTTTGAATTAGACATCTCGGAGTTAAAACCGTATGCTCGCTTTTCGGATCTGCCATCCGAATTGACTGAAGGTGTTATTGCAAACTACAATATAGAAAATGATAAAGTCACGCTAAGCTTGTATCAGCCATTTCTTTATTTTCTTCATACCCCTAAAAATACGAGCGAAGCGGCAGTTGTGCAATGCTTAATAAAAGGATTCATGAGTTGGGCAAACATTATTCAAACTGATGCAAATATTAGAAAGAGTATCGAACTAGTTATCCCCAATGAAGGAGCCAGGTATATTCATGGTTTTAGCGCAAAGAACTTTAGAGAGGACATGAGAACTTCAATTGATGCAGATTACGAAGAAATCGATAAGTCTGATTTGAATATTTTAAGAATTGGATTGGGTCACTTTTCTTCAAGTGGTGAAAGAACAATTAAGGGAAAAACTCAGTGCACAAAATACCTAAATGATCTAATTGATCATGTCTATAAACAACTAAAGGCAGATTTAAAAAAATTCAAAAGAAAAGAGTTTATAATGGGTGTTTTTCAAAACATTGAAGGAATTGCAGCTGAAAGATCACAATGGGATAGGACTATAAAAGCTGTTATTGATTTAAGAAAAAATAAACAGTCAGTTTACGATGCTAAAGCTCGGCATTTTAACCGGCTAACTACTGCTGACATCGCATGCCGCATTCTTATTGAGATGGCCGTGTGTGAGTGTCCCATTATAGGAGGGTTCGAGTTAGCCAATTTTGATTTGAGCCCTTTTATGGCCAAAACTCATATAATCTTTGAACTCGGGAATATATCTGATGGAATCGAAAAGGGGGAAATAAGTCCGGAAATATTAGTTACCCCTAATGGTGATGTCAAAACAGATCAATCCTTCCGCGAAGATATATTTTATCAAATGGTTAAAAAACATGAAGATGAGCGCACTCAAGAGGCAATTGATTCCTACGAAAAGAACTTTACTGCTCCCCATGATTTTGACCCTAGAAATAACAAACTAGAAAATGAGTATTTAAGAGCTGTCAAAGCCGAGTTCTTAGTTGATGTTGATGATCTGCGAATGTTTTTGGAGGAAATCGAGGATATTGGTTATAAAAGAAACAAAAATCTATTTGCAATTAGACGAAGTGAAATTATCGAACACTTAAAGAACAAGAACACAATTGCTGAGCAAACCCTCAGGAATATTTTAGTTTCATTTTCATTAAAACCACGAGGAAATTGGGAAACTGTTCGAGATAATGACTGGTTTACCGGTAGAGATTTATATCCATGGCTATTTAGAAGGAGATTATCATTGTTAGCAAAACCAATTGTAATGATTGAGGAGACAGAAGATCCAGAATATATAATTACTCCTGGTTTTTGCATGGATGCAATAATATACACGCTTGATTTATATAGAGGATGTGGGGTGAACGTTGAAAGATGTGCAACAAACGAGATGAAGCGGTGGATGGGTAATGAAGCGATGAGACGAGGAAACAAATTCGTGATGGAGGCTGTTGATGTCATTCGGAACTTAGGTTATATAGTAAAAGTCGAAATTCTGGCGTCAACAATATTTCCAAATGATTTACTTGATAAGGATTACGGAGATTTTGACATCATTGCCTGGCGAGTAGGGGATACTAGAGTTTATTTGATCGAATGCAAAAAACTACAGTATGCAAAGACCTTCAAAGAAGTAGCTGAACAGCTTCAGGAATTTAAAGGAGTTATTAGGGGCGGAAAGGATGACAGATTGAAAAAACATCTTGACAGGGTCACTCTTGCGCAAGAAAATACAAAGTACTTGACAAAATTTTTCGAACTGGAATCAGACCTTGACATAAAACCGGTAGTGCTCTTCTCTAACCCGGTGCCTGTATTGTATGATAAGCCAAGAGCTGATATAAAATTCACACATTTAGACGAGGTCAGAGAGTTTGGGCTAGATTGAAAATTTCTGATTAAACTAGCACTATAATGGGACTAATAAATGGACTTCAGGTAGGATTCAAACAAGTATACGCAGGCCAGCCAGACCAAGACATTGCCGCGCTGCTACACGGGATTCCTCGGGGACAGCTACTCAAAGTCGTATCAGGCCTTTTGGCGGAACAAGTCAAAAGCATTAATGATGTTAAGGAACTTATCGATTTTTGGTTTAGAGATGATAATTTAGGCTTTGCTAGTGACGCATACACCAGATTAAAACCCATTGAGGACGAATTTAAAAATCTTAGTTTGGCAGGCGCACCAGCAGCCTTGAAATTATACAGTTATGCACTCAACCATTTAGCTGAAGAGAAGTTATTAAGTGATGTTCAAATTGAAGTTAATTTATTTAAAGCCTTTTTGGTTCAAAATGATTTACTAAATCTAACTGATGATAAGGTAACAGAGACAACAGAAAATCTTGAGTTCACATTACGTTGGTATGGACTTCATTTTGCACAGTCAGTTCGCTTTTCGGACGTAGTAAATTTTGATCTATATGAGTTATTCATAAGTGAATTTATTAGATCAGTTTTATTGTTTGAATTTTTAGAAAGTGGACCTGAAACCCAGGCTCTATTAAAGGAATTTTACAAGATATATGAAGTTGAGAGTTGGGATCAGTACTTGCAGCAATTATCAGGTGTCAGTCTTTCAATCTTAAATAAAACTAACAAGGGATTTCTTGAACTCATCATTCCTCAAGGAGAAAATTTTGAAAGGGAGGTAAAATTTCTGGATAAACTATCTTCAATTGAATATGATGAGCTTACTGATAATGATTTTAAGGCATTGCGGGAAAAGCCGCTTCAAAAGATTGGAGAAGGAAGCTACAGGATCATCTATGGTCTTTTTTGCATTGAGCGTGTATTTAAGGGCCTCTACTTCAATCTTAAAGCTGTCAACCAGTCATTACCAAATTCAGCCAAGGTGAAAGACTTAAGAAATTTATATACATATAAATTTTCTGAGCAATTCGCTCTTTATTATGTTTTGAATAAGGCATTACCAAAGAAATACTTAAGAATTACTGGTGAAGAAATATCATCAGCTGGATATCAAGGAGGGCCCGATTTCTATATCCGAAATAACAATAAGGCGTTCATTTTTGAGTCCAAAGATTCATTGATAAACGCAGCAATAAAAGAGACAGGCAATTTTACAGCACTGTTGGAAGATCTTAAATCTAAATTTTATATAGATAAAACAAGTCCAAAGGCTGTAATGCAATTATTGAATTGTATTATCGATATGTACAAAGAAAGGTTTTTAACAATTGATCCATCCTATAAGAAGGAATTTATTCGGATTTATCCAATTGTAGTTATTCATGATAGGCAGTTAGATGTCCCTGGCTTCAACAATATACTTAACTATTGGTTTATCCCGGAACTTCAAAAAGTGTCAAATATTGTCGATATCTCGAAGGTTAAACCAATAACCGTTGTTGACACTACTACAGTGATATTAATTCATGAGCTACTCAACTCCAGACAGATTATGCTGGAGGATGCAATTGATGAGTACCATGAATTTGTCAAATTTAAAAAGCAATACAAATCCTATGACGAGCTTATGCAACATGGTCATGACACAACTCTTCCATTTTCGTTTTTTATAAAGCAGATCGTGAGGACGAGAAAATTAAAGCGATATCCAGAAAAAATGTTGAAGGAAAAAGCTTTTGTTGGCCTAGGTGAGTAATATTAAACAACACATCCAAAAAAAATATCGAACTAAATTGAAATGGTTAAACCACAAGAATCTTGGAAAAACCTCGCAATGAATCAAAATAGTGCCTTTACTTTATGCTATATTTAAGAAACTCATCTTGACACATTCATTCTTCATCAACAAATAATTTTTTATTTATTATTAATATGAATGTGAATTATCCTGACGCAGCCATTGATAATTTGATTAACGAGATTTTTAGCCGAATCAATTATGCTAAAGAGTTGAGTATAGCGGCTGGAGTAAAAGAAGAATTATTGCAGCTTTATGAAGATGTCTATGCCGAAATATTGAAGCTTCAATCAATAATCAAGGTCAATAATTTTTCAACAGGGTATGCAAATCAACTAGCAAGAGATTTAGACAAGTTTTGTACCACATTCTCTTCAAACTATGGCTCGAATGTCTCACCGAAGCCAATTGTTCTTCAAGAGGAGGAAAAGCCCATTTTCAAACTCCAACAAGAGAGAGAGGAACAGCAAATCAAGGATGCCTTGTCAAATTTCAAAGTAACATTCGACTTTTTCGCCAAGCTCGATTTTCTCAATAAAAACCTCGTTGTAATTGGTACCAATGGAAGCGGAAAGACCTTTTTGGCCAATAATCTAAAAAAGCATATTAAGGACAATGGAGTTATAGTATCTGCACAGCGAATCCTCTTTTTGCCCCAATTTGATAAAATTAAAAGTCAAGCTATCACCTCCCAGGAACTAAAAAAAGCACAGTTAGGTGATAAAACGAATAAGAATCTAGATTTTAAAAATTTACAAACTGAATTTGAGACCTTAATTCAAAATATGTTAGCTGAGGATGCTGCCTCACATAAGCAATTTACAAAGAAAGCCCATGAAAACGCTCAGCAGGGAATCATAATAGAACCACCAAGTCTCACTAAACTTGAAAGGGCACTAAATATTTGGAACTCGCTTTTTAAGCACCTACTAATTTTGCAAGATGATGGAATGAACATTAGAGCACATACAGGCTCATTGTCATTCTCAGCCATGGAAATGAGTGATGGCGAGAAAGTAACATTGTTTCTAATCGCCCAAGTTTTGCAATCTCCTCAAGATGGATTTATCATAGTTGATGAACCTGAGATGTATTTGCACCCTACCATTCATAAAAAATTATGGGATAAATTAGAAATTGAAAGACCCGATTCCAGATTCATCTATTTAACACACGATCTTGATTTTGCCTCAAGTCGCGTACAAGCAAAGAAATTATGGCTGCGCTTATTTAATTACCCTGAGAAATATATTTTGGAAGAGATCCCTTCTAATGAAATCCCAGAACCTTTACTGCTAGAATTATTAGGAAGTAGGCAAAATATAATGTTCTGTGAAGGGGAGGAAGGAAGTCTAGACGAAAAGATATATAGTATTCTTTTTTACAATCATATAGTTAAGCCAGTTGGGGGTTGTTTATCGGTAATTAGCTATACAAAGGCATTTAACAAAATTCCAAATATAGCCACGAAAGCAGTTGGGATAATTGACATTGATTATAATTCAAAGGAAAGGTTAAAATCATTGGAACCGGAGATGGTCTTTGGCATTCATGTAGCAGAAGTTGAAAACTTACTCTTTGATGAGACAATTTTAATTAGCATTTGCGATGAATTGAATTTAGGAAGGGAGAATATCTTAAGGATTAAAGAAGAAGTAATAGATTACCTTTCCAAGGAAAAGGAGTTTCAAATTTCGAACTACCTTTCAGCTAAAGTTGATTATTATTTTAAGGACACTAATGTTCCTAGGGGAAATAATATCTCTATTCTAAAATCAAACCTTGAAGGATTTCTTGAAAAAATTGATCTTGAAGCTTGGGCTAATGACCGAGCTGAACAAATTGACAAAATAGTCGCAATGAAAGATTATACTGGTGCGATTCAAATATTAAATAGCAAAGGTCTAAAATCAATAACAAATTCAGTTTTTAAATTAAGGGATTTTAATGAAATAGCAGTAAGACATTTACAAAGAGAAAAGAAACTACAAAATAATCTACTTAATTACTTTCCTGAGTTTTTAACTTCAAATAAGCCGATGGGCTAATTCGAATGTTAACATGCTGAGTCACCCAGCGAATGACGAATTGCCTGTAGGGTAGGGGCTAACCAATAAATTTCGATATTTTGGAAATGTGCAGCCAACATCAGTCAATTAATTAATGATCAACCCTAATCAAATACTCTACAGAGGAGACAGTGATTATAATCGCGAGCGTGATTTAAGAGGTTTGTTGCATCAGGGACTACTTAAAACTAACCTTGTAAATGGAGGTGATGGTAGGGAGGTCTTTGAAAGGCCGCTTATAGATTCAATAAGATTTCATGTTAGTGACAATTGGAAGAAAACTCATTTTCTTTCTTTTACTGAAGATATAAATACAGCATTTAACTTTGGAAAAGGCATAAGAAATATCGGGATGGAATTTGAGGCCTATTATGAAGATGATGATGATTGGCACTTTGCCATATTAACTTTAGACATCCAAAACCTTTCAAATATCAATGAACTATCTGATGGAGTCTATTCTGCTTATTTCATTCCTGTTTTTAAAGATTTTTTACCGAAATATGATCTTATTATCATCGATGTTGTAAAAGCCCTGTCACATTTACCAATAACCAATAGTGAGGAGCAGGTTTCGTTATATAACGCTGGGCGAGATAAAGAATGGCTTATTTTCCCAGCCTCAGTTAAGAATTTCGGAAGAAACATGATGCAATTTAGAGGTCTATTAGATTGTGCTTTATTCTCTGATATAAGTAAATATTTAATTATCTCTTGAGTCTTGCGCGGTGGCCCGGCCCAAAAGCGGGGTGGCGCGCAGGGTAGAGCGTGGAAGCATTTTTGGGCATTGATTTTTTTGGTACTTTTTGCATCAAGGCAAAAAGGTACGAAAAACAAGAAACGGGCGAACACCGATGAGGTTCTTATAAACTCTTAAAATAGCGTATATCATAATTGTTAATTTTATTTATGAGCATCTTGAAAAAACTCTGTGAGTTTATAAGTCCAGCCGAATCGAACGGTCGCTCAAACATGCGACAATCTATTAGCTCAAGTGAAAAAAGAGTAATCAATATTACAGCATATCATGAGGCCGGTCATTCATTAATGGCATATTTTGTAGGGTGGTCGGTACAAAGCATAGAGATAGTACTTAAAGGCAACCAAGTCGAATATGGTGCAACGAGGTATAATCATGGGGAGGATACGGAATATATTTTTATGATGTCGGAACGACCAACAGAATTTAATCGACTTAACTCAGATCAAAAGCAAGCATGCATTCATGCTGGGCAAAAGAGAATTTATGCTCTTATGGGAGGGCCTATAGCAGAAAACATTTTTCTACATGGGAAGTCGAGCTTCTATATTGACTTCTCAGATAATTCAATTCCCGATAGCTCAACAATAAATTACTTCGACTATTTCCTGAGGAAATCTGATAATCTCCATGAAATTGATTTTGTAGATAAAGGGCTAAATGTGGTAGCATCTGTATTTCAGGAGGAGGTTTGTTGGAATTCAATTGAAGAAATTGCCAAAGTAGTATCTACGAAGTATTTGATTAAAAACAATGATATCGAGGAAATTCTTAATAAAACCGGATTTAATACTTACTTGGAGCAATTTAAGTCATAGCTTATTGAGCGATGGATCAAGCATGTGTAATGCTGGCTTTGGTTTGAGTCAGGCCTGTGCGGCCAGCCTTACTTATGCTTGGCGGGCTGGTGCATTTCATGTGCGTGGGCAAAAAAACTTTCATGCCGTATTTTTCAAATTACATAGACACTCAAGGCAGTGCCTGCGCTAAAGCTGCGGCAGCCAGGGACGTGGCAGCGCCTGCCTGCGGTAGGCAGGCTTGGCCCGGAGAAGCTCGGCCTTGAGCGGCTATTTAATATAACGTCAAATTATGTAACTGTGCGATGGCATGTGTGTGAACAAGCCTGAACTTCAAACAGAACCGTAAACCTCCAGACACGTATTGAAATGGCCTGTGGGTGGCATACGTGGATGGTTAACATAATATCATTATATAATGGCGGGGTTTTGCTTTCGCTTTAACATAAGATCGTTAACGATAGATAACCTTTGCTAACTCACGTGCTCGCGCTCGTTTATCTATCTGATCTTATGTTAACCATCCGCTGCGCGTCTGGGCGCTAGTCCGGGCCTCAAACAGCCAAGCTAGTCCTAGACAGCAAAACCCAGAGAAGTTATATAATGGCATTGCGTTATGTTAAGTAGCTTTGGCATCCGGGCTTACCGAAATCTTCATAGAAAGTTTTTTAGCGCGTTGGACTTTCAGTAACCCTTCTTCATCAATCACCCCGGGCTGGGGCAGCGGCACTCTTTGGCGGGCTTTGGATGTGGGATGGATGTGTGGCCTGACAATGTGTGCTGATGCTGGTGGTTATAATTTTATCTCTTCTCATCAATCTTCTTCTCAACAACCTCTCCCTTTTTTCCTTTCTTTGCCTCCCAGTAGGGATTCAAAATACTGAATGTTATTTTCTCCGAATCTTCTGAAGCGCCAAGTTTTAGAACTGAGTGAGTCTTTGGCTCATATTTAAGGCTCGCAAAATGAATCTTAAATTCGTTATTTCTCAAAATGACCTGCTTAAATTGGACACCTGTATATCCAAGTTGATGCATCATATTCATTACAGATTGTATTTGTTTTAGAGGACTATTAAGACCAAATATTATTTCTTTCAGTGCTTCTTTTGGAAAAATATAGGCTCCCTTTTCTTTTTGAAAAATCCTTATCTCGTCTTCATATTTCCAAAAGTCGCTTTTAATGCACATAATAGTTGACACAAACTCTGAAACCTTTAACATATTTGTAGGCGGGAATTCACTTGCATAAGTTACCCATTCATGCTGATAAAATGATTTTGTTAAAGCCTCGGACGAAAAGCCTAGGCAAACTCCCTTGTGGGAGTTCGCATAATGGGACCACATCAGAATTGAATCATTTTTTGATGTGAAGCAGGTTACTCCTTTTTCTCTTAATAGATTCTTTATCGGCTCTGCAAGAAATTTCTCAATCTTACTTGGATCAGCCATCCATTCCTTTATTCTTTCTTCTTTTTTATCAGCACCTATTTCTTTCTCAGCCCAAAACTCCCTCACCTCGGCCTCAGTATATTTTCTCTTATTAAATCCAATATTACAGTCGTAAGGGTCATTAAAGTCTTGCGGATTGGAGAACCAAAGCTCATTGTTGGTCATTTGCTGAAACAAGAATTCATTAATTTTTGAATACTTGTAAATAATCTTGGGATACGGGACTTCTTTCTCAAGTTTTCTCATGGTTGAATGTTTAACTTTGAATATTTCTTTAAGGCCACCTCCAACTTCTTCTCAATTCTTTCTCTTAATCGCTGCGGTTTTAACACAGTTATTGAATCCCCGAAACCAAGTATCTCCCTTTCTAATTCATAGTTCAGAATAACTTCAATTGTAACCTCAATTCCATCGCTGGATTTGTCAACGATCTTTTGCGTATGGTGAAGCGGCTTTGTAATAACATAGGGTGCATTACTTCTGTCTATTGCCAAGTGAACTAATTGTGGTCGATTGCCTTCATTTACAGTGACTCCAATAACATCTTTGTAATACTCGTCAGCATCAAATTCTGAATTCTCAATGTATGCAGGGCTCGGTAAGGTTTTCATCTCCTTTATCCTATCAAGTGCTAACGTAACTAATGGTTCTTTACTGCTCTTTCTTCCTAATACAAACCAACGATTACGATACTCTTTCAATAAATAAGCATGGAAGTTAAAAACGTTTGGAGTCCTTGCCTTAAAAGACTGATAGGTCAATTCAATAACCTGTTGCTTTTTGATTGATTGATAAACTTCATCAATGAATTCAATACCTCTAAGGCCCTCGTTCGTTTCGAGGTGAACAATTGATTTTCCTTTACTCTTGGCTGCGCTGACTTTGTCTTCTAGTCGTTGAATCATTCCAACCATTTCATGGAAGTGAGAGAATCCCTTGAAATGCCGAAGGATGTCCACTACTTCTGTAAGCTTGTTTAAGTCACCCTTCGACAACGGGTTGTTTGTAATAGAGTAGGCAGGATCTTCATAGGTATAGTATTTCTTTTCCAAGACCACAATGGGCGCGTTGTAGCCGAGTTTATCACTCCGCATTAATTGTATATCCATTTGAATGGTCCGGGTGCTGACCCCCTTGTCGATACCCTCATATTCATAAAGGGCTTCTGAGCAGGCCGCGATTAAATCCTCTAGAGTCCATTGTTTTTGCCTGTTTTTCAGACAGTTATCTATGGTTCGGTAACGGATTAGTGCATTTCTGTTAACAGGCATGGGATGAAATATGTGATAAAATAATGAAAATATATTTCACTACGCAAAAAGACTGCGTAGTTGATGCCCACCTTTGACCTATCAATCGAGGTTGATATGCGGTAAAAAGCTATCCACCCCTTCAAGAGAAGAAGGGGTGGTTTCGAAACTGAAAGGATTTAATTAGGTATGGAACAGGAAATAAAGAATAGGATATTCATGACAATTGAGGATCACCTGTCGCTGAAGGAATTTGAATCCTGGTTATACAGTCAAGAAGTGTTGTTGAGCAGGCTGAATCAAGACTATGTCCTTGAACTCTTTACTTTCAACTACAATCAAAAAGGAGCTAAGTATGAATTTAAAAATGCTTTTTTAGGATATTTTGAAAAGGAAGAATTCATGCTTTGGAAAGTGAAGACAAACCTTCAGGATTTGATCGATGGTCGAGAAACTAGAGATAGGATTTTGAATGATTTCTACACGATCGGATACGATGAAGTTCCATGTATTCAAGGTTTGGGATATTACATGTATGAATTAGAGGATGCGGACTATTATAGAATGGGAAAGCAAACTGTAATTGAGAGTTTAAAAAAAGAGGCGGCAGAACTTCTTCAGGAAATAATAGCAGAAGAGAGCAAAAACTCCGAATTTAAAATTTCATCATTCAAACGGGTTGCTCGTTTAGAATTTAGCGCAGAAGTAACTACAGCGAATAACTCTAAAGAATGGTGGAAGTTTTGGAAATAAAGAAGTCAGAAAATAGAATAAATAAATCATGCTTTTAAAGATATCTACTACTCACAATCCAGCAACTGATCTTAGTCACTTGTTGCACAAGCATCCGGAAAAACTGCAGGCCGTAGAGTTGTCGAATGGCAAAGCGCATGTTTTTTACCCTGAAGCTACGGAGGCTAGGTGTACAGTTGCGTTATTGTTAGATATTGATCCGATAGGCTTGGTCAGAAATTCCGGAAGGAATGGTGATGATTCATTTTCATTGGGACACTATGTAAATGATAGGCCCTATGTGGCTTCTTCTTTTATGAGCGTTGCAATATCAAAAGCATTTTCAACAGCTATGAACGGAACATGCAATAAGCATCCGGAACTGGTTGATCGGATCATGCCTTTTGAAGTCGAGATTTCAGTTTTGCCAGCTCCAAAAGGAGGAGAGATTTTGATTCGGAAATTATTTGAGCCCTTGGGGTATCAAGTAAACCTCGAGAGGCATGAGTTGGATAGTAAGTTCACCGAGTGGGGAATGAGTAAATATTTTACACTAAACCTTTCAGGCAATTTCAAACTCAAAGACTTGCTTTCGCACTTGTATGTTTTGATTCCTGCACTCGATAATGAAAAGCATTACTGGGTTGGACAACATGAAGTTGAAAAGCTTTTGGAAAAGGGGAAGGGCTGGTTAAAAGATCATCCTGAAAAGGAGCAAATCACGAAACGCTATTTAAAGGGTATCGGAGGATTGACGCGAAATGCTTTGAGTAGATTATTGGAAGGTGATGAATTGATCGAAAATGAAGAAACTGACGCAGAAAAAGAAGATGTGGTTAAAGAAACCTTGCACTACAAAAGATTAAAGGTTGTTTTGGACGAGCTTATAAGTTCAGATGCAAAGACTATAGTTGATTTAGGATGTGGCGAGGGAAAACTCCTAAGAATGCTTTTGAAAGAAAAACAGTTTCAGAAAATCTTGGGTATCGATGTTTCCTTTCGGGAATTGGAGAAAGCGAATGACCGGCTTCGTATTCAGGAAATGGCGCCTAAACAGAAGGAAAGAATTGAATTGATGCAAGGAGCATTAACGTATCGTGACAAAAGACTTCAGGGTTTTGATGCGGCTGCCATTGTAGAAGTCATTGAACATCTTGATCCAAATAGATTAAAGGCTTTTGAACGTGTAGTTTTTGAGTTTGCACAACCCAAGACAGTTTTGCTCACAACTCCAAACCGAGAGTATAACGATCTTTTCGAGAACATGGAAGCAGGGCAAATGCGACATGCTGATCACCGTTTTGAGTGGACGAGAAACGAATTTGAAACGTGGGCAAATCAAGTGGCCGAAAGAAATGGATACAAAGTTTTAATTAAGCCAATCGGAGAAGTAGCTGAAAAAGTTGGGGCACCTTCTCAAATGGCGGTTTTTAATTTGATTACAAATGAATAATACTGAAATAAAAATACCTGAACTCTCATTAGTCGTCCTTATCGGAATTTCTGGTTCAGGAAAATCTTCTTTTGCTAAAAAACATTTCAAGGAAACTGAAATTCTTTCGTCAGATAAATGCAGGGGCATTGTATCAGATGATGAAAATAATCAGTCTGCCACCGATGATGCTTTTGAGTTATTGCATTACATTGCTTCCAAGCGATTGAGGAATGGATTACTCACCGTTGTGGATGCAACGAATGTTCAACCTGAAGCAAGAAAGCCATTGGTTCAATTAGCCAAGGATCATCATTGCCTTCCAGTAGCTATCGTATTAGACGTTCCTGAGAAAGTATGCGAGGAGCGAAATGAAAACAGACCCGACAGAAACTTTGGAAAACATGTTACTCGGCAGCAACGGTCACAACTCAGAAGATCAATCAAGCATCTTAAAGGTGAAGGCTTCAGACATATTTTTGTTTTGGACTCAGTTGAGGAAATTGAATCGATCACAGGTATAAAGAGAGATAAGCTCTACAACGACAAAAAAGATGTTAAAGGGCCATTCGACATCATTGGTGATGTTCACGGTTGCTTTACAGAATTGACAGAACTGTTGACCAAGCTTGGTTATACTGTAAATCGCACCGATGAAGGTCAAGGCAATCAAGGCTTCAAAGTTGAGACCCCCGAGGGCAGGAAAGCAATTTTCCTTGGAGACTTGGTTGATAGAGGACCAGATTCTCCATCTGTGCTGAAATTGGTAATGAGTATGGTTAACTCAGGAGCAGCTTATTGTGTACCTGGAAATCACGACATGAAGCTGCAAAAGTACTTGAGCGGAAAGGATGTCCAATTGAAGCACGGCCTTGCTTTGACTGTTGAGCAATTGAAAACTGAAAATTCGCACTTCATCAATCAGGTGAAAGATTTTCTCTATGGTCTGGTGAGTCACTACGTATTTGATAATGGTAGACTGGTTGTTGCACATGCCGGATTGAAGGAAGAAATGCAGGGCAGAGGGAGTGGAGCAGTGAGATCGTTTTGCATGTTTGGCGAAACGACTGGCGAAACCGATGAGTTTGGATTACCTGTTCGTTTCAATTGGGCGTCTGAGTATAGGGGAAAAGCTATGGTTGTTTACGGTCATACACCTGTGCCCGAAGCACAATGGTTAAACAGAACTATTGACATTGATACAGGGTGTGTATTTGGAGGAAAGTTGTCTGCCTTACGTTATCCTGAAGAAGAACTTGTTTCTGTTGACGCAAAGCAAGTCTATGCTGAGCCCGCCAGACCATTGAACTGGAAAGCAGATGTAGTGCTTAGCCATCAGCATGAGCACGATGATGTACTGGATATTGATGATGTGATCGGTAAACGAATTATCAGCACGAGGCTGAGAAATAATGTTACCGTACGAGAGGAAAACTCCATTGCAGCATTAGAAGTGATGAGTCGCTTTGCGTTAAACCCAAAGTGGTTGATCTATTTGCCTCCCACCATGTCACCTTCTGAGACAAGTGAATTGGACGGATACCTTGAGCATCCGATTGAAGCTTTGAAATATTTCAAAAGCCAAGGTGTTGAAAAAGTCGTGTGCGAAGAAAAGCACATGGGTTCACGGGCTATTCTGATCATTTGCAAAAATGAAGAAACGGTTCGCACTCGGTTTGGAATTGAGAATGAAGGAATAGGAGTTTGCTATACTAGAACAGGACGAAACTTTTTTACCAACAGTGAACTTGAAGTTCAATTTTTCAATCGTGTAAACAAGACTTTAACAAATGCTGACTTCTGGGAGAAATTCAATACCGATTGGGTTTGTCTTGATGCTGAGTTGATGCCTTGGTCTGCCAAAGCGCAAGCATTGTTGAAAGATCAATATGCTTCTGTTGGGTCAGCGGCTTCTGCTGCATTGGTCAATGTGGTAGATGTTTTGAATCAAACGGCTGGTAGAAAAATCGAAGGTGTTCATGAGTTGTTGCAAATGTATTCTTCCAAAAAAGAGATGATAGCCGATTACACGGATACCTACCGAAACTACTGCTGGCCGGTAAATGGAGTGGTTGATTATAAGCTTGCACCTTTTCACATATTGGCAACAGAAGGTGCAGTGCATGTTGACAAAGACCATGCATGGCACATGCGGGAGATCAGTTTGATCTGTGAGCAGGATCGCCAATTGTTTTTGGCCACACCTCATAAAATCATTGAAGTCAATGACGAAGCTGGCATCAGCGAAGTTGTAAGTTGGTGGACTAACCTGACTGAAAAAGGAGGGGAGGGAATGGTTATAAAACCTTACGATTTTATCACCACTGGAAAGAAAGGACTTGTTCAACCGGCCATCAAATGCAGGGGTAAAGAGTATCTTCGTATTATCTATGGCCCCGAGTATTCAGCTCCCGAAAACATGGCAAGACTTAAGAACAGAGGACTGTCTGGAAAAAGGTCACTTGCTTTAAGAGAGTTTGCTTTAGGAGTGGAGTCTTTGGAGAGGTTTGTGAAGAAAGAACCTTTGAGAAAAGTGCATGAATGTGTTTTTGGAGTGCTAGCCCTGGAGAGCGAGGCAGTTGATCCTAGACTTTAACTGAGCATCATAACATTAATATTTCTAAGCTATGGAAGTAAGAATTAAGAAAAAATTCGCTTATAAGGTTACTGATTCTGTCATAGAATCATTGAATGGGAAAATCCATCCACCTCTTGATAAACATCCACAAGAAAATAACAAGAAGCAGATCAATAAGATACCAAACAAAAAGAAGCAAAATAATTTGGTTGTCATCGATCCTGATGCGAAGGAATTAATGCTAAGCGTACCGCTTCGACATAAGAATTCCTTCTATTTTAGCTACTTGCCTGATCCCGTTACTTTATTTCTCAATTTATCTTACGAAGCGTTGCACAAAATTGAGCAACTGGAAGGTTGGCTAGAGAAAGAATATGTGGCTGGTAAGTTTGTGATGCTGACCAATGAGAACAATTTTCATCAAAAGAAATTTGCTCATGCCATGACCAATATTGTTTTCCTTATAATGTCTGTAGAGGCCCTTGTTAATGAGTTGCTTCCAGAAATGGCTGTGCTTGGTGGAAAAGAGATTACTAAATCACAAATGGAAGAAAAACTTCCATTGGATGAAAAGCTAAAAATTCTAAAAAAGAATGGGCTGGCACTTGAAGAGACAAAGTGTAGTAAGCTATTCCATTTGAAAAAACTTCGAGATGCAATCGTTCATTTTAAAAGTTATTCAGGAGATCTCAACAAAGTGAAGTCAGTTTACCCTTTTGATGAAATCTTGAATTTGGATGTTCGAAGGTACTACGATGAAATTACAGCCTTAATCGAAACAATCTCGCCTGGAAGAATTGAATACATAAATCCAGATGCGTAAACTATGAAAATATTGAAAGAAAATCCTCTTACGCGGGAACTTCATAAATTTTGGCGATCAAAGATTTCAAAGGAACTAAATATTGATTCCTCATATTTATCATCCATTCATTATGTAAATGAAACACCAAAAAGGTTTTATTTAAAAGAGGCTTTTAAGGCTTATTTGGATTTTCTTGTTGTAGCTGATAAAACTGATCATGTTTTACTTCAGAAAGTTTTAAACGACTCTGAGCAGAATTTAGACAACGCTAATAATGCTTTGAATGAAATCAACAACATTCAAATCCATGACATCATACCTCCAGACAGCGAAATTGAGCTAATCGATTTTATTGACACAAAAATTCATTTTAACCTACTTAAATTATATGAATCCTGTCTGTTTGGATTTCTTTTGGTTGTTGCTAAATACGAAAGAATAAAGCATAAAAAGGGAATTGAAGGCCTAGACCTTTACAATGCAATTGATGATTTAAAGAAGGGCCCATTTGCTTTTGTATTTTTAGCTTATCGTGGCACTGTAAGAAATGGCATTGCTCACGGAAAAGTCGTTTTTAAAGAAAGAGACATACATTATTCTGATAAAAAAGGGAATAGTGAATTAGTTAGCAGCAGAGAAATAATAAAACTGTTTGACCATCTGATTGACATCAACAATGGACTCAGTTTGGCATTGAAAACGTTCATGCTCTCAGACGTAGGCTACAAAAGGAATTCTGAATTTAATATCCCAAAATCAATTCTTGTTGAGGAATTAAAAACAATTTGTAAGACTCCTGGGTGGGAAATATTAAACAGCTTTGAGAGTCTATCAATTGGAAACAAAAAGCAACTCACAATCTATATAAAAAATAATAACTGGGATTCCAGTAAGGTAAACTGGTATTGCTTTTTCACAGCTTATTGGGCTGAGGCATTAACAAAGGGATACGAGAGGTTTTTTATTTCTTTAGGTTCAATCCATTCACTACCAGGTTGGGCCGGCTTTAATGGTTATAAACTTAAGGAGCTAAGAGAACGTGATTCAAATGATCTTAATGAATACTATGGCGCTTTAGAGAATGGCTTTATAATGTTTGTTCCGAGATTTAAGTTTCCTAGACTTATTTATAAGCTTGGGAGTTTCAGAAATGCTTTTTTGATTTTATTGTCACTCAACCGCCAAAAGCAGAAGGAAAAAAGCTCCAATCGGATTGATGTTAGAGATTCATACTTTCATTCCAAGGGATCATATTTAGTAATTGCTGACTCAAGTGTTGTTTTAAGAAGCAAACTAACTGAACCAGAAATAGTTGGTTTCATAGAAAAGAACTGCAGAAATATCATGAATCAATCTTTTAGGCATACAAAGAATCAACTTCCGTTCTTTTCCTTGCAGAGGTTTTTACCACTTAAGTATGCGAGGGTCTTCATTTATGATTCTGACATGAGAATCAGGAACCTTCGGCATTCTGGATTAATTCCAGAATTGATTGCCGCCATTGAAATAAATTACTCGAGACAAATTAAAACGGTTAATTTGATAAACTGCCAGGTTGAGCAAAAGGGCAAGTACAAAATATTTTGGCACAAGAACTGGAGAAGAAAAAAGAATTAAAAATGAAAGACGCTAGCTTATTTGACAAAATAAAGAATGAACTAAATAGCATTGGTCTAAATTCACAAGTTAGTATTCTATTTGCTTGTGAATCCGGCAGTCGCGCTTGGGGGTTTGCCTCACCAGATAGTGACTACGATGTGCGTTTTATTTATGTGCATCCTAAGGAATACTACCTAAGTGTTGATGAACAACGAGATGTGATCGAATTGCCCATCAATGATCTCTTAGATATCAATGGATGGGAGTTGCGCAAAGCACTCAGATTGTTTAAAAAATCAAATGGGCCACTTTATGAATGGTTGCAATCACCGGTTGTTTACAATAAGAACAAAGAGTTTGTCGATGACTTAAAGAATCTAATGCCTCACTATTTTTCTCCAAGGGCAACCATGCACCACTATCTAAGCATGGCTAAGACTGTTTTTGAGAGCGATCTGGCAGGAGGGGAGGTGCGGTTAAAAAAGTATTTCTACGCTTTAAGGCCAATACTAGCGTGTCGTTGGATAGCCGACAGGAGAGAAGTCCCGGCTATGGAATTTGGGAAACTGAGAGTTCTGCTTGCCAATGATTTAAATAAAATAGTGGACGACCTTCTAAAGCAAAAAGCAGTAGTGGATGAAAAGTACGTGATCAACCCAATTGAACAACTTCATTCATTCATCAAAAGTGAAATTGAATATTGTGAGAAAGCTGTACCTGGACTAGCCTCAGTAAATGCAGATTCAGATATGTTGAATAATTTATTTAGAAAATACGTTGGATGACACTTCATGATTTAAATAAGGATAATAATCATCTACTCTTAAAGTGTATTAGTGGCAGTCAGGCGTACGGCCTTGCACTCCCGCAGTCTGATACTGATATTAAAGGGGTGTTTGTTTTACCAAAGGAAGAATTCTATGGCCTCCAATACACGGATCAGTTAAACAATGAAACGAACGATGAGATGTTCTATGAGGTCAGGAAGTTCTTTGAACTTCTGCTAAAGAATAATCCAAATCTTCTTGAACTGCTTAACACACCTGACGATTGCGTGCTGTATAAACATCCAGCGATGCTGAGTATAAAATCAGAAATGTTCCTGTCAAGACTTTGCGCACAGACATTTGGACAATATGCTTATGCACAAATCAAGAAGGCCAGAGGACTCAATAAAAAAATACTAAATCCCCTCGATAAGAAACGCAAAACCATTCTTGATTTCTGCTACGTAGTTAAAGGGTATAGTTCAATTCCGTCTACCCAATGGCTTCAAGAGAAGGGCTTTGATCAGAAAGATTGTGGTTTGGTTGCGATAGACCATATGAGAGACATGTATGCAGTATTCCATGCAACCCAGGCCAATCAAAGTGTCAAGTTTAATGGTATCTATTCAGGAGACGCTGCGAATGATGTTTCACTAACGTCCATTCCCAAAGGAATTGAATCTATAGCCGTTCTGAGTTTCAACAAAGATGGTTACTCTAAATATTGTAAAGACTACAAGTTATACTGGGAATGGGTCGATCAACGAAATGAGGAGCGCTATGAAAACACGGTGAGTCACGGAAAAAACTATGACTCCAAAAACATGATGCACGTTTTCAGACTATTGAATATGGCTGAAGAAATTGCGCGATTCAAGCAAGTCAATGTAAGACGGTCAGAGCGAGAGTACTTACTGAATATTAGGGCCGGAGAATTTGAGTATGAAGATTTGGTGAATCAGGCTGAAGAAAAGATTCTGGTGATTGATGAGTTATTCAAAAGGTCAGACCTTCCAGAATCACCTGAATCAATGCAAGCAGAAAGCTTGCTTGTCAATCTACGTGAACAGTTTTACAAGGAAAGAACTTAAAAAAAGAGCCCCCTAAAAAGGGAGCTCTGAAACTGCAACCTCAAGCCACAAGAACCTGAGGAAAACCTCTTTGATGCCAGAGGGACAGAAAGCAAACAGGAATGGCCTAACGCCAAACCGAAAACCGAGCGACAGCCACCAGCCACCGATGCGGACGCGAATGATATATTTAAACATAACGCGACCACACGGGACCGGATAGAAAGATGCAAGGGCTGCCATAAAAAAATACTACCCGGTGGATGTGCGGCTGGCAGTGGGAGGGTGGAGATTTTTTTATGAGCAGGCGTAGCGAACCCTTGCGGCTTTCTATTCCGCATGCCCGTAACTTTGTGCTTTGTTTAAGTATTATCCACACTCAACCATCCAAGCCCTTAATCATTGGTCTGTATTATGTTAAGTAACTATGCGCGGTGGCCCGAGCCAAATGCGGGGTGGCGCGATGACATGTGCGTGGAAGCATATTTGGCTCTTGATTTTTTTCGTTCTTTTTGCATCAAGGCAAAAAGGACAAAAGAAAAATAAGGTGCGAACACCTTTGAAGTTCTGGTAAGCTATGGCGAACCTAATGAACTAATCCAGTGAGCTTTATCTCAACTCAATTGAATTGATCTTAGAGCGATGGATCAAGCATGTGTGATGCAGGCTTTGGCTGGCGCCAGGAACGTGCGGCCTGCATTACTTATGCTTGGCGGGCTGGTGGATTAAATGCGCGGTGGGAAAAAAAACTTTCATTCTCAACTGTTTCAAATTACATAGACACTCAAGGCAGTGCCTGCGCTAAAGCTGCGGCAGCCAGGGACGTGGCAGCGCTTGGCCCGGATGAGCGCGGCCTTGAGCGGCTATTTACACATAACGTCAAATTATATAACTGTGCGATGGCATGTGCGCAAATCCCTAACTTCAATACGAAGCCTAAAACCCCCAGACCAGCGTAGCCAAGGCATGTGCGCAATGGCACGCTGGGATGGTTAACATAATATAATTATAGAACTGTGCGTCAGGAACTTAGCGAGGAAAGAGTTATATAATTTATATTATGTTAAATTGAATTCTAAACTACTGCCCTCTGTGTGGCCGCTAAGTAGAATTGGCATTGAACCCTTTCAAAAAGCACTATTCTGCCCTATTTTAACTTCTATCTAATTAATTTACAGCTAGTTGCATTTCAACAACATTCCATACTATCAGGCAAAATACTAAAGGGCCCACAAATTCAATAAGGGGAATTGAGGGAAGAAAAGAGAATAACTCAGGAGAAATTGGCAGAACTAGCTGAGATTGATAGAACCTACATCTACAGACTTGAAACCGGCAAGCGATCGCCATCCTTGGCTGTTATTTTTAAGCTCTCGGCTGCACTAAGAATGACCCCTAGTCAAATTCTGGATATGGTTAGTAAGCTTAAAAAATAAAAACTTAATTTTGTTTGTTTCTGTGCAAGGAAATATAATTTAACCTTGCACTTCGCTCATTGATGGGGCTGGATACCATTTACCCCAGTGTTGTTATCAGAAATTTTTCAATGTACATTCTGCCGAAATCCGAAACCTATCCAATTCCTAAGAAAAATCTTTCTTTAGACTTACTTGTCGCACCAATTTTTTTATAAAAAGCTATTGCGCTGTAATTAAAATCAGGTGTTTGCCACTGAATTAAATTACAGTTTAGTTTTTTAGCTTCTCTCTGCACTCGTTGCATCAGCTTCTGTCCAATTCCTTTGCGCCTCGCCATTTCCACTAAATAAATGCAATCGAGATATACATATTCACAGGCTTCCCAGGTAGAGTATTGAAGCATGTAAGTGGCAAAGCCCAAAATGTGTTCATTCTCCTCAGCTACAATGCAGTGAAGTTTAGCTATTGGTGCAAAAAGATCTGTTTCTAACCTTGTTTTTTTATTAGTGGGGTCGTAATGGCTTTGCTCAAAAGCGGCATGTTCTGCGCATAAAGCAACAACCCGATCGAGGTCGTCCTTTTGCGCAACCCTTACTATAAAGTCAGACTTTTTCATAGGATCATTATTTTTAGTTTCTATTTCACAAATCGGTAGGTCAGTTTTACAAGAAAAATGTTTTGAGGTTGAGTTTCAGTAATACCCGATCGTAGGCTTGAAATTATTGGGTCATTTGGATTTCCAAATTGAGTAATATCCTGAGACCATACTAGAAAGATTTGAGAACCTGGAATATACTCCCAGCGGAAAACAAAGTTAGAGCGCCATTGAACAAATGAAAATGCTGGATCAGAGAAACTATAGTCATTAATACCATCGCCATCTTCATCAACTGAATATACCCCATCGCTTGAGGTGAGTTGCTCTGGTGAATAAATATTATACCGTTCCTCAAACTGTTTTGCTGTTGTGTTAGTCACGTATTTATAGTCATGATACGTACCCTTGGAAATGAATGGTTGTCCCCAATATTGAATACTTATATCTGGTGTTAGAATATAATCCAATCTTATTGGGAATTGAAGAATTCGCTGGCTGATATGAGCATTTATATACCTAGGATCAGTATCAAAACTAGATTCCGAGACATACTGCAATTTATCCGCATTTTTAGTGTACGATGGCTGCAAGGAAATCTGCAGCGCATTGAAAGGCTGATACGTAATTGAACCATTTACATTTGATGAGCTATACGAATCATCTACTGCTGATGTAAAAGAATAGTTGACTGAAAATCTAAGTTTATTCCTACTATCTGAGGTGAGTCCACCACCTAAACTAATTTCTGGTGAGGTCCGCAATCTTGGGCCTCCTCGCAAAGCATAATTTGAATAGTTGATTGGTTTATAGTTGGCACCTCCATTAATCCAAGCATTATTATTAAGATTGCTCCAACCATTTAAGCCGAGAGATATTTCATTCAAATTGCCTCCAAAATCCTGAGAAAATAGATGTGTATAATTAATTTGGTAAGACCTTACTTTTTTCTGAGGTGAAGTAGTCCGGTAACTTATCCATGAATAATGTCTGATATCATCTGATCTAAGTTGGAATCCCAGGTCATTCAATTCAAGCTCTGGAGATCGCCATGTAGCTCCAGTTTCGAACCTCCAATTGCCGGATGCTTTTCCAAATTGAAGATTCCCGCCAGTACCCATCATAGATGTTCTAGAATTATCAAACATTAAATAGTTTGCATCAACACGGTTGAAGAGATGAGTAATGGAAGACTGCGTATTGGCAATTGCCGTTTGTGAGCCAGAAACCTGACTCAGTACAATGTTTCCAGTTAAATACCATGTTCGATTATCCCATTGATGCGTGAAGTCTACCCCCCCTGTATAGGCAGATTCATGAAGAAAGTCTACATTATCCGCTATACGTCTGTTTGTTGAAGTGAGTATCCCCCCAACAAAAGAATTTCTATTATTGAAATCCTTTTGAATTCTTGCAACACTGTAATTTGTTAGAGGTTCAACAACTTCTGTTCTTTCAGAAGACAAGCTAGAAATAGTTGCAATTTCCTCAGCTGTGACACTTTCAAGAATTCCTATCGACAACCCATCTTTTGTTTTCCCACTAAACTTAGCAGCACCAAGAATGTTAGTGATACCGGGCTGATTTACAAACTCTCCCAGGCCAGCTGACGCATACCCCTGGGGAGACCTCCCAATCCTGCGAGAATAAAAGAGGTTGTCGAAAGTGAACGTGTTTCCTGCCCGCGAATTGGAGAACCGATAATCAAATATATTATTGTTCTCAATGAAGAAGGGTCTTCTTTCTTGAAAAAATATTTGAAACCCATCGAGTGCTATGGCTGAAGGATCTGCCTCCACTTGACCAAAGTCTGGGTTCACAGTGAAGTCTAGCGTAAGGTCATTTGCTACTCCGATTTTCCCGTCCAACCCGGCCGCTACTCTGCTTTCCCGGCCATCTGAGTTTGGATCTCCTTCTATTGGCTCATAAGACTTAGCGGAGGCAACTAGGTAAGGCTGAACTTCGATTTGACGCTTCGGATTTACCTGATCAAGCCCATGAAGTTCGCCAAACTCACTTACCCAACCTGGGGAATTCAAGGGATTTCTCTGCCATACTGATCGTTCTTCATTTCTGAAATACCTTCTTGTCGATTGTATACCCCATACCTTGTTTTGATCTTTACTGAAGCGGAGCTGACTTAGTGGTATTTTTATTTCAGCAGTCCATCCCTCATTATCTATGTTTGTCTTCGCCATCCAAATCGGATTCCACGTGTTATCCCAACTATTACCATTGTTGGTTATGAATTCCTCCCCTCTTACTCCTGAAGCGCTGATCGTGAAGGAAAAAGCTGTGCGCAAGTCATGAAAACTATCGATATTGATCTCCACCCAGTCACCATCGAAACCATCTCTGCGGGAAAGCCTTCTAACCACACCTGATGGATCACTGTCATAACATCGAAAAGCGACATATAGATACTTATCATCATACAGTATTTTTAATTTTGTTTGTTCGGTAGGTTCTGTATTCTCCTCCGGACTCCACTCCACATAATTGCCACTCCACTCTACTTGCTGCCAAGCTTCTTCTTCAATAAGACCGTCAACCTTTGGTGCCTTTTGAGCCGGTACAAATGTCGTATAATACTTCCTTTTTGGTATGCTATTCTGTGCTAGTGCAGTGGAGCAGTTAAGATATAGCAAAAGAAGCAAAACAATTATTGGTATTTTTTTAGGCTCAGACATCAGCAGTCAATGTATCATTTAGGTAAGCAGCATAATCCGGGATACAATTCATAAGTACATGCTTAACCCATGCACGTCTTTCATGGTCAATTACTGCCAATTCCCAAACACATGCCATTGAGCCACGTTCTAGTAATTGAAAATCGCTTTCATCAGTAAATGGTGAGTAAAAAGTTGTTGTGCGAAGCATATTTCCACCGGCCCAAAAACTTAAGAGAGTCCAAACCCCATCTTTTCCCTCATGGACAATTAGTGAACCAATCATGCTGATCGGTAGATCAATTCTGGAGAATTCTTCTAACCACTTAGGTAGGTTTGAGATTGCATTCTGTAAAACATTTACTGCACCAAATTTCTCGCGGTATGTAATTAGATGGACCTTCACCCTCCAATTGCCAGAAATGGCAGTGTCGCCATATACAATTTTTCTTTTTTTATATACATCCATACTATGATGTCTCCAGCCTGTACTCCATATAACCGGCAGTGTTATCCACAACCTGTTTGCCATGCAGTTGGAGTAGAACATGAAACGATAAGTCGATACCTGCAGAAATGCCTCCTGATGTAAATATCTTACCCGCCTGCACGTAACGTTTCTTTGGCTGGGGTATTCCTGTAGGAACAATCTCCTTCATGTGAGCATAAACACCGTGGTGCGTGCAGTACGCTTGGTTATCCAATAAACCTAGTATACCCAAGATTCTTGCACCAGAACAGATACTTAGAGTGTTTTCCGTTGATTGATGTATAAGCTCTACCCAATCAAGTGTTTCCCTTTCTTCCAAGATAGCGCTGGAACCGCTGCCACCTGATATAATTAGTATATCTATCTTGGGCGCATTTATGAAATCAAAATCCGGATTGACCGAGAGTCCATTTCGGGCGATAATCTTGTCCATCGTTTTGGCCACAGTAAATACGTTGAACAATTCATAGTTGTGTACTTCCGATGCTACAGAGAACACTTCAAAAGGTCCTGCAAAGTCAAGGACTTCAGCATCGTCAAATATTAGTATGGCTACATTCCTTTTCATTTTTTTTGTTTTGATATTCGATTTAACAAATCCTAGCCATGAGAGAGACAATAGTGAAGCAGCTCCCATTGCCAGAACTTCACCAAACTTCCTTCTTGTCATCATTTGATTTCTCTTTAACAATTATTGATTCTTTGGTAATGCGTTTTTGAAACTTACCTCCAATTGATCAACAGCCGTCATGATATTCTTATCGGCACCAAACCTTTCTCGTAAAGCGTCAAATACTTCCTGGCCTTTAGGGTCTGCCAGTATCGAAACTTGAAGCGCATTGTAAAAGATGTCATTGTAATCATTCTCCTTCATAGCACTTTTAAAATGAGAAAGTATAAGAGGATATCCCCTGCTGCCTTTGCCAAGTGCAACCAACGTATTAGCAGCTGCTAACCTATGATCCCAAATTGGTGTACCCAATGTCCAATGTGCATCTTTTGAGTTTACTAAGGTTTCGAGAGTCAGATTCAAACCTCGAACATCTTCTAATTGCTGTAATCCATTCATAGTGCTAATTAGGCTTTGGTTTTTCCAGGAGGGTTTGTCTCTTAATTTTATTAACGCATCAAATGCTTTAGGGCTTTTAGTTTTACCCAGAGCGATTGCCGCCATATTGACCACTCGATCGCTGTAGTCATTCAGGTAACTTATATATAAGTCCGTATACTTCGGATCTCCCGTTCTTCCAAGGAAATTAATGGCATTGGACCTCAACCATGAGCGTTCATTTTTAATTATAGATAATAGCATTTGTGTTGTCTTGCCATCCCACGAAAAGGGAGTGGTAGTTGAAGACGGGGTCGCCAAATTCTGCAATTGCCACATTGCACTTAATCTAAGGCGCCAATATGAGTTGCTCGCGCAAACATCTCTAATTTCATCAATAATTTTTTCTTTCATCTCCTTCGATGTATTCGCATCTTTAGCAACTGTTACCAATTGGCTCATCGCTGATATTCTGCCCAGCACATCTTTACTATTTCTGAACTGGTAGAGTAGTTCTTCATTTGATTTTACAAATACGATCTCTTTCACCCAAGTACTTTGATAATCGAAGTTTACCAACTTGGGTTCTTGATTCACCTCAATTACAGCAATAGTCTCATTTTTCGGCTCAATCCATATTTCCTTTATCTCATTATCGATTTCAATTTCAACCTTACCCGTAAAAAATTCAACTTGGGGATATCTACTCTCTATATCCACTTTTTGCGTCTGTCTAATTTTTAACGTCAATTGTTTTTTAGCTAAATCGTACGACTTAGTCACCTCAAAAACTGGATGTCCAATTTTATAAAGCCACTGATCAAAAAACCAGTCCATCTGCTCACCAGTCACTTCGTTAACCACCTTTACGAAATCAGCTGTAGACACGAGCTTGTTAGCATTTTGTCTTACATAGCGTTGAATGATCTTCTTCCAGTTCACCTCTCCCACATGCTTTCTCAGCATGTGCAAAACAGAAGCACCATGAAAATAAGGATGATTGCTTGCCACAAATGAACCAGCGTCTTCGAAAGATGGGTTTATGACAGGCTGTTTATTCCCAGAATTCCAATCACCTAAATAGGTTCTGTGATCGGGTTGCAATTGGTAAATAAGAAATTCATCGAGCCCATTCTTACTTGCCCCATACATGCCAGATAAATAATGGGCGAATGACTTATTTAACCATATATCACTCCAATTCCGACAGTATAGATAGTTGCCAAACCATTGGCTTGCCAAGGCCTCTCCCTCAGTTATGTCCCAGAGGTATAGAAAGTCTGCGTGAGTACCTTCATCATCTACCATATTCTCAGTGATGGTAGAGGCAGACATATTACTCATCCACCCACCAAAATCTTGAACAAAAACCTGTGAATAACTAGAATGAGGGTATTCAACCCCCGTTATGTCTGAGAAATAGTCAACCATGTCTGGTAAACGGACCACACTTGCCTTTGTACCTTCCAATTCATCGGGATAACCAAAGTTATGTAGCGAAACGTTTCTAGCGTTTTGTTCATAATCAACATATTCACCAACTACAAATGAGGTCAGGTGATTGGAATAAGGCTTATTCGCTCTCCAATGAAATGTTCTGGTGCCATCGTTATTATCTATTGTTTTAATAAGCTCACCATTTGAAATTGCCATTAATGATTTTTCAACTGTGGCGATAAATTCTGTTGTTCTAAGATCATCTGGCGCATCGTATCCAGGAAACCAATAGCGGTTTGACTCTGGCTCACCTACTGACCAAATTTGTTTTCGCTTCTTCGGCTCTGTTGTAGTAGGCTCAAAAAACCGAATCCCCTTTCCAAAACTTCCCCAAATGTTATTTGGATCTGAGTGATTTATCCAATTGGTACGATAATCAATAGCAATTGAAATATTCTCTGCCGGCTGATACATTCGGTCTAGAGCGATCACCAAACCATCATCTGCATCTCCTCCGTCATATTCAAATTTAAGTGAGGTTCCGTTCGAAAGCGTCACTGAATTTATAGACAGCATGCCAGCATCTAATGAAACTTTATCAGTCTTCGTTTTCGGACTTATAATTATAGTACTGCTCCCATAGGCTTGCTTCTTGTCCCAATCGAACCTTAGATCAATAATGACATGCTTGACATCAATATTACTGGATCGCACAACTTGACTTGCTTTGGCCATTTCCTTAGCCGGAGACTGTTGACATGAAGAATCACCTAGTCCAATCAAAAATAGAAGAGTCAAATAACTCACTAGCGCAATCGTTTTATCCGATAGTATTGTCTCCGTCTGCCTCATAAGTATTTTTCCTTAATAATGTTCATGTGCCAAATTTCATGACCAACGATTGTAAATGCAGCAGCTCTAGCAGACATCGGAACCATACTAGAAACACCTATATGACCTAAGTCTTCATCGCTCAAACTACTTAGCAATGAAATACTGGCTTTGCGGGTGATATGATATTCGTCAATTAAAAGTGAAAGGCTCTTACTTGAAGCCTTTGATGGTAAGTTGTATATATTCTGATCAAAGCTGGCTAGTGCCGTTTTATCATTTCTTGCAATACGAAATATGCGATACATGAAAATTCTTTCTGTATCAATTAAGTGTTGTAATATCTCTTTAATAGTCCATTTGCCCTGAGCGTACCTATAATCAAGTTTGTCCTCAGGAGCAAATTTGAAAAATTGTATCACTTCTAGCATTCCCACCTCGAATTGTAACCTTAATTCACTGGCAACAGGAACCACATTAATATACCTACTGTAATATGGGTCGTACTCTTCCTGGGTTAAATCTGATACTTTCATCCTTTACGATTTATTATTAGTAGCAATCCATGCATCAATTTTCTGTTCCAATATTTTTATTGGAAGCCCTCCTGACTCAAGTACTTTTCTATGAAACTTTTTAACATCAAAATTTACACCCATCTCATGTTCAGCTTTTGCCCGCAGCTCTTGTATTTTTAATTGTCCTATCTTATACGACAGCGCTTGTGCTGGCCAAGCCATATAGCGCTCAACTTCAGATATGATTATATCTTCGGCCAGCGCCTCATTTTCTAACGAATACTGAATGGCTTGCTCACGCGTCCAGTCTTTTGAGTGAATTCCAGCATCAACAACTAATCTAATTGCCCTATGCATTTCCGAACCAAGCATTCCAAAGTATTGATAGGGATCTGTGAATAACCCAAGTTCTTTTCCGAGAGATTCACAATAGAGCGCCCAGCCTTCACCATGTGCACCATACCAAACAAACTTTCTAAATGTTGGCAGTGAGGTGTTTTCTAAACCAACAGAAGCTTGAAAGTGATGCCCTGGAATTGCCTCATGAAGAAACAAGGATTCATCTGAGTAAGTATTATATTTAGTGGCATCTGGTATGGGGACATAGAATATTCCTGGCCTGCTACCGTCTGGAGAACCCATCATATAATGCGCGGAAGTAGTGGCTTCTCGGAAAGCTTCAACTCTTCTGATTTCAAAAGCAATTTTGGGATTAAAATCAAATTGCTCTTTAACCTTTGGGCCAATGCGCTGATGAATTCTTTCGAAATTAGCTAATACCTCCTCTGCAGTTTTAAAGGGCATCAACTTCTTATTACTTCTCACATCGTTAAAAAATTCAAGAAGACTACCTTCAAAGCCAACTTGCTCTTTCACCTTCATCATTTCAAAACGAATCCGGGTGACTTCAGCTAATCCGATTTTATAGATTTGATCCGCATCGAGTTCTGTAGTCGTTTGGAGTTTAATAAGGTAGTTATAATATGCCAGGCCATTGGGTAAACCTCCCAAACCATCGGTCTCTCTTGAATTGGGTAAGTATTCATCTTTCAAAAAGGTATGCAGTCTATTAAAGGCCGGAATAATAACGTTTTGAATCTTATCCAAGTAGGCTTTCTTAATTCTTGCTGACTCCTTTTTGCTAAAAGTTTCAGGCATATTTTTCACCGCTCCATAATAAAGGTGATCCTCCACTGGTCCTATTGCCAATGATTCATATTGTGGAATCATTCGCTCCGTTAATGGTTTAGGCAGCACGTAACCCTCCTTAATACCCTCCCTCATTTTCACAATAGAAAGATCTGTCCATTCTACAAGTCCATCCAACCTCTTAAGCCAGTTGTCGTAATCTTTCATTGAAGCAAAAGGTTGTGCTCCCATGCCTGACGCCAGCTGCCCCATCATTAGTGGCATCGCAAATAGTTGATTGATGGGCATCAAGTCTGCCCGATACTTCCCTCCCTCAATATTGATATTGCATTCCCAGAGTAAAATATCATAACTCATCTGCCTGTCTTCAGATAAACTAGATCTTTCAAATTGCGTAAGCTGGGATTTATATTTTTTATAATAATTTACAAACGCAGTTCTATATTCATCGGATATATCAATTTCTAATTGATCATTGTACCTATTATCTCCATTGTTCACTGTAGCTACTAAAGGGCTTAGCTTTAACCCCTCTTGATAAAAGTCTTCAAGTAATTTATCAAATTGATCTGGCTGAGCATTGATTGCATGGGGCACTAGTAGCAGTGCAAATAATAATACAAGAAGTGGAGTATTGATGTACTTTGATCTAAGCATGACTTTATTATTTAGAAGTAAAAAGAATCATTTATAGGTTAATTGGCATAGTCCAGTTTTTATCCTGACACTAATCCGGCTACTCAGAAATGGAAGGTGTGGCTATACTTCAAAAAAAGAGTACTTCCGTTACTCATGGGCAGCGTCAGCTCATTGCGGTAGCGATCTTGATTTACACCACCGTTAAAAACAAAGTAGAAATCATTTCCTTCCTTAGGATTGTACCGAAGCCGAATGCTACCAAGCATAGTTTTGGAAACGCTGTTATGCTGAATGAAGGCATTGACTGACAGTTTTGTGCTAAATGTGTACAACATCTTAAGCTGTGTCAGCATCACGTTTGTATCTTTGGAAAGCTCATCAAATTTCAACTGATTGTAAGAGTAACTCGCCTCCACAATGAAGTCGGGGGTAACATTGTAAAATGGTGCTAGGTATAAAGTATTCTTGTAGCCATTGTAGAAATTCCCAGTGCCAGCCCCAACGGTGTAAGAGAGTCGTTTAATAGAGGAAGTGGTAACTGATCCATAAACACTATTAAATGGGTACCTACCTGGCAGCACTTCAATACCACCGGGAAATTGAAGTGCCTGAAACAGTTGCTCTTCATCAGATTGAAAACGAATATCATAAGTCCAACCTAATTTGGTAAAAACATTGTATCCTACATGTGTGTTTCTAGTTTCAAGTTCACCATTCGTATTACCCCACGTCAAGCCACCCATCAAGTAGGGCCCATGTTGTACAATACTTGATTCCTTACCAGGGAAAAGGTTATAAGCAAACACATGATTCAATTGACTAAAATCAGGCCGATGTTCAAATCCAATGCCAGGTACATATTCCTTACCGGCTCTTCCGTAGTTAACAGAATAAGTGAATCCATTCTGAGAACGTTTGTCTATACCTACAAAAAATTTAGTTTGATTTAAGGATTGAAAGGGATTTGAACTCTCTTCAGTAACAGCTTGTGCAAATCGCAGCGACAAATAATTCTGCTCTAAAACTCTAAGCGTAGCATCAAATCCATAAACAGTATTATAGTCTCTGTTAAAATTAGTGCGATTAGTTAAAATCATCCCTACAGTGGAATTCTCATTAAGCACCCTCTTTCTCATTCTGAAAACCGTAAAGTTTTCAGAATCTAAATCTCCCTGAGGACCAGTTTGCATGTTGAGCAATCCCGTTTCCAAAGTACCAAAGCGCCCATACGTTCGGGCACCTCCATATATTCGAGTTTGCTGGCCATTAACAATTCCGATCCTTCGACTATGGAAAACTCGATCAGAATTACCGAAGTTAAATTCAAACAAGCCAGCTCTTTCTTGAAAGAACAATCGCTTCTCTGGAAAGAAAAGATTTAGTCTACCCAGATTAATCTGCTGATCATCTACTTCCACTTGTGCAAAGTCTGTATTGACGCTAAGGTCAAGTGTGGCATTACTACCCATGGATATTTTAGCATCAAGCCCGATCTCTCTTTTTATTTTATGCTCACTTAAGTAGATACTTTCGTCATCTGAAATTGTATTTGAGTTGATCAGCCCACCAAGTACATATGGGGTAATGTGAACGGGTTTTTTCTGATCAATACCAATAAATTCAAATCGTTGAGACAGTGATGGCCGAAAGGAACTCCCCGTTGAAGCATCGCGAGGTGGATAAATGTCTGTTTCGTCATTCCTGGCAAAATATCTCCAAGCTGTAATTCCCATAATTACCTTACCATCCACAGGCTCAAAGGGCAACGTTGTAAAGGGGATTCGAATTTCCCCATACCAACCGTTTTCATCTCTACTCGCTGCTGTATCCCAGTAACTATTCCAACTGACGTTAAAGCCAGTCGGACCCTGGCTATCGTTGCTGAGTGCCATGTCTAATTTTGATCCATGTGGAGTAGTATAAAATGCAAGCGCATTCTCTCGATCATCGTATGAATCTATTAGTAATCCTAGCCACTCTGTATTCTCGGTAAAATCATCGCGTTTCTTGGAATTTGCGACAATTTTTTCAGGTTCAGTGTCATACATACGCCCAGATAGGTACAGATACTTGGTATCGTAGGCTAATCTCAACTCAGTCTTCTGCGTGGGCGATGCTCCCGAGTTGGGCACTTTTTGCGATATCGTCAAGGGCACAATTGAGTCCCAAACAGGTTCATTTACATAACCATCAATAACAATCTCACCTGTAATTTTGGTCATTGTTATAACTTCCTGTGGGAAAGCATTCTGGCAAAACAAGAAGGTAGTATTTATCAGTAGCGAAGCTAAAACGTTTATAGTTTTCATAAGCTTGATCTATTTAAGATTTGTGCTATAGATATCTTTTGTAAAACTATATCTTAACCGGTGCGTATATATATACCAGTTTATAACCAATCAATGATCCGGTAATGCTGCCTTACAAGACCATTATAGCCCTAGACAAGAAATCTAGTGTGCCGCTCTATTTGCAAATCTGCAATGAGTTCATAAAAAAGATTTCAGCAGGCACCATCATATCCAGTACTAAACTTCCTGGATCACGAACGCTATCTGAATTACTAGAAGTCAATCGAAGAACAGTAACATCTGCCTACGAGGAGTTAGAAGCTCAAGGTTGGCTGGAAACCAAACCCAATCAGGGTTGCTTTGTAAGTTCCAAGATTCCAATTACCACTGTGCAGCCATTGGAAGGAGGCATTCGACACGATCCTCAAGCACAAAGCGGATTTCCCCTTAATAACAAACTTGATTTTTTAGAATACTACAAATCGCCCAAAGCAAGCGAACTAGAGTTAGTCATTGACGCTGGCTATCCCGATGTCAGGCTTGCACCGATGCGCAATTTGTCGAAGAATATTAGTGGTATTGTTAATGGAAAGCGCAGCCTAAAACTTCTGAATTATTCAGATAATTTTAATGGAGACCCTCTACTCCGTGCTGAAGTAGCCAAGTATCTGGTAGAAACGAGAAGCATAAATGTAACAGTTGAGAATGTTATGATCACTCGCGGCAGTCTCATGGCCTTCTCAAATATCTTTCAAGTGCTGTTAAAGCCAAATGAAAACGTAATTGTGGGCGATGTTAGTTTTCGGGTGGCCAATGACATCATTCGGATTGCCGGAGGCAACTTGGTTAAAGTTCCTGTAGACGAACGAGGTCTGAATGTAGATGCCATTGAGAAGGTGTGCAAGAAAAAGAAAATAAGAGCAATTTTCATCATGCCACATCATCATAATCCAACTACTGTTTCACTAAGTGCAGAAAGAAGAATGAAACTACTGATGCTGGCTGAAAAATATCGTTTTGCGATTATCGAAGATGACTACGATTATGATTTTCATTACAACAGCAGCCCAATTCTCCCTATGGCTAGTTCAGATAGATGTGGCTCAGTAATCTACGTTGGCTCACTGAGTAAGACCGTTGCGCCCGGACTTCGCACCGGATTTGTTGTTGCACCCGCCAATTTCATTAATGAATTATCTCGATTGAGTCGGTTTATTGACTGCCATGGGAACATGGCCTTAGAAAGGGCGATTGCTATGCTGTTTAAGGAAGGTGAGATCAGGAGGCATATGAAGAAGGCCTTAAAAGCATATCATTTAAGAAGGGATCTATTTTGTAGTCTTCTTAAAAAAGAATTGGGACAATACGTAAAATTTCAGATCCCGGAAGGTGGGCTTGCGGTATGGGTAGAATTTGATCGCACGATAGATCCGATTCAACTAAGGGATACAGCTTTAAAGCTAGGCTTGCTCATTTCAAAATCAGTATTCAGCGATGCAGAAGGGAATAAGCTTAATGCCATCCGAATGGGATTCGCATCACTCAACGAAAAAGAAATTGAAGCCTCAATCAAATTGCTAAAGAAGGCTGTTAATCATTTGGTAAAATGACATGTCGCAATTTCTTATTATTACTTCAATTAGCCATTGCATAAAGTTTGTCAGATTGAGGGGATAGGGTATTTTTGAAAATTTAGAAAAATGCAGTTTAGTAACGAACTTCTTTTCTTCTTTAGTGCCCTTGGTGCCTTTAACGGTTTGATTTTAGGACTCTATTTTTACCTATTTGCAAAGCCCAAACATGTCTCCAATTACTTTCTAGGTACACTGCTGCTAGCGTTAAGTATTCGAATAGGTAAATCTGTATTCTACTATTTCAATCCAGATTTATCCTTGATCTTCCTACAGTTTGGACTGTCTGCATGCGCATTTATTGGACCATCACTCTACTTCTATCTCCGCGCTAAACTCACAAGCGGCTCATACAAAACATGGAAAATCCATTTTGGCCTAATCGTTGTCACACTGATGATAATTGGCTATCTCTATCCTTGGCATAAACACCCGGATTTATGGCATTACTTTTACAACGCAATTTATCTTGAATGGCTCATCTACATTCTTGCTTCTCTCTTACTTCTCAAAAATTCGGTTGCAAAAATATTTCAAAGAAATTCCACTTTGGAAAGTCTTGAGATTTGGGGACTCAGCCTCCTTGCAGGTAACCTTGTAATTTGGATTGTTTACGAAATCGTTGACTACTCTTCCTACATTGGGGGTGCGTTATCTTTCTCCTTCGTATTCTACTTACTGATTTTGTGGTTGTTACTAAATAGAAAGAAAACTTCCACAATATTTCTATCCAAATCTAAGTACGGGGATAAAAAAATTGATGAAGAGGAGGCAGCAGCACTAATAGAAAAGTTAAAATTGATTATGCATTCGGAAAAAATATTCAGAAATACAGAACTTAAACTTGTAGAAGTCGCAAAGAGACTTAAAGTGCACACTCACCTGCTCTCCCAATTGATAAATGATAACTTAGGATCGACCTTCTCTCAATTTGTGAATGATTATCGAATAGAAGAGGCCAAACTCTTGATTAAATCCAATCCCAATATCAAATTGGAGTCTATTGGCTACGACTGCGGTTTTAACTCTAAATCTACTTTCTATGCCGCTTTCAAGAAATTGGAGGGCTCCACTCCTGCTCAATACAAAGAAAACCTTCTGAAAAGGGCTGTAAGTGGTTCGGAATTATAAATCAGTACTCCCAGATTATAAGAATATAGCATCTTAAGGTTCTTTAGCACTTATCATTGCCAAAAAATAATTCAGTGCAATGAAGAACTACTTTTTGATTTCGATATCACTACTCTTAGTATGCATATGCGTATCGTGCAATCACAGCGCAACCAAATTTAATGGCAAGAAGATTCTATTTATTGCTTCTAACGCGCACTATTATGGCAACTCCAATATTAGTGCGTCCAATCACTTTGCGGAGATCGTCCATGCGTATGATGTACTTATACAGGCAGGACATCTGGTTGACTTTGTGAGTCCTGAGGGAGGCGCAATACCTATCGGCTATATCGATACCGCTGATACAATCATGAAACAGTATTTGTACGATAGCGACTTTATGCAATTGCTAAAATTCACAAAAAAGCCCAGTGATGTCAAAGCAGAGGACTACAGCGCTGTTTATTACAGTGGAGGCGGCAGTGCTATGTTTGGTGTCTCGGATAGCGAGCCTATTCAAAAAATTGTGATGGAGGTCTACGAAGAGCAAAATGGAATTATTTCTGCCCTATGTCATGGGACAGCAGGAATAGTCAACTTGAAGACGAAGGATCAAAAATATCTTGTGGATGGAAAGAAAGTAAATGGCTTCCCTGATCTTTTTGAAAATCAAGACGCTGAATATTACAAACAATTCCCATTCTCTATTCAAAATGTAATCGAGGAGAGAGGTGGTTCGTTTAAGTTTTCTTCGGAAGGATGGGACGGGTACGTGGAAGCGGACGGAAGGTTAATCACAGGTCAAGATCCAAGTGCTGCTGCTCCACTGGCCAGGCACCTAATATCCTTAATCGAAAATATAGAAAGTCAATAAATAATTCTAAAGAGATTTATAAAAACTATAAATACTAATCAATGAATATCTATCGAACTATCATCATTCTTTTACTTTCAATTACAAATGCCTTAGGCCAAGCAACCGCAGAAATTGACAAACTTTTTGAGAACTGGGACAGCAAAGACAAGCCCGGAATTGCCGTTGGTATTATCCACCAGGACAAAGTAATTTATAGTAAAGGTTTCGGGTTGGCTAATCTTGAAACCCACATTCCAATAACTCCTTCGACTGAATTTATGGTGGCAGAAATGTCAAAACACTTTACAGCCTTTGCGGTGCTACTATTAGAAGAGCAAGGGAAGCTATCACTGAATGAAGACATCAGAAAATATGTCAACTATCTTCCTGAATTCAATGAAACTATTACAATTGGAAATCTATTAAATCTATCAAACGGTCTCCCAGATCTTGAATCTCTCGCGTTAATCGCTGGGTGGGGTAATCACGGTATGTTGACGCATAGAGAAGCACAGGAAATCATTAGCAAGCTAAATCAACTTGATTTTATTCCTGGAGAGGCATTCTCGTACTATAGTCCTTCCTTCACAATCCTTTCGGATATTGTGGCAGCAGTTTCCGGAAAGTCATTTGAAGACTTCACAAAAAACAACATTTTTGTGCCGCTGGAAATGCGTAATACTAGCTTTTCCGATTACCACGGGAGAATCATCGCCAAAAGAGCAATACCATACAGATCCGTTGACGGTGAATTCATGGTATCAGACCCTCATGTTACCTCCCAAGGGGCAATGAATCTCTACACGTCAATAGGCGACCTTTGCAAATGGGAATTGAATCTCATCACTCCAAAAATTGGAAGTGTCGCACTCGTCCAAAAGCTCAACACACCAATATCTTTGAAGAGTGGCAAACTTTTTAGTCCCACATTTGGAACTGTAACGCAAGGGCATCAACTCATTCACAAGGAAAGAGGTATAAGCAAGATATACCAGACTGGAGTAATTGGAGGTTATGCCAGTTCAGTCTTTAAATTTCCTGCGCAAGACTTTACTGTAATCGTTTTAAGTAATGATGGTATGCCCTACAATGGGTATTTAGGAATGCAAGCCTCCTATCTATTCCTAGAAGATAAGTTTCTGGAGCCCGCTACAATTGATTTTAGTAAACTGGACAGTAAGAAACTCAAAAAGGAGACCCTTGAAGGATATTGCGGTAATTACTGGAATGAATTTTCCGGGAACTCAAGATCAATCAAACTACTCAACGACACACTTAGGTATGTGAACGGATCAGGAAATGGCATGGCCATGATTCCTCTAAGCAATTCAAAATTTCAGGTAATGAGGGATGGTGACGACCGTTTCATTATAGAATTTAAAAATAATGGTC
The DNA here is from genome assembly GCA_040216665.1 of Cyclobacteriaceae bacterium. GTDB lineage: Bacteria > Bacteroidota > Bacteroidia > Cytophagales > Cyclobacteriaceae > ELB16-189. The sequence goes on along the minus strand of JAVJOQ010000009.1, from coordinate 71,173 downwards.
AAAAAAAAATAATGGAATATAGCATAGGAGATAGTGACAAAAGTGTACTTAAAGCCTACAAACCGGTCACTTATACCACCAGAGAATTGAAGGCGTATGAAGGCACATTTCATAATAGCTTACTGAATATCTCCTACCATTTTGTGGTTGAAGATAACAAACTCGTAGCAAAAAAAATAAAAACCAAAGACATCCAGTTTACCCCAGTCAGCGTAGATCAATTTGAAGGTAGTGAGTGGTTCTTTGGAAATGTAAACTTTGAGCGTGATTGTGAAAATCAGATTGCTGGATTCAATCTTTCATTTGACGGTGTGAAAAACTTGGGATTTGTGAAAATTTATGAATAAACAACTGTAGTGAACAGTTTCCAACAGCGGGTTGACTATTCTCAAAAAAGAGGAGCAACTTTGCCTTGCAATGCATTCTAGTTTACAACCATGAGATAGGATGTTTCTGAAGCCTTCTTAGGATTTGCTTATTAGTGGACCGGTCATACTAAACAGATGCAAAGTCTCTCTTGGTGGTAATGACAACTCTCAACTTCTCCGTCAACTTAGTTGAATCGGAGTAGTTAGCGGATAGTCCTTCTCAGTCTGTAATGGATAATACTTGAGGGTTGAGGTGGTAACTACCTCCTGTTTATCAAGCACTGCAAGCCAAATTGAATCGATTAAATGCTCAATGCTGTGCTTCTCCCCTTTCCTACCCATCCAATTCAAACAGAGTTACCACTTCTTATTGCATTAATTAGTTTCTTGTTTGTTTCCAACCGTAACATTCCCATCTATCCGTTTTAACAGCAATTTTTCTTATTGTATATGAACAGCGATCGTTGCCACATGATGACAAGAGCGGGATAAAAAAGGAGGGCAAGGAATACACGAAAGGAGTTTTTATTAATAAAGCTTCCTTACTGCCAGTAATAGCGTTACCCTTTTCATCATTTCTATATATCAATGGCCAAACTGAAGTAGTGGATTGATTTGAGTTACAGCAAAAAACTAGTGGTACCTATAGCGCAACAATCCATACTTTCGTAACGATTTTGTTTTGTTTATTGAATATTTGGATTTACTTCTCACAAAGTTGCGGAGCTATTTTGTAAGCTCCCCCGAAAATAGGACAGTTTTAGATTAGACAAAAGGGCTAACTTTAAAAACTGTTAACTATGAAAAGAAAACGATTTACCGAATCCCAGATTTTTACTATTCTGAAGGAATTTGATGCGGGAAAAAACATGGCATTCACCTACAATTCATACAGCCAGGCAAACCAACACAGAGCGCATACATCGAACGTTTTAATGGTAGCTTCCGAAGGGATGTTTTGGACCCCTATTTGTTTGACGACCTCGATCAAATTAAAACGCTCGCAGACGAATGGATGGAAGATTACAATAACCACAGACCTCATGATGCCTTACACGGGCACAGCCCAGTGGATATATGGAAAACTCTTGAGGAGTTTCCCACTAACCCACAGAATATTATGATGACAATTAAAAATGAAATTGTCTAATTTAATGCCTTACTAAAAGTGGGGAGCTTACAGGTTTCCATCGCTTAATGAAAAGGAAATCAAATTGGTTATTGAGTTATTGAAACAGACGGTTTCAATAACAGCTCTATCACCAAAGGTTTAAGGGACAGATTATGCCGTAATCCCTTCATATAACTATCCTTAATGGGCATACAATCATGTACAAACCTGCCTCAATTCAAATTGTACAATTCAATAACCTGTGATATTATTTCGGGCTCATCAAAAGGAATCGCAGCGTGGCTACCAAAAAGTTGCTTACCTGTGTGCTTCCAATGAATTCGGTCAATTAACATAGTTAAATAACTCTTGCTCATCTGCCCATTGTGAAAGGCGTCCACTACAACCGGCAAATATTTATCCTGATAATCCAAGTCACCTCCGTGCTCAATGAAGAGGCAAGCAAAATTCATAAATCGATCTCCGACCAAATCTCTTCCCGGGTAATCAAATTCCTCCAATATAGATATCATTTCCTCTTGTACTTCATCATCAAGTGCATTTTGTTTCTCCCAATTTTCTGTGTAAACGGTCGGAGAATACCTGAATCTTTGGTCTTTTTCCATGCAAACAATCAAGCGATCAATTAAAGACTCACTTAAGCCAGTTAGACTCATTTTTTCTTTTTCAGCTTTTAATTTTTCTATTGTTAACGGCTTACTTTCCATTCCCTCACATCCTTGAAGGAGAATTACATAAGCTTGGTCAAACATTTTATAAAAAATCGCTTCTTCTATGTCTCCGTTAAGGGATATCTGATAATTTGCAATCATGCAAAACTTTTCTTGCGCAATATTCTTCGATCTTATCAGGTATGGAAATACGATGCCCTTATCAACCCCCATATTAGCGTAGGCAACGGCCACATTCCAATAATCAGCGTAATTAACATTTCCACCATCCTCCTTGATTTGCCGGTAAGCATTTCTCAGGATTTCTCTGCCATGATTATACTCAGACTCTGAAACATTTTCTTCGAATTCAGGAAAGTAATCAGTGTCAATCAATTGACAATGTGCAGGCTGTGCTAACCATAAACAAATTAGGAAAAGTAGATACTTCGTATTCATAACTTCAATTTAATTTAGTTGTCAAATAGTTAAAATTGTTGGCCTGAAGACAGGTTAATTAATCTAACGGTGGTCTAAATAATTGGTGTTAATGGAAGTAGTTAATAGTTATTATTTAGTAGTGAATTGTAAAAAGAGTGTATTCAAAATATTTACGTATAGTTACCGTAATGTAGGTTAAAACTATGTTTGATTCAATTTATGAATATGATTGACATAGGATAATGGTTAAACCATTAAACTAATTGGCATTGGTGACTGAGCAATATTTTTTAAGTCTATAATCTATTAAATGTGAACATACACTCCGTAGTCTAGAAACTATAAACATATGCTGTTAATGTTTTCCATATAGCTCCAAATTCCTTTCCGGAATTGCGTCATTCACGAAATAATTGGTCATGAATATTCTCCCGATGTTAGTTTTCGGGTCAAACCACATAAACACAACAGAGCCAACTATATCACTGTCATTGTGCCAAATATTGTCGTTAGGGATTAATTGCTTCATATTTATTTTAATACAATTTATATAGTTGATTACAGAATTAGTCGCACGTTGAACGTTTCATGGCACATAAGTATTACATATGTATTCATTTTGAGCAATAGATTGCAATTGAATTAATTACTGAGTTGAATTTTTCGGGTTCATCTAAAAAAGGAGAGTGTGCTGAATTCTCAAAAATATACAGTAGTTTATGTGGAGCTTTAAGATGATCGATAAATGGTTTTGAGACAACCAGAGGGGTCATATAGTCATACCGGCCATGTAGAAAAAAAGTGGGGACCTGGAGGCTATCTATTAAGGTAAATAGGTTAATTTCAATCTGATCGTCCCACAAGTGTTCCATTGAATAAAAATTACCCTTAAGGAATTTTATTTTGTCGACAATGGTATACTCTTTGGTGTCAATAATTAGACGACCGGTATTTGACCAAGTATCAAATCTTTCTCTCGTCATGCCACCACCATATTTATTCACGTATGAACGTTCTACTAACAAATAGTTTAGCCACTCTTGATTAGTTGCACTTTTGTTGGGTAATGAAATTGCACCCAACTCCTGCTGGGATTTTTCTTCATCAAAATATTTAGCCCTTTCTCTGACCCACTCCAAAGAGACTTTTTCCGCCTCATACTGATTACTTACTTGGCCGATGCCAATGTATGCATGGAAGAGTTCAGGATACTTGTGTGCAGTCATTATCCCAAGGAGTGAACCCCAAGAATGGCCCATCAGGAATATTTTTTCTCGCTTGAACCTCTTCTTTAAGAAAAGACTTAATTCCCTAGTATCAGAAATCAATTGTGAAAGAGTCATTGTATTTGAGGGTATACCGCTGGAATAGGATTTACCAGCTCCTCGCTGTTCCCAATAGATCACTGTATAATTTTTTTCAAGCTCTAAATTGGGATTTTTAAGAAATGAAAATTCGGGTGACCCAGGACCTCCGTGTAAGAAAAGTAATACTGGTTTTATGGAATCTGCGCCTCTGATGATTAGGTACTGTTCGATGCCGCCAAGCAGAACACTCTCAATTTTAGATATGCTATCATCAATTTTTTTTCCTTCTTGATCAGAAATGGGTTGCGGTTTTCCCGGGCTTTTCAACCAAATAAAACAGAAAGCTATAAGTATTATCAATAGAATAAATGCCAATAATTTCTTGAATATGGAAGAAATCTTAGACCGAGAATTAATTGTCATATTTCAACTTATAAATGTCATACAACCAAATAAGAATATCATCAAGTATTCAACCGCATCTTTACCTACTTTGAATCTGCCGAGCACTTTTTTCAAGCGCCCTCCAGATAGAGATAAATTCAATTTGCGATTCTCTTTCAGCTACAAAATAATTCGTCATTAAAATTCTTCCAATCGCACTCTCTGGGTCGAACCACATATACACCGTTGCTCCGGTAGGTTCTCCCCCATTGTGCCAGATATTACCATTCGGTGCAATATGCCAAAATACACCTAGGTTTTCCATGTTGCGGGGTTTGTCATCTGAAAGCTGTTCTTCAGTTAATCTAGGTGTCATCATAATTTTAAATAGTTCAGGCATAAGCAAATCGCTTTTTCCCGAATACCCCTTTATCATCTCAATAAGATATTTAGACAAATCATTTAAACTTGTGTAAAAACCTCCATCCGGAAAACTTAACTCATCAAAATTTGGCATAGAATACATTTGAGGAAGCACATACCTTGAAGCCAATTTAGAGGCATCAATTTCGCCAACGTGCCAGTTCGATTGATTCATCTGTAAAGGAGCTAGCAGATTTTCCTCCGTATACGTTTCAAACTTCTTCCCGCTTGACACTTCAACTATATATCCAGCTAGTGTTGCCCCTAAATTGGAGTATTCATACTTGCTACCGGGAGGGTTATTAGCAAATGCCTTCTTGGTATACCATTTACCAGACTCGGAAAGCGTGTTCTCACAAAATTCCGCCAAAGTAGATGGCTTTATTTTCTTCCATCTTTTTAGTAAAGCTTTGTAATCTTTGGGCGCATCTTTAATGGTTGATTTATTGCCGGATGGCCATCGTTTATTGATATGATCATAATTTTCATTCAAATCCAAGATTCCGGAAGTGTGCGTAACCAAATGATTGATTGTAATTGGCAAGTTTGGGTAATTTGGGTTCACTACGTCAAATGGTAAAATATCATTTACTGGAGTATCAAGTGATAGCTTACCTTGTTCGACCAACTTCATCAGATCAAAAGCTATTAATGTTTTGGACACTGAAGCTATAATTTGAGACGTGCTATCAGTGAAGGGTCGTTGCTGCTTTAGATTCGCGAAACCGTAGCTATTTTTATACAAAATACCATCTGCATTTACTATGGCCACTGCAAAACCAGGCAAATACTTTTGATCATTAAGTGACTTTAGTTCTTGATCAAGTAAATCAAAATTTGGCTGTGCAAAAGAAGTTATTACACAATCAAAAAATAGAATAGGGAGATAGACTTTACGTAAATTCATAACCTTTTTATTTAAAACTACATTGTTTGAAAATCCAAATAATTGTGGTCGTGGTGATTCAAAAGCAGTTATCAAATGACTTCGATTTATTCACTCATTCAAAAAAAGTGGTGTGACTTTACCTTCAACACCATAATTTTCCACAAACCAGGTTATTGGATGCTTCTGCGGTCGTCTTTGAATTTGTTTGTTAGTGACTCTATCATACCAGACTGCATCAAAGTCCCCTTTGGTTGTAATGACAACTCTCCATTCCTCGCTCAACTTAGTTGAATCGGAGTAGTTAGCGGATAGCCCTTTCCAATCAGTAATGGACAATACTTGAGGGTCGAGGTGAGCAACTACCTCCTGCTCATCGAGCACTGCCAACCAAATAGGTTCGCCAAGATGTTCTATGCTATGCTTCTCCCCTTTTCCACCCCATCCAATTTTAACAGAGTTACCACTTCTTATTGCATTGATTAAATCTTGTTTATTTCCAACAGTTACATTCCCATCCCTATCAGTTTTAACGACAATTTTCCATTTTGTTTGCCCATTGAAATCGTTGCCGCATGATGAAACGAGCGAGATAAAAAGAAGGGCAATACAATACCAAGAAGTAGTTCTCATACAATTCATTTTGACCATAATGGTAAGGGCATAGTTTTACTTATCGATTTTTCATTTGGTAATTTCACAAACCAACTAACGGTAGAAGATCTACTAATATGACCTACAACTTCATTAGTAAATCGATCAACAGTTAGTCGATCAGAAAACCCGTTTGTGCCTGCAAGTATTGTCCATGCTAAATTTTCCCGGAATGTAATTCTCAAAGTATCGTAATCTAAATCTGGATTTTGTCCAATGATTGATTCTATTTGAGCAAATACTTCTTGGCCATTTAAAATCGTAAGAAAACTTGCGTCAGCTACGTGCTCAACAGACTTGGTTGAATCGCTGGCACGCCTTCCCGCCCAGCCGATTCGAACAGGATAGCCTTCACGGACTGCATTCAATAAAACTTCCTTACTGCCAGTAATAGCGTTACCCTTTTCATCATTTTTATATGTCAATGTCCAAACTGAAGTCTCCCGTTTATCTCCGCAAGAAGCAAGAATAAATAGGAGCAAAATATTTACATAAATAGTTTTCATAAAAATTATTGAAATAAGTTTAACGATTGTTTTGGCCTTTTTTCCAGTCAGTTCCATTTGCCAAGATTAGCTACTATGTGCGGTCCTAGTTCTTTAAGGAGTGCAATACTCTATCCTTATACTCTTTCAATCCATAATATATTTTTTAAATATTTTGTATGCCATCTTGCAATATGCAATCACACCTTATCATAACTTGATCCAGTTTTGGTTTTCCATGTGATCCGGTACTTTCATCAAAACCGTATATACCATCAGTCTCCACTCCTATTTTAAATACTCATCTCCACTCCTATTTTAAATACTCAACAAACACTTTCGCCCGGTGATAGTTTCCAGTATGTTCCTCATCCAAACTCATAGTCTTTTCAAAATATTGTTTTGACTCCATTTTCCTCTCATTTACCGAGAGCAGCAAGCCTTTCAATTCATATACTCCAATATTTTGCTTTGGGTTCTCCTTAGGCACTCTTTCCATAAATTCAACAATCTTCATAGCAAGTTGAAGGTCTGGGTTTTTGGAAGTCCAGTTCACATAATTATTTGCATGCCACCAATACTCAAATGTTGCCCCCGATGTCTCTTGCATCCAAACATCCTGAATAATGCTGGCCGCCACATCCCACAACACTTGTGGATCCGGAGCTATTTCCGATTTAGCGTCTGAAAGGGACATGTACTTTTTAATTGCTTGTTCAGCACCATCCCTTCTCACAATTTTCAAAAGTGTTTCTTTTAAAGAATCTATGTGGTGAGACCTAAAGTATTCCTCCTCAAATGCGATAGGGAATAATTCTTTAAGTTCTTTCATGCTGTAACCTTTTGAAATTTCTTCCTTGATATTAATTACCAGTTCATTTTCATAATTATGAAAGGAATAGATATGTAATTCACCCCTCTTTTGATCTATTATATAGGAGTATTGGGTAGGATAAGGTCCTTCCTGATGTGTACGGCTCAAAAGGTTTCTAAACAGGGCAATGGATATTTTGTCTCCCGCGCTGAGTGCTTCATCAATAATTTGAAACCTTCTACAATCATAATTCCCGCCAGAAATATCACAAGCGTTAAAATTGGTAGCTATCCTATAATCAGATGAATCTTCAATGATAATATCTTGATTGACTACTATAGACCTACCTGACGCATCTGCCATCAATACTTGATGAAAGGGAGATTGATACTTGAGTTTTTTCAAATAAACCAGCGTTTCATCGATAGTTTTGCATTTAGCTAGAATCTCAGTAAAAAGGCTTCCGTTGAAATCTTGTTTTCCGTTTAAGTTTTTACCTTCAGCTTGTGGTATGGCCGCAAAGTCATAAAACAAACCAAACTCATTAATTGACAACTGGCGTTGTCCATCTGAATGACCTATGTTAATTGTGCCGTAACTATCATTCGTTCTTGGACTCACCCAGAATTTTGAAAAAGGGTCAGACCAATCTTCGTTTCCGGCAGCCAAAATTTCACCATTCCTATTCGAACAAAAAATACTACAGGAATATGAAACATAAGAACTGAGCAAAAACACTACCAATGTTGTTGATACTATAAGTGATTTTTTCATCGTATTTATTTAGAAATATTAATATTTTGAAATAGTTCTGTTTAATTTTTAGGTACTCTTCAGTTAAATCCCATTACTTCTATTTCCTATTCAGATTTAAGGCTATCTACCGGATTCATTAAAGCCGCACGTATTGATTGATAACTGATTGTTGACAGGGCTATGAAAATGGCCAGAAGGCTAGCTGTTACAAAAACGCCCAGCGTAATGTCGGTTTTGTAGGTAAAGTCCTCCAACCACCTTTGCATAGAATACCAAGCTATGGGTATGGCTATAACAATAGAGACTAGTACTAACCTGATAAAACTAAAAGCAAGCATGCTGAAGACGCTATAAAGAGTTGCCCCCAATACCAAGCGGATACTTATTTCCTTACCTCGTTGCTCCACCATGAAGGCTGAGAGAGCAAACAAGCCTAGGCTTGCAACCATGATGGCCAAGACTGCAAAAGCGGTGAATATACGTCCCATCTTTTGCACATCATCATACATCCGTGCATAGCTCTCATCCAAAAAGGAATATCGAATGGATTGACTTGGAGAAAACTTTTTCCATAAACTTGTGATGGATTTTAAAGTTCCCACCACTTCAGTCGAATTCACTTTCACAGAAATAATTGATGCTTTTTCACCAAGCACAAAACACAATGGTTCAATCTTACCCCTCAAGGATTCATAATTAAAATCTTCTACCACACCTATTACGTTATAAATTCTTCCGTTGGTAATTCGCTTGCCCAAAGGGTCAGACAGTCCTAGTTCTCGCGCCATTGCTTGATTGATAATAACAGAAAGTGAATCAGTTGACATAGCTTTAGAAAAATCTCTTCCTTCAAGAATATTCATTTCCATTGTCTGTATATAATCATGGTCAACCTCCCAGATTTGCCCTGCAACCTCCTTGTCTATTGATCTTTTCCCCTCATTCCAAAATAGATTTCCATTTCTTTTAGTCCCTTTTATAGGAAGATAATCTCCGATGGAAGCATTTTTCACCTGTGACAACTGGAGTAATTCTTCTTTGAAATTTTTGGTATTATTCCCTAATGAATTCGCTCCATGAATCAGTATCACATTATCCTTTTCAAAACCCAATTTTTTGTTTAAGATGAAATCCACCTGTTGATAGATTACAATGGTTGCAATAATCAAAATAATGGAAGTGGTAAATTGAAAGACTACCAGGTAATTCCTTGTTGCAGCATTCTTGCTTCCTCTACTTAGTTTTCCCTTTAATACCTGTATTGGTTCGAAAGAGGAGAGGTAAAATGAAGGATACAAACCTGAAAGTAGACCTACTACTAATGATGCTCCAATAAGAATTGGGAGTAATGACCATTCATTCCATGGGAATGCAATTGATTTAGATGCGAGTACATTGAAATACGGTAGCATGGTCCATGCCAGTCCTATGGCTAACACAAAGGAAAGTAGGCTGTATAAAAGAGATTCTGTTAAGAATTGGGCAACAATATTACTTCGGTTTGATCCAATGGCTTTTCTTAAGCCCACCTCTTTGGCACGATTAGCCGACTTAGCAGTTGATAGGTTCACAAAATTAATGCAGGCAATGATTAAGATAAAGGCAGCCACTCCCCCAAACAACCAGATAAACCTTATATCTCCATGCTGAACAGGATCTAGTATGCCTTCTGAGTATAGATATATGTCTCCAATAGGTTGAAGTTCGAAACTTACATTCTTAGCAAGTTCTTTAACATCGGTCCTTGCATCTTCAATCCACATAGGAAGGAGATATCGTTCAACTACCGATTGCATTTTATTTTCTAACTCATTAGGATTTACTCCAGGTCTAAGTCTGACATAAGTAGGATAATTGTACGAACCCCAATTGCTTTGTTCCCCAGGCCAAAATTCAATGCCTTTCAGAGTGATGAGAAAATCAAATTGAAGGTGCGAGTTAACAGGGAAATCTTCGATAACACCGCTAATGGTATAAGGCTCACTATCCATACTCAATACAACCTGTTGTCCAACAGGATTTACTTTAGGGAAGTACTTTTCCGCTTTTCGCCTGGTGATTACCAAAGCGTGAGGGTTATCCAGTGCATGATCTGGATCACCGAATACCATAGGCAGGTTTAGTAGACTCAGCAGTTCTTGATCAAAATAGACAAAACCTTCTTCATAATTGCTTTCTGTCTTCTCTATTAACCTAATTTGTCCACTGCCAGCCCCATGGATTGCCCCTGAATTAAAACGGCCAGCAGCTTCTATTTCAGGAAAATCTTCTTTGATGGCGTTTGCAAAGGGAGCCTGAAACCAAACCATTTTATTAACCTCTCCATTATCCTTATTTATATTTACCACCCGATAGAGTTGATCAGCATTGTCATAAAACTGGTCATAGCTTAGTTCATCACGGATGAATAAAGTGATTAACAAACAAGCTGCAATTCCAATAGCAAAGCCTCCTACCTTAATAGCTGAGTACATTCTCTGTCTAAGTAGATTTCTAAATCCAATCTTCAAGTAATTTTTGAGCATACCGTAGTTATTTACATTTTTGTACCCTTCAATTGGTGCTATTATTCCTGGCCTAAGCAGCAGTAGAACGTCTACTACAAATTTTAGATTAGCACGTCTTCTTCCCAACTTTTTGACACGCTCATTATACAGCTCCATCAAATCTCCTTCGATAGATGCCAAAAGATCAGGGTGACAAAACCATCGGAAGAAACGCAAAAAGAACTTGGAGGGTAAGTCTTGATTTTTTTTCAAGACTGCACTATTTTAAGGTTTAGCGCTACTTTAGGGATTGCTTCCCATAATTCATTGCGCTGAGTTCGATTGTATTCTATAGCTTTTTTACCATGGGCTGTAATCTGGAAATACCTTTTTGGACGTCCCGCCCTTTCTTGCGTTGCTTCACCTTCATGTGATTTTAAATACCCCTTATCCTCAAGCCTTTTAAGCGCGGTTTGAAGAGCTCCTACACTAACCTTCCGCGAAAGACGGGTCTCAATTTCCTTTATTATTGAAATCCCGTAAGCTTCCTGATAGAGGATACCCACCGTTAGCATGACTACTTCTTCGAATTCACCTAATTGGTATTTTTTCATAACAATAATTAATTCCTAAATGTAGTATTAATAATTGTGCCAGAAATTATTCCCTGCAATTAATGTAAATCCTGCCCTGTTATTTTATTTGGGTGATCGTTAACGGATTATCATTGCACGAAATCGGACATAACTCTAAACTAGAAATCCGATCTCCAGCATTACGATTAGCGTCAATAGGCTAAGATACTCCGATAAACACTTACTCGATTTTCATAGCCTCCTCCAATTCCTGAAACGGAATAACAGTTTTGACACCGTAGTCTGACACAGGCCAGGACTGAATTATCAGTTCAACATCCAAACCGAGTTCCTTCACAGCATTATATAACCCTACCTCGCGTGCATTTGTCTTTTGTACAGGTCCCTCCTTTTTGCGCCACACTAAATCATCCTCAAAAAGCATCTTCTCTTTGGGGAAATAATAGATTAAATAATCCTTAGTGTGCTGGGATTTTTCTCCAATGAAAAATATTTTCATTTCGTATGTACCATCTGTGATACTCAAACTGTCACGAATTTCCTCAATAAGCAGCGGAGCAGGCTCTAATTGAAGACTATCTGGCTGAAGGGTGTGTTGTGCATCCGCCAAATATGTAACATACGCCCGATCCATTTTTGAAGTTATAATTTTTGCTCCTTTATGAATAAACGGGCGTATTCCACCCAAATAGTGTGGATGATAATGGCCAAAGACAAAATACTTCAAAGGCTTTCCTGGAGCAATTCGCCTTGCCTCTGCAATAATTAATTCTCCGTTACTACTATTTACCGGAGCTTCTGCTACAAGAAGAAAATCAGCAAATTCAACGATCATTACTTTATCATCAGTGTGCTTTAATTCAACAAAATGAATATTATCGTTGAAGCGTTCAGTTTTAATTTCAGGTTTCTTTTCTATCGCCTTCACATGCTCGTAGTTGGCTGGCTTCTCCAATAGAGTTGGTGTTTTTTGCGCCAACATTGCATTTGAAAGTGTAATCTTGTCCTCTAACTTTCCATTAATTTTAGAAATAGTAATCTTCTTAGGAAAATATATTTTCCCCATCACAGTAAAATCACTATAGCGAATTGTGCCTATAATATCTCCAAATAGATCATCATAAGAAAGGGTCGTGATCTTTGTCAAAAGATCTTGCGATTTATCAATAAATAATCTTATCTCGGTCTTATTGATTGTGGTTGAATAAACTGCAGAGTTCTCAGTACTTTCTTTGCTCAGAGTAACACTATTCTCAACGAAGTAATTGATAAGATTTGCTGGATTATATCTTGCCGAATTAAATATCTGATTAACGAACATTTCCTTGGTGACCGAAAAAAGATCCTTATCTCCATAATCCAATAATAGCAACTCAGATTTGCTGAAAACAGATTTTGAATAGTAGGTCCGTTGTCCACTGACCAAAGTATCCTCTTTCAGAAACTGCTCTGCACTGCACCACACCTTTCCTTTGACTGCGTAGTTGGTCTGTTGCCAAGGCTCAAAACTATGATTTAGTCTATTTAGATCTTCTTGAAATGAAAGAACCAAAACTTCCTTAGTTAGGTTCTTGACTTGCTTATTCCAGCATTTTTGTAAATAATTCTGCTGTGCAGATATTTGAAATGTTGAAACTACAAAAGAAATAAGGAGCACATACTTTAGCAATTTCATTGGCGTCAAAGCGTTCAGTGATATTAAGTATATATGATAAACTAAATAGTGTCTTCTTAATAATTCTTTAACATGTCAATTTCAATAGTTGAAATTGCTTCACACGAAGTATTAATAGGTTTTTCCAAAACTATTAAACTTGATTTCTAAATTATGATCCGGTTTGGGTTTTGATGGTGGTCCAGCAGCCAGATTAGAATTAGCATATTCAGTTCCATCGTTTTAAATAACAAGCTAAGTGATGTCAATTTATTGAGCCCCTAAGCAATGTTAATACTACCCACACGATCCTATGTTTGATAGCCCTTTTGTATTTCTAATCTCCTGACAAGGAATAAGTGGATTTACCAAGCATTGTTTTAGATAAAAAATGCGGGATTAGACACTTACTTGTGTTCTCGATATTCTTAAATAATGGGTTTGGGGCATGAGCGAGGTCAGAAGACCTTGAAAATTCGAAGAATACCTGAGATTGAGAGTAAGTCCAAAAGTTTGAATTTAACTCAATAAATAACCTTTAAAGCAAATTGCCAATTCTACTCAGCGGGATGTTTGAGGGTAAGTAGGTGATATTGTGCAACTTGAAGTGTGAAAATCATTCTCCGTATTTGCCAATTCTACTCAGCGGCTACATGTTCATCAGGCTGCGCTGTATACTGTACAGAGACTATAGGAGTCTGCTACTTTGAAATAAAATACTTGATGAACAGCGGAGCGAAATATGGATCACAAAACGAAGGCGTCTCCGTGGAGTAATCAATAATCTCCTGATCCTCCAGGGCATTGGCTATCCGTTTGATATTGCCCTGACTGCCCAATTGATAAGCCTGCAGCACCCGCTGTGAAGTCAATTGGGTTTCACCAGCCAGTAAGGCTTTAATATAGTTGGTTTGATACAGCGTAAGCCCCTTAACGATGTTCTGAAACAATGCCAGGTGATCATTCAGCAATTCAGCCCAGGAATCTTTAAGGATGACGGGTGTGATCTTATCCTTAGCATTGTTCCAACAAATCCTGGCCAGATACTGCACATAATACGAATGTGACTCCACGAGGCTGACTAGTTCCTGTGCTACTTCGATGGTTATGGTCTTACCCGTCTTTCTGAATTCACTAAGGAGAAAACTTACCCACTCCTTGTGTTCAATTTTATTCAATAAGATGGTCTCTCCAAAGCGATAAAATGGTTGCGAAGAATGCGAGAATAACCCACTCATAACGTGTCGTTTGCTTCCATAGAGACAATAAGTCACCTCTTTATGCTTTTGCCAATGAGAACGCAGTTTCTCCAACACAGTTGAACCATCCTGCCATTCGGCTATTTTTTGAAACTCATCAATACACACCACCACCCTTATCTTTCGTTGATGGGCAATTTTCTGTGCCAGATCGAGCACAGCTCCGGGATCCAGTTTAGATTCAGGAAAATCAAGAGAAATGTTGAACTCCTCACCTTCCCCAACACTGTACTTAATGTATGGGATAAACGATTTGATGTGTTGAGTTACCGTATCGGTTAGCTGCTTGAGTTTGGAGGTGGTGGCCAATAAAACAGACTTGAGCACTGTTGCATAAAACTCTTCTGATGAACTGATGCCAAAGCAATCAATCTTTACCCGATACAGTTTCCCTTTATAGGTATCTAAGGCGTGGTCCACCAATGAAGATTTGCCCCACCTTCGTGGAGATATCAAAACGATACTTTGCCCATCTCTAAAAGCATTATGCAATCGTTTTAGTTCTGCTTTGCGGTTACAGAAATTCTCACCCGTTGACAGTTCACCGTACTTGAATGGGTTCTTCTTTTTCACCATACTGTATTATACAACTTTGTATAATACAAATATAGGTAATATTTCTTTGATTGCAATTAGGCTTAAAGGTGTTACAGTAATTATTGGTTTAGATAATTTTATCCGCTACCACAACAGCATCAGGCGCTGTAACAGTCAATGACATTACTTTATCCCCATTCCACTGAAATGAAACAACAGTAGATGGCGCTCCATTGTAGAAGAATTTGTTTTCTCCAATTTTATAAAGTGCTCCTCCAAAAGCACCTATTTTACCAAGAGAAATGTTTTTGCGCATATTCAATTTTATAGAAAACCCTTCATCTTCCGCTTCTCCGTATTTATAGTCACCCAAATACTTGGGCTTCTCACTTTCATCCAGATCTTCATATTGTTTTCCATCTGCATCACCCAAAGCCTCTAGATAGGCAATTAGTTTTTTTGCATTAGCCACATGGCCTGCGCTCATTTCAGACTCCATTCTAAGTCCAGCTTTTGCATGTTGCAATAAACTAATACCATGAGGCCCCAGCGTTCTTTGAATGCCCGGAGTAAATTCGATCATGCCTTTGACCACATCGTGAGCTCCCAAAACAGTATAGGTGAATAGGTTGGGTTTGGCTCCCCTACTCAACAGGTATTCAACAATATCCCTTCTCCCCACATGGGAGGCTGCTCCAATGGCTGATTCAAAATCGCCAAAACCCCAATCCCATGTGGCACTGGCAAGTTCTGGTCGTTGGTCTACAAGGCTTTTTACTTTTTCCAAATCAAAGTGTGACTTACCAACCACTTCAGCTACGATATCATCCGATATGGCCGGATAATTAGGATGAGGTTTACCTGATACCGCAGCGTTGTCAATGGGATTATATTCAGAGCGACCAACTAATGGCAGCGCCACTCCTGCAAGTCCAATAATAGACCCCTTAAGTATGGATCTTCTGGAGAGTAAACCGTTTCTTTTCATAATTATAAAAATGAGTTACAACCTATCTTACGAAAAATTCAAGTGAATCGCTGAGTTTTTATGTCCAGGCCACTGTCAGGAGCTTAGGCATTGGAATATTTTATGCGAATTCGTCCATGCAGAATTCCTTTTTAATAGAGGCCCTACCTACGGTTTCCCCATCAAGATAAAAGCTGCCCAGTAATAAGGATGGTTTTTATCCTTTTGTGTCTTTAGGAATTGACGTTGTGCATTGGTAAGCGCCATGAGCTTAGAACTACCGTCCTTAAGTTCTCCGTAAAAGTTCACCATCAATTCACGGGTGGCAATGTCATCCACTTTCCATAAAGTTGCCAGCACAGTGGGTGAGCCAGCATTGGCAAACGCCCTGGCAATAGTGGCATACTCCATACCCTTGCTCGCTCCCTTTCCCGTTTCGCAGGCAGACAATACAATCATATCTGTTTTATCCAACGGTAAATTGAAGATTTGGGGCATAGTCAACTTATTATCAGCGAGTAATATGGAGCTTTCTTCAGGTGCTCTTTCATTCAAATAACCATGCGTGGCCAAGTGAACTACGCGCGAACCAGAAGCATTTTTCATCAAATTGCTCAACGTGGCTTGCTTGTTCATAAACAAACTGGTACTGGACGTAATCTCACTGATGGCTTTTACTTCTTCTCCAGCTCCGGGTAAACTGCCATCGGGATCACCGAATAATAAATACCGATCAGAGGATTCCACATTGGTTTTCAACAGTAAACCCAAAAGATAGGTAGACGACACATAAGCGATGTTGAACCGATCAATTGCATAGGCACTTCCCCTATCATTGCCCTTATCTCGCAGGGCAGCAAAAGGAATATAATACAAAGACTGTACAGGAATTACCATCAAATGATCATAACCCGCGATGTCGTTTTCAATAGGGCGAAGCAATTGATCGTACAACCACTCCAGTTTTGGTCCTAGTTCTTCTATTCCCATTTTATATTTGATCCCATTCGCTACGTATTGGCTCATGCGCATCAAAGAATCTTTGGAGACCCTCGCCTCTCTTAGCTCTACCCTATCTTTGGACAACACCTGGATATATAATTTTTGGGCTGTAGGAATGTACTGTACAAGGCATTCACCTTCTCTTAAATTTTTTCTTAAAGTGGCTACCTCTACTGGCTTTATATCCAGCAACTGATGAATAGCAGGATCCTGCTTTTCCAATCGCAACAGCAGTTCATAATGCTTTTTGTTTTTATCAGCAATTAACGAAGTCAAAGAATCGCTGTTGATTGCTTTGCCTTCACCCCTGCTTAGTATTTGTTGTTGGCTGTTGGCTTTGATTTGTTGCAATCTTCTTATTTCCTTTTCAACATCTTCCAGCTCAGTAATAATTTTACCAGAAGAAGTCGATTTAGGAATACTTTTAATCACTGAAGTTTTTTCTTCTTGCAATTGAATTTCGTTTTGCGCACTGAAGGCGTCTGCAGCCATCCCATTATTAATCAGGAAAGACATCGGATCAGCACCTTGCGAATCATACATCAGCAAACCTAAATCTGTGCCTGCATAAATGCGCCCTTTGGTATCTGTGGCAATGGCATTCACATGCCTGCTTCCATAATTTCCGAACTCACCGTCTTCAGGTAGCATTTGATTCAACCTGTCCGGATACATCCACACCCCATTGCGGTAAGCCAGAACACCAGCTGCGCTGCCAAACAACCACATGTCT
This sequence comes from Cyclobacteriaceae bacterium, assembly GCA_040216665.1. Classification (GTDB taxonomy): domain Bacteria; phylum Bacteroidota; class Bacteroidia; order Cytophagales; family Cyclobacteriaceae; genus ELB16-189. Next base: position 53,639 of record JAVJOQ010000009.1, on the reverse strand, counting down.
CCTAATTGTTCACCTCGCGTGCCCATAAAAAGTGACGGGTACTTTTCGTAGATGGCATCATAAGAAGAATTTTTAATTCCTCCTCCCAATGCATAGTAGTCTCTTATTTCTCCTAGATTGTACTCAGCAAAGCCACCCAGTGTACCAACGATGGCCTTCTCCTCTCCTATGGGCGTAATTGAAGTGACAAACCAGTTAAATCCTCTTGTGTTGTAATTGTTGTTAGTGTCCAGCTGATCGAACTGCTTTTTGCTTTCATTCCATTGCAGCAACCCCCCTCGCAGGTATATGCCTTTGTAAGAAAGATGTCCTTCGTTGGAACACACGGCCCAAATTCTACCATCCGGAGTTTCAAGTATGCGATAAACCATATGAGTTCGTGATGGGAATTTATCGGGTGCTCTGAAGTAATTGTACTCTTCCACCTGCCCTTTTTGCTCTCCTTCTTCAAACCTAAAAACAGAAAGTTTGGTAGCCACCCACACCACATTATTTTGCGCAACGATAATATTTTTAACACTTCCCGATCCAATCCAGTTGACATCCGTAGGTTCAAATTGATTGGCATAGAATAACTCTTCTGATTCGAAGTAATCATTTTGGGGAATCCAGGTGTAACGGAGCACCTTTGCTCCATCATTCACAATCAATCTGTTGGATTTATCCAAAGCCAAGGCGTCAGGGTAGATATAGTCGATCATTTGTAATGTCATTTCTGGATCGTCATGACTGACATAGTAGAGCCCAGTAGATTTTGCAATAAATGTTTTCTTTAATGTATCCGAACTGATAATATCAAGCACCGCTCCCTCTGTTATTGTCTTTACTTGGTCCAATTCAAACAGATAAACATCGTCACCCGTATAAATCGCAAATCCACTCGCCTCACCTGCATATTTTCTTGCCTGTGGGGTGCGATCGCTCTTTAGTGGAAGGTAGAAATGTTCAAAGTGTTTGTCATGGTACAAACTCATACCCATGTCTGTGAGTACAGCAGGGGCCAATTCACTTTGCGGACCTTCAATTCCATATTCATCGTACATGTCTTCAGTAAATGAGGAGGTCACCACCTCTGATACTGGCACCATGGCAAGTCCGTAAACCTGTGCTGCATCTGTAGTGATCACATTGCCATACAATTCTACAAACACATTGTTATCAAAGCGCAGCACGCTTTTATCTTTCAAAATGAAAAGGACACCATTTGAACTGATCAAAGCATCATCCACTTTATAGTCAGTATAAGCCTTTGCCTCTCCCCCTTCTATCACCCATAATTTTTTGTCTGTCCCAATAGTGACTTTGGTAGTTACTCCATCATAGCTATTACTCGTAAATTGATGAATGAAGTTGACCGGAGCCTTGATTTGTTCGTGTGTACTTACTTGATTGTCTTTCAGTAGCAACAGTCCTTGAGAAGTACCGAGATAAATAATTTCATCAACTATAGCTGTAGCAGGAACGGCACTCACTGGCAATCCATCCAATTGTGAGTAGCGCTTCTCTATTTTACCCAAATACGCTTCACCAGTTAACACCAGCACCCCATCCGCTGTGCCCAGCACCAGTTGTGTTTCAGATGCTGTGATGCTTAAGATATCAGATGAGGCTTTGATCTGATCTGCAGGCATATCACGTTCAAAAGCAGATCGCAATGGATTGAAAGCAAAATGATCCCAATAGCCATGATGCCTTATGAGCAGCCCCTTGTTGGTACCCACCAAAACATCTCCGTTTCTTCTTTTGAAAATCGTATTCACTTTGAGGTTGCTCTGATATTGGGCCGGGATAATGTCCTTTACATTAAATTTTTTCCAGTATCCTTCATTTTGGAGCACCGACTTAGGCAACCATTCAGACGTGGACAGCAGTTCAACAGGTTGTGCCCTGAATTTTTCCTGCGCATTTTCTATAGCCGCACGATACGGAGTGAGTTTGGTTTCTGCTAACTTCTCTTTTTGTAGCCACTCTTGTGTATCGATCCATTCGTTCCACCAGGCCAATGCCACTCCGTTTCTTCGTGTCTTTAGTAATAATTCATGAAATACCTCTACCAGCTGGGGCGCATACAACAGTGATTTTGAATGCTTGTGTAATTTAAATTCATCACGAGTTAAAATAATTACTTCAGCACATTGCTCGGCATACTCCGCGTTGATGTGTGTGTTGTCCTTCAGGTACCTCGCCAACTCCAGGGATTTCTTAAACCATTCAATTCGTTTTTTAGTATTTTCTTTTTCGTACAATTCATCTTGTAGTGTGTACCATGAATTGTAAAGCGCATCGTGCTGATCATCGGCAATACCAAGATCTGGTAATTTGGCATCGGTCAACGTTTGTGCTTTTTGCAAAACATCAGCAAGCGAGTTCAACTCTTGAAAAGAACTGGTAATCTTCATGGCCATCTGAGTGCTTGCTTCCTTTCCATTTTGATCAAAAGATTTCACCTCATCCATCACGCCATATTCGTCATAGGAGACTTCAATATGCCCTACTCCTTCCAATGACATTTTACTGGTCTTGCCTTCGCTGTTATATTCAAAGCTCAGCTTACTCCCCTCTCCAGTGCTTATGGCTCTTAGCTTGTTATTTGCATCATACTGCAATTGAACATGCCGACCATTGGATGCATCAAGACTGGTAAGCGAACCATCCTGGTTATAATCTGCTTTTATAAATGCATTGCCTACCTGAAGCATCTTTACCCTGCCTGTAATAAAATCATCTTGTCGTTGGGCCACTGTTCCATCCGGAAATTGAATGGTGGCAATCATGGTCTTTGGGTCGACTGTAATTTTGGAACTTCCCTGCCATACATTATGCCGGCTTGTATTATACCAACCTATGTATCGCTCACTGCTGCTGATGACATTTTCTTTGGCATACCGCAATTCAAAATCTTTCGCATTGTCTCCCAGCTTTCCGTAAGCCATTACTTCCAGCGAGCTCACCTTACTGTAATCGTTAGGTATCAACTCCTTTGCTTTTTGACTCAGTACAATAGCTACCAACGGGCTACCACCCCACTTCACATGAAAGTCGATGGCATCCTTATAGCGCTCGATGTCATAAGGATCGCGTTCAACATACTCATAAAGTTTTCTTGAAAATTTACCTACACCGTATTCTTTCAAATTATCGTTTCGGATTTTAGAAATGATAGGATCAGAATCGGGGTCAACCATTAACCCACTATCAAGATACAATGCACTGGATTCCTTGTCATTTTTATAAATCATAAAGGCTGACATGTCCCGGTACCAGTATCCGTCTTTTGTTCCCATCAATCCTGCATAGCGGATCATCGCGTTGAGCGCCTGGTTGATTTCCTCCATAGATAATTTTTCGCGCTGTCCTTTCTTTCTAATTATCTCAGATTCATAGTAGGCAAGCTCTTTGATGTCATTGGGTTTTGTAAGTACTGCAGCCGCTTCCTGCCATGTAGCCACCGCCAAATCCCATTCATTGGCATTCAAGTATTCGTCCATCAGATTTTTGTAGGGATGGAAATAACCTCCCGAGGTCTTCATGGCCTTGCGATAGATATCTTCCTTTTTATTCAGTTGCCTGAATTTTTTAGCATACTCTTTCCATAAGTATTCATTCCATGGATAAGCTTTGGCGTGCTCTTCTAAAGTGGTCAATGCTTTCTCTTCATCAAACCTGGCTTTGGTATAGTCAAATAAACGCCCACACGCCCACGAGGATGGATCGGCAAGACTTAATGACTTAAGAATAGCTTTGTAGGCTTCATCGTATCGCTCCGTTTTATTGGAGATGTAGGCAAAATTATTCCAATGCCAAGAAGATGCTGGATATTGTTCAACTGATTTCTTTCTTACCACATACGCTTCTTCGTAGTCTTCAGCGTCTTCAAATACTTTTGCTTTTTTGTAATAGAAATCCAACGGCAGCTGTCGATCTCCTTCCAACCTGTTGATCACCTCCAGTGCTGCTGCAGGCTTTTCACTGGCGATGTAGGCATCAACCAATGGAGCAGTGTAGACTTCTGTCTTGGGCCCAAGTCGATACGCTTGTTCAAAATGCCGTAATGCAAAATCTGGTCTTTTACTGGCGCGCTCCAATTGGCCCATAGCCAGTTGAAAAGAGGCCTCTTTATCCAATTTTTCTTTTTTATCCTCGAGTACCTTACGGGCATCACTGTTGTGCGCTAACGAAAGCAATGTACTTGCCCATTCGGTGGTGGCTGTCAATTCTTTACTATTAGGAAAGTATAGTGCAGCATACCGCTCGGTCAATGACAAGGCCTGTTTCATTTTCCCAGCTTTGGCGTAGGCATTGGCAGCATCTTTCAGACTTAAACCAAATACGTAGTAGGGATCGATCTCCCAGGAGTCCAAATAAAGCTTTGCCGCTTCTTCATATCTTTTCAAATCTCTCAATTCATTTGCTTTAAAGCGTATGGCAATGGCATCGCCCGGATATTTTTCCAGAAACGCTTCGTGGGTTTTTAAATCGTTGAGACTAATTTGAAAAGGAGTGATAGCAGCATTTAATAAATAATCCTTTGCCGCAGGGAACTCATCCAATTTTCCAGCCTTAAGATCTGCGTGCAGTTGATGGAAGACCTGCATGTTGTTCATGCTCAAGTTATCAATGGACCAGACGAATCTAAAGTACTCACCATATTGCTGCAACCCATATAGCATGAGCGAATAGGACTTGATCGGATCGATGTTTCTTGCTAATTCGCTCCACTGGTAAAGGCCATAGGGATCAGCCCATTTTTTAAGCTGCTCCTGATTGTATTTCTCGTAACCTTCTATGGCCATTTTCTCCTCATCGAAATGAAGAATGTCTTTGAGCATGGCTGCTCTTGAACGATGGGTGTTATCAAGCTGCTCTATGGCTGTGTTAATATCACCCTTAATATAATGGGCTGTGTACCACGCCAACAGTGCAAAGTGATTGGGTTGGCCAGCGAGTAGATTTTTTTCTGTGACCTGAATGGTTTGGTCTAGGTCACCTTTTTTAAAAGCTTCTGTCCACTGTTGATATTGAGGTTGCGTATAGTTTTGTGCGTGAACCGCTAAACTGATAAAAAAAGAAAAAGCAAGCGAGAGGGAAGAGCGAGACAAGAATAAAGCCATGGATCCATTTTTATGAATGGGTAATCTTTTGAAGGTAGCGGTTTTTTTATATTGACACAACCCTCTGGCTTTCAATTATGGCTTATAAAATAATGGCAGATTAATAATATATTATTTCACACTCTGGATTACCCAATTTAAACTCGCCTATCCTTCGTTCACTAATTTTTGTATTGTAGCATTTCAAAACTCCCAGTGAGATATTGGTTACCGGATTTAGATTGCGAACCGGTGTATTCGAACAATCGAGATACATTAAACCAGATAACCCAGCGAGCGCATTGAGTCGCTTTAATGGTGTCCCCGAACAATCCAGTTTTTTTAATTGATGCATATTCTCCAGCGCATCGATGTCATCAACAGGTGTGTTACTGATATTCAGGTCTTCTAACTGTGGTAACTCCTTAAGTACTTCTATACTTGTAATTGGGCTTTTGGTGGCGTGAAGAGAATTTAAATAGCGATGATCACTTAATGGTGACAGATCTGAAATATTGCTGGATGAAAACTGAATTCGTTTCAATCTTATGAATGGACTCAGTGCATTGAGGTCATCAACAGGAGTATCCTGAAAATGTAACTCCTCTCCTTCCACCAAACTGTGTAAAGCCTCAGTAGAACCTTCATCAACTCCTAATTGAATATTAAAAATATCCTTCCATTCACGTGGAAGCGATGTCCACCAACTCTTAAGTGAACTGCTTTTGTAAATAACCAAACATGTCGGGTTGTTGTCAAGAAATTGCTTTACAGCATTATCATCTATTCCAGTATTGTCAAGAAACAACTTTCTTAGTTCGGCATGTTGTAGCGTTGTAGGTAGACTCTGTATAAGGGTGTTGTTGGCCACCATCGTTTGCAGGGACTTCCATTTTGCTATTCCCGACAAATCATACACCATGGTGTGACTTACATCCAAATAAGTGATGTCCCGTAAGTTTTCAAGAGGCCTTAAATCAGAAACCGAAGTGTTTGATGCGATGATTACCTTCAAATTAATGAACCTGCTCAATGGCCCTAAGTCTACAATCTCAGTATTGTTTAGGTTGATAGAATCCAGTTTAATTAGACTGGCCAATTCCTCTTTGGAAGGCTGAGTATTAATGCCACCGGATTGCTGAAACTGGGTTCGCCAAACATGCGAAAGCGTAGCCCACCAACTCTTCAGGTCTTCAGAATCATAGATCACCAATACTTGAGGCCTTAATGCCATAAAGGCCTCTGCATTAGACTTTTTGATACCGGAGTGATCACAGTATACTCTCTTCAATTGTGGTAATTCTTGTAGAGAGGACAAATTGGAAACCAGGGTATGATTGATATATAGTTCTTCCAAACTTTTCATGCCCTTTAACGCAGTAATATCAGCCACCTTGTTGCTGTCAAGGTGCAGCACCTTCACATTGGTTAGCGCATTTAAATAATTAAGATTGATCACTGCAGTGCGCGATAAATTGAGACGCTCCAGGTGAGTAAGTGAATCCAGTGATTGCAGATTAGAGATACCCGATTGTTCAAGGTTAAGGTCTGTAAGATTGAAACAGTAACTCAAGGAATTGTAATTCGTAAGATCTGTTCCACTCAAATCCAATTGTTGAAGACTGGTCATCTTTTCGATCACCGAGACATCAGTTACCTTACTGTGGGCAAGGGAGATATTGGAAAGTTTCCATGCGTAACGAAGTGAAGAAATATCGTTCACTGGTGTATAAGACAAATCTAAATCCGTAAGCTCTGTAAGGTTGCGAACAGGAGTGAGATCAGAAATATTGGTTTTGGAAAGATTCAGTGATTTTAATCCATAGAGCTGCGACAAGGGTGATATATCCTGAATATAAATATTTCCTCTGAGGTCAATATGTTGAATACTGGTAACACGTTTCAGGTCTGCTAGTTGTACCGTATCAATTACTTTTATTTCTCTCTTAAAAATAGATTGCCACTCATACGACAACGCATTCCACCAATACGCAAGTGCAGCACTTTCATCAAATTCATTGGTGTAAATACTTACGATTTTCAAATCCTGATCCACAGGATTATAATTCACTTCGATAAAGCGTTTCATTGTATTATTCATCGCCTCACCATCCATGGTAGTACCACGAAGGTTTCTAAGCAACTGCACCGTGTAGAATGTATTGTTATCAGATTGCTTCCCTTCTTTAATATCCTCAATGGTGAACTCAAACTGAACGTCTTTAAAGAAAAAGTCAACATCTTTCAGGTAAGCAGTCACATCTTTGTTTGTGATTACATTACGCGCAACATCAAGGTCATCCTCAATTTGAACTTTACTATCTCTGAATACTTTTGCATAACTTTCTGTAATGAGTACGTCCTTATCACGGACAGAGGTCTTCTCGCTTCCCAGCGTGTTAAGCATATACTCCAGAAAGCCCACCATGTTCTTGATTTTATCAGTCTGAGGAGAGTCGTCTGATTTTTTTTGTTGTGCTTCAGAAGAAGTGACAAGCACAAATAGCATAAACGCGATCAGCGCACATTTCCTAATTGATTTCATGGTGCAGATATCGTCTAAGGAGTGCTTCATCACCTTCGTTATTGAATTTCACTAGATTTGAAATCAACCAACCGGTGTTGTAACCAGGCCTGTTGAACTCAGCCAATTCAAAATACCAACCGGGGATCTGAAAGAAATGAAACTTCACCTGATCAACGGATTTGAACTTAAATCCACCTTTTTTAATCTCGTATAAGAAAACTGACAAGTGATCTGGTGCAAACTTTTTACTTACGAATTGAGCAACACTGTCTCTATTGAGAAAAGCTTTGCGCAAGTTCATAAAGTCAAGTTCATGACTCATAGGATGAAGAAACTTTCCTATCGCTACGGTATCTCTTTTGTAATAAGGATCAAAAATATCAGCATGTACTTTGTAAATGATCCACCTTGTTCCTAAATGATGCTTCTCCAGCTCCATAAACAAGGTCACTAATCTCTCTTTCCCGTTAACGGCAAAAGTAGATTGCACTTCTGCAAACCATTGGCCACCATGAAAATTCAATAAGGCAGGGTCTTTTTTTCCTAACACTTCATCAACAAACTGTACTTTCAAATCATTACTGATGCCTGCATTGGACCGATCAAAAAGCATTTCCAAATACTTTTTCCTCAGTTTTGGATTCTGAAATTGTTTGTCCCTGGCATAATAGCGTTCCCCCTTTTCATCTTCCTCACCATTGAAGCGCCTGAAAAACTGATTGATTTGTTTGGTCTCAGCATAGAGTTTGGTCTCATCTTCCATCTCATCCACAATTTGTGCATGCAGATAAGTGGAAGAGAAAATCAGCGAGGAAAGTAGGACTGATCTTATGATCATGCAGAGGTTTCAGTTACACGAATATCGCCTAGCAACACATCCCAAAATTCAATCGTTCTTCCTGCGATTTGAGTTTTCTTACGCTCCACGTAGATGGTGATATCCTTCTTAGTGGTGTCTTTATACTTTAAGCCATCATCTGACTCGCCTTCAAAACGCTGGTAAATAGTGATGACACCCACATAGCGTCCATCGGGTTGCCTTTCCAGATCACTGATATAATGTATATCGTACCACTGAATTTTTACACGATCATAATTCAAAGCAATCAACCTTTCAAAGTACTGGCGCACTTTGTAATAATTAATCTCTTTCCGATTTAGCGAAGAAACACCCATTTCGCTGTCCTCTGCGAATAATTCTTCAGCACGATCCATTACCCGTGTGGCTTCCGAGTAAGGCGTAGTTTTGTTTCCAATAATGGAAATGTATTTGCTCAGGTCCTTCACCTTTTCAAGTGCTAGTGAGTCTATTGCTTGTTTTCTTTGCGGACTAATGTCTCCGCTTTGAGCCAACAAGCTCCCCGAAATGAAAAGACCTGTGAGAAATGTTAAAAAGTATTTATAAGTAGTCATAGTATTATCGTTATCCAGTAAATATTAATTCTTAACCAACTCTACTTCCGTAATCTTACCGGAATTATCAAACTGAAGTTGGTTAATTTTGTTCATGTTCTTTTTCTGATCTTTGAGGTAGTTCAGGTATTCACCTATAGTAGTAGGCCTGTCATAATCTTTTTGATCACCCTCTTCACTGATCACTATCAACACCGGAGTGTCCTTTGATGCAAATAAGGATAGCGCCTCATTGATACTGTTGTTGGCAGAGGCGAGGTTATTTGAACTAGAAATGGATGCAAAATAATTTTCAAGTTTACGATAAGGCTCAGCTGCTTTTCTTCTGGCCTCTTCTTTTCTTGCCTGCTCTTCCATTTCAAGTTTTTTTCTTGCCTCTTCTTCCTGCTGCTTGCGCAGAGCTGCTTCCTGTTCCATTTTGGCTTGCTCAGCAGCAGTGTCGGTTACATCCATGGCTGCTTTTTTACTTTTACAACTTACACCGGCTGTCATCAGCATGATAATGAGTGCCCACATGGTCACTCTTCGTGAAATTCTATTGGATACCATTCTTCTTTATTTTATGTGATTGATAGGTCTCTAAGTGAAATAATTATGCCACACCCTAAAACGTCCTTTCCTTGTTCCTGATATAAAGGTGTAGAGTTTTTTGCTCAAATTGTGTGTATTCGTCTACCCAGTTTTTCTTATTTATTGCATCTTGAAATAAAAAAGAGCTTGCCGATGCGACAAGCTCTTTTCCATCAACGTTATTTAAAAGATCTGAACAGATAATTTACATATTACTGGATGCGATCACACCACAGGCTACCCTGCCACCTGCAGCGCCTGTTGGCTGCGTGGTAAAATCATCTGTGGTTTCATGAACTATTATCCCCTTATTAAGAATGTTGGTGCTTTCATCACCCCCGATAGTCCAGCCTTCTATTTCTTCACTCCACGATACGTTACCGTCTGCATCTGCAGTAAGATTGATCACATCCCCGGCATGAAACTCACCTTCTCCTCTTTTGCCATGCGACATTCCACCTGGATTCCAATGACCACCCGCTGAAGTGGCATCGGGTGCGCTACAGTCCCCGTTCTCGTGCAAATGCAAGGCATGCTCTCCGGGAGTAAGGCCTCTCATTTCAATGGACATTCTCACCGTCATATCACCGGTTTGGGTAAAAGATGCTGATCCACTAGCTGTACTTCCGCTGGCGCTATTCATAGTGGCAGTGGCTGTGGCTGCAGGTGTTGTTTCTTCTGTTGATGTTTCTGTAGCTTCCTCTTTTTTAGCTGGTGTACATGCTATTAAAAGGGTAAGAAATACAGATGTTATACTTATACTTTCTAATCTCATAGTTTTACTTGTTAATAATTATTTCCCTTCATGGATCACATGATAGCAAAACAACACCTTAATCACAATTGATATGCGATAACTGAACACAAGTGAAGATTTGTGGTTAAAATCGTCTTTGAATATTCAGAAAAATTTACAAGGTGATTGGTAACTGCCTTATTCTTTTGCCCGTAACTCGGTACAATGCGTTGCACAATGCTGGGGCAAAGGGTGGCACTGGAGGTTCTCCTACTCCCGTGGGTTTCTCGTTGCTCGGCACAATATATACTTCCGTTTCTTGAGGAGCATCCGTGATGCGCGCCACTTCATAGGTATCAAAGTTACTTTGTTGTACAGCTCCATTTTTCACGGTGATTTTGCTCTTCAGTGCAATACTAGCCCCGAAGACTGCTCCACCTTCAAATTGAGCCTTCACTCTTTCTGGATTCACCGCGACCCCACAATCTACTGCGTAGTATACTTTAGGTATTTTTATTTTTCCGTTTTCTACTTTTACTTCCACCACACACGCTACATAACTTAGAAAACTACGATGTGCTGCTATCCCCATAGCACTTCCATCCGGCATATTTTTCCCCCACCCTGACATTTTCTTTGCTTCTTCAATTACATTTCTGAAGCGTGCCGTACTCCATGGAAACTCTTCCAATTTTTCTGAATAATTCCAGAAATCCTTGGAATAGGACGCCATGTCAATGTCTCTATCACTACCTAATAGATCGAGTAAATTTTGAACTGGATCCACTCCTCTTTTTTCAGCTACTTCATCCAAAGTACAACCAATGGCAAAGGCATGGTTGATATTTGCTACCGAACGCAACCACCCTACTCGTACTTGTGCATGGGCGTTGTTGCTTTCGCAGGAGACATTAGGAATATCATAAGGCATATCCAGCACCCCTTGTGAAAGCTCAGAGCCTGAGGGTTCATTGGCTTTGGCATTGGTGGTAGAGCCAATGGATGGAAACACCGTGCGGTGCAGCCATGAATTTACTTTTCCTGATTCATCCATGCCCACACTGATGTGTTGTGCGCAGTTCGCATGGTAGTAATCGTGTTGTATGTCATCTTCCCGCGTCCATAGTAGTTTGATAGGGAAACCACTTTCCTTAGCTATACGTGCAGCTTCTACCACATAATCTGGTTTTGATTTTCTACCAAAACCACCACCCAACAAGGTAACATTGACCGTAACATCCTTCTCTTCTAAACCTAATGCTGCTGCCACGGCCCCGCGAGCCCATTGCGGTTCTTGTGTAGGTGCCCAAATCTCTATCTTACCATCCTTAAAGTGCGCCATGGCGCATGGGGTTTCCATCGGTGCATGGGATAAGTGATGCACACGAAAATCACCCTGAACTTTTTTACTGGACGCTTTCAATGCTTTGGTAGCATCACCTTGACCGCGTCTTACCTTCCCACTCACTTTCGCTTTGGTCATCATGGTTTCAATGTAAGCCGTGGAGTCATAGTTGGCATTTAAACCCTTATCCCATATCACCTCCAGGGCATCACGGCCTTTCATAGCTGCCCATGTATTGTCGGCAACTACCACCACTCCTCCCAAAGGGCTGTCCAACTGAATTGGGAACCCGGGTGACTCCAATGTGAATACTTTTTGCACGCCTGATACTTGCATGGCCGCATCAGCTTTATACGATTTCACCTTGCCTCCAGCTACAGGCGGTCTTTTTACAAGCGCTACTTTGGCTCCTTCCAATTTTGTATCCAAACCAAATATTGCTTTACCAGTTACAATATCTTCGAGATCAACGATTGAAGTTTTCTTACCAATGAATTTAAAATCTTCAGGTGATTTAAGTTTCACCTCTTGCTCATCAGGTAATGGAAGCAAAGCCGCCTTATCCGCCAGATAGCCAAAACCCAATACATCGCCATTGCTGTTTATGACTTCGTGGTTTTTTGCTTTACATTCCTTTACGTCAACTTTCCACTCATTGGCAGCCGCTTGTTCCAGCATTCTTCGAGCGGTCGCACCAGCTTGTCGCATGATGGGATAGAACATACGTACACTGTAGGAACCATCCGTATTCTGATCTCCATATTTAGCGTCACCAACAGCTTGTACTACTTTCACTTTTTCCCAATCCACTTCCAGTTCATCAGCCAGTACAAGTGGAAGACTGGTTTTAATTCCTGTCCCCATCTCCGATCGATGAGCAATGATGGTGACATCGCCTGAGCCATTAATGTTGAGATACACATTGGGTGAAAAGTTAGCCGCTGGGTCACCCATCAATTTTTTGGATGTATTGGTGCAACTGAATTGCATGCCCAATAATAATCCCGTGGCGCTAATAGAGGTTGCCTTAAGAAAAGTCCTCCTATCGATTTTGTATATTTTATCCTTCATTTGTTCCTCCTTTCGCTGCACGCTTGATGGCTTTTCTGATCCTTACATAAGTTCCACATCGGCAAATGTTACCCGCCATGGCTTGATCAATATCATCATCTGTTGGGTTGCTATTGCTATTCAGTAATGCCACGGCTGACATGATTTGCCCTGACTGGCAATAACCACACTGAGGAACATCTTCCTCCATCCATGATTTTTGCACCGGGTGCAAATCTCCCTGAGCGATGCCTTCAATAGTAGTAATCTTCTTTTCTCCAATGGCAGAAACTGGCAGGGAGCAAGACCGTACAGGTTGTCCATCCAAGTGGACTGTACAGGCACCACACAACGCCTTACCACATCCGAACTTAGTACCTGTCATACCCAGGTTATCCCTGAGTATCCACAACAACGGGGTATCATCCGCTGCCTCTACTTCTACTTCTTTTTGATTGAGATTAAATTTATAAGCGCTCATAAAGGAAATTGAATTAATCGATGACTCATTGGAATACTGAATCTACCATTTTTTTACCAGCTACGGAATGGATTGGTTTGTTGCCCAGTAAAAAATCAAGCTCGGATTCATGGTTAAAGTGAAGCTTTAAGATGCTCATTTAGTTAATCCAATCATCTATAACTCTCTATGATTCAATTTACTAAATGAAATATTTTAAGTAAATTAACGTTGAGTAATGAAGATGCTTCCGCGCCTAGTTGCCATATTGACCCTCTTTGCCATAGGTTGTCAAAGCAATCCCATGTTTTGCCCCACTCCTGAAACTGTTAAACTTCGGAAAGCCAAGGCCCATAGGATGCGCTATGCTATGGCCAAAAGGAAACAAGCAATGGCCAATAATCATGATTATTTTGAAGATTCAGGTTTTAAGACCAAGTCGTTAGCTAAAATAGAAGAATGGGATTGTCCCAAGCCAGGTCTAAAGCACGATAAGATGGTTCAAAAAAAGGCCAAAGACTTGCAGCGCAGGTATGCTAAAAATCTAAAGAAAGTAGCTAAGGAGTCTAAGGATCGGACAATAACCGTTACTTCGAATAATCAGTAATTAATAATTTATACCATCTTTAATATTCTGAAAGATATTGACTTCCATCCTGCAAAGGACTGAATGATTTATCAATTCAAGTGGAGCATTATTCGGTCGGATTAATTGCTCACTTTAGGGGACGAGTTTATCTGATCCATCACTTACATTCACCAGATTAAGTAAAACACTAGCCACAAGTGACTATATCCAATAAATGAGATAGTTAGCGTTACATAATAATATCACAATACAATTGGTTATCCTCTTTTTAATTGTTTATCCTTAAGAACATAAGTTGCTTGTTATGAACATAATTGACCTTTTCAGCCTCTCTTTTATTGACAGGAAGGATAAAATAGCCCTCGAATTCGGTGGCACTCAGATAACATTCCATGAACTCCATATAAGAAGTAATCAAATGGGTCATGTCCTTACCGCAAAAGCACTTCAAACTGGCGATCGGCTGGCGCTGTACCTTGAAAATAGCCTTGAATTTGTAGATATCTACCTGGCCTGCCTTAAACTAGGCATTATTATCGTGCCCATTAATATCCTCTATAAAGAGCGCGAAATTACCCATATCATGAATGATGCAACTCCGAAGGGCATTATTGCTTTCAACGACATTGAAGGATTGACAATATGGAATGCGAAAGTTTTAGCTGATGAAGCCAAAAGTCAACCCAAAGATCTTGCTCAATGCAAGGCCACAGGGGATAGTCCAGCCGCCATTATATACACTTCCGGAACCACCGGTACTTCAAAAGGCGCAGTACTTTCTCATAACAATTTTATTGCTAATGCCATCAACTTAAACACCTGCTGGAAGATTACGGAAACAGACCGGCTTTTGATCGGCCTCCCGCTTTTTCATGTGCACGGCCTTGCCAATGGAATGCATTGCGCTTTCATAGCGGGTGCTACGACACGACTATTGCCTCGTTTTGAGCACCAAAAAATAAAAGACGAGTGCGAAGATTTTAAGCCAACTGTGTTTTATGGCGTCCCCACTGTGTATGTGAGGCTGTTGGAAAAAACTAATGAGGAAGCGCTGTCCATAAGTTCCACCATGCGGTTGTTTGTTTCTGGCTCCGCCCCGCTTCCCCCTCAGGTGTTGGATGCCTTTCGCGAAAAGTATGGTCACACTATTCTGGAGCGCTACGGTATGACGGAAACACTGATGAACATAAGTAATCCTTATGTTGGAGAGCGAAGAGCGGGAACAGTGGGTTTTCCTTTGCCCGGTACATCTGTAAAAATCATCACGCCAGAAGGCAAAGAAGCCGGTGTTGATGAAGAAGGAGAAATTCATATTAAAGGTCCTAATGTGTTTTCTCAATACTGGAACAGGCCTGATGCTACCTTAGCCTCATTTGAAAATGGCTACTTCAAAACCGGAGACATGGCAGTGGTTTCTGAAGATGGTTATTACACTTTGCGCGGTCGCAAAAGTGAGTTGATTATTTCAGGTGGTTTCAATATTTATCCAAGAGAGATTGAAGAATTTCTGATGGAGCAAGACGGTATTAAGGAAGCTGCAGTTATTGGCATTGCAGATAAAGTAAGGGGTGAACTCCCTGTTGCCTTTATCGTAACCGATGGAAACCTTGATGAATCTGTATTGGAGGAGAAGTGCAAACAATCACTGGCCTCCTTCAAAGTACCTAGAAAGTTTATTTCAGTAGAGGTGCTTCCGCGCACGGCATTGGGCAAAGTGCAAAAGCATCTTTTGGCTAAGGAATATTCCTCTCACACTTAGAAATAGCCATGTCTTTTTATTGGCGCTCAGCCAACGACTTAAGTGAATTCAGTTGATCCTTAAGTGTGCCTGACATTTTGTATAACATCAGCGATTTAATGAGCCATCCAATGACAGGCAGCGGTTTGATGTGCAACTCAAGGATAAGACGCGCACCATTGCTTTCATTTTCAACAATGAAAAAAACAGCAACTTCTCTGGCCATTTTTATACCCAGTATTTTCTCCCCGTAGATCAGTTTACCCTCACCGATCTCGTCTGTAAAACTCTCAAAATTGATTACTGAATTATCATTAAGTACGCACTGGTGACTCGCACCTACCCTATTGACCTTATGCTCATCATAAATTACTTCTTTGGCCTCCTCATTCCATAATTTACGAACGTCCAAGTTGATAAGGACCTCAAATACATGCTCCTTAGGCCTTTCAATATAAATGGAGGTAACATAAGGGTCGGGCAGTCGCTCTGGCGGTTTTGGACGAACAGGCTCTCTTACATGCTCAAATAACGGAAACAAACTAAAATAGTGGTGTTGGCTTTCTCCTTCACTTGATGGAGTTGAATTTGGTTTCACCCACGCTATAGAAACTTGTTCCAATTCCTTCTTATAAGTCTCGCTTAAGCTATCGGACAGCAGCACATACTCCTTTTCATTTACGTTATTTTTCAAAAGTGTATGAATCTTCACCACATCCGCGCCATAGGGTTTTTCGTGGTTCAGCACTTTAGTAAATCCTATAGCTCCCGAATGAGCTACTATCTTAATCGACAAATTGATGGCACTGCTACAAGCTCCACATTGGCAAATACGGTGTGCTTCCAGCTGTTTCAATTGTTCATGAAAGGTTATAAAAATTTTCTCCGACTGGCTTACCAGCTCTTCAAAGGTGGGGATGGTATTGTGCTTATAAAAGAGCACTGCATCTCCTTCTACTTCACTCACCACCAAGTCAAGTTGATTAGACTCGATGATGCCTTCCAATAGTTCTGAGATGATATGCTGCCCGTGTTCAATCTCTGTCGAATTGACGAATTTTGTAAACCCGGTGATATCAGGAATGAATAGAAAGGAATCAGCCACTAATCAATTGGTTTTATAGGATATCTAACGCCACGCTGAACAAGTAGGTTCAGATAAGAGTGCCTGCCAGGCGACAACCGGATTATTTAAAACCTATTGACTCCAATTTATCTTCTAATTCTTTTATTTGGGGTGGAGTCAAATTGCTGTTAGGAGGTCGGATATTGAGCCAATCTGAATTTTGACTGCGCTTGGCAAACACATGCTTTACACCGGAAATAAATGATGCTCCCTCAAAGGCCAACCTTGCAGCTGTGAGCTGAGCTTGAAGTTCATCTGCACTTTTGTCGTCTCGATGAGCATATACTTCGGCCGCTAATGACCCTGTAAGATTAGTAGTGGCTGAAATCACCCCTGCTCCTTTTGCTTTTAAAACATCCAAAAAGTACTTTTCTGTACCTGCGTAAAGTTTAAAGCCGGGAATTTCTCCACATATAGTCGCCATATTATTCCAGTCTCCACTTGAGTCCTTCATGCCTACCACTGTATCAGGGTATAAGCTGACGAGGTTTTTCACAAATGAAACAGTAAACGGTACTCCGGTCATTTTAGGAAAGTGGTACAAGTAAATTTTTAATTTCGGATCAGCCACTCCTTCAATTACCAGCTTGAAATAATTGGTTAATCCTTCATCCGTAAGTCCTTTATAGTAGAAAGGTGGCAGCATCAACACACCTCCTACTTTTTTCGACACAGCATGTCGTGTGAGTTCAATGGTGTCAACCAGAGAGCAACAACCTGTACCCACCAAAAGTTGATGAGGCGGCATTCCTTTTTCAATAAGATAATCTAAAGCTGCTATCCTTTCCCGAGAAGAAAATGAATTGGCTTCACCTGTTGTGCCCATAAAACAAATGCCATTGTTTCCATTGGCCAGCAGCCAGTTACAATGATTGAGCAACGCATCATGATCAATAGAAAAATCTTTCTTCAATGGAGTGACGGATGCGGCAAATACACCGTCAGGTAAATTGGTTTTAAACTGAGTCATGAAGATTATTTTATTATCGTTTTGAGTGCGGCTACAAGTGTGTTGACATAATTAGGATTACTGCTTTCTCCCATCAATCCGATCCGCCAGATATTGCCGGCAAATTTTCCGAGTCCACCTCCTACTTCTATATTAAATTCATTCAGGAGTTGCCATCTTACTGCCGCATCGTCAACACCTTCTGGTAATTTCACTGCATTGAGCATGGGTAGCCTGTACCCTTCCTTCACCACAAATTCAAAACCCAGCGGTTCCAATTCCTTTTTTAGCAATAGGTGGTTTTGCTGATGCCTCTTAAACCTATTTTCCAATCCCTCTTCTAGCACCAGCCTGTATGCCTCTCTCAATCCAAACATAGCGGATACTGGCGCAGTGTGATGATAGGCCCGTTTGGCCCCCTGCCAATAGTTTTTCACCATGCTCAAATCCAGAAACCAGCTTTGTACCTTGGTTTTGCGGGCATCCAAGGCTTTGACTGCATTCTCACTAAAAGACACCGGAGACAAACCTGGCGCTGCACTCAGGCATTTCTGTGTACCCGAATATACGGCATCAATTCCCCATTCATCGACTTTTAGCTGTGTTCCACAATAAGAGGTCACTGCGTCTACTACCAGTAGAGCCCCGGCATCATGCACGATCTTACTAATCTCTTCCAAAGGCTGAAGTACACCAGTAGATGTCTCCGCATGGACAATGGCTACAAGCTTTGGTTGAAGCCCTTTAAGAGCATCCTTTAACTGCTGAGGATCAATGGATTGTCCCCATTCAGTTTCTACTTTAGTTACCTTGGCTCCAGCCCTTTCAGCAATGTCCGCCATCCTTCCACCAAACACACCATGAATACAAATCACGGCTTCATCACCGGGCTCAAGCAGGTTAACCAGGCAAGTTTCCATACCCGCACTACCGGGTGCAGAAACTACAAAGGTGAGGTTGTTTTTGGTTTGAAATGTGAGCTGTGCCATCTCCTTGATCTCATCCATAATGGTAACAAACTCCGGATCGAGGTGACCTATCAGTGGCGTGGCCATCGCCTGCAGCACGCGAGGATGAACATCACTGGGGCCCGGGCCCATGAGGATTCTTCTGCTTGTTCTTAGTTGACTATTGTATGACATTCTTTCGTTTTTATTTGAATTCAGTCGATGTTCAATATCCATAGTTAGTTGAGCTATGGATATTGACCATCGACATTAATTAGTTCTTAGGAGAATACTTTCTCTCTGCATTCTTCTCGATGTCTTCACGGTAGAACAGTACATCTTTGAACTCTCCTCTTCTATACATTTCGGCCTGATCTGTAAAGTGGGGTGATAAAGGATCTCCGCTGTTACCACCCGCCAGTACAGATTTAGCCTTTACTTTTTCACCAAATTCTACCACTGCCACAAAGCTGTTGCCTCGGGTGCCATACCATTTTTTTGTACCTGGGTAGGATCTGCTTCCGTAGGCAGCCAATGATCCCCAAAATGAAGACGGATAGGCAATAGCAATACTTGGTTTGGAATCATCAAAGGGCTGAACGATGTCGCCCGTAATTCTTTGGTACCTGTTGATCTCCCCCCAGGCAGTTCTCCAATTGCCAAAGTCGGCTTGAATGATACTGATTGCGTTGTATAAAGCCTGTAGCTTTTCCTTGTCAGAAGTTTGATTGGCCATGTAATCAATTAAAGCCAAATCGCCATTCCTTCTTGACGCTCTGTCCGCTACCATTCTCTGCAAGTCCTGTGCCCAGTAAATCGCAACTGCAGTAGCTACGGAATTTTCAGCATACCTGTAATCCCAGTTGGCCAACACTTCAATGGGTTCCTTCAAATCCGGATTAGCAGGTTTCACTTTTCCATAGGCAACTACAACCGCTGGCACCAACCTTTCAAATGCAGGTAGATAAGTATCATAGGCCGCGCCAATCAATTTGTCTAAGGTGAAATTGGAAGAATCTTTTAGCACCCTTACCGCATGCAAGCCTCTAAAGTTTTCATGATCGGGCGCCATGTAGGTAGGATAATCAGATTGTTTAGGACTCTCCTCACCTGAAACGGTGAATGGAGTAGCATTACAATTCTGGATCCATCCGTTGGCAGGATTCAATGTATGCACCGATTCTTCTACCGTGTGCAAGCCATTCCAATCCGTAGCCGGATTACTTCCATCCACAGGATTGGACCAATCAAATTGAGCATCACGGACTGGTATGAAATTGCCATGGTAATAAGCTATGTTGCCCTCATCATCAGCATACACAGTGTTGTTAGACGAGTTGGTGTTCAACTCCATCATCTTATTGAACTCCTCATAACTGCTGGTCTTTGTACGTGTATAGGATTGCGTTAAAGCCTTTAGCGGCTCTTGCATTAAACTGATGCTGATCCATTTTCCGTTGCGATTGGCAATAACAGGGCCATGATGGGTAAAGTAAGCAGTGAACTCTTTAGTAGCTTCATTGTCGCCATCCTTATAAGCCAGTCGTATGGTTTTAGAAACCAATGGCTTCAACTCTTCCCCATGCCTGTAAAACAATTCCTCACCGTTTTTCACAATAGTCTCCTCATATTCGTCAATGGCATCTGCACTGCTGCTGGTATGCATCCAGCCATTGTGCTCATTAAAACCCTGATAGACAAAAAACTGCCCCCATGTCACGGCTCCATAGGCATTCAAGCCTTCTTCACTTACTACATGCACTTCTGGCCTGAAGTAAAATGACGTATGGGGATTAATCAGAAACAATGCATTGCCTGTTGCACTCTTCGATGGTGCTATGGCAAATCCGTTTGAACCTGTAGGCTCTTTCTCCCATTCCGGTACAGCAGGCTCAATAAATGCCATGTCATTTTTGGGATCGTAAAACTCAGCCAATTCTTTCAATGAAATGGTTTCAATATCTCCTCCAATACTCCCCTCGCTAAACATCAATGGCATCCAGGGTTTAAATTCCGTAATCAATTTTGGTTTTGTTTCCGGGTGTGTTTTTAAATAATGGTTTGCCCCATTGGCGAAAGCATCCAATAATTTTTTCATCCACTCTGGACTTTCATTGTAGATGGTCGCAGCCTTAGTAGTGTCAATGAACAACTGCATGCGCAAATCACTCATCAGACTTTTTTCACCCTCCACTTCTGCCATCCTGCCCATAGCATTGATGTAGTTGACTTCTACCCTGTTGAAATCATCTTCGCACTGGGCATAGATCAATCCAAATACAGCATCGGCATCGGTCTTGCCAAATACATGGGGAACACCGTAATTATCTCTGATGATGGTGATATCAGCAGCTGATTCTTTTGAAGAATTGGTGCAGCTGTAAAATACAACGGCCAAAAAGAGGAGGGCAATGATTCGCATAGATTTTCAGATTTTACTATTACTTGCAAGTTAATCCCAAAATTGTCATTATGAATAACAATTTCGCCCTTTGGGTGACGATTCCTGACTAAAATCGTCAGGAATGTCAGGATTTAACCCTGGTATTGAAAATGAGAATAAATTCACCACAATGAAATTTCTGTATGTATTTCATTTTCAATCATCAGCACGTAGTGCAAAAAGTCCAATGACTTTTTGGGTTAATTTTAAAATCAAAAGCCACAATAGGAATTGTGGTCGAGAGGTATTCAAGCTTTAACAGATTGATGAATCTATTGGTAGTCGATGAGGAGAAGCCAGGACTAAAATTTTGACCCTAGCTGACTTTGTGGCAAATTGCGTACTCATTTCTGATTAATAATTTATTTACAATGAAAACAGCTGAAATCAAGACCAATAAGGGGACAATGAAAGTGGAATTCTTTGAGAAGGATGCCCCAAACACCGTTAAGAATTTTACAGACCTCGCTGAAAAGGGATATTATGATGGACTGACATTTCACCGGGTGATTCCTAATTTCGTTATCCAGGGTGGATGTCCAGATGGTACAGGCATGGGAGGCCCTGGCTATCAAATCGATTGTGAGTTGGATGGTGAAAACCAATACCACGATCGCGGTGTATTGTCAATGGCGCATGCAGGAAGAAACACAGGTGGATCTCAATTCTTCGTTTGCCACGGAAGAGACAACACAAAACATTTGGATCGCAATCATACCGTATTTGGTAAAGTAGTTGAAGGTTTGGATGTGATTGACCAGATTAGAGAAGGTGATGTGATGGAGAAGATTGTAGTAACCTCATAACCATTTTGAGATTTTCTATTTACATCGGAGTTACAATCTTACTATCGGCATGTACTGCTCGCGAGAAGGAAGAAGATAAGTTCGAGCAATTGTTTAATGGAGAACTAAAGGTAGTTGACCTCACGCATACATTGAGTGAGACCAGTGCCTATTGGCCAGACGCTGCAGGTAATCCATTTGATTACGACACCATCTTTACACAGGCAAGTGGTGCTCCGGGTATGGGTAAGTACCATACTCCTGAACACTATGGCACTCACATTGATGCACCTATTCACTCGGCAGATAATCAACCTTCAGTAGATCAATTATCCTACAATGAATTGTTCGGACCGGCAGTAGTGATTGATGTAAGTACTCAATGTGCTGCTAATGCAGACTACACCTTGTCCGTGGCAGATCTAGAACAATGGGAAAGTGAACACGGACCTATCCCCGATCGTGCCGTTGTGCTTATGATGACAGGTTGGAGTAAAAAGTGGGGCGACTATGATGCCTACAAGAATGAAGATGAAAATGGACAGATGCATTTCCCCGGCTTTTCACCGGAGGCCGCTCAATTTCTGATTTCGCAAAGAAACATTATCGGTATTGGCATTGATGATTTTAGTACAGATGCTGCTGTGGCCAATGGGTTTCCTGTGCATGGTATTGTGAATGGTGCCGGGAAGTTTCAATTGGAAAACGTAGCCAACCTCCATGAACTACCTCCTACCGGAGCTTATTTGATCAACGCACCCATTAAATTAAAAGGTGGGTCAGGCGGACAGGTGAGAATATTTGCCATTGTGAAGTAGTCATAAAAAAAGCTTGTGACACCAATGCCACAAGCTTTACTATTTAAAAAATTACTAATCCTTCTTGATTACAAACGGCTCCTCCATGGCAGAAAGTTTTCCTTCTGTCTTTGATTCCGCTACCATCTTTTCCACTTCTTCCATCAGCTTGGCATTTTCCATAACGATACCATCCTTGATGGTATGCACAATGCCTCCCTTACGGAACATCTTTCCATCTTTGTCAACAGTAAGCGCTCCGAAAGAATACATGTAACGTAAGTTATACAACGGGCTACCATCAATGATTAACAAGTCAGCGGTGTAGCCGGGCCGTACCAAACCTAACTTATCCTGACGTAAAGTTTTAGCGCTGTTGTACGTGGCTGCTTTTAATACTTCCAGCGTGTGCATTCCCGTTTCTCTCAACAATTGCAATTCACGAATGTTAGAGAATCCTGGTGTAGCAAAAATGTAATTATCATCTGTTCCATAAGCTACACGTCCGCCTCGTTTATTGAATTCATAAATCAACTCTCCCCAAAGTTGGTACGCATAACTCCAGTAGTATTCGTCATCGCTGGTCCAATCATAATGATAAGCGCCATGGTAGTTCGGATCTGGACCGTTCCAGTCCATTAGTGTTTGATGCGTGTACTTCTTGTGCCATGGCAAACTCGAAGCGCGAATAATATCACGGTTGGCTTCGTAAACCACGCGAGTAGGTAACATGGTAACACCGTAGGCCACCAATGAATCTGCCACTTCAGTGAGCAGTCGCTCTTTGTTGGCCTCTGACCATACCTTTCCAGCCTGACCAAAGCGAGCATTCTCATCGTTGTAATTGTAGGTGGGACTGTAATCCTGAACCGACCGATCCAAAGAAGATTCGGCATAAGAATAGTGATGCTCGATCATGGTTACACCTAATCTCGCAGCATCTACCGCCTGAATTACCGGAGAGGTATTGGGTGCAATATGAAAAGAGGTAATTCCCCCAGCTGCATTTACTTCCCTACACACTGCTTCAAACAATTCCGGATTCCATCCTGGTCCTCCATCCAAGCTTACTACATGAGCACCTTTGCTAAACATTTCAGTCACCACTTTCTTCACATTGGCAGGATTGTCAAGGAAAACCTGATCGTAGTTGGTGCCAGTTCCCCAGCTCCAGAGCGGAAACATTTTGGGTGCAAGAATGGTATTGGATTTACTTTTTGCAGTTTCACTCATGGCATTGTCGAGGCCTCTGTCAGGAGCAGGTACCATGGTGGTAATGCCGTGTGCCAACTTCAAATAATAAACGTATTCGATGGGCATAGGCTCCTGGCGCAAGTGCATGTGCAGATCAATCATGCCTGGCATTACATATTTTCCTGTAGCATCAATTACACGATCGCCCGTTACTCTTTCTGTTGCCCCTCTCCGCTCTGCGGTGATAGGATCAAATGCAATCATATCCGTAATCATGTTGCCCTGTATCACAATATCATAAGGGCCCACGGGAGGTCCGCCATGACCAGGTAAAACCATGGCTCCACGGATTACTAATTTTTTATAAGGGCCATTGGCCAGTTCACCGTACTTCTTTTGCGCTGTGGCATCGGCCAACGTAAAGAGACAGAGAGCCAAGAATAATAGTTTTACTTTCATAGTCGCTATAGGCTGTTAGGTTCAATGCTTAAGATAAGCAATTGATTTGCTCCTATTTCCAAATTATTGATCAATTGAACTTTAGGATGATAGGAGGCAGATAACAATCCACTAATTGTAAAAACAACAAACCCCAGTGATGTTTTTACACATAGACCGGGGCCTGTCAAATATAATTTGATCGAATGCTAATCCTTCTTAATCACAAATGGTTCTTCCATGGCAGAAAGTTTTCCTTCTGTCTTTGATTCCGCTACCATCTTTTCCACTTCTTCCATCAGCTTGGCATTTTCCATAACGATACCATCCTTGATAGTGTGCACGATGCCTCCTTTGCGAAACATTTTTCCCTCATTATCAACAGTAAGCGCTCCAAAAGAATACATGTAACGCAAATTGTACAACGGACTTCCGTCAATGATCATCAGGTCAGCGATGTAGCCAGGGCGTACCAAACCTAACTTATCCTGACGTAAAGTTTTGGCACTGTTGTACGTTGCCGCCTTCAATACTTCCAATGTATGCATCCCTGTTTCTCTCAACAACTGCAATTCACGAATGTTAGAGAATCCTGGCGTGGCAAAGATGTAGTTATCATCCGTACCATAAGCCACACGTCCTCCTTTTTTATTAAACGCATAAATCAACTCTCCCCAAAGTTTGTACGCATAACTCCAGTAGTATTCGTCATCGCTGGTCCAGTCATAATGATAGGCGCCATGGTAGTTAGGGTCAGGACCGTTCCAATCCATCAATGTCTGATGGGTATATTTTTTGTGCCAGGGTAAACTGGAAGCGCGAATAATATCACGGTTGGCTTCGTAAACCACGCGAGTAGGTAACATGGTAACCCCATAAGCCACTAATGAATCTGCTACTTCGGAGAGCAGGCGTTCTCTGTTGGCTTCTGACCACACTTTTCCAGCCTGACCAAAACGTGCGTTCTCATCATTGTAATTGTAAGTCGGACTAAAGTCCTGAACGGATCTGTCCAGCGAAGATTCCGCGTAAGCGTAATGATGCTCAATCATAGTAACACCCAATCGTGCAGCGTCTACGGCCTGTGTTACCGAAGTGGTATTAGGCGGAATGTGGTAAGTAGTAATACCGCCAGCTGCTGTCACTTCTTTACAAACTGCTCCTAACAATTCCTGGTTCCATCCCAAATCACCTACGTTCACTACGTGGGCTCCTTTGCTGAACATTTCGGCCACCACTTTTTTTACATTGGCTGGATTGTCAAGGAAGACCTGATCATAATTTGTTTTCGCACCCCAGCCCCATATCGGGAACAACCTTGGTGCTAGTATGGAATTAGACTTGCTTTTACCCGCTTCACTCATTCCATTATCAATTCCTCTGTCCGCTCCTGGTACCATTGAAGTAACACCATGCGCCAATTTCAGATAATAGATATATTCAATAGGCATAGGCTCCTGACGCAAGTGCATGTGCAGGTCAATCATGCCGGGCATTACGTATTTTCCCGTAGCATCGATCACCCGATCACCAGTCACCCTTTCTGTTGCTCCTCTCCGCTCTGCGGTGATGGGATCAAAAGCGATCATGTCCGTGATCATGTTGCCCTGTATCACAATATCATAAGGGCCCACGGGAGGTCCGCCATGACCAGGTAAAACCATGGCTCCACGGATTACTAATTTTTTATAAGGGCCATTGGCCAGTTCACCATACTTCTTCTGGGCAGTAGCATCTGCTAGCACAAAGAGGCATGTCAATAAGAATAGTAATTTAACTTTCATAATAAATCGGTTGTAGGTTCAATGCTTAAGATAAGAATTGAACGGCTTACCTAACCCATAATAATGATCAATTGACCTCACCCATGATGAATGGTTGAGTGGTTACAATGCCTCTCTTGAAATTAAAGTATGGCTTTGTTTTGGACGTCCATAATTCTGGACCTCAACCATCAGCGATAGAAGTCATGTTGCGTCCTAATCTTGTGAGGTTACCACTGTAGGTATTTGTAAATGATACGTATCAGTTTATACGCTTCATCCATATCCTTTGCATTATAAGACACGGTGTAACCATCCACTCGTTTCATTCCAGGGATGCCCATAGCTACATCAGCCCGTGTGGGTGCATCTAGTTTTAAGATAAACTCTACCGGCTGTTTCACAGCAAGTACTTTTGCGTTTTTTAAATCTTTGATAGCGGCTGTTGTCTGCTCTTGCAGCGCTTTGAGCACTACATCAGGGTGTAATAATTTAGCCGCGCTGGAACCAATGGCTTCTTTTGTTACCACCGTACGCGTAGGTATCAGCTTTATTATTTCTTCAGCGAAAGTTTTATCACCACTTGCCAATATCACGGGCACTCCTTTCGCTCCGGCATAGTAGGCATTCAATCCTGCTTCACCGACTTCAGTACCATTCAACCAAAGTCCCTTTACATTACCCGAACCAGTATGGGCTAGAAATCCATTCTCCGCTCCTGCCATGGCATGGTAGCCAATGAAAATGATACCATCAAAACTGTCATCCAGGTTTTGCACCATACCCAACGGCTTGATGTTGCTTTGGATATACTCCACCCGAGGATCCAATTCCGTGTGCAGTAAGTTTTGCATATCACCATGACTATCATTAACAACTACTGTAGCTGCTCCAGTTTGAAAAATGGCTTTTACTACCGCATTCACTTCAGCAGTCATTAGCTTTCTCCCTGTGTCATAATCTTTACCACCACCGCTGGTCATTTTTGGTGTTCCTATTCCACCAATGCCTTCCATGTCTACAGAAATAAAAATCTTAACTGGTTTTGTTTGAGCAAAACTCATCGATGAAGTGATGATGAGGAGCAATAGGATATTCTTCATTTGGCTTTTTCTTTTTAAATATAACGGCAAGGATTTCTCAATCCAACTTTATTTGAAATCCGTCCATGCTATAAAGCTCTTTACAGATAGCTTAGCGAGGCCTTCGTGCCACACCGCTTTTTAAAACGGCAAGAGGCCTTACTGCTAGCCATTTTCAGGCAGCGCATCAAACTCCTTTCTCTTATTATCGAACCATGTTTTCATGGCATCGGGTGATTGCATGAGCTGTTGCATCTCTCCCATTGCCTTGAGGTGTGCCTCATCCTTTTTCTGAAACATTTCCATACCATGGGCTTTGCTCAACGCTGCCATCTCATCAAAAGAATTGGCGTGAAAGGCTTTGTCGCATGCACCACCCAATTGCTTACAAGTCATTGTTTTCATGTTGCTAAGTTAGTTACCTGTTCCTTAGAAACTAGTGATGTGTTTCTTTTCCATATTTTGCTAACGCCTCTTGTACATCCAAAACAGGTACTCTTAGTGTACCATCTGACAATTCTTGTTGCGCATTAATATCCAAATTGTGAATATCATACGGCTTATTATTCAAGTCGAGCATGATAACGTCAAATGTAAATGCAGTAGCGGTATCGGCAATGAACCAATGTACATTATCCCTTTCATCTGAAATGGAGGAGCTTTCTCCCCTTTTAACAATTTTGTCAATAGTGGGTTGGATGACCAGGTGCTTTCCTTCATGCCTAATTTTTTCATAATTCCTAAGATGCATCTCTCCCTTCAAAATCAAATGAGCCGAAGCCATATTGCTATGACCATGAGGAATAATAGCCCGATCCTTTTTCATACCAAAAATCTTTTTAACAAAAACAGTCTTCTCGGGAAGCCCTGAAAGTTTAGGAAACGTAATTGTTTGCGTATGAACCCCAAGATCAGGGTATTCAAAACCTTTGAGTAGTTTTTCAAAATCTATGAACTTCAAAATCTCATCCAACTCCACTTGCTTATAAAGCTGTTCAATTTGGATTTGCCATTGCTGAGGGGTAATGGTCTCTGTCTTTAAATCTGCGCAAAGTTCATTCATTGCAATAGCCCAATGATTGGCTATTGGCTTAATACGATTTCCAAAAGCATTAAAAGCAAAGAGCGTATTCATCAGCGCAAAGCTGGATACCGTTGCTAAAATGCCCTTTCCAAAATCTCTTCTATTCATTGGGATACTACCAAAGTACTACTTTTTGCAATTTCTTTCAAGGTGAATGCCCCTTCACGCCCCTACCTTTTGAACTACTGCTATTTTCCTTAGCTCCGGTCCTTTCCTGCCATCTGCATTAATGCTTACTTATTATTTGGTTACTATTTGGGTCTTAGGGTCTCAATGATCTGTGCATCTACCCAGTAGATATCCACATTCTTATAATCGTCACTTATCGCTCTGTTGAAGGTGATGTACTTGCCGTCTGAGGTGACGCTCGCATAGGCATCCCATTTATCTGAGTTGACCTTGTCGCCCATATTGATGGCAGGCCCCCATGAGCCATCCTTTTGTCTGAAGCTAATATAAAGATCAGATTTACCATAGCCACCTTCCCTTTCGCTATCCCAAATCAGGTAACTTTCATCAGGAGCAATAAAAGGATGGGCTGTCCATTTGCCCGTGTTGACAATTGACCCCATCTTTTCGGGGGCTTGTCGCTTACCGTTCTTTACACTTGAGATGCGGATCACATCATCGCTCTTATAGTCGTCAAAAACATAGGTGCCTTTTTCCGAGGCAGTTAATCGCATAATTCCCCAGTCTTCACGATCAAACATGGAGCCTAGGCTTTTGCGTTCTGACCATCCATCACCCATACGATCCTTGTAACCTTTGGCCATGTGCATGCGTGAACCATCAGGCGAGAACGATACTTCACCTCTGCGCGGGAATTCAATGTATTTCTTCCACACATTGTCTTGCTGCCGGAAGCCAATTACTGTGATGGGTGTGTCTTCATTGCTGCGTGTAGTGAAGTAAAATTCCTTCATGCCCGGTGCAAATACACCTTCAATCTCCCAGCCTTCTTTCGAAATGATGCCGGGAGCAAAAGGTTCTGCTACCATACCCGGTGGCTTCTGCCCCATATACGGGCCTTCTAGCAGTGGAAAACTGAAATCACTCTCCACATTTTCTTGAGCAAAGACAGCGTTAAACGATATGAAGATTGTCAATCCTACTAAGCTTATTGTTTTCATATTTCTTATTTTCTTAATGTCGTCCTTATTCTTGAGGTCTGAGATTCTCAATAACCTGAGCATCCACCCAATAAGGCTTTCCTGCCCAATTTTCACTTCCATCCTCTTTAATCTCCCACAGTCCTCTCGTAAAAAACAGGTATTTTCCATCGTCTGACACACGTGCACCACTTTCACTCAATGCTGTGTTTATTTGAGCTCCCATGTTCATTGCGGGAAGCCAGGAACCATCTTTTGCTCGAAAACTAATGTAGATATCAGACCCTCCATATCCATCTTCTCTTCTGACATCCCATATCAAATAGGATTCATCTGGCGCAATGTGAGGATGGGCAATCCATGTTCCGGTATTGATCTCCTTGCCTAATTTTTGGCGAGGTTCATATTTACCGTTTATGAGGCGGGAATAACTGATAGCTCCAACTGTATCGGGTTTTCCAGACTGATCAAATTCTATTTCATCAAAATAAGAAGTTCCATTATCTGAAAAAGATAGCCCCATGATATGCTTGTCCGAAAAAGGGGCTCCAAGGCTTTTGTATTCAGACCAACCTGTGTCGGTCAGAATTCTATATTTATTTCCACGATATATGGTATCTCCTCCTGCGGAGAATTTGGGCCATTTTAAGTCAGTCTCAGCCTCGTTTCCCCATCTACCATTTTCATATCGAATAACAAAAAAGGTGCGTTCTGCATATTTTCCATTTTTCCTGGTGAAATAGTACTCCCTCCCATCTGGCGAAAACGAGCCTCCTTCAAAAAGTCCATCCGGAGATACAATGTCAGGATCAAAAAGTTGAGGAATTAAGCCAGGTGGAGTTTCTCCAAAGTAATCCGAAGATGGTTTGTTTAACTCTGACAGCCACCCTATACTGCGAACTGCCATTCTCGGGAATGCAGTTTGATGATCACCGGAGATCACTTCATGGGTTATGAGAAAGGTCTTAGCATTCTTGTTTTCAAGAATGGTGACAAATTCTTTCACATACTTCCCTAACTCCTGCTCCTTGGAACCATTAAGTTCTGCCTCTCGTCCAGGATTTCCATTTTTCCCAATCAACACCCCATCCCAAAGCTCATATGATTTTAAGAATTCCTTGTGTATTGCCTGCTGATTCTTCAACAGGTCAAGAGTCTCAGTTCGAAGCTCACGTCACTCAGAGCGTAAGCGAAGAGTCTCAAATACAGTTACATCTAGATTAGAGTCAGGAAGTATAGGAATACTTCACTCCATTCCACTTCCAGCCCTTCAGCTCGCCTGTCTGCCACAGGCAGGTAATGACGGATATTGTTCACCCGCTGGTATAAACTTTTATTGTATACACTGAGGCATTTTAGGACATTTAAAAAAATCTAAACGTTATGATGAAACGCTACACCACCTATCTGCTACTTATCTTTTCCACACTGGCTGTTTTTGGTCAGCAACAAATGCCAGAAGTACTTCCGATGAAGGAACAAGCCGTGGTGATGGATGAAATCCTTGAAGATCGCCTCACGAACCTGTTACCAAAATTAATGGAACAACAAGGTGTGGACATGTGGCTGATCATCACCAGAGAATACAATGAAGATCCAGTGTTCTGGTCCATGCGACCTTCCACCTGGATCAATGCCAGACGCAGAACCATCATCGCATTTTATCAACCCGCTCCAGGCAAACCTGTGGAACGCTATTACATCCAAAAGCATGGCATGCCCGGTTATACAAGTGCATGGACACCGAAAGAAAGTCCGGCCAAGTGGTATGAAGATGATCAATGGAACGCATTGATCACTTTGATCGGGGACAAAGACCCGAAGAAACTCTCACTGAATATCTCTGAGACCTTCAAACACGCTGATGGGTTGGCCACGACCGATTATCGTAACCTGATGCAACGCTTACCCAAAAAATACCAAAGCCGCATTGTTGAAGGTGGTGGGTTAGCTGTGCGCTGGTTGGAAACAAGAACGGAACGCGAAATTGCTTTGTACGAGCAGGCAGGTAACATCGCTCACTCGATTATAGCAGAAGCTTTTTCTCAGCAGGTGATCACACCGGGAGCAACAACAGTTACCGATGTGCGCTGGTGGATGCGCGAACGCATTCGTGAATTAAAATTGACCACATGGTTTTTTCCATCTGTCACCATTCAACGCTATGATAAGGACAAAAATGTTATCAACAGTTACAGGAACGATGAAGAAGTCATTCAACATGGAGATATGTTGTGGTGCGATTTCGGCATTACGTATTTACGATTGAATACCGACACACAAGAGAATGCGTATGTACTGAGGCCAGGAGAAACCGATGTGCCCGACTACTTAAAGAAAGCACTTGCTGTCACCAACCGCTTACAGGACATTCAGATTGCGCAGTTTGCTACCGGCAAAACTGGTAATGATTTAACTCTGGGGGCATTGGCACAAATGAAAAAGGAAGGCATTGATGGTACACTGTACTCTCATCCTATCGGATACCATGGTCATGGTGCAGGCCCCACCATTGGATTATCAGAAAAACAAGAATTTATGGAAGGTGCTGCAGAGTGGCCACTGTATGTAAACACCGCTTACTCTATTGAATTGAATGCACAAGTTCCCATTGCTGAATTTGGTAATCAGAAGATTCGAATTGCGATGGAAGAAGATGCGATCTATACCAAAGAGGGCGTGAGGTTTATTGATGGTCGTGCCAAGGACTGGATTTTGATTCCGAGAAGGAACGAACACTTGGGTAAGTACTGGTTGGAGAAGTAAGGTATAGGAATGAGGATCATTTCGGATCGGTGATAACACCGACCGAAGGCAAAATCCCCAAGTCAAAAAAAGTATCGTCATGCTGAGTGAAAGCGAGTGTCCGCCTACTGGCGGGAAGCATCCCTTGGCTAGGTCTTTCCAACCAGTTCACGCTTCTCTGAGCCAGCCTGCGCGTAGCCGCTTCGGCAAAGGCAGGCGGTAGCGAAGAGTCTCCTACTTAGGTTAAATTCAATTAGAGATTCTTCGGTCGTTCCTCCCTCAGAAACGCGGTTCTTCTTTTTTTTGACTTTACACTTATACACCCGCTGGTATAAACTTATATTGTTTACCCTGGTGCATTTTAGGACATTTAAAAAAATCTAAACCGTATGATTAAAAGACACTTAACCTATCTGATACTTGCCCTGTGTACACTGTCTGTGTTTGCCCAGCAAGAAATGCCGCAGCTTCTTTCACTGAAGGAAAGAGCTGAGGTCATGGATGAAATCCTCGAAGACCGCCTGACCAACTTGTTGCCAAAATTAATGGAACAGCAAGGTGTGGACATGTGGTTGGTCATCAATAGAGAATACAATGAAGATCCGGTGTTCTGGTCTATGCGCCCATCCACATGGATCACGGCAAGACGCAGAACCATTATTGCTTTTTATCAGCCCGCTCCTGGAAAACCTGTTGAGCGTTATTACATACAAAAACATGGTATGCCTGGGTATACCAGCGCCTGGACACCTAAAGAGAATCCTCCAAAGTGGTATGAAGACGATCAGTGGAATGCTTTGATCACATTCATTGGTGCAAAAGATCCTAAGAAAATCTCGCTCAATATTTCAGAGGACTTCAAACATGCGGATGGACTGTCCACCACGGAGTACCGCAACCTGATGCAACGCTTGCCTAAAAAATACCAGAGCAGAATTGTTGAAGGTGGTGGATTGGCTGTACGTTGGCTGGAAACCAGAACAGAGCGTGAAATTGCTTTGTATGAAACAGCGGGTAACATTGCGCACACTATTATTGCAGAAGCATTTTCCCAGGAAGTAATTACTCCTGGTGCCACGACAGTAACCGATGTGCGCTGGTGGATGCGCGAACGTATTCGTGAACTGAAATTGAGCACCTGGTTCTTTCCTTCTGTTAGCATACAACGCTATAATAAAGAGAAAAACATCATTGAGAGTTACAGCAACAATGAAGAAGTCATTCAACATGGTGATATGCTATGGTGTGATTTCGGAATTACGTATTTGAGACTGAATACCGACACACAAGAGAATGCTTATGTATTGCGTCCTGGAGAAACCGATGTGCCTGAGTACTTAAAGAAAGCACTTGCTGTTTCTAATCGTTTACAAGATATTCAGGTTTCCACATTTGCAACAGGAAAAACCGGTAACGACATGGTATTGGAAGCATTGAAAATCATGAAGGATGAAGGTATTGACGGCACACTCTACTCCCATCCTATAGGCTACCACGGTCACGGTGCAGGTCCTACTACTGCGTATGTGGAAAAGCAGGAATTCGTTAAGGGTGAAGGGGAATGGCCGCTGTATGAAAATACGGCTTACTCTATTGAGCTGAATGCACAAGTACCTGTTCCTGAGTTTGGCAACAATAAACTCAGTGTATCCATGGAAGAAGATGCAGTCTACACCAAAGAGGGCATGAGGTTCATTGATGGCAGAGCGAAGGATTGGATTTTAATTCCTAGAAGGAACGATCATTTGGGTAAGTACTGGTTGAAGAAGTAAGATATTGGGCTTCGGTCTCAAAAATCTTATAAGACCGTCATCGCGAGCGTAGCGTGGCGATCCCTTAATGTCTCGCACTCATTTTGGGAGATTGCTTCACTCCGTTCGCAATGACGAACAGATTTTTGAGACTCCTGGATGGAGGATGACACTCGTATCTTGAGATTACTTCGCTCCATCTCACATTTCAATTCCTCAGCTCCCGCCAGCAGGCGGGCACGCGTAATGACGGTAGGACACGTCATTGCGTGGCTAGG
This sequence comes from Cyclobacteriaceae bacterium, assembly GCA_040216665.1. Lineage (GTDB taxonomy): Bacteria > Bacteroidota > Bacteroidia > Cytophagales > Cyclobacteriaceae > ELB16-189. Next base: position 19,630 of record JAVJOQ010000009.1, on the reverse strand, counting down.
AAGGAAAACCGTTGGCCTTGCCGGGACATCTCCTAGATCAAGGAAGGATTTTACACACACCAGATATTGCACAATGAAGACCATTTGTATTAATTTAATCAAATGGAACGCGGAGGGAGTGTTTATATTCTTACAAATGTGAATAACACCGTGTTGTATACTGGTGTTACGTCTGACTTATTTTCCCGCCTGAATGAACATACGGAAAAGGAATACCCCAAGAGTTTTACAGCTCGTTATAATATAAATAAATTGGTCTATTACGAGAATTTCCATTCTATTGAAGAAGCGATAATAAGAGAAAAACAAATTAAGGCGGGATCCCGAAAGGCTAAAATCAAACTAATAATTTCTATAAATCCTGAATGGAAAGATTTGTTTGAGGAAATTAAGAACTGGTAACGTCATTGCGAAACAAGGAAGGAAAGTGAGAGGTTTTGCAGAAGTAATATCCTGAATTGAGGATAAGGCTTCGTATCGCGGGATTACTTCGCTCCATTTCACATGCCTGCGCGTCAGCTCGTAATGACGAACAAGATTCTTCTCAATAATTGATCTCTACTATTTTCTTATCCCTCAACTTCTGCATGGTAGCCGGCACAATACTTAATATTTCTTCTTTCAACGTTTTAATCAGTTTAGTCTTGATGTGATCTCTATGAATTACCAAACTCACTTCACGGGCTGGTCTGGGTTCCTTTAAACGCTTTATTAACTTGTGTTGGCTTTTGCTCAATTCCATAACGGCAAGTTCTGGTAATATCGTAATACCATCACTTTTGTCCACCATCCGTTTCAATGTTTCTACGTTGCCCGTTTCGTATTTAAAATTAAAGTCACTGCTTCTTCTCAATTCGCATAAGTTCAATACCTGCGAGCGGAAACAATGACCCTCCTCTAACAACCACAATTGATTAGGGTCAATCTCTCCGGCCAGTACATACTTCTTATCGTACAACGCGTTTTTCCTGGAGACATAAACAAACAGTTCTTCATAGAACAAAACATCTTCTTTGATGGCCTGGTCTTTTAAAGGAGTCACTACTATACCACAGTCCAACCTGCTGTTTTTCAATTCGTGAATGACCTCTTCTGTAATTGTCTCTTTAATCACCAGTTTGAGTTGAGGATACTTTTCTGTCATGTACTTATAAAGAGGGGGCAACAGATACGGAGCCAACGTGGGGATAATGCCAATCCGCAATTCCCCGCTAAGGGCATCCTTCTGATCGCTGATAAGTTGCTTGATCATATCTGCTTCCCTAAGCGATACCCTTGCCTGTGCGATAATACTAATTCCTATTTCTGTGGGAATAACAGGTTGCTTGGTCCGGTCAAAAATCTTTACCCCCAGTTCTTCCTCCAGTTTTTGAATTTGCATGCTGAGCGTTGGTTGTGTCACAAAACACTTTTCAGCCGCCATCACAAAATGCCGGTAGGTATCCAGGGCTACAATGTATTCCAGTTGAGTTAATGTCATCGATATTAGCTATATGATCATAAACATAATCAATTTGATTTATTAAGCATACTGTTGTAATCTTGAATAACAAGTCACTATAGCATGACTTAACAATTAATTATAATCAGTAGCATATGGAGAAAAGTAAGAAATCAAACAAAGCGTACGATACCAACGGACAAGGCAAGTGTCCTTTTCATGGAGGAGAAGTAAAATACACAGCGGGTGGTGGTACATCCAATAGAGATTGGTGGCCTAATCAGTTGAACTTAAACATCCTTCGTCAGCATGCCCCTATTTCCAATCCCATGGGCAAAAACTTTAACTACTCGAAAGAGTTCAACAAGCTGAATTTAAAAGCCATTAAAAAAGATTTGACCCAGTTGATGACCGACTCACAAGATTGGTGGCCGGCAGACTATGGACATTATGGACCACTTTTCATCAGAATGGCATGGCACTCGGCTGGAACCTACCGGATTCAAGATGGTAGAGGTGGCGCAGGTTCTGGAAGTCAACGTTTCGCCCCGCTTAATAGCTGGCCCGACAATGGCAACCTGGACAAAGCCCGATTATTACTTTGGCCGATCAAACAAAAGTATGGTAAGAAGATTTCATGGGCCGACTTAATGATTCTTGCTGGTAATGTGGCATTGGAATCCATGGGCTTCAAAACATTTGGTTTTGCTGGAGGACGTGTAGATGTATGGGAGCCTGAACAAGATATTTACTGGGGTGCTGAAACAGAGTGGTTGGGAGACAAAAGATATACCGGTGACCGTGAATTGGAAAATCCATTAGGAGCTGTGCAAATGGGATTGATTTATGTCAATCCGGAAGGCCCTAATGGCAATCCTGACCCATTAAAATCTGCTATTGATATCCGTGAAACCTTCGGCCGCATGGCCATGAACGATGAAGAGACGGTAGCACTTGTAGCAGGAGGACACACGTTTGGAAAAGCACACGGTGCTGCTGATCCTGGAAAATATGTAGGAAGAGAGCCAGCTGGTGCTGGTATCGAAGAACAAAGTTTAGGTTGGAAGAATACGTTTGGCAGTGGCCATGGAGATGACACCATCACCAGTGGTATTGAAGGTGCGTGGACTCCCCATCCAACACGATGGGACAATGAATACTTTGACGTATTGCTCGGCTACGATTGGGAATTAACAAAGAGTCCTGCAGGTGCACATCAGTGGACACCCACAGCGGCTTCTAAGGCAAAGCAAGCACCAAGAGCGGGCGATGCATCCAAGACGCAAGCGCTCATGATGACCACGGCAGACATGGCGCTAAAAATGGATCCTATTTATGCTCCTATTTCTAAAGCGTTCCACAAGAACCCAAAGAAATTTGCTGATGCATTTGCAAAGGCTTGGTACAAGTTGACGCACAGGGACATGGGACCTATTGCGCTTTATCTGGGTGATGAAGTACCTAAGACAGAACTCATCTGGCAAGACCCTATACCTGCAGCCTCAGGTAAGCCTATTAATGAAAAGGATATTGCTTCACTCAAGAAAAAGATACTGGATTCCGGATTATCCGTTTCGCAATTGGTAGCTACTGCCTGGGCATCTGCATCCACCTTCCGTGGGTCGGATAAGCGTGGTGGTGCCAATGGAGCGCGCATCCGTTTGGAACCGCAGAAGAATTGGGAGGTAAACAATCCGGCACACTTAGATAAAGTGCTAAAGGCACTTACAAAAATCCAAAAAGGATTCACTAAGAAAGTTTCTCTTGCCGACTTGATCGTGCTGGGAGGATGTGCTGGAATTGAACAGGCTGCTAAGAATGCGGGTCAGACCATCAAAGTTCCTTTTACTCCTGGACGTACGGATGCCACGCAAAAGCAAACTGATGTTGAATCATTTGCAGCATTGGAACCAGCAGCTGATGGATTCCGCAATTATTATGCTCCTAAGCACAAAGCATCTGCAGAAGAGATGCTGGTGGATAAAGCACAATTGCTTTCTCTGACAGCACCTGAGATGACAGTGCTTGTTGGGGGTATGCGTGTATTGAACACCAACTTTGATCATTCCAAGCACGGTGTGTTTACTACAGAGGCTGAGGCATTGACCAATGACTTCTTTGTGAACTTGCTTGACATGAGCACTACCTGGTCGGCTACTTCTGATGCACAAAATGTGTTTGAAGGACGTGACCGTAGAACGGGTGAAGTAAAATGGACAGGTACACGTGCCGATCTTATTTTCGGATCCAACACGGAACTGCGTGCATTGGCAGAGGTATACGCTTGTGCAGACGGACAAGCCAAGTTTGTCAAAGACTTTGTAGCAGCATGGGATAAAGTAATGAACCTTGACCGGTTTGATTTGAAGTAAAAATTGTATTTACAATGTAAAGAAAGGTGGCTTCCATATTGGAGGCCATTTTTTTTGTTATGCCTGGAGTAGCTATGGTAACAGGTTAATTACTTCTAGCCCGTCATCGCGAAGGCAGCATTGGATCGGGGGCGGCTGACTGTGGCGATCTTATGGCTATGAAAAGAGATTTGGAAGCAGACTTGGGAGATTGCCAATTCACTCTTGGCACATCCCACCAGCGGTCGGGCACGTGCAATGACGATTCTCAAACTCTAAGCACGCCACGAAAACCGCGCGCAGCATAGTACGATTGCGCTCCGTTGTGATACACAAACGTTTGACCATAACGAAAATCACCAAAGATGGCACCTCCGTGCGCCCTTATGGCATCCGGAGTTTGTAGCCAGCTTGAAGTTTTTGTATCAAAGGTTCCAAGCTGTTGCAACGCTCGATATTGTTCTTCTGTTAACAGCGCTATCCCCATGTCAACCGCCATATCTACCGCACTATTTTTGGGTCGATGCTCTTTGCGGGACTCTAGTCCTTCCCTATCATAACAAACACTTCTCCGACCTTTGGGAGATTCCTCAGCACAATCGTAAAATAAAAATTCACCTTTCTTTTTATCATAGCCTACCACATCAGGTTCGCCACCTGTTGCTTCCATTTCATGCAACGACCATAGTTTATCAGGATGGGCTTCTAGCTTCTTCTCTACTTTGAACCAATCAATACCTTTATGTCGATTCCTGTTTTTTTCAAATCGAGTTTTTATCACACTCAGTAATTCTTTCTGTTGATTGGCAGATAATTCCTTTATGATCTTCTTTGCCATAAGTAGTTTTAAAAAATTATCGTTCGTTGTAACCCCTACCTTCAAAGATATTGGGTACGCTCTTTTCAATTCTCGCCACACGTGTTTTGGATTGTTTGGCTTGGGAAAAATAAAGTAGATACCCTCGTTGCCTTCCTGGTGTCAATGCCTTAAAGGCAGCCTTCAATTCGGGGTCTTTAAGTGCCTCCTTGAATTCAACTGGCATGGGGAACTCAGTTGTCTTTTTCATTTTCACTTTCAAACCGGCACGTTCTACTTCGATGGCTTCATATACATAGGCTTTTATCGTAGCCTTTAGTTTCACTATTTCTTTTAAGTCTGTAAAGCGAACCTGACGAGCAGACTGTACGTTTTCGGTTTGTTGAATGAGTATGTCATGCGTGTCTTTTAACAAGGCTCCTTTGTGAAACAGCAGCGCACAGTAGTCTTTAAACCCATGGATGAGAACAACATTATTGCCATTAAAGGTATAGCAAGGTTTACCCCACTTTAGTTCCTCATTCAATCCACAAGCAAGAATGATGGATCTCAACTGGGCATACTCTTTCTTCCACTTGCTTTCTTTGTTAAAGAAAAAATTTACACTGGAGATCATAACTTATTTAAGCAGTAATAACTTTTCTATCGGCCGGTCTAAAATACCAGGATACTACGGTGAGTACTATTAGCAATACAGGGCCAAAATAATCTATGGCCTCACTTCCAATGGCCATGTGGGAAAATACCGCCCCAGACATAGCAAAGAAAAAACCTGCATACGCCCATTCTTTTAGCAAAGGGAACTTAGGAATAAGCACTGCTACTACTCCCAATAGTTTCCACACCCCTAACAAAGTAAGAAAATAAACAGGATAGCCCAACTTATTAATAACGAGCTCAATTTCTTCCTCTATTTTAATGAGTTGTACAATGCCGGTAGACACCATTCCCAATGACAACCATAGGGTAGCCACCCAATAAATGATTTTGTTTCTCTTTGACATAAAGTTGTTAGTTTAATTTGCTGACAATTCTTGAAGCCTGTTATGTGCCATGTTGAGCCCTTGTGCAAAGGGTAGTTTTAACAAATTGTCTCTGTCTTCTACAGATTTAAAAAGGATTTGCATGTTCAGTCTGCTCGTACCCTCCGTTAACGATTCAAATTCCAGGAACTCCAACTGGACAGGAAAGGAAGAGTTTTCCATTTCAAAGGTCCGTGTAATTTTTTGGTTGGAGTGGAATTCATGGATAACCCCATTGAACCCGTGCTTATTTCCCATAGGGTCGGTAGTCTCAAATTGCCAGCTACCGTGAGGCTTATTCTCAAGCTTTAACACTTTGGTTCCCATCCATTGCTCAACAATTTCAGGTTCTACATAGGCGCTAAACAGCAACTCCAATGGCAAATCGAATTCCCGGGTAATCACGATTTCTTGTTTGCCTTCTTCCGCTTCAACTTTTGTTTTGTGCTCCATACTATTTGTATTTTTTCATTACGGCTTCAAGTTTATTAAATCGCTTATCCCACAGCTGTCGATATGGTTCGATAAAGTCTGCGATTTCTTTCATCTTTTTGGCATTTAAGTGATAGTAGATTTCTCTACCACTCTGTTCCTGCTCGAGCAACTCACAGGCTGTAAGGATTTGAATGTGTTTGGAAATGGTTTGCCTGGAGGAATCAAAATTCTCAGCAATGGCCGTAGGTGTCATGGCGTGGAGTGCCACCAAGGTAATGATCGCCCTGCGGGTAGGATCGGCAATGGCTTGGAATACATCTCTTCTTAACTCCATATATGCAGCTATTTGACTGCTAATATATATGCAGTTATTTAGCTGCGCAAGTGTTGCGTTAATAATTTTATATGAAAACCCATTTTGATAGAAAAGTTGGATTGGAATGTAGTCAACAGAAAAGGGCGTGATTCAGCACGCCCTTTCAGTTACTGGATAGACCAGTTAATTCGAATCTTTTAGTAATCCTCTACTTCTGCTCTGCCATTTCCACGTTACATAACATTTCAATTGTCGGTGCTACAGAACCTGCAGCGCCAGATACGCCAAATTCGTTCCTGTCAACATTACCGATCAGTTGAAAACCTACACTGTTGCGACCATCTCTGGTTTTTGTAGATCCGATGTGCGTGGCAGTGAGTTCCACAGATTTGGTATTTCCCCTCATGGTCAAATCACCAACCACCTTGTACTTATTGTCCCCAGCTTTGGTAAATGACTTACTCACAAAACTGATGGTGGGATGATTTTCCATATCAAAAAAATCTGCCGTCTTCAAGTGTTTGTCACGTCCCTCCGCACCTGTGCTCACACTTCCTACCTGTGCAGTAAAAGTCACTTTTGCCCCGGTAAAATCTTCAGGTGTTCCACCTTCTACAGTAGCCTCAAATTCCATGAATCTGCCATTGACGAACGAAATCCCAGAATGCTTGGCATTGAACATGATGCTGGTGTGATTGGGATCAATTTTCCAGGTTTGTGCATGAGCACCTGCAGTTACAATCAAAAAGGTTACGAGTGTGATTAGACTATTCTTCATGGCTTTAATTTGGTTTTCAAAGAGCAATATAAAGAACTCTTGGAATCATTGATTCAACTCCTAATATAAGCGGTAGAATTATATATCTGTTTTCGAGACATAACAGCTTGATCACCCAAATGGGGGGGGGGGGCAATCCATTATACTTATTGTGTTTCTTATCAATTCAACAGGAACTCTTTAGCTCAACATACTAAAGAATTACCATCTCAATAAAATTGGTTGAAAAGTTGATGAGATTGTGAAAGACAATGGCCAGTAAGATACTTCGACTGTATATGGTCATCCAACCAAGAATGAACCCTAATGCCCCGGTTATGATAAAGGCGTCCAGCGCAAAACCTAATTCCCAATCTTTAAAATAGAGGGAGTGGCCCAATGCAAAAATGATAGTGACCACCCACACGGCAGGATGTCCCATTTTAAATTTACCATCTTTCAGTATTATCAAAAGAAGGCCCAATAGGATTCCTCTCCACAATTCTTCATCCAACCCGGGCATGGTCAATTGATAGCTTAACTTTTCAATATCTAGAGGCTTAGTTTTTGAAAATACAACCGTTAGCACACACATTACAGCGATCGTAATCAGCCCTACCCTGGTCACCTTTTTGATTGATCCTTTTAATGGAGGGGATACAATAAAGTCATGATCATTGAAATGGTGTCTTACCATCCAATAAAAGACAAGTGAAAACAGGATGGCCAATAATTTGCCTGTCCAGTTCATTGAACCACCAGGAATTGCAAGGTAAGAATAAGCTAATGGCAGAAATATGAGCGCCACGTAGGCCAAGTGATACAAAGTCAACAAACCGGCATACTTGCCCATATTTGTTTGCTTTTCACTAAAAAGCAGTATAATTGGCACGGTACTTACTAGTATCAATAAGGTGAGTGTCAGTTGTTCAATCATCGACCAAATATTTTATTCAAAAATACCGTTGGCGTGAGCGATAAAATTGTAAAATTCAGACACCCGAATGAAGTTATTAGAATATACTCCTGAGGATAAAATGGTCTGTCAATTCATAGAAGCTTATCAGCTCTTTGAAACCAACAAGCCCACCGTATTAAAAGCTATCCCCAATGGTAGAGTTGAAGCCTGGATAGTTAGCTCAGGAAAGATGTTTTATAAGACAGAGGAACAAACTGATTTTATAGAAGCAAAAAAACAAGGCTTCTACCCTGCTACCTCTGATGTTACTACATTCTATTTGATGCCCCACTTCAAGTGCCTCAATATAAAATTCCGACTCAATCTTCTTGGCCTTGATTTCTTTCACCATCACTCCGAGTATTTAACTGAGTTAAGCTATTCCTCCTTCTTAGCACCCAATACCTTTTCATCCATTGAACAACTATTGGAGTCTGCTAACAATCTAACAGTTGCTGCCCTTGACCAATTGATGCAACAATCATTTCTCAAGTATAACTATGAACCAAAGGTGGACTTAGCTTTAAAAATTGTTCACAGTGCTTCTTCGTCAATGACCATCGGGCAAATATCATGTCAAATGGGCGTGTCAACAAAAACCTTGGAGAGAATGACCATGAAGTACTTTTCTCTTACGCCAAAGAAATTATTCAAAATAGTCCGGTTTAATAATGCAATCAAAGACCTTAAAAGGTTGAGCCATGTCAGGATATCGGATACACTGGGAAGTAGTTATTTTGACCACTCCCATTTTGTAAAAGATTGCAGAGACATTACCTCAATGTCACCAAAGGATCTACTCCGTAAGCTGAAATTACCAGTAGCGGATTTATATTCTATTTAATTATGTGGCTCTACTTTTTTTTTACACTGATAAGACGATAACTGGTTATTGAAGCATCAATGCCTATCTGTTCGCCAAGGTATATCTGAAGTCGATGGCCCTTCAGGTTTTTAAGTCTTTCGCTGAGGGTTATGGTAACATCATCTCCCTCACTCAAAACATTTATAATACCCTGACCAATCGCAACTACCTTAGCTATCTTAAAAGTAGCAGTAAGGCCATCATTTTTTATCAAAAAGCCCTCCACCAGAATGCTACTTGGTGATACCTCCAGTGAGTCAGGTTGTTGCATGGGGTAGGTTTGAGCACATGATAACATGCAAAGTGTTGTACAAATAAATAGGGATAAGGCAAAAGGCATAAATGTACTGTTGAATAAACACAAATTAGGACAAGCTCTATAGCTTGTCCTAATTTACATAAATACTACTTTAAGTTACCGCTTCATCAATTTAATGGTCTTATGATACATCAATTGTTTGGCTTTCAGAATAAAAATTCCTGTAGGATATCCCGTAGCATCAATCTCTACAACCGTATTGCTCATTGCCTTGGTGGCAAACAAGCGTTCACCTCTTACGGAATAGATTTCCATGTCCACTTCCTCATCAAACGGTGATGCAATCAGTACCTGGAATTTGTCTGTCACTGGATTTGGCCAAGAATTGACAATAAACGGTGACTCAGATTCCGCACCTACATCATCCGCGCGGGTTCTGCCTTCTGCGATATCGTACCCCTCTGCATTACAAGTTGAACCACGAGAGGATTTCGCAGCCAACCTAAACCTGAGGAAATCATCGCGCCAGATAATAATCATTGTATTCACACCATTATAGGCCTCAGTAGTTACGTAGGAGTCGCCAGGAGGTGCTATCACATTACCCCTCTCCCCAGTTTTATACACAAACCACTCCACTTCCACATCTACCACATTCGGATTGTAAATTTTCCAACGTCTGGTTGTAGATGGATCATCACTACAAGCCGCACTGAGCTTGAGGTTTTTGATTTCAGTAACTATAATGACATTTGAATTGTCTGACTCGCCTCCATCATTTACTGCGCGTACACGGTATTTATACTCATCATTGTTTTTATGTCTCCATGAATACCAATTCCGTTTTATTCGCACTGGATAAGAGGTTCCTGTCACCTTTACATTTTCATATCCATCCAAAAACGTAGCAAAGTCATCTGAAGAAACATCTAATCTGTAGTGTTTTGCTCCTAGAGTTGATTCCCAATTGGCTATGAAGAAGGATGAAAATACAAATGTGGCCAGCTTGGCTTTGGGAGCTTGTGGAATCACTGCCGTGAAATCAATATTAGAGTATGCTGAAGTATCACTTAGCCCAATGGCTGCCACACGATAGTAGTAAGTCAATTCAGGATCAAATAAATCTGTATCCGCATATTCGATGTTATCTGCTCCCACGGTAGTACGCTTAGAGAAATTAGACCCATCTGTCGAGCGCTCTATCAAAAAACCAATTTCATCAGATGAATTATCCAACCAACTCAGATTAAATTTATTTGACGAGATCGATGTCGCTTCCAACTCAGATGGAGCCAAAGGAGTGGGAACTCCCGTTGCACTTCCGAAAAATGTGAAAAGCATATCGATGGGTGGACCACCAAAAGTAAGGGACAACGGTGTCCAATCCGTAGCACCAGTACCAAATAAATCTCCCACATCTCTAAAGGCACCTTCCTCACCAGTTACCGCAGATGTTGTACTCCAAAACCATTGGTTTCCACTTCCAAAAGCTAACTCGACATAAACTGTAAGCCAGTATTTACCAGCTGGTAATTCCACCGCACCAGGTAAAACCAATTCCAGGCTGGGGTTGGAAGTGCCAGATGCGGGCAAAATCCCACCACTGTTATATACTTCATTTCCCGGGCTTCCTGCGTTATCATCATAGATAATGACACGTGCAACATTCAACACAGGTGAGCCATTGACCCCACCCGGAGTGATTACTCTTTCTATCGTCCAAGTTTGACCGGCCGGTATTTCAAAGTCGTCAGCACTCTGAGCCAACAAACCACCAAAATCTGTGAACAGTTGAGAAGGACGCGAATTAAAAGGTGCAGTATTTTGGTTGTAAATAACATATTCAAGATCACGAACAGTGACACTGAAAGCTTCAGATAATGTTTCGCTTCCTGCCGTTGCCACTATAGCGATTGTTCCCTTCCCTATTTCTCCAGGGGCATAAGCAAGAGTGAGTAAATTACCCTCCAACGTAGCCGTTATTAACGCTGGATCGATATTGATCAACGAGTAGGTTATTGGATTTCCATCGGCATCATCAAAGACATCGCTAATATCAATAATCGTATTGGGGCTGTCGGCAAAGACTTCAAAATCGTCAATGGCATTGGCCACTGTCAACTTGGGTTGAGGTAAAGGTGTAACCTCAAACTTGGCACTGTACACCCCATTGCCATGAGATGCGATGGCAACAAATCCATCCTCACGTGTGCGCACCATAGGAACTACCACGTTACCAATCCCACCAGCATCTTCCTGTACCCAAATAGTGGACGACCCTGCCAAAGTAGTTGTGGTATACAAGCCAGTACTAGTTCCAACATAGTAACGATCGCTGTTACCTTCAACAGCAAGCCAACGTACAGATGGCCCACTTCCTATTCCAGTTGGGTTTTCTTCAAGGTTTCCACTTATGTTAGTCCAGGTACTTCCACCATCTTCGGTATAGAAAATACTCAACACATTATAATTGGAGTATACCACAAACACACGATCGGCATTGGCCGGATCAATGGTGATACAACTTACGTTTCCAACGGGTAGTCCTTTTCCTGATGATATATTTACACTGGGTTGGTCACCAATGTTGGAATTGTCCACCCGGAATATCAACCCTGTATTTGTCCCATAGTACAACCGGTTGGCTGGAAGTCTGGAAACAGCCACAGCTGAAATTGTATTTCCGACAGGAACCAACGTATTGCTTAAGTTGGTCCAGTTAACTGAAGTAGGTGCATTGCTAAATATTGGAATCCCATCCAGGTTATCGTTTCTCCAAACTGTTCTGCCTGCCGGCAGATACATGATGTTGTCATCATTTGGGTCCAGTGTAAAGGGAGCAATAAATCCAAAACCTGATGCACCTACAGGCACCACACGTGTGAAGGAAACATAATCCCCAGCAGGATCGTCTGCCGACAAATAATTCAATCGATAAATATTACCTCGCTGGGAAGAAACATAGCGGGTTAATCCACCATCAGCAAATGCATTGTAAGATCCATCACCCCCAAACTCTTCACCCCAGGGAACAAGAAGATCATTCGAACTAGTTGACCAAGAGCCATTGTCCTGAAATCCAGCCATGAGATGCTCCCCTGTTCCTTTGGGGTCCAATGAAATGGCGTAGGGTTGTGTTGTCAAGTATCCATTATTAAGGGAAGTCCACAACACGGGTAAGGTACCTCCATTGAGCGCTAATATATCTGAAGTGAAATGTACCCCTCCATCATTTCCAGAGATGGCCTTATTAGGATCAGATGGATAAAACAATAACGCATGATGATCAGGATGTTGGTTAGGGTAAACGCTCACATTGTTGGCAGGCGAATATCCTCCTATCCATGCAGTTCCGGAAGTAGATGTAAATCCATTGGTAGACCGATAAAGATTAGTTGCTCCAAGAAAAACAATATTAGGATCGCTAGGGTGAACTTTTACTACCATGTTATAACCCCCTTGTGTATTGAGGTTTCCAACTGCACCACCTAGTAGGGGAATATTAGCACTAAGATTTACCCAAGTTGGTGTAACATCATCATGAGTATACCGCCATAAATATGCTCCACTTGATAACCTGTTATCGGCATAGGCATAAACAATATTTTCATTAGAAGGTGTATACCCTAATACCGTTCTTCCCCAGGATGAGGCTCCGGGTGCAGGAAAATTGGCGGCCGTTATGTTGGTCCAAGCTAAGCCATCCATAGAGCGAAATATACCTCGGTTGGGTGCGCCAAAACTATCAGCAGTTGCATAGATGGCACCATTAGGTGTAATCATCACATCTGTCCAACTGTCTCTTCCTGAAGATAAAACTTCTGTAAAAGTGACTCCACCATCCGTTGTTCTGTGAATGCCCCACCAAGTAGCTGCATACAAGTCGCCAGTGACCGGATGTATGGCCATATTAAAGATAAGATCTAAAGGAACATTAGTTTGTGGCTGGTTGTCTGCACTGGCCGGTAGGATAGTCCATGTATTTCCTCCGTCTATTGACTTGTAGATACCATTGCCAGCAAAGAAGGCTCCGCTTCCACTCGCACTATTTCCTATTCGCTCACCTGTTGAATAATACCAGACATTATGAAAGCCAGCGCGAGTGTCTTGCACCACTGCTGTAGCACTTTGCAATTCATTAGAACCAGTGGTTTTACGCCACGATTGGCCGCCATCTTCTGATCGCCACATGCCTCCTGAAACACCTGCAGCCAACAGAATATTTTCATTATCAATATCCATGGCTAATGCCCGGGTTCTTCCTCCTACATTATAAGGTCCTCGAGCTTTCCAAGCCTCAAGCACCCGTCCGTTGGTTGCTCCTGCCTTTCCGAGTCTTTCACCCATGCGTTGAGCAAAATCCAATTCCCGCTCTCTTATGCCCTCAGGTATCAATCCTGTTGCCGGATCTTTCAATAGCTCCAGCTCATATAATCTTCTCAATTGAGCATCATCACCTGGAGGTGTTGGAGCATTGGATTGCTTATCGTAAATTTTAGAAAGCCCTCGAAGGTTATTGTTCTGTATCTGATTTGTTGTCCTTGCATTGTCAACTTGTGTTTTTAGTTGCGCAAATGCACTTGTTGAAAATACAAGCATTAGCATCAGGCAAAACCGCATTTGATTCAGTATTAATTTTCTCATGTTAAGTAGGGTTTGGTTGGTAATAAGTAAGGCACTGGAAAATCATTAGTGGTATTAATCTAGTAAATTTTCTTCAATACCCATCTGGGGGCTAAGGAAATTGATGTAATTAATTAGGTACTTTATTCAGATTCCCTAAACCAATGACTAGCTTATTCGATTCAGAATTAAGGTTTGTTGAATGAGATATTGTCTTAAAGTCTTTTTTCTAATGTTAACCTTAAACAAATCAGCTTGTACTTTTTGTTTAAAAAAGGGAATAATGAAAACTTCTGTATTATAGTAAATAGCCCGGGTTGGCTAGACGAAAGACAATAAATGTTAAGTCTGCATTTTAGAGATGAAAAGAGGTGAGCAAAATTGCGGCCTTACCCAGATTCGAACTGGGATTCCCTTGCGGGCAGTATGGCTCTAAATGCGCTTCCCTACTCAACTTCTTTAGAGCGGTTTTTCGGTGCAACTGCAAATTCTATCCGCTATAGCGCGCAGCCATAACGAAATCATCCATACATGCTACGGAACGTCAACTTTTACCGTAGGCTTTTCCTTTTAAGCTATAAGACCTTTTTGTCTGGTAACTGATCCGTATTCGGGAGCGTTATTTCCATATCCATACCCCCATTATTTCTGGCGCGGAAGTTACTTCAGTGCCAATCAACCACCGACACTACAAACCAAATACCTAACTACGCACTCTATTTGCGTAGTAATCATTATTTGTGCTCTTTTACTAAAAAATCTCACTATGCCCCTCAACCGAAATGCCCTTATCCGTTATCGTACTATTGACCAGTGCCTTAGTAACCGGCAGCGAAAATGGATGTTGGAAGACCTCATTGAAGCCTGCAGCAATGCACTCTACGAATACGAGGGCATTGATAAGGGCGTGAGCATGCGTACCATCCAGATGGATCTGCAACTGATGCGCAGCGACAAGTTGGGCTACAACGCTCCCATTATTGTATTGGAGAAGAAGTACTATACCTACGAAGACCCCGATTACTCCATCACCAATATTCCACTCACTGTTAAAGACCTCGACAAGCTTTCGGAGGTAGTACAAATACTCCGACAATTCAAAGGGTTCAGTCACTTTCAGGAATTGAGTGGGATGGTACAGCGCCTGGAAACCAAAATACATTCAGCCAGAACGCAACAGCAGCCTGTCATTGACTTTGAGAAGAATGAAGACCTGCAGGGACTGGAATATATTGATACGATCTATCAGGCCATCATCAAGAAGAGAGCCCTGGAATTAAGTTATCAATCCTTTAAAGCAAAAAGTGCCAGCCGGTTTGTCTTTCATCCCTACTATCTCAAGGAGTACCGCAACCGTTGGTTTGTAATGGGCACCACAAAAAAGGATTCACCCATATTGTTGCTTGCCTTAGATAGAATAATTGAAGTAAAAGAATCTACCACTCGGTACATCGTACCCAAAGGCTTATCTGTAGGTGAATACTTTCATGATGTCATTGGTGTAACCGTAAAGCCTCATCAAGCTCCCGTGAAGATTGAGTTATTGACTGACCACCACACAGCGCCTTACATCATCACCAAACCATTACACCATAGCCAACGTGTTATTAAAACCTCAGCCAATGGCGTTACCCTAGCCATTGACGTACAGCTGAACTTTGAACTGGAGCGTGAACTTTTAGGGTTTGGCAGCGGACTAAAAGTGCTGTCACCGGAACGGTTGAGAAAAAGGATGAAAGAACAATTGGAAAGTGCGTTGGTGATGTATGAATAAAGAAACCGATACTGCACGCTATTTCAAAATACCGGTCACTTGCTTCATCAGGTCTAGTTCGATATTTTCAAATTCGGCCTCATTTACAACGTACAAAACAACAGATGCATCAAGCGCAGGAAAGTACCTGAATATAGTTCCCCAATATCCAGAATGCCAGTAAGAATTTAATCCATCAAACCCACATTCTTGTATCCCTAGAAAATACTCACACGGTATATCCCCAATGTAATCTTCAATCGGATCTCCTTTTTCAGCCTTAATATCTGTAAACATCAGCGCCAAAGTTTCCTCTTTCTCAAAGACATGGCCATTAAAAACATGGTAAGCGTATTTACCTAAATCCTCGGTGGTGGCTGCTATGCCACCCCCACCAAACAAATCGACCGAATTGTCAATGTTATAACTGTCTTCATTGTTGTCAGGAACATATTGGTGAATAAGAGGCCTCGCATTGTTGGGTGTTGGCTCCAAGGAATAGAACCATGTATTATTCAATCCCATTTTCTCATAGCCAACAAGTGCTCTAATGGCAGAAGTGAACTCTTTTCCTGTCTTCTGCTCGATGATTTCCGTTAACAGCAAATAGTTGGTATCGGTATAATAAAAACTAGTTCCAGGTGGCTCCCTTACCCCTTGCAGGATGGCCAACTCAATTTGCTCGTCTCGTGTCCAGCGATACATCGGGTCGTTCTCTAATTTATTCTGGAATTCAATTGACCTTGTGTGTCCAGGGATTCCGCTTTTGTGCGATAATAAATGAGCTACCGTAATCGTGTTCAAATCAAAGCCATGTTGCCCCATAAGATCGACTGTTTTTTCCGATAGTATTTGATCCAATGTTTGATTCAGCGTAAGTTTTCCTTGTTCAACAAGCCTCAATATGGAAACGGCCACATAGTTTTTGGTGATGCTTGCAATGAGAGCCGGTTGGTCAGCATGAATGGAGTCGGTTCTGTCCCAATTGGAATAACCGATTGCTCCACTCCAGGATATGGATTGTTTCGGAGCTTCAACGTGTACCATAATACCTACTGCGTCAGGATGTTTTTCAAATGTAGATTCAATAAGGGCCTGAAACTGAATTTCCTTTCGATGTTGACTGCTACAGCCAAGACAAATGACTACCAATAGGCTTGCAACGGCCTTATAATTCATCCAACTATTCCACTCAAATATCACTGCTAGCATATAAGTCTATTTTAATTTGAACAGAATCCTACAAATCCTCCCCCATTCCTTTTCACATGGTGTAGTTTTTATTTCTTAACAACCACCATTTGGTACTCAGTCTTTGATCTGTGCCCACTCTTTTTGTCTTCAAATATATAATCAAACTTTTTTGTAATTAATCTGCTCAGTTTTTTTTCAGCGTCAATCACCTCATTTAGAATCTCAATTTTTTTTCCAGTGTCCTGAATACAGAAAACCACCAAACACTCTTTTCCAATGTTTGATATTATTCTCTTAATAAAATCAATTTCCTTCTTTCGGTCCCTCTTCGTGAAATGAAACATACTGTCGAGCAATATAAAATCATACTCGCCAAAATTGTCATACTCGAAAATGTCGGCTACTATTCCTGTTAAGGCTAAACTTTCAGCTTCTGCGAACCGGGTCATTTGCTCAATTCCAACTTTCGAGTTGTCAATTCCAGTCACTGTATATCCCAGTAAGGCCAAAGGGATTGAATCTCTCCCCTGCCCACAACCCAAATCCAATACTTTTCCCTTTTTAGGATATTCAGCGAAAAACTCTACCAGTTCCGGATATGGTTCTCCGAACAAGCTTTTAGTATGATAATATTTGTCGTAGGTTACTGACATTGCATGTTGCTAAAATACGATGCGTAGGCCTGTTATTCGCGTTAGTCACCATGGAAATCCATAAACCGCTCAATACTTGCCCTATTATTTTATCTATAAGTATTTAGCTCAGTAGTTAAAAGATTGATAACTCAGATTTTGTGGTAAACTCTTCGAGAAACCTCATTCCCTTATAGGAATTTCCTTTCTTGTTCAATTTTGGACTCCAAACCGCTATTGTATATTGTTTGGGATGCACAGCTACAATACCTCCCCCTACTCCACTTTTACCGGGAAGCCCTACTTTAAAAGCAAACTCTCCCGATTCATCATAGAACCCACAGGTTTGCATCAGGGCATTGATCCTTTTGGTTTGGCTCTTTGTAAGTATCTGTTTGTCATCCCTCAGGGAACGTCCGTCATTGGCTAGAAAGAGGAATAGTTTTGAAAGCTCTTCACAATTCATCTCCAATGAACAAAGATGGAAGTAAAAGTCAAGTACATCGGCCGGTTTGTTTTTGATGTTGCCAAATGACTTTATGAAATTGCACAACGCTACATTTCTGTAGCCTACATTCTTCTCAGACATCGCTACCTTGTCAGAATAACCAACCTCTGAGCTATTGGAAAGACTTTGTACAAAGTTTAAAAAATCTTCTTTAGGATGCTTCAAATTGCTTAAAAGGATGTCAGAAATAACAAGCGCTCCGGCATTGATAAATGGATTTCTGGGTATTCCATTTTCAACTTCCAATTGAACAAGAGAATTGAAGGCGGTTCCTGAGGGCTCTACATGTACGCGTTTCCATAATTTCTCACCAAGTATATTGTATGCTTGACTCAGTGAAAGCACCTTGGCAATACTTTGAATGGAAAACTTTTCATGATAGTTCCCTATTCCAAAATTGAGGTGATCTATTGTGGAAATGTGTACACCAAAATATTTTGAATCAACATTTTTTAATTCAGGGATGTAGGACGCTACTTTTCCTTTGTCATCGATATCCTTGATGGTATGGAATACGTTTTGAATTACTTCTTCGAAATTCACAGTATTGGCTTTAGTGGCTCACAACGGTTTTGTCAGTGACCTACATTACTACTTACCAATCTAGCATTTTTTGTGTTTCCTCTCAATATTAAAAAAAACTAATAAGAAGCATTGCTGGTCTCAGAATCTTCTTTGACTGGAATAGTATTTTCTCTTTCCCACCTCTTTATAATCATAAACCATAGGGCGACTGACACCCCTAAAATGATCAGCTTCTCGGCCCCATCAATTCCATTTTTGATTAATGCATTGAACATCATGATTTGGATAATCAAATGAAAACAAGCGCTTGCCAATATTGACTTTGTCGATTCCGCTACTTGACCAATTCCCCAACTTCCAAAAATCATCATGGACAAAAAGAAAAGATTGTCGCCAACAGTTGCTTGGGTCAAAAAAGTCAAATGCCACAAGTACCACATAAATCCAATGAGCAGATACTTTTGCCAAGATTTTAATGTTTTCAGTTCTTCTTGTAGATAACCTCGCCAACCATATTCCTCCATTATGCAATAGACTAGAGTGCCGATTATCGCTATAAAACCATAAAGATGCGCACCCAGTCCAAATTCATTTTTCACTCCAATTATAGTTATGATAATGATTGGAATCATTGCCATAAAAAAGCCTTTTGATTTTGATGTCCCGAAAAGCGTTATTTCTGTTTTTCTCTGTTTTCTCAATAATGAAATAGCAATGAATGCACCTATTATCACTCCGCCACCTTCTAAAAGAACAGCTGTCAAGATGAATATCCAAGTTGGTAATTTTTCCAACTCTGATTTAAATTCAAAAATGTCGAATCTGAAAATATTAGATACTATTGTAGCTACTACAATAAATACAAGTATCCTTTTCCAGCTGATCTGATTGGGTTCAATTTTTTGCTCCATATTGTTGTTAACGCCCATGTGTCTGGCCTTTCCCACCCTTCACAAACCAATACTAAAATAGCTTTTTTTGTGTTTCCTTTCAAGTTCCGGAAAAACTTAGCAAAGAACTTATTACATTTAGGGATGCGGAGCCTGCGCGAAGCCAGTGAAGCAAGTGGCTCTGGAAAGGTCTGCTACCCTATCCAAGAAAGGGAAACGCAAAAAGCAGCGGACAAGTAGCACGCACTTTCAGATACGCAGTTAAGCACATGGCGCATACATAA
>JAVJOQ010000005.1:0-1640 GCA_040216665.1 Cyclobacteriaceae bacterium | reverse complement strand
TTAGCATTGGTGGAAACATCCAATAAGTACTTTTCAGCTCCGGTTACCTGTGACCAACTTACTTTGAAAGAAGTTGCTGTGATTTCTGTTGCAGCGTTTACAGTTGGCGCATTGATTGTGGCTGGTTTCGGATCATCCTCGTCATTACAAGCGATAAATAATCCGGTCAACAAAAGTGCCATTGTAAGCATCTTTAACCAACCACTTCTTTTTTCATTCATTTTCATTTTAGTCATAAATTTTAGTTAAACAATTTATAGGCACATTGACGCTGATTTTCAGCAATCGGTTGGAAGAGAAATACCGAAACCAGCAACTATTTTTTTAAATAAAA
Source organism: Cyclobacteriaceae bacterium (assembly GCA_040216665.1). Taxonomy (GTDB): domain Bacteria; phylum Bacteroidota; class Bacteroidia; order Cytophagales; family Cyclobacteriaceae; genus ELB16-189. Next base: position 1,306 of record JAVJOQ010000005.1, on the reverse strand, counting down.
TTTATTTTTCAAATCGTATATCTTTCCCTTAAAAGGCTGCGTTATTATGGGTTTTTCCTGATCAGCAAGGAGCGCCATACTTCAGTTCTGTTTTTTGTTTGAAGGCGTGTTCAAAGGGTTGAAAATGAGGAAGAGTGGTGGGAATAAAAGGAGATCTGGCATCCCAACGTAACTCCATGGAGTTCCAATAGAAGGTATGAAACGAGGATGAGGGTGGGGTGCCAGATTACTTAGAAACCATCAAGCAGGAAGTCCTCCGCCAGAGATAATTCAATAATCTCTATCAAAACCGTAACGGTTTCCATAATGGAAACTTGTTTATTATCTTTGTAGTAGGATTGCAATTGTGAATGATTAACGATTTATCTGAACGCTAAGAGATGAGAATAGTAGCGGTAAGTACGCTAAAGGCATATTATACCGAGCATCCGGAAACGGAGACAGGTTTGAAAATCTGGATTCAAAAAGTTAAAAAATCAAATTGGGAGAAGCCCAATGACGTATTAAATAGCTTCACTCATGCGAGACCAATTGCTAACAGCAGAGTAGTATTCAATATCAATAAGAATGATTACAGGTTGATCGTTCAGGTTAATTATGACAGACAAACTGTGTTTATTTGTTTTATCGGCACACACAGTGAGTATGATAAAGTTGACGCGGAAACTATTTGGAATTATTGAATCGATTAAGGAGGAAAAATGATGAACGGAGACATAAAACCCATTAGGAGCGAGGCTGAATACCGAAAGGCGCTGGATGAATTAAAGGTACTTTTCATGGCGCCAAAAGGAACAGAGGCTTACGATCGGGCTGAAATTCTGGAGATCCTTATTGAGGATTATGAAGAAAAACATTATCCCATTGAAGATCCGGATCCTATCGAAGCGATCAAATATTCCATGGAAGAATCAGGAATGAATCAAAAGGATTTAGGACGAATTCTGGGAGATAAAGCCAAGGCTTCATTGATATTAAACAGGAAAAGAAAGCTCAGCCTAAGCATGATTCGCAACCTGCACGCAAGTCTAAAAATTCCCCTGGATGTTTTGATAAAGGACTATCCGCTGGCAACGTAAAAATCTTATTTAAATCAAATTACTTTTGAATCAAATAAACAATTTATCATTATGCACTATTTGATCATCGCCAGGGATTATCCAAATGGGTTGGAGAACAGACAGAAACACCGGCCCGCACATCTTGAATATGGCGAAAAATTAAAGGAAGAAGGAAAGCTGTTGTATGCCGTTGCCATAATGAAGGAAGGTACGATGGCAGGCTCTGTAATGGTTATGAACTTTGA
>JAVJOQ010000003.1:0-2030 GCA_040216665.1 Cyclobacteriaceae bacterium | reverse complement strand
TCTGGCAGATATGATAGACACAAAAAGAAAATACCGGACTGCAGAACAGCTTAGAGGTGCCTCATTGAGTATATCAAATAATATAGCAGAGGGTTCTGGATCATTTTCAAATAAAGATTTTGCTCATTTTCTCAATATGGCAAGACGATCTGTTTTTGAAGTTGTCAATGTGCTGGTTGTTGCTTACCAAAGAAAATTTATAAATCAAGATCAATTAGATCAGTTTGTTGTCGAGCTAGATCTTTTAAGTAGGAAAATTACAAATTTCAGAAAATCATTATTAAACAGTAAAACGTGAGCATTGTAGGGCTCTATGCACTATGCCCCATGCCCTCTGCTCAATACGCTCAAAACATAAAAACAAATGCTAAAGACGCAAGACCTCGAAAAAATCTTCCGCACTGAAGAAGTAGAAACCACCGCTTTAAACAAGGTGAGTCTACATGTAAAAAAAGGTGAATTTGTGGCCATCATGGGTCCTTCCGGTTGCGGGAAGTCCACGCTACTCAACATTATCGGGTTACTGGACAACCCCTCAGGTGGTCAGTACTTTTTTGACACCACGGAGGTCTCCAATTTTAAGGAGCGTCATCGTACGGCGTTGAGAAAAGGGAACATTGGTTTCATTTTCCAAAGCTTCAACCTCATCGATGAGCTGAATGTGTATGAGAATGTAGAGCTGCCACTTATCTATATGAAACTAGGTGCTTCCGAGCGCAAGAAGATGGTAGATACTGTGCTCGACCGCATGAAAATAGGACACCGTAAGAAGCATTTCCCTCAACAACTCTCCGGTGGTCAGCAACAGCGTGTGGCCATCGCCCGAGCCGTAGTAGCCAATCCCAAACTGATCCTGGCGGATGAGCCTACTGGTAACCTGGATTCTAAAAACGGTTTGGAAGTCATGAAGCTATTGACGGAGCTAAATAAAGAAGGTACTACCATCGTGATGGTAACTCACTCCGACAGAGATGCTGCGTTTGCCCACCGGGTCATCAACTTATTTGACGGTAAGATCATCACCGAGGAAGAGAAAAGAAAACTGGAAAACGTCCTGGACCCTGACTCTATAGATGAACTGATTTAACCGATTGTGAGGACTTCATTATTAAGGAGATGCTTAGAAATTACTTCAAAATTGCTTGGAGAAATCTGACCAGGAATAAGAGCTTCGCCATCATCAATACGCTTGGATTGGCACTTGGATTCACATGCTGTATCCTGATCTTTCTTTTTGTCAAATACCACCTGAGTTTTGATGATTTCCATGATAATTCTGAACGAATTTTTCGGATCGTTACTGAAGAGCGCCGCGACATAATTGATTATACTGCAAGTGTTCCCCCGGCCCTTAGTGTAGCATTCAAAACAGATTATGATTATGCGGAAAAAGTTGCTCGCATTGTCAACGAAGAGGAAAAAATTATTTCACTTACTCTGAATGGCTCAAAACAAAAATATAGTGAAGAAATAGCCTTCGTTGAGAAAGAATTTTTTGAAATATTTGACTACCCATTGACCTCAGGTAATTCCTTCGATTTTCTTTTAGAGCCAAACACCGTTCTACTTACCGACAAAATGGCTGCTAAACTTTTTGGGGATATCGATGTGATAGGTCAGTCCCTGAGGCTAGACAACAGGATTGAGCTTACTGTCAGGGGAATATTGAAGGATCTGCCACCCAATTCACACCAACAATCGCAGATCTTTATTTCTTATCCCACAACAAAAGAGTTCGGAGGGTTTATCGCTGAAGATAGTTGGAATGGAATCACAACAACACTGCAATGTTTTACCCGATTAAAAGATAATATCTCCCCCAGTTTGGTAGAGGAAGGGCTGCAAAAGTATGAAGCCATCCATCGTCCTAATGCCAAGAATAAGCATCATTATAAGCTCCAGCACATCTCCGATATTCACTACGACACGCATTATGGTGGTGCCATCTCGCATCAAACCCTTATTGTATTTGCTTTGATTGGACTTTTCCTCATTCTGGCAGCCTGTATCAACTTCATCAATATGTCGAC
>JAVJOQ010000026.1:0-6723 GCA_040216665.1 Cyclobacteriaceae bacterium | reverse complement strand
GCTGGATCAGAAATTGGAGTATGTTCATGATAATCCCGTTCGGGCTGGCATAGTAGATCGTCAGGAAGACTATGTGTACAGCAGTGCCAGAGATTATTGTACAAAAGAGAAGGGGTTGATTGATATTAGATTTATTGAGTAGAAGAGCACGGAAGTAACTTCCGCGCTAGAGATAGAGTAGTAGATACTGGTTTCTAGTAACTAGCATCCAGAATCCAGTTCACAAACAAACTCAACCGCTTATCAGTACTCTTAGGGTCTGCTTTGGGGGTAACGCCTATATTAGAGGCAAACAAACCGTTTCCGATGCAAAAACATTACTTATTGTCCTTCTGCTTTGCGCTAATTGTGGGCAGCACTTCATTGTTTGCCCAGCAAATCGATGAGGAGTACAACAAAAAAATAAAAGAATACACCACCGATCCGCAGTTTCTTCCTGCCTCGGTACTTGATCTTCCTGATGATCCCAACGTACCTTCTCCGAGAAAACATTTCGGGCAAATTATAGGAACACCTGGTGTGATGCACCGCACTGCTGACATCTACGCTTATTATGAGGCATTGGCGAAAGCCTCTCCTTATATAAAGGTAGAGAAGCTAGGCACCACAGAGGAGGGAAGAGATATCAAGCTGGTAGTGATTGGTAATGATGAATCGATGAAGCGCGTGGATCATTACAAGCAACAGATCAGTAAATTATCAGACCCAAGAAAAGTATCGCGTGCAGAATCAGAAACAATCATTGCCGACAGCAAGCCGATCTTTTACCTCAATGGTGGATTGCACTCAACGGAAATGGGATCTCCTGAGATGCTGATGGAATTGGCCTACAGGCTGGTAACGAGTCAGCGCGAAGATGTTAAAAACATTCTTGATAATGTGATCGTATTGATCAATCCCGCTTCCGAGCCTGACGGTCGCGACAAACAGGTAGACTGGTACTACCGCTATACCAAGGGAAGAAAAGAATATGATGATGGTTTCCCAAGAGGAACACCTTACTGGGGTAAGTATGTATTCCACGACAACAACCGCGATGGTATACAGGTATCTCAGGAACTGAGTAAAGCCATTTATAAAATGTATTACGAGTGGCATCCTACTGTGATGCTCGACTTGCATGAATCAGTGCCGTTGTTGTACATCTCTACAGGTACTGGTCCTTACAACGATTACATGGATCCGATCACTATCAGTGAATGGCAGGTAATGGCCAATCATGACATTTCAACTTTAGCCGCACAAGGATTGCCCGCCACATTCACGTGGGCCTTCTTCGATGGCTGGTGGCCAGGATACGCCATGTGGGTGGCGAACAACCACAATAGCATCGGACGTTTCTACGAAACATTTGGTAATGCAGGTGCCGACACTTACCTACGCGATCTTTCCAAACAAAAATATGCGGGTGACCCTGCTACCAGCAGAGAATGGTATCGTCCTACACCTCCTACGGAGTTGGTGAACTGGTCGATTCGTAACAACACCAACTACATGCAAGCAGGTGTGCTGGCATCATTGACCTACACTGCAGACAACGGCAAATTGTTGCTGCGCAATTTTTACCAAAAAGGGGTAAACGCTGTTGAGAAAGGAAAGAACGATTCGCCTAAAGCGTTTGTCATTAAAAAAGAGCAAAGAGATCCGGCCATGGTGGCGTATCTTATTAATCAACTGAGAGTTCAGGGCATTGAGATCCACGAAACGAAGGCCGGAACCAAACAAGGGGAGTATGTGATCTTGATGGATCAGCCTTACCGTAACCTGGCCATAACATTGCTGACAAAGCAGGAATATCCTAAGGAGGCGAAGTTTCCTCCGTATGATGACATCGCGTGGACACTCGGTCTTGCCTATGGTGTGGATGTGAAAGAGGAGGAGGAATTGAAGTTTAGCGCAAGCGACCTACAGCCGGTAACGGCAGATGTGAGGTACAAGGGAGAAGTAGATGGCAGTGGTAGCACGTATGCATTGAATTACAAAGCACAAAACACCGTATTGCCTGCGATGTATTGGGCCAAGGCGCAAAACAAAAAGGCGACTCTATCGGTGTTGGATGAGCAGCAGGTAATAGGTGGTGATACATTGGGTGCCGGATCGGTGATCTTCAAAGGCATTACCAAAGACCAGGCGAATAAGATAGGAACAGATTTTGAATTGGATATGAAAGCCATGGCGAGTGCGCCCGGTGGAAAGCAACATGATGTTACCTTACCTCGTGTGGCGATTTACCATAGCTGGTTCAGTACACAGGACGAAGGTTGGTCGCGCTTTACTTTTGAGCAAAGAGGTATTCCTTATACTTCTATTGATAAGGACGATTTGAAGGCAGGAGACCTGCGCAAGAAATTTGATGTAATCCTGGTGCCCCGTATGCGCGGACAAGCCAGCGACTTCATTCACGGTGTGGACTCCAAGTGGGGCCCGATGCCGTTTACCAAAACTGCTGAGTTCCCATCTCATGGTACGCCAGATGCTACCAACGACATGACCGGTGGCCCGGGATTGGATGGTATGAATCATTTGAAATTGTTTGTAGATAATGGAGGCGTAGTAATAACGCTCGACAACTCTACAAGAATGGTGGCGGAGACGGGTATTGCCCGCGAGTTGGAACCTTACAATGCACAAGGATTATTTCACCCAGGATCTATCGTAACGGTGAAGGCACGCAAGCCCAACAACCCGGTGTTGTATGGCTATCCCGAGACTTTCCATGTATTTAAAGGCAACGGTCCGCTGTATCAGGTGGATAAAGTGAACCGTGACATGATGTTGATGCAGTATGGCACCAAGCCATTGAAAGACGAGATTCCTTACACAGGGCCTATCATGGGTATGCCCGACAGGAAGGTTGAGAAACCTAAGAAAGAAGAAGGGAAGAAAGATACCCCTTATGTGTTGTCAGGGATGGTACGCAGCGAGCAGACCATTATCGGGCATGGCGGTATCTTTAACGTACCTCAAGGCGCAGGACGTGTGATCGCGTTTACGTTCGATCCATTGCACAGATATATGAACCATCACGATGCACCGATGGTATGGAATATCTTGATTAACTGGAACCATATTGGTAACTGATAGTTGGGATTTTATTTGGTTGAGTTGAGAAGGGCTCCCGCGAGGGGGCCTTTTTCTTTTTGGTAGAGGAAGGCACGGAAGTAACCCGCCAGTTTAGTTCTGGGTGCTGGAGTCCAGAATCCAGAACTTAAGGCCCAAAAAGCATCTAAAAAAATAGTTTTCAGGGTAGTTCCCAATAGGGGAACTATTGCTTATCTTTGTAAAAAGGTTAAGGTTGAGAGTAATAGCCAAGAAAATACTGCGAGAGTTTTGGGTAAATCATTCGGATTGTGAACAACAACTTAAATCTTGGTTTCGAGAAGCAGAGAGGAGTAAGTGGAAGAATAGTAATGAGATAAAGAAGGAGTATCCATCTGCAAGTATTTTAGGAGATAATAGAGTAGTTTTCAATATAAAGGGAAACAACTACCGTCTAATTGTTAGAATCAATTTCCATTATCAAATGATGTGGATACGGTTTATTGGGACTCATAAAGAATACGACAGGGTTGACGCGAATAAAATTTAACGATTATGAAATTAAAGCCAATAAAGACAAAGAAGGATTACCAAAATGCATTGGAAAGGCTTGAAGTAATTTTTGATGCTAAGAAAGGTACCAAAGAAGGAGATGAACTTGAAATATTGGGAATATTGATTGATCAATACGAAAACGATAATTTTCCGATTGAATTACCTGACCCAATTGAAGCTATTAAATTCAGAATGGAACAGTTGGGTTATAACCAGACGGACTTAGCCAGGGTAGTCGGACTAAAAAGTAGAGCAAGTGAAATATTGAGCAGGAAAAGAAAGCTTTCACTAGACATGATCCGACAACTTCATGACAAATTAAATATTCCGACTGATGTTTTGATTCAGGTATATTAACGGCATGAACCGACACAATATGTATGCGCCATAATTATATTATCCTTTAAGTTTTTATAGGGTATTTACTTTTGCATATAATCCTGCCAGGTCACCAGCAGGTACTTTTCCTTTCCATTTTCTTCTAGCGACAGAAATCCATATTCATAACAAAATAAATAGACCTGTCCATTTTTGTTTTTCCAATAGTGGGTGAAGTACTTGGGATTGAAGCCTTCATCATGCAATAGGTTTTTACGGAGGGTGGCTTTCCCTGCTTTGTTATAGCCCATGAGCAGGCGCCTGTTTTTTTTGAGTTGCTTGTCTATTTGAAGGTAAAGAGATTCCTTTTTGTCTTTCGACAAATTGTAATGGTAGGAGGAACGGCAATATTCGGAACAATATTTCTGATCCGTTCTACCAAGCAGGGGCTTGCCACAATCGAGGCAGCGTCTTTCCTGTTTTTTCATTGCTCATTATAATTAGGATTAATCCCTCGGCCGTAGCTAGCCGTGGAATTATACGGATAATTATACGGATAATTCCACACTTGTTTTTGGTAGTGGCCAATAATCTGTTGGGGTTTGCACTATGGTTAACCAAAACACACCTAATTATGGATCAATTACCCGTTATTACCCTGAGGCACCTGGTCATCAATAACCAAAAATGTATTGGGTTGCAGTTTTTCCCCACTCGCAATGTCCTGGCGCTTATCAAAACACTGGATAACCCGCAGTGGGACGACACCTACAGTATGCTCTATGTAGCCAACAGGGAAGAAAACCTGGAAGCAATTTTCCATACTTTCCGAGGCATCGCCTGGGTCAATTGCCGCTATTTCTTTAAAAATAAGCCAGTCAACCGCGATGCTCCAGAATCTGACCTAGGGCTGGTCAGGCAATCTACAGAGGCCTTAGAACTTTACAATGCAAGTGACAGCATGAAGGAGTACATCAATCTGCTGGAAACGCGTAGGTATAGCTTCAATACCGCAAAAACCTATGTGAGCCTGTTTAGGGATTTCATCAGGCACTTTAAGGGCAGACCGCTAATCGAACTCAACGAAATAGACATTAAAGCCTATCTGCACAAGGTGGTGAAAAGTGGTAAATCGGCTTCTTACCAAAATCAGGTGATCAATGCCATCAAATTCTACTATGAACAAGTACTTGATATGCCACAGCGGTTTTATGAGGTGGACAGACCCCGCAAAGTAGAAGCGCTGCCGGTAGTATTGAGTGTAGAGGAAATGCAGCAGCTGCTGGATGCAGCCACCAACCTGAAGCACAAGACCATATTGACGCTAATTTACTCTTCGGGATTGAGGAGACAGGAAATGCTTAATCTGAAAATAAGCGACATAATCTCAGATAGGATGCAGGTACGAGTGGAAAACGCCAAGGGCAATAAAGACAGGTATACAGTGCTGTCCGTTAAGGCGTTGGAGTTGTTGCGGCTCTACTTCAAAGAATACCGACCCAAAAAATGGCTGTTCGAAGGACCAGATGGCGGCCCCTATAGCGCTTCAAGTGTAAAAAAGATAGTTTATTTGGCCAGTAAAAAGGCTAAGATCGGGAAAAACGTAACGCCTCATACCCTGCGCCACAGTTTTGCTACCCATCTGCTTGAAAACAATGTGGACTTGCGCTATATTCAGTCCTTGTTGGGGCATAACTCATCAAAGACCACGGAAATGTATACGCATATATCCACCCGATATACCCGAAACATTCAAAGTCCGTTAGATGTGATGAATAACCAGCCCTGATAAATAGTATAAGTAAGATAAAGGCACCAGGTACGCATAGCCGGGTGTTAGCATCCATTATAAGCACCTAACATGAGACTTTTTCTATGCACAATTTTAGTCCATCTCATGTCTAATGCAATTGCTCAACAAACTAATACTTCACATAAAGGTTCAAGGTTATTTCCAGGACATATGGACATCTCCATATCTGAGAACAATGACACAATTCGGTATGAACTTTTTAATCATTGGTATTCTTGGTCATACGCTGAACTTCGACAGATGTCAATTGCAACATCCGAACTTGAAAATTGGAATCAGGACGACTCCTTAAGAATTACTCGCCTTAAATCTGGCAATTTCAAACTAAAAGACAGAAGATATAAGCTCAATCGAACGATCAAGCATCGAAAGATCTGTGCCTCGACTGAGACGATGCGAAAAATTTCATTTGCATATAAAATCTCTAAGAAGAATGGTCTAGGCCATTTGGCTTTGTATGACCGAACTGACTTACAATTGTCAGAACACGAATTTCAAGAACTCGTATTATCGAACTTGAGCGAAACTAAAAAAGAATAACGGATGCTAACATTATGTATGCGCCATGTGCTTCACTGCGTATCTGAAAGAGTGTGCTGCTTGCCCGCGCCTTTTGTGTTTTTCAAGATAGCTTATTTGTGAATGACTTGCCAGAGGTTCTTTCATCTAGCCTCAAGCAGATTCGGCATCTGAGATTGCAAAAGGTTCTTCGCTAAGTTTTTCCGATGTTGGAAGGAAACACAAAAGGCGCTATTTTAGTGGTGACCTATGAAAGGTGGCACACGACCACATACATAGGCGTTGGCTGCCAGCGCTGGAAAGAGTGAACACTTAATGAAGAAAATTCTATTAACTTATTTTTACAATCGATACTTGTATCAATTGGAATTTCTCAAAGTGATATTCACTCAAGAATTATAAAGGATTTCGAATCTAAAACATTCAATTTTGATAGCCTGGAAGCTTCTTACCCGTCAAGCAACCTAGATGATAGATTT
>JAVJOQ010000022.1:0-12203 GCA_040216665.1 Cyclobacteriaceae bacterium | reverse complement strand
AAGAAAAATATCTCGGCATTTTGGAGGATTTTCCCCGATCGTTCAAGACAACTTTTTGCCTCACCTAACAACAACTCAAAAAACCGCACCAAATTTTCTTTGGTGTGGCCAAAGTCAAATCTTTTTCCCGAAATACCCTATGTAGATAAACCACATCTAGTGCGAGCCTTCAGCTCGTATCCTTTTTTAGAATTACGTCCGAGCTACAAGCTTGAACTAGTGAAATGGGGTTGATGGGGATTAGTGGGCGTTTCGTTATTTTCTCAGCTCGTAGAGTTCCGCAGTTGAGTAGATATCTTGAAATCCCTTTGTTCTTAATCCGTTGATCAGTTTTTTATCTCCTGTCCAAATTGATGCCTCGATGCTAATTGCAGTTGCGAGAAATGGTGTGTCATCTTCATCCACAACAGCAGCAAGTTCATAAACTCGTTTCAAATATGTTTCGGATATCGCCTCAGATGAAAGAAGTATGATGTTTTTTAGAACCTGATGAATGGCCACCTCAATTTTTTCTTTGGGCATCTTGGTTAATGCTTGAAGTTTGGCCTTGTATTTTGTGAGTTCATCAATAATGATTTCATAAGAATAGAATTCGAACTGATCCTCAGAATTGAAGAGAAGTTCACCAATAAGTCCGTTTGAATTGAGGATTGCGCTAAAAACTATATTGGTATCTACAACTTCCTCATTTAACGAATCGGTGCTTGTTTTCCTTCCACCAATCTGCCTTGGACTCTTTGGCCAGTTTATCAATTTCGGTCTGATTAGCTCCTCTACTCTCAGCTGTCGCTTCCTTGTACTTTAGATAATCAATCATGCGTTGAAGTCCCAGCGTATCTATGTTCGCAGGGAGCCTCAAAAGAATTTCACTCTCTGTTCTCTGAATTTCCATGATTAAATTTACGAATTCCATGTGAGAAGTGTTCCATGATAGAAGTACTCTTAATCTCTGATCTTCCTTAGAGATTGCTTGATTAGGCCCAGTACGTATTCAAGTGCTTCTGATTGGATATTTTGATTTCATAAGACCCGTTACCCAAGTGTCCCCACAGCTGGTGCCAGCTTTCGGCTCGTATTCGAGAATTCAGGTAATGGGGTTGATGGGAGTTGCGTGGGGCGTAATTTGCTACTTAGTATTTCTGTCCCTTTCAAAATATTTCACGATTTCTTCAGGGCTCATATTCATTACGTCTTTTGATATTTTGTCTCTTTGTTTGCGCATAAATTTAACTGCATCAAAAGTTTTCTCTATCGCTTTTTCTTTAGTCTTCATAATTCATTAATTCTCTTGGTGAACGAATATCTATTGGCTTGTAACCTTCAATGCTGTTTATTGAATTATAGCCCACGATTCTCACAACATTGACTATATGTTTGAAATTCCAACTAAGTAAAATATTAGCATTGTGAATTGTCGCTAGAGCTATGTGCAGACAATCTGCAAATGACGTTGCACCGACAACTCCCTCATCTACATATCGTTTAGCAAGGTTTGCAGTTTCTAAATCGGATTTCACAAAATGAGTTAAACTCTTTGGCATTTGATTTACTGTTTCTCGAATTTTTTTCGGTGCACTCTCTAACTCTTGCTCAGTAATGTTAGAATAAATGATTTCAAATTCAGAGTTTTTGATTCTTTCAAAAAGCGGTACAGTAAATTCTTCGAACTCTTCATCAAAAAGGCCTCCGAAAATTGATGTATCCAAATAAAGCCGCAATTTTTTCATTCAATCAAGATACAAAATTCAGAATTGCTAAACAGTATTTTTTTGAAGCCTTGTAATAACCACCAGCGATCATTACCAGCCATATATTTCGGTTAAATCTAATAGATTTTGATCTCGGAATGAACCAGTAAAAGCTATATATGTGTAAACTACAGCTGGTGCCAGCTTTCCGCTTGTATTCTATTCAAGATTCAGTGCGAGCTACAAGTATGAGCTAGTGCAAAGGGGATGGTGGGATTAGTGGGTAGTGGAGTTTAGTCGCAAAGATCGTTTTAGCTTTTGTCCTCTTCCGTTTTGATTTTTTCTTTTAACTCATCTATGGTTAGTGTTTTACTTTTATTTCGGTGTACCATAGAATGACAATTTGGACAGACTGGAATTAAATCTTCCTCAGGGTTTATTTTGTACTTTTCTCCTATTTCTGCAATTGGTTTTAAGTGATGGACATGAATAAACTCTTTACCTATTTGGCCGTATTTTTTTTCAAAATCAAAATCACAAACTTTACAAGTGAATCCATGTTTTTCTAAACAAATTGATCTCGCTAATAGATTCCTTTCATATTTATTCACTGTAACCGTCTGCTTTAATCCTTCATAGAGCTCAATTCCTTTAGGCAATTCTTCAGTTATTGAATTGTCTATTTTCATTTCATCGAATTCCAATTCTCTAAAGGCATCACTAAATGGCTTTTTTAACCGCCAAAGAAAACCTTCTTTTATTGATTCGCCTTCAAAGATAACATCCCAACCTGCTTCAGTTCCATTTTCTCTTTTTCTTAAGGGTAAGTTTAATTTTTGAGCAACTTTTTTACCCATTCTTCCAGCGATTCCATTTATTGGAGCAAAATGACTGTATCCCAAATATTTAGCAAAGTTGCCTACAGTTGCTTCGCAATTTTCTAAAGAGAAATATCCTATCAACACATTCATCTCTTTCTCAGTAAAGAATTGATCTTTCAAGAGTTTTTTAATTTTTTCTTTAGGATATGTGACTTGATTGTACATTTTTTTATTGATAAGAAGAACTGAAGAACAACCACCATTAGTCATTACCCGCCTTACATTTAGTTTAAATCTAATCGAATTTAGATTCGGGACAAACCTGAGACAGCTATATGTGTATAAACTTTCATCCCAATTCACGTTGCAAACGAGGATGGGCTAAGTTTTGGGGTCGTGTAGGTATCCCACCTAAATTTTGATTTAGTTTGTTTTCAAAAGAAGACCATGAGTGAAACGACCGACTATAGGGCATTGATTTTAGGTGCTGTGGATGACCTACAGGCAAGTGGGGATGCGCAAGTGAAAGCCTGTCTGGACTTTGCGGAAAGGCTGAAAAATGCTAAGGAAATGCAACCTGAAGCTTTTTCTATCAATCGAATGCTGAGTAGTGAGGTAGCGGAGCTACCCTCTGATGTGTTTTTGGAAACTTTCGTTTGGAAGGCTAAAGGAGTGGACGAGGACAGTGACAACAAGAAGCAAACATGGTGTTTCAACTTGGTGAATCAGCTGAAGTCCCTGAGGCTCATAGATGAAGAAACGGCAACTACGCTTGAAGGCTATGAAGCGGAGATTTCCAGACTCTCAGACAAGTGGGAACTAGGACTTTTCAAGCTCGAAAAAGCAGTAAATAAGCCATCCAAAAGTGAGGCTGATGCTGAAGCTTCGTTGCAAGCAGAGATCACGAAAATGTGGGACGCTTGGGAGCGCGTAGAAGATCATGCTCGTGTAGCGCTAACGTTCGATAAACTCATCGATCCTATAAAAGATTTTGTGGAAAAGGAACTATCCATCAAACCTGATCATGATTTTGCTAAAACGCTTTCCTCCTTACTCCAAGGGCTGAAAGACTGTCAACTGGCGTGGCAAAAGTGCAGTGGTGAACATGCGGAGATTTTTGAGGCGCTGGCTCCAAAAATTAAACAGATCATGCAAAACTTGGCAACCACCAAAGCTTTGGTGGCAGACAATACACGGCCAATTGATTAACAGAAGCCTAATCTTATCCTCAATAATTGAGTTCGACTTTAAAATACTACCAAACCCCGTCATTCAGAGACTTTAGCAGAGGATGTGGGCGGTAAAGTCGTAGGAATCTCCTAGCACAGGACTCCTATGTCGATTATCCACCGCACTGGCCTCCCAAAATCTCCTCTGAGTGACGGCAGGAGGGGTTTGTATTAGGGCTTCCATATTTATTCCTTTTAAGTCTTTGAGCCAGACGGGCTCATACTTTCTGCCTTGACCGAAACGTCGGACCGGCAGAAAGTATCCGAGTCCACGGTGGACAAAGAAATCAAGCGGTTCCCCGCCGGGATTGTGTATAAATTTCTGAAATTCAGACTGTTCCTACAATAAATCCTAAATCGCACCGGCGACCCGGTCGCTTCGCTCAAACAGAGGATTTAATTTTGATTATCATGATCTGAATTTCTTATCGAAATTTATCCAAGGCCGATCGAAAACCTCGAAAACTATGTCTTTAACCCATTTTTAAGGTTTTGATATGCTCAATTAACAAGCCCAAAACGCTTTATAGTTCAATTTAGGAATCTTTCTGCTGCTAGAATCAATTATCTAGGATGCCCTGTATTAGAATTGATTAATCGAACTCAGGTTCAATGTAAAGGCAGATTTGAGATCAGCGCATTCACAATACCCTAATCCAAATCATAAAACCGAAAAGTTCGTGTCCATTGCTGAGTGTCGGCAGGAAGTAAGTGAATGTCGAGATATAACTCGGGGCTGATGACATGCCCCGTACCCCATAACGCCACCCAGCGAGAGGAGAAATCACAGGATTCTGAGATTCCAATTCCCGCTACGCTATTTTCAAACTGCCAACGGGCATCAATAGGCGCTCCTCCGGAAAGATCACTGAGAAAGTAGGGTGCCTTGGGACTATTTTTAACAGAAATGTCTTGATCGCCAATGAGCAAGAGGTTTTCCGTATCTATATGCTCGTCAAATTGATTTGGCTTGATGTCAAATGGAAATTTCAACGTGCATCCCTTGGCGATCTCCGATGGTTCTACGGCCAAAAAGTTATGAATGTATTCGTTGCTATGGATCGTTTTCTCGCCTGTATTGGTCAGTTGATAACTGATTTCCAGCCCACTGGAAAGAAGATTTATTTTTTTGACCAGCTCATAGGCATATCCATTCGCTACAGCTGATTGACAAGTGATGATCAGCTGGGAGGTTTCCTTAGTTACCTTAAAGTTGGCAGGTATCACTTCGTAGGTTTTCAGAAAGTCATAGGGTTTATCATCCTTTTTCAATAGGCCAACGCCAATTTTGTGGTACCAATCACTGGGCTTGATTTCATCATATCCTAAGGGTTGCTTGAAGCCAAACTCGTTGTACAGCCCTCTGCCAATGGTATCCACTGCCGAATCTTCATTTTCCTGAGTCGTGATTACTTTATCTCGGTAGATAATCTTAGTGATCTTACCCGACCAGTCATATCTGGTTTGCTGATAGTTTTCCAGTGGTAAATCAATGTTTACGCTTAGATTTTCATTTTGTAATAGGTGAGGCATGAGGATGGTTGCTTTGAAGTGTGTAAGATTGGGGCAGTTCTTTTTATTTGATCAATGAGCAATAAGTTCTTTGCCCTAAATGTACTTCTGGTTTAGCAAAACAACTCCTATAATCCTTCCAAACTGCATTTTATAACCCGAGCTTGCAGCTCATACTTCCGCACTATTCGTCGCAATCAATAGCTATAGCATGCGTCACTTCGACCAAAGGGAGAAGTCTCCGTGATAACATCCAGCTTTGTGAAGAAGATGTGGGTTGATATCACGCATCCAAGCCGTCCAGCCAGCCTTTGAGTTGTTTGAGTTTTTCTGGAGGCAGTTTGCGAAGCTTTTCCATGCTATCTAGGCTGGAGCTGTCTTTCTTTAGGGTATTTAGCGGATGCTTATCGTCGATAGGTGTGGTGCCAGGCTGATATTCCAGTAAGTCATTGGGCGTGCAATGTAGCGCTATGCAGAGGCTGTTGACGTGCTTCAGGTTAAGATTTGTGGCTTGGTTTTTACTTAATCGGCTAGCCACATTGTGACTCATTCCAAGTCTTTTCATAAATGAGTAGGGAACGGCAATTCCTCTGAGCTTCATGATGTGCGCAAGGTTTAAGATGATCATAGCTTATCAATAGTTAGACTCAATAAATATACATCACAGAAGTATCATTTTACCATTTATCACACTTATTGTATCATTCTTAGCAAAAAAAGTGATTAATATATCAAAAGAGTCACCAATGAACACAGTACTACCACCTTTTAACACAGTAAGGTCACCACGGAACACAGTGGAGTCATCAAAGATAACAGTAGAGTCACCATCGAACATAGCAAAGTCACCATTGAACACAGTGTAGTCATCAAAGATCAAAGTTATTGCACCTTTAAAAACAGCAAAGTTACCATTAAACACAGTGATTTCATCTTTTAGCACAGTAGAGTCACCATCGAACACAGTGATTTCACCTTTTAGCACAATAGAGTCACAAATGAACACAGTGATTGCTCTTTTTATCACATAAAAAGTATCATATATAGCAGTGATAGTATCATTTGTAGCAGTAGGTGCGTTTTTGTAGCGATAAACCAACCCTCCACGACTAATCTCCCTTTGTCACATAGGCTTTAGCGCATTCCATTTGCATTCCCTTTTAGCAGTAAATGTGTGAAATGTGTAATTCATATAATTATTTGTGCAACACAATGCCCGCATAAAGGCCGTAACCTTGGAAAGTGGATATCTATCCATTATTCAAATTCAAATATTATGAGAAAAGGACTTTTACATATCACAACGGCGGTTTTGCTATTGCTGCTATCCAGCGCAATTTCCGCCCAAGCACCAAATCTTGGCACTGCCAAAGATTTCGTTCTCTTTACTTCTGTGGGTGCCATGCAAAATATTGGGACCTATCAGTATTTAACCTTACTCACAGGTAATGTGGGTACCAATAGTGGATCAAATACCAATTTTGGAAACGTAAATGGCGTCATGCATGCTGGCGATGGAGCTAGCAGTCAGTGTGGGATTGACTTGCAGATAGCCTATGATTTTTTGGCCGCAGCTATTCCCGATTCTACAATCGTGAATCCGGTGCTGGGAAATGGTGCTACGTTTATCGCGGGCACTTACCAATTGCCTGGCGCTACCACTTTGGAGAATAGCATCACCTTAGATGCACAGGGCAACCCTAACGCCGTATTTATATTCAAAATGCCAGCAGGCCCTCCAGTATATGCTTTTAGCACAAGCGTAAATGCAGAGGTCAAATTGGTCAATGGCGCACAGGCAGCCAATGTGTTTTGGTACGTCACAGGTGCAGTAAGCATGGGTGCCAATACAGTCATGAAAGGAACCATCGTTGCTGGTGGCTCCATTGCCATGTCGGTCGGTAATAAACTTGAAGGAAGAGCACTCACTATCAATGGGCAAGTCACGGTTAATAATGGAGACATAGGATTGTCAGCCCATTTACCTGTAGATGTCACAGCGCCACTACTTTCAGGCCCTGCAGCTCCGGTATTTGTGGAGTCTAAGCCTTATGCGGTTTTTTCAACCATTGGAGATGTTTCCGATGTTGGCACGTCACATGTATCGGGTAGTGTAGGTAGCAATACCGCATTGCCAACAGGTTATAACCCACTATATGTATCGGGCAATATCGAAGGTATGAATCCTGCCACATCAGGAGCTGCTGCGGATCTACTGCTGGTTTATAATTCATTGAATACGCTTACTGCGGATATAGAATTATTATCGCCTGCGCAGTTTGGGCATAATTTGGTGCTGACGCCTCACGCCTATGTGCTGAATTCGGCAGTATCATTTACCGATACGGTAATTTTTGACGCCACCGGCAATGAAGATGGTGTTTTCATCATCAAAACTTATGGTGCTTTTGCCTCGGGGGTAAATTCAAAAGTGATATTGAAAAACGGCGCACAGGCCAAAAACATCTATTGGATGGTGAATGGCGCGGTAAGTATTGGCGATAATTCCATTTTTAAAGGAACGATCATAGCCAACAATGGCGCCATTGACTTGCTCAAAGGTTCAACCATTGATGGAAGAGCATTGACCACCAATGGTTCTGTTTCTACCACAGGAATGAAAACTGTTTTGCCAATTCCTTTGGTTTCAATTACTCCTGAAAAACTTGCTGTTTGTGATGGTGATTCTACAGGCTTTGTCGTCACTGCCATAGGCAAAGGGTTATATACTTTTCAATGGAGAAAAGGAACTGTGAACTTAGTGAATAGTGCAAATATCTCTGGTGTCACCAATGATACGCTAATCATTAAATCGGTAGGTACTGCTGACATTGGTTCGGATTACAATGTGTTGGTATTTGATTCGCAGGAGCCATCGGATACTACGGCAAATGCTTCATTGTCTTACCATCCAGTTCCTACCCTTACTAAAGCACCAGTAAGCCAAGCGGTTTGTATAGCGGGAAATTCAGCCAGCTTTACGGTAACTGCTGCCGGATCGGGTCTTACTTATCAATGGAGAAAGGGAACGGTCAATCTGACCAACACTGGAAATATTTCAGGTGCTACGTCTGAAACACTGACTATAAGTGCTGTGGCCGCACAAGATGCTGCCGCAGACTACAATGTGGTCGTTTCAGAAACCTGTGGACGGACTGTTACTTCGGCAAATGTTGCTTTAAGTATAAGCAATACCATCGTTATCAATACTGAGCCTGTCAACCAAACCCAGTGTCAAGGAAGTGCGGCAAGCTTTTCCGTCGTTGCTACGGGCGAAGGGCTTACCTATCAATGGAGAAAAGGAACGGTAAACCTGAAAAATACAGGAAATATTGGAGGAGCGACTTCAGCTATGCTGACTGTATATGCGGTAAGCACCGGAGATGTTGCCTCAGATTACAACGTGATCGTATCTGGAGCTTGTGAAAACGGGGTTACTTCTGCCAATGCTTCACTGGCCACCAACCCAACGCCAGCCGCGCCTACCGCCACTTTGGTGCAACCGACCTGTTCGGAATCTACTGGTACCGTCACCGTAAGCTCAAGCTTAACAGGTCTTACCTTTAGTATAGATGGGAGCACTTACACCAATACTTCTGGGGTATTCGCTTCGGTGGCTTCAGGCACTTATAATGTAACCTCGAAAAATGCTAGTGGATGTATATCCTTAGCAACAAGTGTTACATTGATTAAATGCACTTATGTATGGACAGGCACTACCAATACCGTTTGGGAAACATCAACCAATTGGTCAGGAGGCATTGTGCCAAATGCTACAGGAGATGTAACCATTGCTGATGTGACCAATGATCCAGTGATATCTGGAACGGTCAACATCAAAGATTTGGAAATTCAAACGGGAGCTACACTCACTGTAAACTCGGGAGCAGCACTGGCCATTATGGGCAAGGTGACAGGAGCTGGTAATGCCATCATCAAACGAAAAACCAATGCCAACTTAGCTTATAGCATCATTGGGTCGCCGATTGTCAACGCAACCATTGCGGGACTGGGTGCACAACTGGTTTATCAATTTGATGGAACCAATTTCACCGTTCCTACCGGAAACATGACGCGTGGTAAAGGCTACTTCACTGCTTTTAATGGAACGGCTCCAGAAGTGACTTTCACAGGAAAACCAAACTCAGGAGCGATCAGTAAATCAGTCGTACTTGGAGGAGATAATTTCAATGTGGTTTCCAATCCATATGCTGCGGCAATATCCAGGACTGATTTCATCTCTGCCAATGGATCCGGAGTAATCGACGGAAATATTTGGCTTTGGGATGATGGCGGCAGCAATGTAGGCGGAAAAAGAGGCGGAGATTATATAGCCGTGAACAATGTAGGCTCAACTTCCACTGTTGACTTAGGTGATGGGGTCGCAGGCTCAGAAACGGCAGCAGCATTCAATGGAAATATTGGTTCGGTACAAGGCTTCTTGGTGCTCGCTACGGCTGATGCCAACATCAGTTTTGCTCCAACCATGCAGGTGACAACAACAGCAGCAAACAATGATGCCAACCATTTCAGAACTGCGGGTATACAGAAAGTAAGAATCTCTCTTGCAGGAAATGGCCTCTTCAATGATGTATTGATTGCATTTGCAGAAGGAGCTACCGAAGGAAAGGATTACGGTTTGGACGCAGAAAAATATTCTGGAAACGAACTCATGTCCTTTTATTCCACTCAGGCAGACCAAAAATATGCGATTCAAACACTGGCTCCTATCTTTTTAGAAAGCAGAGAAGTTCAATTAGGAATGGACTTGGGCGTGGCTGAAACCTATACGGTAGGAGTGCATAACATGGAAAACATGGAAGGATTGACACTGATGCTCACGGATAACCTAACAGGTGAAAGCAAGAGGATGACCACTGGCAGCACGTATACTTTTTCTGCAGGCGTTGGCTCCATCAAAGATAGATTCAGTCTCACATTTAGCAACGCTATATTAGGCGTAGTTGGCTCGAAAAGTGATGCTCTGATGACGGTCTTTAATCAGGCGGATCATTTGATTGTGCGCTATCCTTCCAAGAGCCTCGAAGAGATGGTCATCTATACTATGTCGGGACAAGTAGTACGTCAGGAAACCGTGCAGTTTAGCTCAGGTGAGGCGGTGTTAGATGCACGCAGGTTGTCTCCCAATCAACTCTATATTTTGAGGGTAAACAATCAATCAGTAAAATTCATTTTGAATCAATAAAATTAGAAATCATGGGAAACATATATAAAATCATTTTGTCTCTTTCGGGAATATTGGCCACCACCACTTTACTTGCACAGAGTGCACCACCTGCCACGCCAATAGATGGAGGCCTATCACTTTTGCTCGTCGCTGGTGGCGCTTATGGCGTTAAAAAGCTCAGAGATTACCGAAAGAATCATTGAGTAATCATTGAAGCCATTGACTTTTGTTATTGAGTTGATGACTACTTCCTGATCAACAAAGGATCATTCATTTAATCCGAGACGTTGAATTGGAAATGGGAGGACTCTCCCTGAAATTCTCGGTCACCAAAGATCATCGCTAAAGTGCAAAGCCCACTATCCAGAACATCTGGGCAGTGGGCTTTTTTGATGTTTGTAGTTATTGGAAGAGTGCATTTGGTTTGAATTTTAGGGAGAAAGCCTATAATCCCGAACACTTCCCTAGCGCAAGCGTCCTCTTGACTCTTTCTCGATAATAGGCAAATTCTTTCAAACATCTGCAGACCATATGAAGCACTCGTTAAAATAAGTATTTTTAGCGTCTGCCCAATCTTTCGGTTCTTACTAGCAAAGCTCGAAGTAATTTCCATGCTAGTTGGGGAAGCATGACTAGATGGAGACTTCTCCCGTTGGTCGAAGTGACGTACTACGTTGCTTAGGATGTCATTATTTGTGAGCCTATGAAGACCCTTGCTATAAAAAACGTCAAATCGAACGAAGTGAGATTTCCCCTTCATCTAGCACAAGCGCCTTCTTGGTATATCTGGATAATAGACAAATTCTTTCAAACATCTGCAGACCATATGAAGCACTCGATACAACAAGTACTTTTAGCGTCTGCCCAATCTTTCAGTTCTTGCTAGTAAAGCTCGCATTAACTTCTGTTCTAGTTGGGGAAGCATGACCAGATGGAGACTTCTCCCGTTGGTCGAAGTGACGTACTTCGTTGCTTAGGATGTCATTATTTGTGAGCCTATGAAGACCCTTGCTATAAAAAACGTCAAATCGAACGAAGTGAGATTTCCCCTTTTCAAAACCACCAGTCTCTCAAAGCCTTTCAGCTCCCCCCAAAAAACTAGTCCAAGCCATAAGCTTGAAATAGTTTTTGTCGACAACTTTGGATGAGTTGAGCGCATTGTGTGATAGGCGATCAACCAAAAGCATACAAGATTTTCCAGAAATAGGTAAGTCAGGTATAGTGTGCTTAGTGCGTTCTAGCTCGTCGTTCACATCCATTGACCAGCAGTCGCAGATTTATTATATTTCCTACATGACTATTGAACAACGTAAACTGGAACTCATAACTTGGATATCTGCTATCCAAAGAGAAGATGTCATTGAACGAATAGAAAACTTACGAGAAAATCCAGAATCGAAAATTCCTGAGACCATTTTAGAGCTTCTACATGAATCTAGCAGTGCTAAACTTGAAGGTTGTGTAGAACACACAAGTGCTCGTGAACTACTGGGGCGTAAATGAGAACTGTTTGGACTCCTTTGGGTCTAAAATCACTTGCCGAGACCACCAACTTTATCGAGGAACAACTCGCCCAGTTTACGCTAGGTTGTACTAGTAATTATTAGAATATAAATGTATTTTTATTACTGACATCCGACATAACCCAAATTTTGACAAAAAGGGGCTCTAGCTTTAAAATTAAGGTGATTTTCCTGAGTTTCTAAAAACACCCCCCTCCTTGAGAGCAAATAAATTGAGTTGTACTATTTTGAGATCACGCTCT
>JAVJOQ010000017.1:0-2206 GCA_040216665.1 Cyclobacteriaceae bacterium | reverse complement strand
GGATTGGCATTGGGTGCTTTGCCCAGGTGCCATTTTCCGAAAATGGAGGTAACATACCCTGCTGACTTCAGGTAGCTGGCGATGGTCTTTTCCTTGCGGTTTTCGTCACTACCGATCCCTTCATCCTCCCAGTCTGTAGGTAATGCACTCTCGATGCCTAATCGCTGAGGGTATCGACCTGTCAATAAAGCCGCTCGTGTAGGTGAACACATCGGTCCATTGCTGTGGAAATCTGTGAACAACATCCCTTCCCGGGCCATGCGGTTGATATTGGGCGTTTTGGCTTCTCCTCCAAAATAGCCACCGAGGTCACCATAGCCTAAGTCATCAGCCAGGATGAAAATGATGTTGGGTTTTGATTGGAGTGAAGATTCGCGCTTCTCATCGACTTCAGCAGCGCAACCAACTATAAATACAAGAATGGGTAGTAAGAAAATTTTTGGGGACATTTTCAATCTATATGTTCTTTGAGACTACTATTTTGCACCAATTTTATGTCTTTATCGCCACAGATGCACGAATAAATTGTTCTAATTCTTCTGAACCATCCGTGAGTGGAATCGCTGTAATCAAAAGTATCATTAACACAAATAGCTCCGACAAAGTCGTAGAGATCCGTGGAATCTATTACTCATTAGATCTACATTAATCCTAAATTGGTGAATTAGTGGCAAGAAAAAATCTTAGATGAGTTTGCTTAAAATTTGCCACGGATGCACGGATGAAAAACTTTCCAAATTGTCCAATTATTGATTAATCAGTTAGACTCAAAAGTTTTATTTGGTTTATTTTTACTGTGTTCACTCCGCCTTAAGGTGGAGCTATTCGTGTTATTATTCTTCGACATGCCTGGACTAATTCACAGAAATGAGAGCTATAAGATTATTGGAATTTGCATGGAAGTTCATAATCAACTGGGTCCAGGATTCCTTGAAATAGTTTACAAGGATGCACTCGAGTATGAGTTCTCTCAGGCAGGAATACCCTATGAAAGAGAAAAAGAATATTCAGTACACTATAAAGATATACTATTGAAACACAAGTTTTACGCAGATTTTGTTGTCTTCGATAAAGTCATTCTTGAAGTAAAAGCCGTTTCAGACATTACAGGTGAATTTGTGGCAAAGGGGATTAACTATTTGAAAGTATCCTCAAACCGATTAGCATTGATCGTAAACTTCGGGGAACCGGCATTAAATTATAAGAGATTAGTCCTTTGATGAATTATTTGACGGCTATGATTTTAGCCACAGATACATGGATGAATTCCAGCTTCCGAATTCATTCCTCATAAAAAAAGGCCGTATGACTCCTCTTGATTGATAACAACAAAACTCCGAAAGTTACCAAAACAAAATACCGTCAAGCCAAAGACTTCTACTAGATCAGAGTATAGTGTAATCACAAAGTTCAATTTAACACAGCTCATTCGTGAATTCGTGGCTAAATGAGTCTGTGAAAAACTAGCCACGGATGCACGGATAAATAACTGCTTCTTTCCTCATTTCCCCTTAAAAAAGTTATCTAATTCCTGTTGATCGATACCGCCAAATTTCTAAAGTGAATAAAAACCTATTGTCACTAATTGTTCCAACAAGTTGGAACTGCTTTCTTTATCATCCATCATACCTTATCAATAAACAAAAACCTAAAGTAGCGGTCAGACCCTTAAAGGCCTCAACTCCGACCAGATGGAGTATTTGTGTAATTCTTTTAAAAAGCTCAATTTAAACATAACGCATTCGTGAATTCGTGGCAAAAAAAGCTTAGATAAGTCTGTGTTAAATTAGCCACGGATGCGGATGAATAACTGCTTCCTTAATGATTCCTCTTCAAAGAGGCCGTATGACTCCCCTTGATTGATCCCACCAGTCATTCGTGAATTCGTGGCTATAAAAAACCTGGATTAAGCCAACAAAAAAAGGCCGCACCCGGAGGCACGACCCTTCACCTGATAGATTACCTATCTTACCTTCTTCCCCTCGGCCGGATAAACCTCGTAACTACATCACCTTCACCCGTGGTGATCTGAGTTCTCAGGTCACAATCACCATCTCCATAATCAATGATAGCACTTCTGTCACCAACAATGATCTGTTTCACACCCGCAACAGGGATGATTATCCTTCCATCTCTACATCCTCTCTTGAAAATAAGCGTCTCCAGGATATTCACTTCGTAGTTGTCGCCGTTCAGGTTCACACCA
>JAVJOQ010000008.1:0-34667 GCA_040216665.1 Cyclobacteriaceae bacterium | reverse complement strand
AACATAGGGTTGTTCTTCGATTCGAAAGTTCATTGGATTCTGGAAAGTCCGCCAACATATTTTAAATTTAGAGATCGGTCTTGGCTCGTAGGTTAGGAAAGCAAGGTGCTATTCACTCCCTACGTTTTTTATCAAGACATTAGTTTCCATCCAAATTGACATTCGATCAATTACTACGGAAATATTTTGTAGATATCTTTTCGATGCGCTACCCTTGCGAATTGGACAACTTTGCCATCTACAAAAACTCCAATTCGATAATTACCAGAACGGATTCTAAACGCATCATTGAAGCCGGTTAGCTTCTTGACTCCTGGCACATCTTCAAGCTTATTAACCTCCTTAACTGATTTTATTACCTCAAGGAGAGCTTTTCGATCTTTGGGCTGGGTAATCTTGTCAAGATCTTTGCTGAACTTCTTGAGAAAAGCTACTTGCATTTAGCCTTGCAACTTTTTCATAACGTCATCCTCTGAAACAATGTCAGATCGATCAACATCCTTCATAAGAACGGCTAATCCTAAATCTTCAGAATCTTCATCGGAAAGAACTTTAGAATCTACCCCTAGTTTTTTAAGAAGCTCAGAAAGAAATTGCAATTCTTGCTGACTTTTAGGATTTACAACTATTGAACTCATAATGCAAAGATAAGGAATTGGACGGAAACTAAAACAATGTATGTGTCATGTGCTTCACTGCGTATCTGAAAGTGTGTGCGTCTTACCGCGCCTTTTGTGTTTTTCAAGATAGCTTATTTTAGAATGACTTTCCAGAGGTTATTTCACCTGGCCTCGAGCAGACCTGCCTTTGCCGAAGCGGCTACGCGCAGGCAGGTTCGGCATCTGAGATCGTAATAAGTTCTTCGCTAAGTTTTTCCGGATGTTGGAATGAAACACAAAAAGCGCTATTTTGGTAGTGACTTATGTATGGAGGTACACAGTACATACATGGGCGTTAGTGAATTAATAATCAACAATATGAAATATCTTTTAGCGACCATATTAGTCACAATTTCATTAACACTTAGTGCTCAGAATATTGAAATTGGTTTAAAAAACGGAAGTGAAAAGGAACAGAAGGCAAAGGAACAATTGCAACGAATAATCAAAACATATAAAGTTGATATCAACACGTGGATGTATACGACTAAGGTTGAGATTGACGAAAATACCATTCCATTCAGTCATCCTGTTCTAACACTCAATTGTAACTACTTGGATGATGACCTTAAACAACTATCCAATTTTCTTCATGAGCAATTTCACTGGTTAGAAGAGGCTAAAAGGGAACTTCGTGAAAAGGCAATTAGTGAATTCAAACAAACCTACCCAGATGTTCCTGTAAAGGGAAGAGAAGGTGCAAGAGATGAATACAGTACTTACTTGCATCTTATTGTTTGTGATCTTGAGTTTCAGGCTATGACAGAGGTTGTTGGAGAACAAATGGCAATACAAATACTCTCTGAATGGAATCATTATCGCTGGATTTACGATAAAGTATTAAATGACAAACGAATAAGGGAGATAAATACTAAATACGGCTTTACTATTTTACCCTAATTATATCACCACTACTCAGGAGAAACCATTCCTTGATTTAAAGTAAACTGAAATGAGTACTGAAAATATTCCTTTCCAATCAATTGACTGGACTACAATTCCTAAAACTGAACACAAAGGGGAAACCGGAATCGCCTTATGGCAGACTACTCAACTTAATGGATTGCGGATCCGGATGGTGGAGTATTCTAAAGATTACTTTGCTGACCACTGGTGTGAGAAAGGTCATATCGTACAATGTTTGGAAGGCGAATTTGTGAGTGAGCTAAAAAATGGAGAAAAGGTCATGCTAACTAAAGGAATGACTTATGTTGTTTCTGATGGAATGAGTTCACATCGATCGATTGCGAAAGATGGAGTTAAATTATTAATCATTGATGGTGACTTCTTAAAGCAAAAATGAATAGATAAAATTTCATGAATATAATCTTGCTCAGTGTCGCTCATAGAAGACGCTGAGGTACTTGATAAATCACAAATCCTCAGTTTCCCGAACCTTGAAAGGGAGTATAAAAAGTTCTAATTTTACAGGATCTAAGTTAGGTGGACTCATATAAAATGGAGTTCGCTGTGCACTAAAGCCATACTGATCTCACACCTTAAGATGAATAAAATAATAAATATTTTGGTAATGGCTGTGGCAATGTCGAGCAGTTGCACGACTGTTTCAGAGACAGAGCAAAAAAAGGATACGGTACCTCAACATCATAAACCCTTCGATGCGAATCTGCCCACCATTGGCCTTCTGATGTATGATGGTGTGCTTCAAAGCGAGGTGGTGGCCACTTCAGATGTTTTTGCGAAACCCACGGAAGATGGGAAACAACTTTTTAACGTCATCACAATTGCAGAGACGGATGAGCCTATTCTCACGGAGGAAGGATTGAGAATAGTTCCTGATTATGTATTTCAGAATTGTCCTAACTTAACTGCCCTGTTTGTGCCAAGTGCCTATGATATGTACGCTCAGGTTCACAACGAAAAAATTGTGAATTTTATAAGGAAGAAAAATGAAGAAACAGAATATACAGTGAGCAACTGTGCTGGCGCTCAATTAATTGGTCAATCTGGAATAGCGGATGGGTATAAAATTGTAACCTGGATTGGCGGGGGTGTGCAGCTTCAAAAGGATTACCCGAATTTAAAAGTCCAAGACGATAGCCTGGTGACCTTTGTAAGGGACGGCAAGTTTTTATCTTCTAATGGCAATTTGGCCAGTTATATTTCAGCCTTAGAGTTGCTAGAAACGATGACAACGCCTGCGCATCGTGAGTTTGTAGAGAGCTATCTTTACCTCGATAGACTGCAAAATTGGAAAGGCGAATAGTCCACAAGTTCTGTTTTCTGAATTGAGTTTGGTCAAGCCAGTTCTGAATTTTTTTGTCATTGTTTCAGCAATAGGAGTTATTTTGGTGTTTGCAATGAAATGGTTTTTACATTGGAAGGAAAATGTGTAATGAGGAAAGGGCAATTAAAGTGAAGGATTTATTCAAAGGTAAAATTGTCTCTTTCTTATATTTGATATGGACAAAGATTTGAGAAGGGTACGCAGGAAAATGGAATGAGACGAATATTAGTAACAGGTGCAACTGGTAATATTGGAAGAGAGGTAATTCAATATCTATGTAAACTCAATACACCATTTGAAATTATAGCCGCTGTTCGAAATACTGAAGAAGGGAAGAGAAAGCTTTCGGATACCCTGAATTTGCGCTTTAGGCAGTTTGATTTCGACAATCCAAGTACTTTTGATTCATCATTTAATGATATTGAGATTTTATTCCTTCTCAGACCACCTCACATTTCAGATGTTGAAGTATATTTTTTACCACTTTTGAAATCCGCACAGGCCAATGGCATTCAAAAAATCCTCTTTCTTTCTGTTCAAGGTGCTGAAAAGAGCAAGGTAATTCCGCACAACAAAATTGAACGAATGATTCAATCTCTTGGGTCCAGTTACATCTTTGTCCGCCCGAGTTATTTTATGCAAAATTTAACAACAACTCTGCTACCGGAGATAATAAAAGACCAAACCATTACGCTTCCTTCGGGTAAGGCAACGTTCAATTGGATTGATGTTCAAAATATTAGTGAGGCTTCAGCGATATTGATGCTATCATTTGAAAGATATCAGAACAAGGCGTTTGAAATTACGGGAACAGAAAACATGAATTTTTTAGAAGTGACAGGGCTTATGACTGCCATCATAGGAAGGAAAATTACGTATAGAAGTATTAATCCGATTAGCTTTTATTTCAAGAAGAGAAAGGAAGGTGTGGGGAGCAGGTTTGCAGTAGTGATAACTATTCTCCATTTTTTGCCGAGATTTCAAAATGAGCCAATGATTTCAGAGAACTTCAAATTGCTTGCAGGAGCGGAGCCAACCACCATTAGAGAATTTATTTTGAGAGAGCGAGAAAATTTCATTCTTAAGAAGTACAGAAGTAACTGAAGGATCTTATGAACTTTTATAACATCTTTTCTTATTGTTTTCTCATTATTTCCTTTATTGGCTGTGCACAAAAGGCAGAGAGTGAGTTAAGTTACCTCGATCAGGAACCCCCTACATTGGCACCCAAGATTTTTGCACCCGGACTTATTTCGCGGAAGGACTTATATGAATTTGGCTCTGTCTTCAATGCCGATGCTACCGAGTTTTACTATGGAGTCAATGTAAAAGAGAAATCGGAGATTTGGTATGCTACACTGGAGGAGAACCACTGGAGCGAACCTAGGGCGTTGTTGCCGGATGAGAAATATGGGCATAACGATCCCTTCCTTTCTCCTGATGAACAGCGGCTATACTTTATTTCAAAAAGATCAGGAGATGGATTGAGTGAAAAGGATGATCATGATATCTGGTACGTGGAGCGAACTGAAGTTGGATGGTCTCAGCCTATCAATGCAGGGCCAAATATTAACTCTGATAAGAATGAATACTACATTTCTTTTACACGCAGTGGTACGATGTATTTTTCTTCCAATATCAAGGAAGAAAACCGCAATGATTTTGATATATATTATTCTAGAAATGTAAACGAGTCGTTTCAAAAACCAGTTGCATTAGGTGATTCCGTTAATACAAGTGCTTATGAGGCAGATGTATTTGTTGATCCAGACGAATCTTACATTATTTTTTGTGCCAGCAGGAGAGAGGGTATGGGGCAGGGTGATCTTTACATCAGTTTTAAGAATGCGGATGGTACATGGACAAAATCTCAAAACATGGGTAGTCCAATCAACACAGCTAGTCATGAACTCTGTCCATTCGTTAGTGGAGATGGAAAGTACCTTTTCTATACCAGCAACGAAGATATCTACTGGGTTGATGCTGATATTATAGATCAATACCGTAATAGAACAAAATGAAGGAGATCATCTTTTCTTCTTCTGATGATCCAATTCATTTGAGTAGCAATATTTATCCTCAGTTCCTTATTTTTAGTGTTTAACTTTTCAGACTATGTATACCAAAAAGAAATTCAGTGGCCTTACCATGCTGCGATGGACGCGAAGAGAGCTAAGGTTCTTTATTATCTGGTCGCTGATTGTTACATCCCTTTATGAAATACTTGGCTTACAATGGTTGCAGGTGCCCTGGACGGCTCTTGCTTTGATAGGTACTGCTGTCGCATTTCTTATTGGTTTTCAGAGCAATGCTGTATATGGGCGTTTGTGGGAAGCCAGGCAGATTTGGGGTGGTATGGTTAATGATTCCAGGATGTTTACCATCATGGTGCTGGATATGATTACCAACGAGTATGCTAAAGAGCCCGCCACCGAAGAAGAGCTGGCAATTCACAAGAAGACCCTGGTGATGCGGCATATTGCCTGGTTGACTACCCTGCGACATGCCATGCGTCAGTTAAAACCATGGGAGACTTATCGCACGAACAAAAGAAATTCAGAGTGGGTAGCGGCACTGCATATTCCGGAACTGGAATCTACACTGGAAGAAGACCTCAAAAGTTATTTGTCTGACGCGGAGTATAAGGAGGTACTGGGTGCCACTAACAAATCGGCCGCAGTATTGAGATTGCAATCCAATCACTTGAGAAGATTGAAAGAGAAGGGTTTTATTTGGGAATTTTCTTTTCTTGAAATGGAATCTTCGATCAGTAACTTAATTAACCACCAGGGTAAATCTGAACGTATCAAGAACTTTCCTTATCCCAGGCAGTTCGCTACACTGGGTTATGATTTCGTGAATATTTTTATTTTGTTATTGCCATTTGGTATCGTGCCGGAATTTTCCAAGTTGGGCACCAGCCTCATGAACAATTTCCCCCTAATCGGGCCATATTTTGTATGGTTGGCCATTCCATTCGCTACGATTGTATCATGGGTGTTCAATACCATGCAGCGTATTGGTACAGTGGGAGAGAACCCCTTTGAAGGATCTGCCAATGATGTGCCTATATCCACTATTGCAAGAGGTATTGAGATTGATATCCTTGAAATGCTTGGAACAGATAAGGAGTCTATACCTAAACCTTACCCAGCCCATTTTGATACACAGATGTAAATCGAAAGTGTAAGAGGTAATTAATTACGGTTCACGAAATTTAGATTGTGTTCAAGAGAATTGGTTATATCGGCTGTCTGTTCATGTCATTCGCTGGTTATGGACAAACCAAAGTATCCATCACCATTGATGATGTACCGAATACCCGTCAATATTATGCTGATGGATTTCAACCCAGGTTGCTGGAGCAGTTAGACAGTCTGGATATCCCAGTTGCGATATTCATTAATGAAGGATTGATCGATAAAACCGAGTCTGTAGATAAGAATAAGCAGCTATTGAATGACTGGGTGGCCAAGCCTTATACTACCTTAGGTAATCATTCTTACAGTCATCTCCGTTACTCTGATGTGGGGATAAATTCTTTTAAGACTGACGTGATGAAAGGTGAAACTTTAACGAAAGCGTTAGCCAATCGATACCAGAAGCCACTTCAATACTTTCGTTTTCCCTTTAATGATTTGGGGAGAGACAAAGCCCAGCATCGACAGATGGATAATATGCTCCAAACATTAGGGTATATCAACACCCCATTTACAGTGGAGAGTTCAGATTGGATGTTCAGCTACATCTATGATTATTATTTGGAGCATGGTGAATTGGATCAGGCCAGGAAGATGGGTGAACGGTATGTTTCAACCACCTTGAAATATTTTCATTTTTTTGATTCACTTTCCATGAAACTTTATGGGCGAGAGGTGAGTCAAATATACCTGTGTCACGACAATGCTTTAAATGCCAATTATCTACCCGAAATTCTTCGGCAATTAGAAATGAAAGAGTACCAATTTGTGAGCCTCGAAGAAGCCATGATGGATCAGGTATATCATCAGAAGGACGTGTACGAGAAGAAATGGGGTGTATCCTGGTTTTACCCGATGGATGGATGCGCAGGAAGAAAGAATAAAGTGGATGAAGGCAGAGCCTGACATGGCAGAGTTGGAGTTGCTGTATAATCAATTGCTGAATAGGAAATGAAATTAGGGAGGCGCATTCTAAAGTATGTACTTATTTCGTTGGTGGCTATCGTTCTGGGAGTTTTTATATTTCTAACAACTGTAAGCCCGGGCACAACGAGTCCCTTTGAGGATAAAGAAGGTAATCGTATTGAGAATAGTATTGCTGAAATGGCTTATGTTCCGTTGGGTATTAGTCAACAATTTGTTTTAATAAGAGGTGTAGATAAAGACAACCCTGTTCTTTTACTGGTTCATGGAGGTCCTGGAATGCCGGACATGGCAATGTATAGGAAGTACAATGGGGAGTTGGAAAAACATTTCACGGTAGCGTATTGGCATCAACGAGGTGCTGGAAAATCAACTACTCATACAAAGGAGAATTTTACCATCGATAGATTCGTTGAAGACGCTCAAGAGATAACCCTTTATTTGAAAGAGAAATTTGAAAAGGAAAAAATTTTCCTACTTGGGCATTCATGGGGATCACTATTAGGTATCACCACAGTACATCGATATCCAAATGATTATTTAGCCTATATCGGAGTTGGACAGATTGGTAATGTAGCAAAGAGTGAAAACTTAGCTTATGAATTCACCCTTAGAAAGGTGAGGGAAAATGAGAGCAGTGAAACGATTGCGTTGCTAGAAAAAGTTGGAGGGTTTGCTAACCGGTCTTTGGATATAGACTTGATTAAAGCACGAGCTTTTGTGTCCAAATACGGTGCTCTTTATAAGGAGAATAGTTTGATTGACATTTTTGGTTCTTCACTTTTGTATTGTGAAGAGCTAACGATAAGTGAAAAGCTTAAATTCATTTCAGATAATTCAAAGATTGAGTCCATGATGAACTCTCCTAATTTTAGTTTGCTGGAGCATGTTTTTAAAACAGATTTGACCCAGACCATTTTACAATTAGAAGTACCTGTTTATGTGCTGCAGGGAGAACATGATTATCTGACCAACTATACGGTGGCCAGGGAGTATTTCGAACTGCTT
Organism: Cyclobacteriaceae bacterium; assembly: GCA_040216665.1. Lineage (GTDB taxonomy): Bacteria > Bacteroidota > Bacteroidia > Cytophagales > Cyclobacteriaceae > ELB16-189. Next base: position 26,628 of record JAVJOQ010000008.1, on the reverse strand, counting down.
GAAGCCCCGAAAAAGGAATTTGTCACATTCCAACGATCAGGGCATTTCCCGGCCTTTGAAGAGCCAGAGAAATTCAATGATCTTATGATCAATAGGGTGTTACGGGAAAGCATGGAGTAGGGAGGTTGAGTAGATAGTTTTATTACTATTGAGTTAATAATTGAGTGGTTTGGCCCCATCGCCACTGGTCAATACTTACTTGTCCGGTTAAGCATTGCTTCCTATATTATTACCAACCAAAACCTATTCTTATGGATAAACCTTCTAAATTCTTAACGAGACGAGAAATGCTTGCTCGCAGTGGAGTAGCTGTAGGCGCAAGCTTATTGTTACCAGGAGCACTTTCTGGCTGTAGTGCCGAAAGTAGTGAAACCAATGAAAGCAAATCAATTTCAGGCGCTCCCATTGTATTTACACACACTACAGTAGTGACTGGAGATGCCAATAGGGCCGCTCTCAAAGATGTGGCATTGGCCCTGAAAGGAAATACCATAGCGGCTATTGGTCTTACCGATGATGTGCTTAAGCAATTTCCAGATGCTGAGGTCATTGATGGAAAAAACAAGGCACTCTTTCCCGGATTGATCAATTGCCACGCTCACTTGTCTGCAGCCGTTGCCAGAGGGTTTAATGAAGATTTTGGTTTTCCAAATCGCGCAGGTTTAGGAGTGCACCCCAGCAGTTTGCTGTCGCAAGAAGAGCGCACGCTCATGTCGGTGATGGCAGCGTTGCACAGTATACGCAGTGGAACGACTACTGTAGTGGAGTACACTTCCAATATTCTTCCTGAGGCTGCGGAGTTGGCCAAGACAGGTTTACGTTGGGTCTTTGCGGAAGGGGTCAATGATAGAATAGATGGCACAGTGATGTCACCGGAAGCATTTGCTGCCAGCAGTACACCTCGTTTCTCAGAACAACTAAGAAATGACGGATTGCAAAGAGTGAATGATATCTTCAGCGCTTGGCACAATAAAAATGATGGACGTATACAGGTTTTCCCTGCAGTCTTACATACGGAGAATACATCACCCGAATTGTTGCAGGCCATCAGAGGTTTTGCAGAACAACACGACTTGGGATATACAATTCATTTGAACCAGACCCATGCGGAAATCAATTACATGATGAAGTTCCACAAAGTGCGGCCAGCTGAATATTTGGCACAACACGATTTTCTTGGTCCACGTTGTATAGCAGCCCATGCTCGGTATGTCAATGAAAATGAAATTGCGCTGCTTGGCAAAACCAAAACGTTGATATCGCATCAGCCGGCCATGGCAGCCAATCGAGGAGTAAGTCCACCCATTCCTGCGTTGCGCGATGCAGGGTGTACTATCTGCCTGGGAACAGACAATAACAACAACGATATGTTTGCGGTAATGAAGGTGGGTATGTTAACAGAACGTATCCTTCGCAATGATGAGCACCCGGGTATGCTACCTCAACCGGAGGATCTTTTGAGAGATGCTACAGTAGGAGGAGCGCAAGCTATTGGTCAGCCGGTGGGTTTGTTAGAAGTAGGTAGAAAAGCCGACTTGATCGTATTGAATACGAAACAACCGCATCTGGTTCCATCAGGACGAATACTATCTGCATGGCTTCACAATGGGCAGCCCTCTGATGTAGAATCTGTAATAGTGGATGGTGAGTTTATTATGCGGGATCACAAAATACTATCGGTTGATGAAGAGAGTCTCGTGACAGAAGCACAGAAAGTGGGGAAGAGAGTTTGGGATGAAGTGGAAAGTAAGAATCCTGTCGTTCCACCAGGAAGAACCAACTGGCACTGATAGATAACTGTCCATTGCTGGACAGGGTGATCTTTACAGATGGGCACTTCAGGTGAAATGCAGACATCATATCCTCCTTATTTGGTGCTATTGTTAGCTTTTTACCCTGGCATGGCAATAGTAGCAATGAGAGAAACAACGACCTGATATGCTCAGAAACTACTTTAAAGTCGCCTTAAGGGCACTCAACAGAAACCGAACATTCACACTTGTTAATATACTGGGTTTGGTGATTGGTATCTCATTCAGTTGTATGCTCTATATCTATGTGAGCAATGAATTGTCGTATGATACTTTTCACTCTAAGTCCGACAGAACCTATAGAATCATTACCAAGGACTTGCGTGATCCCAGCAACGAAAGGCAATATGGTATCACCACGCCTCCCATGGGAAAAGCACTGTTGGATGGTTTTCCAGAAGTTGAGGATATGGTGCGACTATATCAATACATGGGGCAAGTGGTATTTGAGGTGAATGGCGAAAAATTTCAAGAACGGAATTGGTTTACTACTGAATCTAATTTTTTTGACGTGTTTGACTTTGAGTTTGTCGCTGGCGATAAGTCCAAGGCACTGTCAAAACCCTATTCATTGGTCATTACCGAATCCACGAAAGTGAAGTATTTTGGAAATGAAAATCCAATTGGCAAGGTATTACAGATTGAAGGAGAGCCTGTTACTATAACTGGCGTAATTAAGGATCACCCTGACAACTCTCATCTGCAGTTTGAGTTTCTGTTTTCGAACATAAGAAATGATGATGGATGGACTGCTTATTTGAACAGATGGGATAGGTTTGGCGCATACACTTACATTGTGCTGAATCCCAATAGTGGTATAGACGATCTAAGGAAAAAGATGCCAGATTTGCTTCAAAAGAACTTGGGGCCGAATGCCAATTTGTTTTCCATGGATTTTCAATCTATCGAGGATATTTATTTACACTCTGGCGACATTGAGGCTGGAACAGAAAGAGACCATGGGCAAATATCCTACATCTATATCTTCTCCAGTATGGGGATTTTTCTTTTGATCATTGCATGTATCAACTATATCAACCTTTCTACATCGAAGGCATTGGCCCGTTCCAAAGAGGTGGGTGTAAGAAAAGTAGTGGGTGCACATAAGAATCAACTGATATTTCAATTCCTCACGGAATCTTTCTTAGTGACATTTATCGCCATGTTCCTCGCCATAGGAGCTATGGATTTGCTTTTTCCTTATTTCAATGATATCACAGGTAAGTCCTTCGATATTTCACTGACTACATTGAAATCCTACAGCATCCCACTCTTGGTAATTACATTGGTTATAGGGCTTATTTCAGGCAGCTACCCAGCGTTTTATATGGCCAAGCTTCGTCCTGTTTCTTCCTTGAAGGGCAAGGGACAAGGTGAAGGTAGTGCAATGAGGTTGAGAAGGGGATTAGTAGTATTTCAATTTGCGCTCACCATCGTGATGATCTTTTCTACTATTGTGATAGGACGGCAGCTCAATTTTATTCAAAACAAAGACATTGGATTTGATGAGGAAAGGCTCGTTGTGATTGACATTAACAATGGCAATGTGAGAAGGAATTTTCAAACAATGAAAGAGGAGTATGCGAAGGTACCTGGAGTGCAAAGTGTTGCGGTTTCGTCCAGAGTACCTGGAGAATGGAAGAGGATCGCAGAAGCCTATGTGAAAAGTCCTGAGACCAGCGCAGCCGGTATTGATTCTGTTCGTACCTACTTTATGGGTTTTGATGAAGATATGTTAACCACCTATGGCTTGTCCATGGAAAGTGGAAGATTCTTCCAATCCAATAGCCTTGTAGACTCAACTACTGTTCTATTGAATGAATCTGCCGTGAAGGCATTAAGTTTAACTGACCCTGTGGGCACCTCTTTGTATCTCGAGAACGATGGTGAAAAATTCAAAATGACGGTAATAGGAGTGCTGAAGGATTTCAACTTTCAATCCTTACACCAAAAGGTGGCACCTATTGTGATTGGCTCGTGGAATAATCCTGTGCAGTCTATCGATTACTTTTCATTGAAAGTACAAGGCGATGTGCAAGAGGCCATTCAAGGAGCTACTACAGTGCACAACATGTTTGATGAATTTTCACCCATCGAATATCACTTTCTTGATCAGCAATTGAATATGTTTTATGAAGCTGAACAAAGAGCAGGAATGATTTTTAGAATGGGCGGGGGGCTTAGCATCTTTGTGGCTTGCCTTGGCTTGTTTGGATTGGCTACCTACAATATTGAACGGAGAACCAAAGAATTGGGTATAAGGAAAGTATTGGGTGCAAGTAGTGCCAACATTTTTGTATTGCTCTCTTCTGCATTTACAAAACAAGTGCTTATTGCATTCGTGATAGCCAGTCCAGTGAGCTACTATTTGATGAATGAATGGCTGAAAGGTTTTGAGTACAAGATTTCTCTTGATGTCTGGATATTTCTTGCATCAGGGCTAGTCGCCTTTTTCATAGCATTAGCTACTGTAAGTTATCGTTCTATTAAAGCAGCGCATAGTAATCCTTTGAATGCGCTGAAGCAGGATTAGGATGTGATCTTTAGGGGAATTTGCTGTAGAAAGATGAAGATCGGCTACATTATTTTAAAGTAGATCCACTTTGCAAGTATAACAATAATCGAACCTACCGGGTGATATATAATAAATAGAAAGGCCATGGCACTTTCACCCGATCCTTCAAGTTTTAGTACTTTGATCAGTATAGGCATGATCACTGCGATTGCTAAAATATAGGCTACGGAACAGCCGATGGAATAAAAAAAGTATTGCCATTGATTGACTGAAAACCATTGTGCTACAATATTCAATACTATAAATGCCAGATAGCAAAACCCAGCAATAAGCCATGCACTATCTGCATTTTTAGGGGATGATAGCAGTAATATTGGAATGGTAACTAATAGTAGTAGTAGTGCCTGGTAAAGAGGTTTATGAAGAGTGTCAAAAAGAATTTCTTTCATAGTCACTCCAAAAATGTAGCAATTCTACGTGAGAAACAATGCTCACATAGCTTGAATTAATTCGTAGAGGCTGTAACCATTACCCCACTGTCAAGTACTCCAGATAGTTTGCATTAATAGTTATTTAATAGGCCTGATGCAACTTTTCCGCATGACTAATTGTCTTTGCAATAATTTAGAGCCCAACCTATGATCAAACACAGCCTACTCTTGATTTACCGCAATTTTCAACGGAATCGTGGATATTTTCTAATCAATCTTTTTGGGTTGGCTACTGGTCTGGCTTGTACCTTGCTCATTTACTTGTGGGTAAGAGATGAGTTGAGTGTCAATAAGTTTCATGCTTTGGATGATCGGTTGTATGAAGTAATGGAGCATCAACGGTATGCAGATAACGTGATGACCACAACATCAACCCCGGGTATATTGGCAGAAACTTTAAAAGAAGAGTTTCCAGAAGTAGAGTATGCCGCCACAACTACTTGGGTAGAGCCTTTTACATTGTCCATCAAAGATCATAATGTGAAGGCAAAGGGATATCACGTAGGAAGTGATTTTTTTACTATGTTTTCTTATCCCTTGGTGCATGGGCAGGCAGATCAGGTATTGGATGAGAAGTTTTCTATTGTGATTTCTCGTGACCTTGCTAAGAAACTTTTTGGTGAAGAGGAGAATGTCGTTGGTAAAACGGTAGAGTTGCAGCACGACAAAAGTTTTATTGTATCTGGGGTATTCGAAAATCTACCATCCAATTCTTCAATTCAATTCGATTTTGTCTTGACACTGGAATTTTACAAAGATGGTAATGATTGGATTCTGAATTGGGGTAATAATGGGCCTTCTACTTTTATTGTATTGCGAGAGGGAAGTGATGGAGAGGTATTTTCTGATAAAATTGCTGATTTTGTAAAAAGTAAAGATGAGGAATCCAACGTCACCTTGTTTTTGCAAAGATATTCCGAGCGCTATCTTCATGGGCGCTTTGAAAATGGAACACAAGCTGGAGGACGCATAGAATACGTTCGTCTATTTTCCATTATTGCCATTTTCATTTTGGTGATTGCCTGCATTAATTTTATGAATCTTTCTACTGCGAGGGCTACCCGAAAAGCCAAGGAAGTGGGGATTAAAAAGTCAGTAGGGGCAGCCCGTTCGTCTATCATCATGCAGTATATCGGAGAATCGCTCATTATGAGCTTTTCTTCTGCGTTATTGGCATTGGTTTTTGTTTGGCTATTCCTACCTCAATTCAATCTGATCACGGAAAAAAAGATTGTGTTAACACTGTTGGATTTGGAGCTAATGAAGTGGCTTTTGGGAATTGTATTATTTACAGGTTTGCTGGCCGGTAGCTATCCTGCCATTTATATTTCAGGATTTAGACCAGCAGCTGTATTGAAGGGGGTCGTTCACGGAACATGGGGTGAATTGTGGGCAAGAAAGGGACTAGTAATATTTCAGTTTGCACTTTCCGTCATCCTCATTGTGTCTGTGTTGGTGGTCTATAAACAGATAGAGTATGTTCAAACCCAAAATCTAGGCTACGATAAGGACAGGCTGATAAAATTTCCATTGGAAGGTAAAACAGAAGAAAATAGGGAGACTTTTTTAAAGGAAGTGAGAAGGATTCCTGGTGTGGTTAAGGCTTCCAGTGCTAGCCATACCATGATTGGTCGACAAAACAATACGGGTGGATTGGATTGGGAGGGGAAAAACCCTGAGGATGAAATACTTTTTGAGAATGTGTCCAGCAACTATGACCTTATAGAAACACTTGGTATTGAATTGGCTGAAGGACGCACTTTTTCAGAAGAATTTGGTGCGGACAGTACTAAAATCATTTTTAATGAGGCGGCCATTCGGGTAATGAATTTGGAAAACCCCATTGGAAAAACAATAAAGTTGTGGGATAGGTACGATATGGAAATTATTGGGGTGGTGAAAGACTTTCATTTTCAATCTTTGCATGAAGTGGTCAATCCATTATTTTTTCGATTGAGCCCTAGAAATACATGGAACATAATGATTAGGCTGGAAGCAGGAAAAGAGAAGGAGACATTGGCTGCATTAAAATCATTTCATAATGATTTTAACCCTGGGTTCACCTTTGAATATCAGTTTCAAGATCAGGAGTATGCCAAACAATATGCAGCCGAACAACGTGTCGCCTCATTGTCCTTTTCTTTTGCTACCATGGCCATTTTAATTTCTTGCCTTGGTTTGTTTGGATTGGCCACATTTACGGCAGAGAGAAGAATAAAGGAAATTGGAATTAGAAAGGTAATGGGTTCATCGGCCACTAATATCGTTCTGTTGTTATCTGGAGATTTTACCAAAATGGTTTTACTTTCCATAGCTATTGCTCTACCCATTAGTTATTGGCTACTGGGTCAGTGGCTTGAACGTTTTGCTTTTCATATTGAATTAGGTGCTGCCTATTTTATAGTTGCAGGAGCCATTGCATTAATTACTGCCTGGCTTACGGTGGCTTCACAGGCGATTAAAGCGGCTCATGTAAATCCCGCGAGGTGCTTGAGGGATCAGTAGGTACAAATGCTATAAATCATCCGGGCTAAAGGTGTCTCCTTCAGCTAGATCCCCAGAATTATATCCTCTCCTGAACCAAAACATTCTTTGTTCTGAAGTGCCATGGGTGAAAGAATCAGGGACTACATAACCTTGTGATTGTCTTTGAAGACGATCGTCCCCAATGGCATTAGCAGCATTAAGGGCCTCTTCAAAATCTCCTGGTTCTATAATATTCATTTGTTGGGCATAATGTGCCCATACACCTGCTAAAAAATCAGCCTGAAGTTCCAGCTTAACAGATAGTGCATTGTTTTCTGCTTCGCTTTGTTGATTACGCAGACCATGTACTTTGTCTGAAATACCTAATAAGTGTTGAACATGATGGCCAACTTCATGCGCGATAACATAGGCTTGAGCGAAATCACCAGGAGCCCCTAACTTATTTTTTAGATCATTGTAAAAGCTTAAGTCAATGTATATTCTCTCATCTGCTGAGCAATAAAAGGGTCCTGTTGACGCACTTGCTGCCCCACATGCTGACTGCACACTTCCACTAAAAAGTACCAATGTGGGCTCACGGTAGTTATTCATTAAGTTATTCCAAACATCCTCTGTATCTGCTAATACAACCTGAACGAATTGTGAGAGTTCCTCTTCCTGTGGAGTAGGAGTGTATGCCTGACTACTTGTGTTACTCGATCCAGCGATTTGCTCTAAAAGTGCGAGGGGATTATTCCCTGAAAGCCAACTTATTCCAATTATAATTGCAAGTATGATCAGTCCTTTTTTACTAAATAAGGCGCGTGGTATTCCACCTCTAAAACCACCACCACTTCTTCCGCGTTGGTCCTCAACGTTACCACTCCTTCTTCGACCCGACCATTTCATATTTGTGTAATTAACTGGGATTAATAATCTATTAATTTATATCACATTATAGCATTTGAAAAAACCTTGTAGATAAGCCCCTCAGGGCAAAGCGAAAATACGAGATTTAGTGGTTAAAGAATCCTTATATTTGGTCTTTAAGTGATAGAGTAAAATTGATTAAATAATAACAGATATGCGTCCACTATTAATCATTATCGGAATTTCATTGGGAATTACATCAGGTATTGCTCAATGCAATCAGTATTATCAATTGTCGGAAGGAAGTGAGTGGGAGATGGAGAGCTATAATGCCAAAGGAAAGCTAACAGGAAAACAAACTCAAAAAGTGACCAGTTATTCAGGTGGAGCCAATTCGTTTGCGGCCACTGTGCAGTCTACGGTATATGACAAGAAAGAGAAAGAGGTGATGAAAGGTGATCTTGAGTTTAAGTGTGATAATGGAACCATGATGGTGGATATGCGCAATTTTATCAACGAAGAACAAATGAAGGCCTTTCAGAATTATGAAATGCAGATAGAGGCTGATAATCTTGAAGTTCCTAATGACTTATCTGTTGGACAAACATTAAAGGATGGATCGGTAACACTGACCACCTCTAATTCTCCCATTCCCATGAATATGTCTGTCAATATTACCGATCGAAAAGTAGTGGCCAAAGAATCCATTACTACTCCGGCTGGTACATTTGAATGTTATAAAATTACCAGTAAATCCACCGTTAATACCAAGATGGGTATTGGTATGACATTCAATTTTTCAACAGTGGAATGGTTGGCACCCAAAGTGGCCGTTGTTAAATCTGAATCTTATAGAAACGACAAGCTGCAGGGGTATACTTTATTGACGAAGCGTAACTAATTAATCTTCATACGGCCCGTACTTATGCCGCTCCTCTGACCACTCATCTGCAAATGGACCAAAAGGATGGTCAATGGGTTTCTTTGAAATGTCTGGCCAATCGTTAGAAAGGTCTTTGGTAGGGTGGGGCATGGAGTTGACATACGCAGCCACATCCCATGCTTCTTCATCTGTCAATACCGGAGCGTCAAAGGTGGTACCGAAAGGCATGTTGTATTTTACAAAACTTGCAAACTTGCTTAGTCGGTATAAGCCTGCTCCCATATTGTAAGTATGTTCTCCAAATAGCGGAGGGTAAAGCCACTCCTTACCGTTAGGCTCCATCTCACCCTCACTATTGGCACCATGACATTCAATGCAATGCTTATCATATACAATTTTCCCTAACTGGGGGTCAGCAGGTCTGCTTAAGTAGGCTATCTTTTTCATTCCGTTTCCTGCAGGTACTGTTCCTTTGGGTACATCTTTGCCAACCCATTTCAGATAGGCAACCATGGCCGTCAATTCCTTATCATCTTCATTAAGGCGTGTGCCATTAAGACTCCGTTCAATGCATTCATTGACGCGTTCTGCTACATCCACCATTGTTCCAGATCGCTCTCTCCATTTCGGATAACCAGTAGCGACAGCTGCGTAGTTAATACCAAAAGTTTTTGTGCCTCCTTCCAGGTGACAGTTTCTGCAATTCATTCCGTTGCTAATGGGTTTTACCGTGCCATTTGGACCGAGGTAAACAGAGGTGTGCATGATCAATTCTCTACCATATCGGATAAGGTCTCCTTCTTCGCTGGTTGGAATTTCACTTATAGCGGGTGCCTTCCAGTAGGTATTGGTATCCGCTAGAGGTGCACTGGCTATTTTAGGTGCACTTGGAGATGGGGCAAAATAGAATATTAGTAATGCCATGAATAAGGCAAGGGTAAAGCCAATGGAGATACCCAGGAGAGTAGTAAGTCTTTTTAAAATTTCTGTCTCTTTCAATCGCAAAACATTGAAGAGAACAAGGATACACTTCGCCAGTACAATAAACAAGCAAGCTTATACCTGTGGAAATTGCAGGTGAAAACTTGGCAGTTAAGCGATTTCTTCCCTTTTGGGTTCAACGGATATCACAGGATTCATAATTACCCGTGCTTTGATAGAGTTCGTGATCAGGCAATTTTTTTCTGTTTTGTCCAACACCCTCAACGCGCGATCGCGGTCTTTTTCATGAATCAAGGTGACTTGTGGTTCTACAGCCACTTCTGTCATTTCAAATCCCTTCTCCACTTTTTCCAATTTGCCCACGGCTTTGCATCCGAAGTGGATGAATTCAAGTTTTGAGTTTTCAGCAATGGCGAGAAATGTTGTCATAATACAGCTGGCCACTGAAGCTGTAAATAAATGTTCCGGAGACCAAATCCCAGGAACTCCTTTTGGAAATTCAGGCGGGGTAGCTACTTCAATACATCCATTTCCGCTGAGTGACGAACTCAACTCAGGCGAACACATCATTCCTTTACGATCCTGGTTCCAATTTACGTCTACGTTATAATAATGCGGGTCCATTGTGTTATTGTTTTACATATCAAAATTATGATGAGTAATAATGCTTTTGTATGATTTCTGTCATGTTTGGTAATGAGTATAGTCCAATGCCTCTCAATTGTTTTGAGCCATCTTTATAGCAGTTTGCAAGACACTTTAAAATTTATGATTTAGATGCAATTTTTTTATGACCTCTCAATGATGGGAGCAGGTATTGGTTTGTTTCTTATGGGTACCAACTTTTTGGAAGAGGCACTTAGTAAGTTAGCAGGTAGGTCATTCAAAATATTTTTAAAGACTCAAACGAATAACAAGTTTAAAGCGGTTGCCTCAGGAGCCGCTGTAACAGCAGTACTGCAGAGTAGTTCTGTGGTGAGTTTAATGGTGTTGGCATTTGTTGGATCAGGTGTGCTGGCGATGCAAAATGCGCTATCGGTTATACTGGGTGCAAATATTGGCACTACACTTACCAGTTGGATTGTGGCCACGCTTGGTTTTAAAGTGAACATAGAAAGCATTGCGTATCCATTAGTAGGTATTTTTGGAATTGCATTGACACTTTTTCGGGCTGATCAAAAGGCTTTTCATTGGAGTAAGTTTTTGTTCGGCTTTGGTTTGCTCTTTATTGGTTTGAGTTTTATGAAAAGTGGCTTTGAGGAGATAGCCCTTGGCTTTGACTTCTCCTTGCTGAGCAATTATCCATTAATCGTATTTGTGCTGGCGGGTTTCGTACTTACTTCTCTTATTCAATCCAGCTCTGCTACGGTAGCGATTACACTTACCGCATTAAACAGTGAGGCGATTACATTATTACCGGCTATGGCCATGGTGTTGGGTTCAGAGGTAGGCACTACGGTTAAACTTCTGATTGCTTCAGTGAATGGAATAGCCGCTAAAAAACGAGTAGCCTTTGGTAATTTTATTTACAATACGGTGATCATCATACTTGTATTAATCACCATAAGACCGATTAACAGTTTTATTATCAATGTAGCCAACATCCAGGATGATCTGTTGGCGTTGGTCGTATTTCAGAGTGGCATCAATGTGTTGGGAGTGATTTTGTTTTTTCCTTTCCTGAATGGATTTGGCAAGCTGCTGAACAATATGTTTGTTGGTGATGGGGAGGGAGTGAAATTTATTAGTTCAGTTCCAGCCACTACCGGAGGTGAGTTGGCCCTGGATGCACTAGTAAAGGAAACCCGAAGGTTTATGTTGATGGTTATCGATTTCGTTTCCAGTTCGTTTAACTCGGAAGTAATTAGAAAGTCGGAACAAATCGGTGATAATTTTGCGACTAAATCAATTATTGAAAAGTATGCTTACCTCAAGCAGATTCATGGTGAAATGCATGCTTATGCTGTAAAATTCAATAAGGCAGGGCTGAATAGCGAAGAATTGGAGTTTTTAGATCGCATCAATGCCTCCATTAGAAATAGCATGTTTGCAGCAAAAAGCATCAAAGACAGCCACCTTGATATTGATCAGTTCAAGAATTCATCCAATGATGTGAAGTACCAAATCTATTCACATCGTAGTGAAGAGCTTATGAAGTTTTATGATAAAATTTCTGCGTTACTTCTAAAGCCTGAAGGATTTAATGCATTTGAAGATATGGTTAGCATTTATCAAACCATTCAAAAAAGTTATACGGAAGATCTGAATAACCTGTACAAAGAGGGAACAGACTTCAACCTCACGGATGTTGAGATTTCAACTCTTATTAATTTTAACAGGGAAATTTACAACTCCTATAAAGCCATTGTTTGGGCCATTAAGGATTATCTCCTGAGCAAGGAACAGTCTCAGTATTTTGGGGAATTGCCAGGGTTTATCCGTTGATCCTAAAAGGATAACACAGTATCAGGTGATAGGTATTATTGAGGGAAATTTTTAATTTCGCTCTACCTAAACTCACACTATGAATGCATTTACAAGAAGCTGGAAGATCACCCAATTGACATTCCGGGTAATTAATCAGGACCGCGAGCTAATTTGGTTTGCGCTGCTTTCCTTTATATTTTCTACCCTGTTTGCTGTAGCCATGATTGTTCCTTCGGTGGTACCCACGATTATGGCAGAAGGTATTTCACAAGATTCACTTCAGGTCTTTCAGTACATCATTATATTTCTTACCTATTTTGGACTGGCTTTTATTGCCACTTTCTTTAACGTATGTGTCGTGTACACCACTAAAATCCGATTTGAAGGAGGAAACGCTACCTTCGGAGAAAGCATGCGTTTTGCCTTCACTAAATTGGGTCTGATTTTTAAATGGAGTTTGCTATCAGCCACTGTAGGTTTGTTACTTAAAATATTGGACAACCTTGCTTCAAGATTGGGGAAGGGTGGACAAATAGTTGCCAGCATTCTCATCGGACTGCTGGGAATGGCCTGGAGCATTGTGAGTATTTTTGTTGTGCCAGTTCTGGTATACGAAGGACTAGGGCCAATTGACGCAGTGAAAAAGTCAACCCAAGTGATCAAGAAAACCTGGGGAGAGAGTTTAATCAGGCATTTTGGTTTGGGCTTAATTCAGTTCTTTGTTTTTGTATTGATCATTGCGTTAGGCTTTGGCCTTACCTATTTGCTGACCAACGCTTTTGATACCTTAGGACTTGTCATAGGAGTAGGAGTAGGCGTTTTGTTATTGCTACTTGCTGGTTTGATTTTTAGCGTGGCCAATACGATTTTTAACACAGCATTGTATGTATATGCCAACAAGAGTTTGGTGCCCACTGGGTTTGATGAAGAAACTGTGAAAGGAGCGTTTGTAAACAAACGTTGATTTGTATTCTTAATAATGTGTGAGATACGAGACGGATTTATTCTGTGTAGTTGCGGGGAACCACTGAGGAGACCTTCTTTATCGATTTGGTTGAATAGTTTTAGCTTTTTAAAAAATTGGATTACTCCGTGGAAAGGTGAAGTCAATAAAAAGTTTCACTGGCACCTACTTCAAAGAACCAACCAACAATGGATGGATGGGGAATTGGTAGTGGATCCTGAGTTTTTGAAAAAGCAAAAGGAGAAGGGTGAGGGGTACAAGTTTATTGTAGAGGCACTCAATGCCCGAACTGATTGTTTTGATTTTAAATACTCCCCAAAAGAAGATGATGTATTGCAAATTCAGCTTGAGAGAGGGGAAGAACTCGAATTTGTATATGGTGACGGCTCGTGGTACCTCAACAACTTGGTGGATCCATTAGAATCATGGGATCTTTGGCTTTTGAATAAAGGGATCGTTAAGAATAATTAAAGTTGAGTTAACTCATAGAATGCTCCTGATCGGAGTTGATACTCAAGTGACGAAATTATGGAGTCGATAGTGCCAAGGGTATTTTTTATTTCGGTATATCTTATATCCAATTCTTTAAAGTAGGTCAGCCAATGGATATGGCTTGCGTTTAAACCATATTGGTTGCACCACACTAGGAAATCACTTGACTCTTCGTAATCTTCAAGTGTCCTTAGGACAAGAAAAATACACATTAATTGCTTTTCTGTATTGAAGTCTTTGTACTCATCTCCAATGTAAAGATGCCATGTCTTATTTCTTGAAATGAAATCAACTGATATCATGTTATCAATGATATCCCCACGAGGAATAACTTTCAACTCAAACTTTTGCTGTAGTGCAGCTAATTGATCAATCTCATTCATTGAGTTTATTTGTCCAACCAATCAATCTTCGTCCATTTCCAGATGACCATTCGTACAAAGATTCCGGCACGTTGGATAGCACCTTGGTAATCACTAAATGCCATGTCACTCCGTTATACTCCATCTGATTTAGAATACTTACAGGAATATTTCCTCTTAATTTTATCATGCTGATAAAGTGATCATTATATAGGGAGTCTCGAGCATTTCGATTCCGGCCTCGGAACCACGGTGAGGTTCCTCTAAAATCTTCAAGCGAGGCAAATAGCTCCAGATCTTTTACTGTAGTTTTTTTACCATCAAATTCAGGGCAGCCTGTAAGTTGTGCTTTTCCGATATAAGAGATGGATTGGCTCAGTTTTACTGAATCTGTTTTATTGAAAATATATTTCTCAATTCTTGATGTGTAAGAATCACAGCATGGTGTCCAATGAGTAAATACTTCGTATTCATTTGACTTTTGGTCAATAGCGATTACGTCTCCATTAAGAATTCCGAAAAATTTCAATTGCCCATTTTTATTAAGATACACCTTGGTGTCAGTCAGATTGTTCCAGCCTGATTGACCAGAATACAAGAGGTCAGGATGGCCGTCAAAATTGAGGTCTATAAAACGAATACCTTTTTCATTAAGCGGATAGTATTCTTTGCTTTCTGCATCTCCGTATTCAAACTGCACGGAATCACCACTTGGTAATAAGGTTGATAATTGATGGAGGTTTTCCTTTATCGTAGATTGATCCAGAGGGGCTTGTGAATTTACGTTAGGAAGTCCGCTTATGATGGAGGCCATTTGCGCTTGGACATTCATAGTTGCCTGGCTGAGTAGCAGCCAAATCGTTAATCCCCGTAACTTTATTACTATTTCCATGCTATTAGCATCGTAGCCTAACTATTCATATTACAATTTAATTTATTAAGTTTAATTGACACTTTAAAATGGAAATGTCATACAGAGTAGGTAGATCAGCCTTATTGAAGGCGAATTGGATTGCGTTGTGTTTCTTCTTTATATCCTCCCTCCAAGTGAAGGCTGGTCAACCACTTTACTATGAGGTGTTGGAGGCAAGAGGAGCGAAATCCGGAGAGATTGAACTGAAACGATATGATCAGCTTTCTCCTGGACAAGAAATAACTGTGATATCCGGTGGATACTTTGCTGTAATGAGTAATTATTATCATGCCTATGAATTCAAAGAAAATTCTACCTATGTATTACCTCAGTGGGATATGAGTTCCTATGACAGAAAGGAATTTGAATTGTGTGATTTTTGAAAAGGTTACAGGAATCAAAGAGAAGAATGTCACCCTTTGGTGCTGTCGCACATCACATGCCAAAATATGAAATAACATTTCCCTATCCTATGCGGATGCCCATACATGCAGACGAAACAATTTGTTTGCAATGGGTAGACGAGGAAGATCCAGAAATTGACACATTGTACATTACAGCTAAGAATATTTTTGATGAAGATTTATGGGACGGTAAAATTCTTTGCAAAGAGACAAAGGTGGAGTTGGATTTGTCTTTTCTTGCACCGTCTGAAGAGAAGGTGAAGATAAGTGAGCGTGTGGTTATCCTGGAGTTAATGTGGAGAGGCGATTGGGTAGAAGGGAGTCCGGCTGTTACTTTTGTGGACAATACAATGGTAACTTTTCCTGTTAATCCATGTCAGATAAGCAATGCGGTGGAAGCAACAGCGGCAGCGATATACTCAGAGTTTAATTACAGGCCCAGGTTGGCTGGTGTATATTTTGCCAAGGCTGTAGAGCTTTCTGATGAAGCCATATTCAAGGAGTTACTTGAAATGTATGAGCGAAGAAAAGCTCATTGACAATTATTTGTTAGTGCCTAGATTGTAGATCTCCTGAATTCCTTCTAGTTTCTCATTAAAATCAATTTTAAGATCAAGGAGTTCACCGCTCTTTACATTAAATACCCAGCCATGTACGAGTGGATACCCCGTTTCTAAATAAGCCTTTTGAACTACTGCCGTTTTGATAGCGTTAATGCACTGCTCTTCCACGTTCAGTTCTACCAACCGCATGTACCGTTGCTCTTCATCTTTGATGGTATTTAACTCGTCCTTATGAAGTCTATATACATCTCTGATGTTTCTCAGCCAGGGATTGAGTATACCCAGATCTTCAGATAGCATGGCGGCTTTCACACCACCACAAAAGTAATGACCGCACACTACAATATGTTTCACCTTGAGATGTGCAACGGCATACTCAATTACACTCATTACATTGAGGTCTACATTACTTATCACGTTAGCTATGTTCCGGTGTACGAAGACTTCCCCAGGCTCGGCTCCCATGAGTTCCTCTGCTGTTGCACGACTATCACTACAGCCGATGTAAAGGAAGTTGGGATTTTGACCTTTAGCCAAATTGATGAAAAAGTCTTTATTGGTAGCTTTCTTTTGAGCAATCCAATTTTTGTTGTTCTCAAAGACTTGTTCGTAGCTAGGCATAGGTAAATAGGTTTACAGCGTAAGATAGAACATTTCATAGTCATTTAGAATATTGACGCTAATCATAAACCATGATAATTATTGATGCTAATAATTATCTATCATTAAAGTAGCGACTAGCAAAATATCTGATCTTTTTCCTACATTTCGATTAATCAGATTCATTTTTTAAAGATGATATCCAACTCCGGCAGGCTTTAATTACTTAGTATGGGTTCAGGTTATAAAACTTTAAATCAAAGACGGAGTGCTTTGATGAAATATCTTAATCTTTTGGTTGTAGTAGCCACTGTTGCCTATGCATTGCTAGATAAATACCTCGGTATTGTAGTGGAACCTTATGTTTATATTGGATTTCTCTTATTTGCTGCAATTAATGGATCGCTTCTTCGCTACGGATATTTGGAGATTGCCAAAGTATTTGGACTGGTAGCATTTAATTTAATGATATTTCTAATAGCCACCAGCGAACCTTTTTCTACAGGTATGTATTTGCAGTATGTTACAGCAGGATCAGTCGCATTAGCACTCTATGGTTATGAACAATGGAAAGGTGCGTTACTGTTTGTTTTGCTTTCTCTCATTCTGAATGTAATTGTATTTACCTCGGAGGTTTCTTTTATACCCTGGAGAGCAGTGGAGACGGAGCAAGCACGCGTGTTTTTTGTGCTTAACACATTAATCGCGGCTGTAGTAAGCGTTTATGCATTCATGTTTTATTCCAAAATAAATTTTGAATCTGAATTGGCACTAAGAGCCAATGAAAAAATAATAAGAAAACAAAATGAGGAGTTGATGAAGGCAAATGAGGAGTTAGACCGTTTTGTGTATAGTGCCTCACACGATTTGCGGTCCCCACTTGCAACGCTTACCGGATTAATCAATTTGACTAAAATTGAAAAAGACCAATTGGAAAAGTCGAAGTACCTAGACATGATGGGTGAAAGGATAAAGTCCATGGACGGATTTATCAGTGAAATTATTGATTATTCAAGAAACAGTAGGGTAGAGGTAAAAAAAGAACAAGTTAATCCAAAAGCGCTGCTAGAGTCTATTGCTGACGACCTTCGCTATCAGGTGGGTAAGGAGTGCATTGAAATGTATTGGGAGATTCCGGATGACCTTGTGGTGATAACAGATGTATCCAGAGTTAAAATTATTTTTAACAATCTCATTTCTAATGCCATCAAGTACCATGATCCGGCCAAGAAAAAATCATGGATTAAGTTAAAAGCTGAATTGATAGCACAAGAAATTCAGATAATGGTAGAAGACAATGGTATTGGAATTAACAAGGAGTTAAAGGATAACATTTTTGACATGTTTTATCGCGCCCACGAACATTCTACCGGTTCGGGGTTAGGATTGTATATTGTAAAGGAAACCCTTGCCAAGCTCAATGGCATGATAACAGTAGAGTCTTCAGAAGGGGAAGGGTCAAAGTTTTTGGTTACGCTACCTGCCTCAGTTTAATAATAATATTCCGAGTCCATAATTAGGATGCTATATCTCCTTTTCTAAAAGTGAGCATGGGCAATTGAATTCTGTAGGCCAACTCTTCCGTCTTACCAATTCCAAATAGCCGATCAAAGTAACTTCTGTTTTCAGGGAACATTACAAGGATATCAGGATTGGATAATTGGAGGTGTTGCTCAATCTGTTCCAATATGGTTAGTCCCTTTACTTCTTTCTCTATAATTACATTAATTTTATCGTAGTTCACTTTGGTGTCCAGCTCATTCAGTAAAGTCTGTGGCATGTGCATGTCCCAACCAAAATCCAAATGTAGAACTTCAATTTGTGCATCAGATTTTTTAGCAATAGATACGACTTGCTTTAACTCATTCACCAGATTTCTGAAATCAGAAGCATAGGAGAGGGTTTCTATTTTTTTGTAAAGGTATCCTGACGGGATAGACAGAATTGGTATTCTGGATTGCAATATGAGTGTGGCGGTAGTAGTTCCAAATAATTGTAATGCACTTTTTCCATGTGTGCCTACTATAATAAGATCTGCATCTTGTATTTTGGCTTCGGACAGAATGGTGTCTGAACTAATTACTCCTGTTTTTGCTACTGGAGTAATTTTATTTCTATCTAATGTGAACTTACCTTGTTCATAAATGGAATTGATCAGAGAATTTAGTTTGTCAACAATACGCTGCTCTTCTGTTTCCTCTAGTTTATTAAATGCTTCTTCCGTTATAGTCGGATTGAATTTGGGCATTGGGCCAGTATGAAATACAATCAACTTTGCTTGCAGGGAATTGGCGTAGGCCATGGCAAAACGTACTGCATTGTTTCCTACTTCTGAATAATCGGTCGCGGTAAAGATGGTTTTCATAATGCTATTTAGAATGAATGTATCACCTGATGCAAGATGGCTCAAATCCGTCTTTTGTAGCAATGATCTTTTACCATAAGGCAATATGATAAAAGTCACTATTCAGAAAGGGGTGGTGTATTATCCTTTGCTCTTACGCGCAAATACCATCATCAGTAATGTGAAGAAGAGTCCTATAGATCCAAGAATAGTTATGATCAACCATCTTTCGAAGAAACTATCAATCAATACATCGTTGGGGTTCTCATTACTGACAAATAGTGGAACGGGGTCATTCTCATAGTATTCAGGCGTGCTTGATATGATGTTCGATTCTGTAGAATAGGTTTTGCTATTGATTTCGTAAGTGATCATCGAGCGGTAGCTAGATTCGTTACCGTTGTATTGTTGTTCTGATGCAGCCACAGTTCCAATGATGCGGGTGCTGTTGGAAATAAAATAAAACTGGTAAATGAAAATTCCCGCTGCGGCCAATAGCATAGGAATACCAAAGAACCCAAACCCAAAAGCAATCATACCGAAAATAGTCTGCTTGCAGCCTTTATCCTTGCTGATATGGGAAGTACTGGCCTTGGCAGCACGCTTAAAAAATTCTACAGGTGTGAAAGACTCTTTGAGAGCTAGCTTTAGCAATTGTTCAGCTTCTTCTCTGGTCGCACCATGCTGTTGCTGCAAACGCTTGATGGCCTCTTCTTTACGGCCAGCATAAACGAGTTCGATGAGCTCATCTTTTATTTTATCGAGATTGTTCAAAGAATTGTCTTTGAACCCAATTTAATAAAAGTGTATGACTTCTGTAGTGAGTGCTAAGCCTTCACAGTGCGCTCAATTTCCTTCAGGTTTTCCATCTTCTTATTGCGAAGGAAGCCATTGATATCTTCGAAGTGCTCTTTCACACGCTTGTTTCCAAATTCAAAAACCTTGTTGGCCAATCCGTCAAGGAAATCACGGTCGTGGGAGACAAGGATGAGCGTACCATCAAATGCCCGCAAGGCATCTTTTAGTATCTCCTTGGTTTTAATGTCCAGGTGGTTGGTAGGCTCATCGAGGATCAACAGGTTAACGGGCTGCAATAACAATTTGATCATAGCCAGCCTCGTTCTTTCCCCACCGGAAAGTACTTTCACTTTTTTGTCGATGGAGTCGCCCCCAAACATAAAAGCTCCAAGGATGTCTTTGATTTTACTGCGGATGTCTCCCTGGGCAATCTGGTCGATCGTATCAAACACCGTCATGTCTTCATCCAGCAAAGCAGCCTGGTTTTGGGCGAAGTATCCAATCATAGAATTGTGGCCTAACTGAAGGGTGCCTTCATGATCAATCTCACCCATAATCGCCTTAACGAGTGTAGATTTACCTTCACCATTCTTACCTACAAAGGCTACCTTCTCGCCACGTGAAATGGTGATGGATACGTCCTTAAACACTGTGAGATCTCCATATCTTTTGGTGAGGTCGGTTACGATAACAGGGTAGTTACCGGAACGTGGTGCAGGCGGAAACTTGAGATTGAGGGCTGAAGTATCTACTTCATCCACTTCTACGATCTCTATTTTCTCCAACATCTTCACCCTGGACTGTACCTGTAGGGTCTTCGAGTAAGTGCCTTTAAAACGATCTATAAACTGCTGAATATCTGCTATTTGTTTGGTTTGATCATCAAATTGCTTTTGCTGTTGTTCTCGTCTTTCCCTTCGCAATTGGAGGTAATGAGAGTAGTTGGTTTTGTAATCGTAGATACGTCCTCGTGTAATTTCGATCGTTCTGTTGGTAAGGTTGTCCACGAACATTTTATCGTGACTGATCACGATAACCGCCTTGGCGTTGTTCTTTAGAAAATCCTCCAGCCACTGAACGGATTCTATATCCAGGTGATTGGTAGGCTCATCCAAAAGAATAAGGTCAGGTTTCTGAAGAAGGATTTTGGCCAACTCTATGCGCATGCGCCATCCACCGCTGAACTCACTAGTGGATCGTGTAAAGTCCTTGCGCACAAACCCTAGCCCCATCAAGGTTTTCTCTACCTCAGCATCATAATTAACTTCTTCGATGCTGTAATATTTCTCACTCAATTCAGAAACTTGTTCTATAATCTTGGAATAAGCATCTGACTCGTAATCGGTGCGTGTTTCTAATTGTACATTGAGCTCTTCCATTTGCCTTTTCATGTCCAGCACTTTGGAAAAAGCTTTGGAAGCCTCTTCAAAGACTGTGCATTTGTCCTCAGTAAGCAGGTGCTGGGGCAAGTAGGCGATAATGGCCTCTTTGGGGGCCGACACCTTGCCGCTGGTGGGCTTGTTGAGGCCAGCCATAATCTTCAATAGGGTAGACTTCCCGGCCCCGTTTTTACCCATTAAAGCAATGCGGTCGTTTTCGTTAATGTTAAATGTGATGTTGCTAAATAGGGTGGTACCACTAAATTCAACTCCTACTGCGTCTACTGAAATCATGCTCCTTATTTTAAGGCCGCAAAGATATTATTTATTTGGTTTTACTAGCGGTTTTGGATGAAGCTGTAGGTCGTGTAAAACTCTATCTTAAGCAGGAAGAATTCGGATTCTGTCGAATTAATGGGAAAACAACTTCCTTCTGCACTAATTTCGTAGGATTTAAATGTAAGGTTTATAGGTAATTAACTCATTAACAGGTATTCCCGCATATTAACTTTGTAGATTGAAATTGATATTGGAGGAGTTTTAAGGAAGTCTGTGGGGGATGTAGCTACTAAAATGTTGTTGTATAAGCCCAAATAGATCATAATAATTATGTTATACAAGGTTCTCTTGCTGAGTATGGCGCATTTGTACGATATCCTCTGCTCTCAGGTTTCAAGTAAAATCTGAATTTTTCTCTATCGCGTTTATTCCGGAGTTCACCGCTTTGATTACCCAGTTGAGCGAAATATCCCCCATGCGGCAACTCATAGGGGTAGTTTTAAGCTTTCTCAACATAACCAAGACAACATTATGAGACATTTACATTATTTATTTATGGCGGTGCTGGTATTGATAGCATCATGTTCACCCAAAGACGAGGACTTAACAAAAGCCATTCAATCAGGTATTTCCGCACTTTCAAGTGATATTTCTGTAGTTACCAAAGAGGGTGTAGCTACGCTCACTGGAGAAGTGGAAAACGCTGAAATTATCCAGCAGGCTGTTGCTTTAGCAACCGGTACTAAGGGCATCAAGTCGGTAGTGAGTAACCTTACGGTGAAAGCACCTGAGATTGTGTTTTCGGCTGATGATATTTTGAAGGAAAAGGTCATGGAAGGATTTTCAAAGTATGGTGTCACAGGTATTTCTGCTACTGTGGTAGATGGTGAGGTAACCCTTACAGGTGACATCACAAGGGCTAAGTTGATGGATGCGATGAAAGCAGCCAACGAAGCTTTGCCTATGAAAGTGAAGAATGAAATGACCATTAAATAATAGGAACATGACGGCAGTAGAAACTAAATACCAGGGAGTTATTTCCCGTTGTGCGGGATTCAACGATTTGAAAATAGCCGTGCAAAGTAATGTGCTTTACATCACGGGCAATGCCCCAACAGAAGAAGCAAAGCAAAAGGTATGGGATGCCTATACCATCATCGATCCTGACATGCGTGCAGGTGACCTTATCCTTGATCTTAAAGTGGTTGGGGGTGAAGATGTGTACTACGAGGTGCAAAGGGGTGATACTTTAGGGAAAATCGCGAAAGCATATCCCGGCATCAGTTGGAGACAAATCTACGAAGCCAACACCGATGTGATTAAAAATCCTGATCTGATTTATCCGGGTCAGAAATTCAGAATACCAAGAAAGTAAGTTTTATCTTTTTAAAAATAAGTAACATGAAAGTATTAAAAGTTGTTGAATTGTTGTCCAACTCTGATAAGAGCTGGGAAGATGCTGCTAATAAAGCTGTGAAGAAAGCTTCTAAAAGTTTACATGGCATCAGTTCTATCAATATCCAGAACATGAGTGCTCGTGTAGAAAATGATAAGATTGTAGAATATCGTATTAACGCTAAGATCAGTTTCGAGCTGGACGAAAAGTAAATCAATAGTCTTTACAGGTATATTGATGAAGAGGCCACTTGGTAGCAATACTGGGTGGCTTTGCTTTTGTTTCTCCCTGCCGACTCTATCTTGCCAGCTCCTGGCGCGCGTATGTTACGAGTGCTCCTACAAACCCAGGGTTCGTGTCCTCACGAACCTGAATACATATTATGGGTCGAAACTTAGTTCCGTGCCCCAATTTCTACAATTATTTCTTTGCAAGACGCAACCTAAACCCAATACCCCCGTTACTTTACCTATTACTTACAATTTTGTATATTATACATTGTATAACAATATGAAGAACAAAGGACTGGGAGAATTCGAAGAATTGGTGCTACTGGCCGTTTGCATCCTCAACGGGGAAGGCTACGGCATTTCCGTAAAGGAAGAAGTTGAAAAGCATACGGGTCGTACCATTTTACTAGGTGCTGTGCACATTACTTTGTACCGCCTTCAAGACAAAGGACTCCTTAAATCCGAAATGGGGGGCAATACCGAAAAGCGGGGCGACCGCAGAAAACGTCTCTTCAAAATTACTGACATCGGCATGCGCCAACTCCGCGCCTCCCAGGAAGTAAGGCAGGAGATGTGGAAACTCGTTCCAGAGCTAAAGTTCAGTGTGTAATGCCAGGTAATAAGCAAAATACACCGCCTGCCTTTCCGCGCTGGCTGGCTTCCAAACTCATCCGCGACAATTACCTGGAAGAGTTCTTTGGTGACCTGCAGGAAATCTACGTGGATAGGGTGGAGCGCAAAGGCAAGTTCCGCGCTGGGTTCATGTACTGGGTCGATTGTATTCATTTATTATTAGGTTTTTCTTCTTCACGCATTTTTAAGACAAGCCATACCATGATGTTGAGCAACATGTTTAAAATAGCCTGGCGCAATGCCATCCGTCAAAAACAATTTACCTTCCTCAATGTAATGGGGCTCACCATCGGTATTGCCACTTGCTTTATCATTGGCTTGTATGTGCACAACGAATTGACTTACGACACCTTTCACGAGAAAGGAGATAGGATCTATCGTGTCAACCAGCCCTTGATCTGGGGCAACTGGGACGAGCAGTTTGCATCTACAGGCCCCAACGTGGCCATCGCCCTGCGCGAAGATGCTCCCGAGTTTGAAGAGGTCACGCGGTTGCTTAGCCTGGGAGAGCAAACCGTAAATGCATCGGATAACGACAAGGAGTTCAATCTCATTACGGAAGGTCATTGTTATGGTGCTGATCCCAACTTTTTTGACGTGTTCTCTTTTGAGTTTCTGCAAGGCAATCCTACTACGGCATTGCTTTCACCTAATACCGTGGTGATTACCGAGGAAACGGCACACCGTTATTTTGGCACAACAGACCCAATCGGAAAAACATTATCTGTAAAACAAAATGACAACAGCTGGTTGGACTACAATGTTACCGGAGTGCTGGCCAGTATTCCATCTCAATCTCATATTCAGTTCGATATGTTGGTATCCATGTCAAGTTTCAAGAAGGATTTGGATGCAGGCGACTGGAAATGGATTTGGACTGGGTTCTCTACCTACGGCCTTGTAAAAGAAGGTACGGATGTACAGGGGCTTATCCATCGCATTCAATCTATTCCGCCCAAGTGGGCTGCCATCACCACCGAGCGTATTTTTAATCAAACGTTTGAAGAATACACCAAAGGCAAAGCGTGGACATTGTACCTGCAACCACTGAGTAGCATCTATGCATCAGGTTCGCCCGACTTCCATCGGTTCGGACCAACGGGCAATCCACAAATCATAAAGATATTCGCTGCCATTGGCTTGCTGGTATTGGTGCTGTGCTGTATCAATTTTATGAATCTGGCCACAGCACGCTCTTCCAACCGTGCCAAAGAAGTGGGCATAAGAAAAGTGATGGGATCGGAGCGAGGCACACTGATCAAACAGTTTGTTTTTGAATCTGTACTTTTTGTAATGGTGGGCACCGCCTGTGGAATGGTGCTTGCACAACTGTTGTTACCGGGCTTCAATGTGATCGCAGGCAAGCAATTGTCATTGGTTCCTTATCTCACCGATCCTATGTTTATAGGAGTTGTGCTATTGTTTGTGTTGCTACTGGGCACCTTGGCCGGGAGTTATCCTGCTTGGTACTTGTCTGCCTTCAAACCCATTGAAACATTGAAAGGAAAAGCAAGTGCAGGGTTCAAAGGAAAGGGAGTGCGCAACGGACTGGTAGTCTTTCAGTTTACCATATCTATCGCGCTTATCATCTGCACGTTCTTTGTGCAAAAGCAATTGGCGTATACTTCATCGCTGGACTTAGGGTTTGATAAAAACAACATATTACAGATTCATAACATCGAACAGCTCGGGTTTGATACAGAGGTGCTCAAAACAAAACTGGCTTCCAATCCTGCCATCACCAACATCGGGAAATCCTTTGGGCTTCCGCCTAATTTTTGGGATGGCGAAAGTTACAGACCGAACGGGCCCTCCAGTGAACCCATCTACGTAGCCAACATCCGTGCCGATGAAGACTACCTGGATTTGTTGGAGTTAGAATTTGTGGCGGGGCACAATTTTAAAAAAGCCAGCAAAGCCGATAAGTTGGGTGTGATCCTAAATGAGTCGGCTGTAAAAGCACTAGGGTGGGGAACACCCGATACCTTTGACACAGATTCACCTATTGGCAAAACTGTGATTCAGGCTTTTGCTCCAGAAGCGACACTGGAAGTAATAGGAGTGGTGAAAGATTTTAACTTCCACAGCACCAAGCTGCAGATAGAACCCCTCATGATCATCCATCCCGACAATAATTTGTTTTGGTACTACGGATTTGGGGCATCGTATTTATCCATGCGCCTTAACCCCGAAGCAGTTAAAAACACAGAAGATATAAAGGGTGTATTGAGCGAGGTAAAAGCTGCTATCCTGGAGATAGAGGAATCCGTGCCGTTCAAATACAGTTTTATGGATGAGGAGTTTGAAAAAACGTTTCAGACCGAAAGTGTAATGAGCACCATCCTCAACATCTTCACCGGCATGGCATTGATCATCGCTTGTCTGGGATTGTTCGGACTGGCAGCATTCTCCGCAGAGCAGCGCACCAAAGAACTGGGCATCAGAAAAGTGTTGGGCGCCAGGGTATCCCAACTGGTACTGTTGTTCTCTGCAGAGTTCACCAAACTCATTGTGATCTCCATACTGATCGCTTCACCCATTGCTTACTTTTTGGTGGACAACTGGCTACAAGAGTTCGCCTACCGCACTCCAATAGACCTGTGGGTATTTGTGGTAGCCACCGCCAGCGCCTTGACCATCGCCCTGGTGACCATCAGCTACCAGTCCCTCACCGCAGCCTACAAGAACCCTACAGAGACCTTGAAGGAGGAGTAGGGGGCAAGAGCGTCATGCTACGTTTGTAGCGGATTAAAAATCAAAGGTTATTTTAGATTAATGAAAAGAGAAGAGCGGAGTAAGACCGAGATTCGTCATAGGTCTACCAGACCGTTCGCAATGCTGGTCCCCGCTCTTTTACTTGTTAAAC
>JAVJOQ010000007.1:0-1516 GCA_040216665.1 Cyclobacteriaceae bacterium | reverse complement strand
AGTAATAAAAGGCCAGTAAGTTTCATTTGTCAGTAAATTTCTAAATCATATAATGCTATTGTCCAATTTCATCTGCATTAGGTGGGTCAGGTAATCCCTGAGGATCTTCCTCACCTCCGCCACCCAGTACCAGGTAAGCAGCCGCTCCACCACCTAAAGCTACCGGAGCAATGATGAAGAGCGGATTCAATCCACCAGCCACCTTAATGGCCATTTCACCATAAGCTTCACGATTTCCTGGAGTAACACGCAAGGTGTAACTTCCTTTCTCAATGTCTTTGTCGAGTGTCCGGTTGATGGACGTGCCGTTTTCTTCAGCCAGGGTGATGGCCCGGTCCATGTTGTCTATTAGCTCTACTCTGTAGGGTCCGGAGGAGTTATACCCCGTCCAACTCGCCACCAGATTCTTTCCTTTTTTTACCTTACTGTCTCCCCGGACCACCAAAGGGAAAGTTGTTGCTTCAATTTCTACTTTTAGTTGGAGCTGTGAGCCGGTTCCTCCCAGATCAGATGGTGTTAGCGTAAAGATGACAGGCTCACCCGGGGCCACATCATCTCTATTTACAGAAAGTTGCTGAAAATTTCCACCGTTGAAAGAGGCGAAAAGTTTGACAAAATATCTTTCTCTGGGCGAATTTTTTTGCTCGATCACCATTCTCAGGTAAATATCACCATTGTCCTGCTGCTTAAAATCACCGTCGCGTATGATGATATTTTGAGACAAAGCACTGGATAGAAACAAGAAAGAGATAAGGAAGGTGTGTAAAGGTCTTAACATAGGCGATTTAAATCAAGGCAACACTTCTCTCCAAACTAAGAGACACAAGATAATGAAAAAAAGTGTAACTGCATTTGAATTGTGAAAATTTATATTGAAATAATAATATGCGATTAGTACCTCTCTATCAAATATACTTTACAAACTACTTGTTTGGTATTCAATCATTTATTCTTTGGTTTATACCCTTTAATTAGTTTCAATTTCGTAAGAAACTGAAGCTGAGTAGTAATACATTATTACGCTAGAATGAACGACTAATTTTATGTAATAACTCCAGTTCTGATTATCAACTACTTCAAATTGTGGATCTACAGTTGATGTTGAAATAATTTGAGCTCCGCTGTCAGTAGTAGTACTTGTCGTAGCTATAAGATTTTCGGTTTGGTCATTCACGCCGTGTCTATATAATTGGGCAGAGGTAGAAGTACCCACATCCTGCTCAAACATTCTCATTCTGAGGCCTGTTATTTTCGCTCCATGAGGTAACGAAACTGTCCCAGTCAAAATGACCGCATCACCAGTTACCCCTCCGTAAATTCTTCTATAGAATCCATTTGAATTTCCGGAAATATAGTAAACATTTCCTGGGTTGTAGGCAATGCTGAAAGCTGAATTATGAATCGAGGAAAACCCTGTCTTGGGAGTATTATAAGCAAATACATCTGCCTTCACTGAGTCACTGGCATGAACATTTCCCACCACACTTAACTTTTCCCCTGGTGTATTTGTCCCTAT
>JAVJOQ010000006.1:0-244515 GCA_040216665.1 Cyclobacteriaceae bacterium | reverse complement strand
AACATAGGGTTGTTCTTCGATTCGAAAGTTCATTGGATTCTGGAAAGTCCGCCAACATATTTTAAATTTAGAGATCGGTCTTGGCTCGTAGGTTAGGAAAGCAAGGTGCTATTCACTCCCTACGTTTTTTATCAAGACATTGTGTGTAATTAGAGAAAATGAAAATAAACATCCTCATATTAGTTTACCTGCTGAGCACCACTTCTTGTGATGCTCAACCAACCTTTGACAATTATATAGGTGGCTGGTCAGGAACTAACAAAGAAAAAAATCCATTCCTATTTGACATTGAAATCATTCAATCTGAAGATGGGATTTTTGCCAATTTTACAGGCAAGCACAATACAACCAAAATTCTTCTTAAAGCTGAAAATAATAGCTATTTAGTTGGGAAATTCGAAAATCAGCTCACTATAAGAATAGATACCACCAGCACGAATCCAATTGTATTTGTTCAAACAGGACATCATTTGTCGAATATTGAAGTAAGTCAGTCCACATCAGGAACTTGGAAAGGCAATTGGAATCTCTTGATGGAAGGTCCAACTTTGCCAACCTTCTATTTGTCCTTGGATAAGCAGGATGATAGCAGTTATGCAGCTTCTACTTTTTTTAAAGAACCGACTTATCATTATATGTTGTCGCAAGATTTTGGCTTTTCAGGAAACAAAATTGAATTTAGTGACCTTCGCTCCAATATCGAATTTAACGGTGTATTAAAAAATAAGCGAATAGACCTTACGCTTCATTTCTTGGGAGAATTTACTCAAATTGAACTTTCACCAAAGCCTTATGACCAATGGCAAATTGGACAATCGTCTGAAATAGAAAATGAAAATAGCGATGTAACTCGATTCTCTCAACTTGTAATGGACATCAGAAGTGATACTCTAGAAAGAACCCATTCTGTGGTCATTTCTCAATTTGGAAAAATTATTTTTGAAAAATACTTTAATGGTTTCACATCTAAAACCCCTCACGATACACGTTCACTTTCCAAAAGTTTTGCTTCTGCAATGATAGGGATTGCTATTGCTGACCATAAAATAAAGGATGAACACATACCTATCAAGGCCTTTTTTGAAACGCAGTATCCTGAAATAGCTTGGGAGGATGATAAAGAAAACATCACTATTCAGCATCTGCTCACAATGTCTAGTGGATTAGATGCGATTGACTTTGGACTGAACAGAAACTCCTTTGCCAACGAGGGCGCATACCAAAATGAGGAAGATTGGACAAAACATATTCTCTCTGCTCCAATGGTGTACGAACCGGGTAAAACAGCCAACTATGGCTCTGGAAATCCACAGTTGCTTGCTCACATTTTGAGTAATTCAATAGATGAAAGACTGGAATTTTATATACATAAAAAATTATTCCGCCCGCTCTCAATTAGCAATTATCGAATACAAACGAATAATGCAGACCAGCCTTATTTTGGCGGAGGATGGTATTTGACACCCAGAGCTTTACTGAAATTTGGTCAACTTTATTTGAACAATGGTTTTTGGGAGGGCAAAGAAGTGATGCCACGGCAATGGGTGGAAAAGTCCTTTCGCAAGTACGGAATTCTTGAAAACACCGTGAACAAAAACGAATATGGCTACCTCTTTTGGCACAGAAGCTACGATGTTAATGGCAAGACCGTTGAATCGATAGAAGCAAGAGGATCTGGGGGGCAATATTTATTTATCATTCCTGAATACCAATTGGTAGCTGTCATTACTTCGGGCAATTACAGAAATGGCAAAGGATTTCAGCCTGAAGACATTATGAAGAAATATATTTTAAATGAGATCGTAAAATGAAGAAAATAATTGCATTTATTGCTTATAACTACTTTTTGACGCAACTAACCTTTGCACAAAACCCACAATTTTCGGAATTGCTAAACTATTACAACTCGGAAAAGCAATTTAATGGCGTTGTACTTGTTGCTACCAAAGGAGAAATTGATTTTTTGAGCAGCTCAGGCATTGGAAATCGGCAAAATGGCTCGGTATTGAACACCAAATCTAAATTCAAGATTGCCTCTATGACCAAGGCTTTTACAGCAGTACTCGTGATGAAACTGGTGGAAGAAAATAGGATCAATCTTGATGATAAGATAGGCAAATACTTACCAAAGTATCAAGGCGAAGGAAAAGACGAAGTGACCATTCACCAATTGCTAACCTATTCTTCTGGGATCGAAAACAAGCTGGATGCCCTTGGGATGACACCTTACCAAACGGACAAGTCGCTGGATGAATTTATTGAAGCCTACTGTTCAGGAAAATTAGTCTTCACGCCAGGAGAGAAATCAGCGTACGGTAATACGGAGTATATATTACTTCAAAAAATAATAGAAACAGTTTCCGAAAATAGTTATGAAACTTACTTGGCTAAAATCATATTAGAACCATTGGAAATGCAGAACACTCAACTTGTGGTATCCAAAGAAATCAATGCAGGATTGTTGCCAAGCTATACTTATAAGGATTCCCTCGGAATATTCGTCAATGACGCTCCCTATTACCCCGAACTTTACTTTGGGGCAGGTGCACTTTACGCTACTATTGAAGATTTGCTAAAATTTGATCAAGCCCTTTTCAATTATAAACTATTGAACAAACCGTCAACTGAAAGATTACTAACCATTCATCCTGAACTCGGATCTACCGCTTACGGACTTTGGGGATCAACAGGCTGGGGTAATTTTAGCGAACCTTTCTATTATCGTACAGGAGCCATTTTAGGTTCTAATGCTAATTGGATTCACACAATGGAAAAGGGAAAAACAATTATCGTGTTGAGTAATACAAACGCGACCAATTTATTTGAGCTTTCAGAAAAGCTGTATTTATTGAGCATTGGAAAAGAGGTAGATATTCCACCAAGCGACAATCAAAAAACTACCATAAATTCGACTACTGATGAAATTAAAGGCACTTGGCAAATAGATTTACGACCAACGCCCAATAGTGAACCCTACCTAATGGACTTTTATATCACAGAAGTATCAGGAGAAGAATTCAAAGGAGAATTTTATGGTTCTCCGTTTTCTAATGGTATGCTAAATACTGATTGGGATAAAATTCAATTTGCCTTTACTACCAATGACAGTAGTAATACTTATTACCATTCAGGGTACTTTTTAGATAACAAGATTTATGGTATTTCATATTCCGAAGGGAGGAAATTCATTTCTTATTGGACAGGAAAAAAGAAATAACTACACACAACAATGGCTATACGTAATGCGGGCGAAAGTGCTGATATGAAAGTAATTACATTAAATAAACTTTTCGGTAAGCGGACAGTGAAGTGCCATGAAATCCCGCACTTCGCATAGCCGAGCCGTTGTATGCAATTATGAGCAATCTCTAAAGAATATGAAATATCGATTAATGATTAGCCTACTTTTTTTAACCATCAGTTGCAGAGGACAGCAAACTAACGAACTGACAGAATTAAAATCTATTGTTTCTTCTAAAACATATCCGAATATTGATGGAGTAATCATCTCAAAAAATGGAAACTTAATTTTTGAGGAATATTTCAATGGTTTCAAAAAAGACAGCCTGCACGATACTCGCTCTTCATTTAAATCAATTACAAGTTTGCTCGCTGGTATAGCTATCGACCAGGGACTATTTGCAGTAGATGACGAAATAGAAAAATTCATAACAGAATGGAAAAATGACCCGAGAGGAAAAATTACGGTAAGAAACCTTTTAGAAATGAAATCAGGATTAGCCTGTGAAGGATTTTTTGGCATTGGACCTGATTGCGAATCCGAAATGTGGGAAACTAAAGATTGGATAAAGTACATTTTGAATATTCCACTACGCCATGACCCAGGTCTAAATTGGGCTTATACATCAATGGAGCCTGAACTCATCGGAATCATCATCTCAAGAACGAGTAGTTTGACACTTATAGAATTTGCAAAAGAACACCTTTTTCAACCACTTAAAATTGAAAACTACAAATGGTATATAACCCCAAACGGTGGAGGCTATGCCGCTGGTTCTTTTTTTATGAAACCAATAGATATGCAAAAAATTGCTCAATTGGTTTTAAACAAAGGCAAATGGGATAACCACCAAATTGTTAGTGAAAAATGGATAAATGAGTCAACAAATTGCCAAACCGATGTTGAAATGTCCTTTACACGCTTTGGTAGAACTGAAAACGCAAAATACACCACCGCAAAATATGGCTATCTATGGTATCGAGAAAAACTAAAGTATAAGGACATCGAAACCGAATTATTGTTCGCTTCAGGTAATGGTGGGCAATATATGATGATTTTAGAAGACTACAACACAGCAATAACATTTACAGGAAGTAACTTTGGAAATTGGAGAGGAAAATTACCATTTGATATTTTATTGAAGTACATAATTCCAATATTAAAAATTGAAAAATATAGCAGGTAACAAAGGCTAAAAAATCATGGCTTGCCGCAGGCGCAAGACAAGCCACGCTTTTTAGCCAGTCGTTGCAATATGAAGAGACTTCTAATTTTTCTACCTATAGCCATAGCACTAGAGCTCTTTCTTTGGAATTTGCCAAGAGAGCTATCTCACCACGATAGCAATCTGGTTAGAGGTATTGTTCTTTTTGGAGGCATCTTCATTTTCATCCCAACTTTTATCGCGTTATCACTAAGCGGGCTAAAATCAAAAACCTTGATGGCGTTGGCAATTTTATCAATTCCGATTAATGGAATTGGAGCAGGAACCCGAATTCAACGACAAGAAGTAAAGGAACTTCTTAAACGAGGTGTTTGGACAACAGCCATTGTAACTCAAACCCAATCCGATCATAGAAAAACTGTTTCCTACGATTGGGCTGTGAAAGCGAAATATGTGGTTGAAGGTAAAACTTTTAATACAAACTGGGAAGGTGACTATACTTCTTCTTACCAACGAGGAGACACGATCCAACTGATATACTTACCTGATTTCCCAAAAATCTACCGAATAAAAGACGGAAGAAACGAATATAAAAGCAACTAACATATGCTATGAATGAATGGGTCTTATATGTCAGGATGCTTTCGTAGGGATTGGAAAGTCCGCCACAAGTTTTAAATTTAAATCAAGGCGTGGCTATGTGCGAGAAGAGAGATTAGTGATATCTAATCCCCACTCATCATAGCTTGGCGTTGGTAGCAATAGGGCCCGGACAAATTTGTGTTCCAAAAAACTGACGACACTTTACTAATAGAGATTTCCCACGGGGACAAGTGAACGGCTTCGCAGACAAGTTGGAGTTTGAAAAAATCAAAATGTGGAACAGTTGAGAAAGACATTGGCCGACCCTTCATATTTTTAAGAAGAATTGTTATCTGAATTTCCCAGGAAAAATTAAAAGTCAATCGTGCTGTAACCCCTCCGAGAGCTATTGTGTCTAATCCAGCGGACTACAATCAATCGAAGAAATATGAATGCATCAATCAAAAGGGTACTGTACTTTCCAATTACAAAAATTATTATAGGAATTAGCGTTTGTTTTCACTGTTTGTTGGGATTCAAAACTTTGTAACAAAACCATTCTTTTATAGCATCATCATGGATAAGGGTATTGCAGACCCCATTATCCACTTTGTTTCTGTTATAGTTTTGTTGCTTGGATATTACTATTTGTTTCGTTTGTATGATAAAAGAAAAATCACCGAACTGTCTATAAAATACCTTCCCAAAGAAATGCTGGGAGGTTTTGCTTTGGGGTTTTTAACAATTTCCTTATCTATTTCCATCTTATACTTTTTAGGCTACTATCAGTTTCTCGGCATAACAACAGCTCACTATTCTTTAAGGCTATTCGGACTTTTAATGGTTGCCGCACTCCTTGAAGACTTATTCTTTAGAGGTATAATAGTAAGGGAATGTGAAAATTGGTTGGGCACTAATATCACCTTAGTCATTGGAATGCTGTTCGAAACAGACCATTTGTTTAATCCCAACGCCAATATATTTAGTATATTTTTTATTTTGGTTTGGGGATTCACGATGGCCATGTTATATGTGTATACTAAAAGAATTTGGCTACCTTTTTTCTTCCATTTAGGATGGAATTTCGCACAACCCTTTTATGGTTCCAATCTTACAGGTCTGGACGATATGGGGAGTATAATTCAATCGAAATTGAATGGCCCTGAAATATTTACGGGAGGGGCTGTAGGGGTTGAAGGCTCAATTTTTACAGCGGTCTTCTTATTCCTTATCGGGGTTATTCTCTATTTTCTTGCCAAGAAAGAAGGCAAAATTATAAAAAGAAAGAAGCGAATACCAGTGAATTGAAGAGGAGCATGGCAAGAAGGGGACACATCCTTTGTTGGTGTTCTTTACCAACAAAGACATCGTGCCTGAGTAGCAGTGATTACATCCTGGTGATTGGAGTTAGCCTAATTCCATCCGAAAGTGGATTAAAACCGTTATCTTATACCTTAAGACTTTATAGCCCTATCAAATATTTGTTCTGATGAGAAATCTTGGTAAGGTATTTTTTATTTAGAACTTACAATTAAGTGACATGGGTGTATCAATCAAAATACTGACTTGGCTACTATGGTTTCTAGTCATTAGTTTGTCAGTCTATTTTTTTTACGACAACGTTATTGCCTATTTCTTTGGTTATAGAAGTGAATTATTCGGTGATACTTTTTTTAACAATCAAATTTGGGTCTCGCTGCACATGACAGGCGGCACGCTAATACTTATTTTAGGACCAATACAATTCTGGACTTGGTTTAGAAATAAATTCCTTCATCTCCATCGGCTACTTGGAAAGATATACTTGCTGGGTGCGGGGCTGGCAGGCTTATCCGCTCTGGGAATTTCATTAATTAGCGCATGTCTGCCCTGTCGTATATCACTGTTCTTATTAGCAGTGTTCTTGTTGTTATCAAGTGGATTCGCCTGGGTAACAATAAAGCAGCGTAACATTAAGGCGCACAGGCAGTTTATGATAAGGAGTTATGTTTGTGCGTTGGCATTTGTGACAGTGCGAATTGACGGAATCTTTCCCCTTGACTTTCTATTTAGCAATATTGAAGACCCAACATTCAGAAGAACTGTCAATGAGTATTTCTTTTCATTTGTGCCTCTTATTTTTGCGGAAATAATGATGACGTGGTTGCCGGCCATTAGAAAGAAGCAATAGCTCATTTTTAGGACCAATAAATATGGCCATTCCGACACGGTGGACAGAATGGCCAGCCTGCAACAAATGTTTGGTCGTCATGTAGAACGAGATCCTCATAAACAAAGGAAATGACTCAATCTGAACTCATAATTTTAAATTTCACAGAAATTAGAAGAAGAAGCATACAACTTTGGAATGGACTTCCTGAGAGCTATTATAATTGGAAACCTGACGAAAAAGCAATGACTGCCATAGAAATGGTCAGACACGTTTTGGAAGCCGATTATGGATGGAATATTGTAATCAATAATGGGAGTATGACCAATTATCAAACACCCTGGAAAAATCGACCTTTCATTAACGTTGCTGACGAACTTGAATTTGCCGAGCCATATAGAAATGCATTTTTAGAAAGTGTTCGACAGTTTTCTGATACTGAATTAAACGAAACGGAAATCGTTCACCCCGGAAATGGAGACAAGAAAATCCTTGGAAAATATTTATTAAGGATTGGATATCATGAATCTGTTCACGCAGGACAATTCCTTTCGTATTTAAGAGCAATGAAAATTAGGCGCCCAGCGATATGAGACTGAAAAGCAAAGAACACTAGTGAAATACTTTGAAAGCTCCACTGCGCCAATACAAACGTTACCACAAGGCTGCCCCGTCCTGATTAATTGCTACTCAACTCCGGGATAATTCTCATTGATCAAATGATAATGGCTGATCCATACGGGTCAATCGATTTTGACGGTGGCAAGAATATACTTACCCGGTGATTAATATCATGTTTTATTCAATTGGGGAGGGGTAATTTCACTTTTCAAATAATTATCCATGAAAAGCGTAAAATATTCTAACACTTATCGAATTATTCATTGGGCCATAGCCATTTCATTTATCCTTTTATTGATTACTATATTTTTGCGATTAACGTGGATGAATAGAGACAATATGGCGGCAATCATTCAAGGCTATCTCAGTAGTAATACGGATTTAACCCTTTCTCAGGAACAGTTAATTGCACTGGCAAA
The DNA here is from genome assembly GCA_040216665.1 of Cyclobacteriaceae bacterium. Taxonomy (GTDB): domain Bacteria; phylum Bacteroidota; class Bacteroidia; order Cytophagales; family Cyclobacteriaceae; genus ELB16-189. Next base: position 236,338 of record JAVJOQ010000006.1, on the reverse strand, counting down.
ACAGATCAGAGCACCCATGTGGGATTGGCACGTGTATATTGGGTATGCACTGGTAGGTTTATTTGGTTTACGTTTTGCAGTGCCTTTTTTCGGTCAAATGAAGATTCAAAATCCTTTTTCCCCAGCCTTATCGACTAAGGAAAAATTCCAAAAGTGGTCTTACATACTATTTTATGCTCTTGTGATTGTTTCACTTACAACAGGCCTTATAATAGAACTCGGGCCAAAAGCGTTTAAGAAATCAATGGAAGATATTCATGTACTCTCCATTTACTACCTGGTGCCCTTTATTATAATTCATTTAACAGGGGTACTGTGGGCTGAATTTACGGATCAAAAAGGAATTGTATCAAGAATAGTGAGTGGTGAAGGTGCAGAGGGTAAGGAGAAATAGGAATTCAAATAATCACTGTTCTATTTTTAGTAGGTTAGGTAACACACGCTAACATGACGGCTTCACTGCATAGTTGAAGAAGTGTGCGCCTCACCGCACCTTTGGTGTTTTTCAAGGTAGGATAGGGCAGAAGCTCTTACCGTAGGTTCTTTCATTGGGCCCCAAGCAGACATGCCTTTGCTGAAGCGCCTGCCCGCACAAAGGTACACGCAGGCGGAGCTACGCGCAGGCTGGCTTGGCATCTGAGGTTGCAATAAGTTCTTCGTAGTTTTTCCGATCTTGGAGGGAAATATAAAAGGCACTATTTTAGTTGTGACTTATGGAAGATGGCGCACGACCACATACATAGTGTTATGCGTCACTTTATGAAACACCCCGCGTAGATGAATTATCAAACGTTTAAACCACATAAAGATTTAGAATCCTTAATCAAATTTTATTGGACTTTGGAAGTGCCTTTTGATCCAAAAAATCAAAAGCAAAAAATCGTACCTGATGGCTGTATAGAAATGACTTTTAATTTTGGGGACAAGATTAAAAGATACACTTCAGAAAATGACTTCATCCTTCATCCCAATGCAATGGTAATGGGACAGAGAACAAAATCATATTACATTTTACCTGTTGGTAATGTTGACACTTTCGCAATCTGCTTTTATCCTATTGGATTTATAAACTTCCTGAAAACACCTCTTGAAAACTTGGTGGACAAGGAAACGCCTATTGCAGAACTTTTTGGACAAGTAGAAGCCAAAGAATTAGAGCAGCAAATGCTCCATGCTATTGACACCCAACAAAGAATTAATATTATTGAAGCCTTTCTACTTAAAAAACTTAACCAAAAGAATACGATTAGTAATATCGTGAAATACACCGTTGATGCTCTTCTCAAAACAAACGGAACGACTCCAATAAATGTCATATTGAAGGATGATCTTTCAAAGAGAAGACAGCTTGAAAGGCACTTTAAAAAACAAATTGGTATAAGCCCAAAGCAATTGGGTAAGGCTATTCGACTGCAGGCAACTTTACAATTGCTGCTCAATAAAAAATCAGAAACCCTAACTGATATTGCTTACGAGAATGAATATTTCGACCAAAATCATTTCATAAAAGATTTTAAAGAACTTGTTGGAGTAACTCCAAAGGAACTTTCAGGCAATGAAAACATGACGCTATCTGCACTTTTCTACAAATAAACTTTGTAGTGTCGCATTTCTACTATTTTGACTTTTTTGCTTACCATTAATTTTGTGCTTGAATCAAAATAAGTACATCAATGGCAGTCAATGGAATAATTTTAGCTTCGTTGTTTTCGGCAGTTTGTTTTGTTTCATGCACTAATTCGGACAAGGTAAATTCTGAAACAATGCCGAAAGACAATATTACAAATTCAAAAGTAAAAGATATGAAGAGTTACATTTCAATGTTTGAAATTCCAGCAACAGATATTACACGAGCGATTAATTTTTATCAATCGTTATTGGATATTCAAATTGAAAAAATGGATATGGAAGGTATGCAAATGGGGATATTACCATATGAAGGACAAATAGTAACAGGTGTGATAATTAAGGCAGACGGATATAACCCATCAGCGGACGGTGTAACAATGTACCTTAATGCAGGAGAAAACCTCCAAGTAGTTCTTGACAGAGTAGAGAAAAATGGTGGGGAAATAATAGTTCCTAAAACAGCTCACGCAGACGAAAGTGGATACTTTGCTATATTCATTGATTCGGAAGGAAACAAGTTGGCTCTTAACTCACCGAACTAACACAGAAGGGAAAACAGCGAACGCATAACAACGCATAAAAGCAATAGCGGTTCGGGTGCAAACTCGAACCGTTTTGCGTTTAAATAATTATATTGTAAACCATTGTCATCCGAAAAGTAAGTGTATTTTAATCCGCTACTCTTATACTAAACGTTGATGGCAATGCACCAGACGACTGTAACAACCAAACAATGGAAAACACACTATTTGACTTTATATCAAAATACATTTCTCTGACAGAAGAGGAGAAGGACGCCATACTTTCGTTAGACCTATTTCGCTCCCTAAAAAAAGGGACGACTTTACTCGAAGCAGGACAAAAATCGAAAAATAGTTACTTTGTTTTAAAAGGCTGTATTCGGATTTATTATATCATAGACGGAGAAGAAAAAACAACAGCTTTCTACACAGAAATGGACGCCTTAACACCTCATTGTGTTATTAATAAAGCTCCTTCTGAATATTTCATTAGTTGTGTTGAAGATAGTATTCTTTTGATTTCCAATTCGGACATGGAAGCTGAGATAAACAGTAAATTTCCAAAGTTTGAACTCATGTGCAGGATATTATCCGAAGAACTGTTAGCAAAAGAACGAGTAGACTTTGACGCGTTTAAGACTTCTTCACCGGAACAACGATACATGAACTTACTACAAAAAAGACCGGATCTTATTCAGCGGGTGCCACAACACCAGTTGGCGAGCTTTTTAGGGATAAAGCCCCAATCATTAAGCAGACTCAGAGCAAGACTTCTTGAAAAAAAGAGCTAAACCTATTTCTTAACTTAAGTGAACGAGTTAGCGTATCTCGCCCATTTACTTTTGCAGGATTATTTTAAAAAATATGCAGAAGAAAATTTTAGGGATGGGACTTGCCATGGTGTTGGCAAGTAGTTTACAGGTGAATGCGCAAGAAGCCAAACAAGACATGGCTTACAAAAGGTGGTTCGTTGGGAGTACATTCTTGATGTTAGGAAATTTTATTCCAAATGACGAAAATCCTCCCGGGTATATACAAATCAATGCAGGATATAGCATTTCACCTAAAGATGTTATTCAATTTAGATTTAAAAGGTCTCAGTATGCCTGGCCATTAGGTATCCCTTTCGGACCGGATTTTGATGCACCCGGACTCAACTATCCCGGACATGCACGCATACTTGCTCCTCAAATTGGGTATCAGCGATTTTGGTGGAAAGGAGTCTATACATCTGTTTATGTATTGAATGCTTTTGAGAAATATATGGATGAGAATAAAAAGAAGATTGGAAATGGATTCACATTATATACAGACTTTTATTTAGGCTATCAATTTGAGTTTTTTAAAGGACGCTTCTTTTTTGAACCCGCTATTGGAATAAGTTATTGGCCTATAAGAACTGGTGTTCCAGATTCTTTTAAGGCTGTAGAACAAAAGTGGAATAACTACTTTATTCAACCTGAGCTTGATTTTGGGTATAAGTTTTAGCCTCCTCATCGAGAAGTTACCAGATACCTTTCAATATCATAAAACTAACCACCACCGTATTTCTTAACTTAAGTGAACGAATTTAAGAATCTCGCCAATCTACTTTTGTAGTCTCGTTTAATATAAAAAGAAATGCAAAAGAAAATTTTATTCATTGGTTTTGTTTTAATGCTGTCAAGTACGCTTCACCTCAAAGCACAATATGCTAAAACAGACAGCACCTACAAACGGTGGTTCGTTGGTAGCACTATTTTTTTATTGGGTAATTTGGCTCCTACAAATCCTCCCGACTTTGTTCAACTCAACTTAGGCTATCGGATTACAGGAAAAGATGTAATTGCATTAGAATTAAAAACTTGGAAATATGCCTGGCCGAATGGTATTCATCCATTTTTTAACAAATCATACGGAAAGTCAGAAGAAAAATTTCCTGGGTTTGTTCGTGAGTATGGCTTATCCGTGGCTTACCAACGATTTTTGTGGAAAGGTTTATATGCCGAACTTAATGTAATGCCTACTCTGCAAAAATTCGCGAATGATAATGGTAAAAAAAATGATAATGGATTTCAGATTTTCAATACTTACCGTGTTGGTTATCACATCAAATTTTTCAAGGACAGATTTTTCATTCAACCATCAATTGCCATTACCCACCGTGCTTATCACACAAAAATGCCTGATGGATTTAAACAGTTAGACGATAAGTGGTCGAAATTTGTCTTCGGAGAACCAGGATTTCATTTTGGATTTAATTTTTAGTTGATAGTTTAGCAGTGGGTTAAAAACAGAGACAAATAGAACACCAGCCACCAACATTGTGTATAAAAGCAAGGCGCTAGTTGGGTATTGCATCGTGATTTCAGTTTCTTAATTTCGTTAGGTCAGGGAGGAGAGAACGCAGCAGGCCGGCCCAACCATGTTGTCAGATGGCAATCATATTACATATGATGATGTCAGCAAGGGCTCAAAGGCATTTATGTCATCTTTGGAAAGCTTTAACACAAAGTGGGATAGTTTAATAATTATTCCACCAGGAAATGATCATGCGATTTCGTCATTTTTATTTACCGATTCAATTGTTTCGAAAGATGGTACAATTACTCAATCAAGAGGTCCGAATACTTTTGTATGGGAAAAACGAAATGAAGAATGGAAAGTGATATACGGAGATGCTGACCATTATTCAATCAAATAGTGTGATGAAAAAAGCAGCATACACCAAGGGCCCACTTATCCTTGGTTGTGTGCTTACTACACCTTATTAAGAATATTTTAAGTGTTCCCTAAGTTTTCCAATCTAGTAGGAACCACAAAAAAAGCGCTACTTTGGGCACCCGTACAGGCATTGCCAGCAGATGGAATGATTCACCCAATAGAAAACTAATTATAAATAATGAATACGAAAATAGTAATGACTGTTAGTTCAGTAGTTCTAGGAGTCACTGGGATATTTTTAACATTTGCCCCTGATATTGTGTTGAGTAATTTAAAAACAAATACTGATCCAGTTTCTGTTTTATTAGGACAAGTAATAGGGGGTCTGTACTTCGGATATGGTATGCTCAATTGGATGACTAAAGAGAGCCTCATTGGCGGAATTTATAATAGACCAATTGTAGTAGCCAATTTAACCCATTTCCTAATCGCGGGCTTAGCAATTTGCAAGTCCTTAACATCCAATCAGGCATTGCCAAAAGCGCTATGGGCTGCTGGGGCAGTTTACGTAGCCTTGGGATTATTTTTTGTAATTATATTATTCCGACACCCCATCAAAGAGGATAAGCAGCAGTGAAAACATAAGCTATGCTTTATCCTTATTCTTATTTCTTGTCCTCACCCTCACTTAGTAAGAAGGGAAATAACTTCCGTAACCAGAATAGGTAAGAAATGTAAAAGCCAAATGTAAGCTGCGCAACTTCTTAGGGAGTCAAAATAAATAAAAGAACAACTTCTTTTATTCCTATATCTTTGGGCGCGTTAAGTGGCCCTATGAGAAGGACATTGGAGAGATTTAGGAATAGTAAGCTAAGAAGCTTCATCAGAAGGCATGAAAAGTACATGCCCATTCTTTTCTTTATCGGTGGATTTATTTTTGATTCCTTCACCCTTGGGCGTATAGATCGGTTGTATGACATCGTGGTCTTGTGCTTGCACATGACATCGCTCACCATTACCATTTATCTCTATAACGTCATTCATGACACGAGATGGAAAAACTCAGTATTGAAGAAGTATGAAGAGTATTTCCCTTTGGCCATCCAGTTCTTTTTCGGGGGACTGACGAGCGCCTATGTTATCTATTTTTCCCGAAGTGTCTCGTTATCCAAAACGGCTTCTTTTTTTGTTATTCTCGTTGTGCTTCTTTTTGCCAACGAGTTGCTCAAAAGACGAATATCCAACAAGTATTTGCAGTTTAGTGTATACTACTTTTTAAGTTTTACCTTTTTTGCCTTTATGATACCCGTATTCATCAAGCAAATGGATACGGTCATTTTTATCATATCGGGTGTAGTCAGTTTATTAAGTACACTCGTACTCATTAATATCGTTTATAGCATGAGCCCCTCTACAAGAAGGGAGATACACCTCGGTAAAATGATGATTATGGTGGTGTTCATTTATGCACTCATTAATGTATTCTATTTTTTAAAACTGATTCCACCAGTACCCTTGGCGCTGGATAGTGGCATTGTGGCCCACAACGTTCAATTGGAGAATAATAATTACATCGTTTCCTACGAAACAGATGAATGGTATGTTTTCTGGAGAAGGCACAGGCTTGAGTACATTCGGAGGCCAGACGAGAATGTGTATGCTTTCTCCACCATCTTTGCACCAACGGATATAAAGAAAAAGATTTTTCACCGTTGGAAGTGGTACAATGAAAACACAGGTGACTGGGAAATCGTGGAAGATATCGGATATGATATCACTGGAGGCAGAGATGGTGGTTACAGAGGATATACCTACAAGAGCAATGTAGCGCCAGGCACATGGAAGGTGCAGGTAATTACCGAAGAAGAGTTGGTGTTGGGGGTGATTGATTTTAAAGTGATCATCAGTTCATCTATGCAACCGAAAAAGGTAGTGCAAGAAGTTTTTTGATACATGTCATGAACATGGAGTGCCTCTGTATTGGTTACCCGAACCAGAGCAGAGACAACTTTATTGACGGCCAAAAATTAAATTCATCTCGTAGACGTAGGAACAACTTCCGCGCCTACGAGTAGGGCTCAATAAGGAAAATCACAAACGGTTAAGATTTGACATTGGTGTTATGCATCAACAAAACCAATGGTATGCTTAATTCTTAATCTTCCTCGCCCCTCCATTGTCTTTCAAATACTTCTTCACCTTTCTGCCCTTGGCTGCCTTACGTGGTGTTTCTCCTTTTTTGTTCACCGCGTTAACATCGGCACCTTCATTCACTAAAATTTCTACTACTTCCAGGTTGTCCTTTCCGCTCTCCGCGGCCAGATGTAATGGGGTGTCACCATCAATGTTGGTCTTGTCTACATTCAATCCAAATTCAACGAAAGCTTTTACCAATCCTGCTTCACCATCATCACCTGAAACTTGATGGAGGAATGTATTGCCTCTGGCATCAGTGTAGGTAACATCGCATTTGTTGGCGTGGAGCAACCGCACCATATCCTCCTGTCGGTTAGCCACAGCGGTGACCATAAAAGAAGAGGACTCAACATTCGCTCCGCCAGCGATCAATTGTTTGACGACAGCGGTGTGTTTATTCTTCACCGCGGGTTGAGTTCCTTCATCAGCAATGGCACCCATCGATAGTAGTTTTTCCACTATCGTTTCGTTACCATTCCCCGATGCAAGTGAAATTAAACCTTCAATGGCCGCATCGTTATCGAGAAGGAGCATGGCCACTTCAGTAAAATTCTTTTGGACTGCTGGTAGAATACCCTCTGTAGGATTGATGCCCCTGTCTAATAGCATTTGCACGATTGTTTTATTTCCTAATCCGGCCGTGGTGGCCATCAGGCCTCTGGGCGAAGCGCCCGCCTCCAGCAATAATACTCCGGCTTCTGTTTTGTCAGCGCTCACCGCTTGTTTGATTCCTTCATTGGGATCAGCGCCATATTCGAGAAGTAAATTGATCATCTCAATGTTTCCATTTTGTGCTGGCTGCGCAAGATGACCTCGCGAGGATGCACCGTAGCTCAGCAAGGTCTTTGCGATTTCTATTTTACTTGCTTGTACCGCTGCTGCCATGCCCTCATCGGGAGAAGCGCCATTGTCGAGCAAGATCTTTACCATCTGAAGGTTTCCCGCTGCTGCTGGCTCTTTCATAAACCCGTTGACATTGGCCCCAGCCGAAAGTAAGTAGGAGGTAAGTGCATAATTGTTTTTGGTCACTGCGATGGGCATTCCTGGATTTGGATCATCGCCATTGTCTACGAGAAGCTTGGTCATCTCCAGCGATTCAAGTTCTGATGCACGCTTAGTATAGCCTTGTGCTGTGGCTCCGCTCTTAATTAAGAAACCAAGTAGTGCGACATTTTGCTTTTCTATCGTACCGGGCATAGCAAGGTCAGGGTTGCCTTTGAACTCTACGAGTAATTTCACCATAGGTTCATTTCCCAGGTCTGCCTGCGCTTTCAAATTGTTGTCCGGGTTGGCATTTCCCTGTTCCAGGGCTACACGCGCCAGCGCCAGGTTGTTGGCGGCTACGGCTGCGCTCAGTGCCTCAGTGCCATTGGCCTTGTAAGTGGTAATCAGTTTGGTAAACAGGGCGGCATCGTTTTTCTTGGCAGCATAATCAACCGCCAGATTGGGATTTCCATCGTAATCCAAACACATATTAATGGCAGCCCTGTTTTCTCTTTGTACTGCATAACCAAGTGCATTGGATGGGCTTGCTCCACTTAACAATGTTTGTTTTAATAGTTCGATATTATTCAAGTCGATGGCTTTTTGACTGGGTACATCACTTTCCAAAAGCACACCCGTGCTGCTCACCATGGTAAACAATGCAGGATCATTTTTCTCTGCAGCTATTTGGTAAGAAGTCTGATCAGGGTCCTGACTTTGTAATAGCAACTGTACCATCTCTTTGTTATTGGCTTGCAAGGCTTGGTTGAGCATGTTCACATCAGGCTGCACGCCATACTTCACCAGCAACCCTGTGACGGGAACACTCATCTTGGTCACGGCTTGAGCAAGATCGGCTGGTGTGGCTGGTGCTTTATTTAGGAGCAATGCCTCGGCTATCTCCAATTTATTTTGGTTGATTGCAGTTTGAAGTTGCGCAGCTGTGGGTTGAGCACCTCGCGAAAGCATAAGATTTACCACGCTCTTGCTGTTGACAGCAATGGCCTTATCTAAATCTGCTGGAGTAGAAGCAGTGCCTTTTCTTACGATCAGTTTGGTGGCGATCTCCTGACTGAAGAATTGTGGCTGCAGCGCTGTGGTGAGATCTTGATCATACATTACGGCTCCGCTTGCCAGAAGGAAATTAATCATGGCCACGTCTTTATTTTGAATGGCGGGCTCAAGTACGCTGCCTTGTTTAATATCAGCTCCTTTTAATAATAAGCGACTTACATTATTAATATCACGGGTGGCCACAGCTTGCCTTATTTGCTGCACCGAGATTTTGGGCTCCAGTGTAATGGTGTAATCAATTCTAACTATAGATTCTTTGCCGCTGTCCACTACTTTAGCCTCAAAGGATCTATCTATACTTTGTCCGGTTGCCCAGTTCCATTGTCCCAGATCGGAAATGGTGACGCCCCCGACAAAACCACCGTCACTGCTGTAGTGCTCGCCCTCATCATACTCTTTTAGTTTGCTGCGAATGGTGATGGTCGGATTGCTTCCGTCCTTGGCGTAATAGTGTTTGGTGTTGTTGACTGTAAAACTTCTACCGGCCCTGATATTTTTTTCCGCTTGAACCCGATCTCTACTCCACGCGTTGGCATTGGTGGTGTTTGGATCACCCACGGTCAAGTTTCTATCCGGGTATACCAGCACAGCTCCGTAGATTTCAATTTCGGGATCTGGAGTCAGTTTGATAGTCGTAGCTTGCTTGACATTGTTTTGCTCGTTTTTGTCGGCACCGAAAAGTCCGCCCACAGCCGCTGCTGCCTCCCCAACTCCTTTGACAATATCAGTGCCTACTTGTGCTACCTGTTCCTGAATAGGATCGTCTTCTGCTTTGGTGGCGGTTACTGATTTGATGGTGACTATATAATGCCTGGTATCGGTAGAACGCTCCGCTAATTCTGGTCCACTTTTTACTGGTGCGAAATTATCGCCATTCCAAAATTTATCAATTTCATTCACGGCATCGTTGGCCACCTTGCCCACTTCTTTTCCTGCCGTGATTACTCCCTTGCCCAGATCTGTTAATAATTCTTTTCCCTGCTCACCGAGGTTGGCTACCTGCTCGCCCAAATCTGCAAACACGTTCAATACTTCTTTGCCCATTTGCTCGGCCATCTTATCTAACTCTCCCTGGTAGTTAGGATTCTTCAAGTCCATGGTGATTTGAATAGGGGGCATCTGGTTTCCTCCGGCACGATAATCTACTCTAACATCGATCTTGGTACTTACGGTATTAAGATCACCCACAAAAGAAATATTGGTCACATCTGGTATAAGGTTGTCCACGATCAATTTACCTGCCGTGGCTGTTCCTTTTTGTAAAGTATTCACCGCATCTAGAGAACCCTTAAATGTATCGTCAAGGAATTGTGCGCCTGTGTTTACTTTATTTTTTACTGCAAGGATGTCTTTCTCAGAATTCTTTGCCTGGGCGGTAATGAATTTCTTAAGAGATACTTTAAAATCGTTCACTACTGTTTGCGAAAGATTAAGTTCCGCGTGGATTACCGGATCGGAGCTTAAGTTTCTGCCGTAAGCGTGAAGCTCTCCTTTGAATGCGCCATTAAAAATATCACCGGATAGATCTGCAATGAAGCCGGTTTTTGTAATTACAATGTTGGCGCTGCCTTTCATGGATTCCAATGCCGTGACCGCACCATTCAAAGAGAAACTTGGATCGGTACCCAATGTGAGACTAAACGCTGGTCTTGGATTGCCACCGGCACCTTTCACAGAAAACACAGTGAAGTCTCCGGATTTAATTTCCCAGGGATCCATGCTACCACTAGCCGTGAAATTGGTAGCCTCGTAGGCAAAAGCAATCTCCGCGGACTTTCCTAACAAGTCAAATTGTCCGCTAGCGGAGAATGAGGGTACTTTGGGTTCTAAGTCTATTTTGACGTTGCTGATTCCTGAGCGCAACAAGTTGGCAATCTCGCCAGATAGTTGTACATCACTATAGGCGTTGATGAGGCTAATAGGCGAAAGGCTGTTAATGCTAGCATGCAATTCAGAGTCGATGGGATTGACTAAATCTAATACCATGTCGAGACTTGCGGTGATGGGACGGCCTCCAGGACCAAAATCTTTTCCAAGCAAAACATGTCCGGCCAGTTCCATCCTTGTAAGGAAAGGCGGAGCTGGGGTCATCATCATGGCGCCATGAAGGTTTTTGATTCCCACCCCTGGTACGCCTAGCGGGTTGTGCCAGATACCATCATCACCATCTGTGACTAAAGTGAGTGACCCGCCAAACTGAGGTGGAATAGGGGCAGTGCTAAGTCCTGCCGTGAATTTTAAAAATTGATTGTCTTTGAGCGGAATAGAGATGGTGCCATCCATCATGAATTTTGGAGCCGGAGTGGCATGTAATCCGAAGCTTACACCAGTGAACTTAATGCCACCATTGCCAATGGGTACATCCATCTCTTGTTTGGCGGCAAGCTTCATGCGTTTGCTCTTGTCAATCGATCCGCTGAGGTTTATTTTTTCCAGCTGGAATACTTTCTTGATGTCATCACTGAGGTTGATGCCGGTGACGATATTCATTCCCTCCTCCAGGTCGGCCGTTAGTCCTTCTTCTCCTGAAGGGATTTTTACGTCTCTGTCTTTTGTGCTGGAGATGAGCACGATCGGATTGTCCAGTTGAATGTCCTTGAAGATGTCTGTCTGAAGAATCTTGCCGAGGTCCTTAGCTTGCAGGATGAGCTTGATGTCTTTTTGAGCGCCTTTCTTTTGAATAGCCATTTCCAGACTGCCAAGTTCTGTTACAGAGGCAAGGCTTATTCTTTTATCACCGGGAATAGCAGTGAGCGCCAGCTCTGGCATTACCAATGCATTAAACACATCTGCGGGAATCAAGCCGAAAAATTTGTCAGTATCTTCTTTTCCTGCAATGGAATACATGGCATTCTTTACATTGATATTGCCTTGTCCTCCTGGAATAGCTCCAACAAAGACGATAGGTTTGTCAGGAGCCATGGTGCCCGTGAGCTTAGTATTTAAACCACCAATGGAAACTTCTCCTGACAGTTCTCCACCTACTTTTTTTTGACTTTTAAATAACTCCAGTTTTAATGTAAGCGCATTCATTTTGAATCCGCTGAAGTCAAGGAAATCCCAATTGGCAGCTGCGAGATTGGTTTCGAAGGATTCCATGTTTTTACCTGATTCATCAAAGTGGATGGCGAAATCTTTGATGGTGATCCCTGCGTTCGTGCTCAGGCTGGAGGGAAGAAGTGACCTGAACTCTCCTTGTGACAGTTTATCAATGTGATTGATTCTGAAAGTAGCAGAGGCTGGAAATGTAGTACTTAGTGTTTTTAGTTTGTTGTCGGCTGACAGTATGCAGGTGAGCGTAACACCTTCATTACCAAAAAAAGAAACGGTGCCGCTTAATGTTTTTTCACCATTGTTGTCCTCCGAAGAAAGCCCTGAGACAGAGTAGCTGGTGGGGTTGAATAGTTTTTTGAGGGCATCTTGCAGTGCAGCCTCTTCATCAGCATTGGCCCTGCGACTCTTTGTTCGTTTCCTGCGATTTTTATTATCTGGTTTTGTTATTTCCAGCCCATCAAGAGTGGAGGTAGAAAGCGTTTCGGCTATTGAAAAGTTTGAAAATAGAATAGCCGCTACTACTGCAAATAGTAAATGTTTCATTAGACAGGATTTTGATAATGTTAATCTAGCTAAATGAGTACTTTTTACCTACCTAATTATAAGATGTTTGATGTTTTAGCGACAGACAGGGAAACTATGCTGCATCAGGCTATTTGGATAGGATATCAACAGCATCTCTTAATACGGCAGCGCATGTGCCCATAGGATCAGCTTCATAGTTTTTCAGTGAAATGGATTCATAGAGGTCTGATTTTATTTCAATCCCCATTTCCCATCCCTTGCATGAACCGATGAACGAATCAGTGGCAACCGTAGTGGGTTTTACTTCTAGCTTCCATTCTTTGCCTTTTTTGTAAGCTGATGCCACCAACTTTATTTGGGTATTGGCTTTTGCTGCTTGCTGAACTTCCTCAGCCGTTACTTTTTCAATCCCTTCAATCTCAATGTCTTTTATAGATCCACTAAAGTCGCTAAACGATTTCATGATGATGTACAACTTGTTGGCAGTATCCTGTCCACTTATATCCAGTGAGGGATCTGTTTCTGCTGCGCCAATTTTCTGTGCCTGATTGATGGCTTCTTCCATCGATACGCCATTTTCCAGTTCCTGTAAAACAAAGTTTGAAGTAGCGTTAAATATCCCATAAAGACTTTGCAGTGAAGCTAATTTCAAATCTCTGCTTAATACATTGATCACGGGTAAGCCACCACAAACAGTGGCGCTGTATCGAATGGTTGTTTTGTGTTGCTCGGCTAAGGCCGTGAGTTCGTCAAACGCCAACACCATCGGGGCTTTGTTGGCGAGTACTATGCGCCATCCTTTTTGAATAGCCTTCTTGATCAGTTTAATGCCAGTGTTATCTGGCTCTAAATTGACGGGAGAGCCATCAATAAGCAGATCAGCTTTTATGCAATCAGCAATAAATTCAGGAGCTTTTGGTATGAACCCGCGGATCTCATTGACTTTGCCTTTGTTGTGTTTAATGTTGATCAGGTCTTCGTATGCAAATCCTTTTTCGCTGATTGCCATCCCCGAAGAATCGACTACACCCACAATTTTGAATCGTGTATTGTATTTTTCAGCTATTTCTTCTTTTTTGTCAATTAGAATTTTAAGCAGGCCGAGGTTGACATTACCCAACCCTACAAGCACTGTTTTTACAACATCAGCCATCTGTCAATCAGGCATTGCCCATTTCTTTCAACGCCTTCACAAATACATCCAGCTCCTTTGTTGTGGTGTAGATATTAGGAGTGATTCTGCAACCGTGTACGTTGGCACCATCAATCGCAACCGTATATATCTTATATTTTTTCATCAAGTTATCAGCAAGGTCATGCGGTTTCATTCCCTTGATGCCCACATTGGCAATACCACATGATAGCTTTGGATCTTCAGGTGTGTTGATCACAATATTTCCTTGTCCTCTCACTTGATCGGACCAATAGCGTTGAAGGTATCTTAGTCTTTCTTCTTTTTTGTCCCTGCCTATTTTCAAATAGTAATCAATGGCATTGGAGATGGAAAGATCTGTATAGACAGGATGGGTGCCAATATGATTTAAAGCGGCTATGTCATTCGGCTCTGTTTCTCCTTCAGCCAGCAAAGGCCATACCTTATCTACTTTCCCTTTTTTTACATACAAAAAACCTGCGCCTAATGGCACGCTCAGCCACTTGTGCAAGCTTGTTCCGTAATAGTCGCAATCCAGATCTTTAAGTGAATAATTGATGTGCGCAAAAGCATGGGCGCCATCCACCATTACCAATACACCCTTACTGTGTGCCATATCGCATATTTTTCTGATTGGGAGGATGTGGCCTGTGATGTTGACCATGTGGCACACCATGAGCAATTTAGTTTTGTCTGTGATTGCACTGGCGTAGAGGTCAACAATTTCCTGATCTGATTTTGGATGATTGGGTACGGAAACCATTTTGTTTACCACACCATAGCGCTTGGCTACCAGTTTGAATTGATTGAGCATAGCGCCATAATCTTGTTCCGCCATGACCGCTTCATCGCCTTCTTTCCAGTGCATGCCACTGATTACCAAATCCAAAGATTCCGTGGTGTTACGCGTAATGATCATTTCTTCTTTATCGCAACCTGCAAGCTCAGCCAGTTTTGCAGCCATGGCTTTCTTATTGTCCCATTGTACCGTGCGCATGTAATAGGAGCCTTGATAATTCACTTCACGCACGTGATTGATGTAGTTTTCTAAAGTCTCTTGCGGAAGGAAGCAGTAGTAGCCATTTTCCAGGTTGATGTAATCCGGTTTTAATTTGTAGCCACCTCTGATCTTAGCCCAGAAGTCTTCGTCTTTGGCAATTTCGTGCGCAGGTAAATGAGAAGCATCCTGAAGTAATTTTTCTATTGCACTGATAGATGGGGATACGCTAAGTCCCATGAGGGTGAGGTTTTTGAGAAATGATCGTTTGTCCATGGCTTTTCTATTTGAAAGAAAAGGTAAAGAGATCAAGCTGCAAAAACAACTTAGATTATCTGTGGACTAGCGTGTTTTAAGAAATAGGGACTGCGTATATGTTTACGGTGTCTTTCCATTGGGTCATATCCTCTTTGTTTTTCAATTCAATGGTTTTAGCGTTGGTATCAAAGTCTTCGAAATAGAAAATTTTATACCCATCACGATGGATAACTTCGAACAATTCCATTTTGGCCTGGTCCGAGCTGGCCCCAAAACTTTCAGCTACAATAACTGGTTTGTATTTCTGAATTAAATCACGGATTGATTTAATGATCTCCTTGTCGTACCCTTCGGTGTCAATTTTCACAAAGGAAAATTTATGTATCTGATCAGGGTATTCTCTCTCCAGAAATTTAGTCAGATCAATTCCTTTGATTTTGTGAGGGTGCACAAATTTACCATGTATACTGTCTTTGGTAGGGGATATACCGCCATTTCCAAATGATGCCTCGGAAGATATGAAGTAAAATTCATCTTCCTCTTTAGAAATTGCATAGGGCTGGGGCACAATATTGGTTTTGTCCTTATTCAATTTTGCGTTGGCTTCAAGGATTTTAAAAACATATGGATTGGGGTCGAATCCAATAGCCACGCCAGACTTTCCTGCTGCCAATGCCATGGGTACGGTAGTGTCACCAATGTTGGCTCCTATGTCGATGGTCAAATCTCCTTCATTGATAAATTTCCGAAAAAAGTCTACACAGGGTTGTGTCAGTATAAAGGGGGCGACCAATGGGTTGGACCAATTGGCAAAATCAATTTCACCCTCTTTTTCAAGCTTCACTTTTTCAATTATTGGAGCATATTCTTTAGTAATGCGTCTGGCTACTTTTCTCTGATATGACTTTTTAAAGTATTCGAACATAATTTCTGAATTTTTAAGGAGTCATTGTGACTACTCTATGGGTAAGATACAATTTATTTTGTGACTCTATTCATGGATGACTAAGCAGTCTTGGCAACGACTGGCTGCGGAATAACGGGATGAGTAATTTCATCTTTTTTCTTATTTACATCTTTGTTGATGTAATACATCATTCCGATAGAAATGAGCATTGTGCACATCACTACATAGCCCAGTACATCATACCGTTGTAAAGGACCGTTGTCAACCTGTAGTACAATCATACCTGCTATAGCAGAGGCGATACCACCTGAAATTTGTTGTACGGATGAATTGATGCTCATGAACGCGCCACGGTCCTGTGCATCAGGGATACCGCTCATTAAGGCAGATGCAGAGATCATACGCGAAGAGATGCCCACGAACATAATTACACTCATTGAAATCACAATCCACAAAGGGGTGATACCAAAGTGAGTATAAATAGAGACTACGATAATGCTAATAACAGAACCAGCAGTAAACACTTTATACTTTCCAAGTTGATCGCTGAGTTTGCCGATGATGGGGCCAAAGGTTATGGAGAACACACCTGTAACACCATAAAGTATGGGTAATTGTTCCATGGTGAGACCCAGGTTATGAATACTAAAAGCACTTCCGAAAGGCATCAACATAAAACCGCCAGTTGCTAATAGGGTAGTGGCCAAAAATGCGCGTACATAATTCGACTTGGTAAGTGTTTTTGTTAAATGCTGAAATGCATTGCGGTCTGACTTGATCTTAAGGTGTTCATCAATGGGTTTCATGTAGACTGCGATAACGATCCCTACAATAATCCCTACAAAAGAGATCATCCAAAAAGGAGCATGCCATCCGTGAGCATTGGCTAAGACTAAACCAATGGGTAATCCCAACACTTGACTGGCTGCAAATGACATCTGTACAAAACCCATTACCCGGCCTCTTACTTCTAACTTGAAAAGATCGGTGATGATGGCAAAACTGACAGAGCCTATTACACCTCCAAAAATACCTGTGACAATGCGGGCTATAAGCAAGTAATGATAATCAGGAGCTAGTGCGCAAAAGATGGTACCCAGCATAAAGCCAACATAAAAGAACAAGAGCAACTTCTTGCGATCGAATTTGTCGGCAAAGCCGGCTGTCAATAAACCAGATGCTCCCGCACTGAAAGCATAAGCAGACACCACCCAGCCAAATTGTCCCGGAGTAATACTCAACTGCTCCATCAGTAAGGCACCTAATGGAGAAAGTACCATAAAGTCGAGTATGATGGTGAACTGCAGAAAGGAGAGTACAGCAACTATAAAAACCTGGTAATGGGTGAAAATGCTTTTCTCTTTTGAAATGGAGGACATTCTAATTTTTATATCGGGTGATTAGTAATTCAATTCAAACTGATTTACAGCTTCATACAAGTCGGAGACAACGGTAATTCAAAAGGGGCCTCAATTTAAAACAACTTTTACCATTTCCTTGCGTTTCCTTGATGCCAGAATTGGCCTGTCTCTACTTTGGTGTCTAATAAATGAAGTATCTCAATGGCTACAGCTTTGGGTTGCCTATTGGCATTATCTCCACCCATATCAGATTGCACCCAGCCTGGGTCAAGTGAAGAAACGGTTATTTTCTTCCCTTCGAGGCGTTTGGCCAATAACTTGGTGTACATATTGAGCGCAACTTTGGATAATTTGTAGTGCGGTTGGTATTCGTCAAAATGTGGGTCACTGAAAGCACCCCAATTGGAAGTGATGTTAATAATGTGCGCGTTGGTATTGAATTGAGGTAAAAGCTCTTCTGTTAAAGCAATCGTACCAAATAGATTGACTTCAAACGTTTTTTTTAATTGTTGCATATTGATTTCTGGTATATGCCAATCTTCTACCAGAATGGCTGCGTTGTTGATCAGAAAATCAATTTTTCTATCGCCTATGTGCCTTACAAAATTGTTTATAGAGGTTCCATCGGACAGCTCCAGGGGTAAACATTTGAAATGTTGCGCTTTGATGTCAGAATGGCCAGAAGTAGAAGTGCCTATAACCTCTGTGCTGCCATCCTGCAATAATAATTGGGCGGTGGCTAAACCTATTCCTCTGCTGCTGCCGGTAATGATTCCATATTTAATCACGCTGTATTTATATTTATTTTCTCACTAAAGTATGCCTATACTATTTCTTTTTCTGGTCATCAGCCAAATGGCAAATGATAACTCACCGATAACGGCAAATCCCAACAATCCCATCGATAGATAAGAAAGTAATAGACTGTCAGGAAGTGTGAAGGCGGCCACACTCTCGATGGTGTATCCGAAACTTCCCAGGAGTAATAATACCCCTAATACTTTAGGAACAAACCCTGATCTGTAAACCATATAACCTAGCGCAGTCAGGTGCAATCCAAAGAATATTCCCCATATCAGCACGCCATCCTGATGGGCATCGAGGAAAAGCAATGCCAATGATTGACTCTGGTCAATGCTTGTTTGATAATCACCACTCAGAAGATGGAGCGGCATAAAGTAGTTGAGCAAATTGATGGCCATGATAAAGCTCATTGCTAAACGGGAGTACAAGGCCACCTTAGCAACGGTGTTGTTCACGGCCTTGAACATGTTGTAAAGCACTACTGTCAACAGCATTTCAATAATGATGATAAGGATATCTGAAAAGAGGGTAATCCGAAACAGTCCCTGATGGTTGAGAATACTTTGTGCATTGGTTGCTGCATCACCGGGTATGAATAGCACTGTAGGGGCATAGCCGATACTAAAGAAGCCTAATAGCGCAATCAATAAATAAAGTACGCCAGCTAGTCGTGTATAACTTTTTGATGTTGGAAAATTCATTGTTGTCATGGCTATTTAGTTAGACTCCGGTCAGCAGGATTGCCAACCGGAGTGTTGATGTTTAGGATTTTGTGAAAAATAGTCTCGTGATATAAATACCATTACTGTCCGAAGCACTGCCCACACTTTCCACACCGCTGGTGACAAAGTTGAGCTGCCAGCCTTGGGATAACATTTCATTGATCTTAGCGGTGATGAGTGCATCATTGGAAGCAATGTTTTGGAAGTTGATACCTACGCCACTGTAGAAATTCAACAATTTAGTTTCGGTTAACTTCTCAATTTTCACATTGGAGCGTTTGATCTCTTTCTGAGATGAACTTTTTCCATCTGTTCGCTCTGTTGTAAAATCGGAAGTATTGGCCCTTTGCTGGTGCTCAATAATCCTTGATCTCCCTATTCCCATAGGAACGATGGATTCTACTATAGTTACCACTTTCATTTGTTGTGCGTTCACCTGGGTGAATACACTTAGCAAGATTACTGCTGCTATTACACTTTTCATTGTTTTCATTTTGTGTCTGTTTATAGTTTAATTTTAGATTGATTCATTCATGGAGAGCACTACATTGCCTCGCTTATGTCCATTGTCCACGTAGGCGTGCGCTTCTGCTATTTGCTCCAGCGAAAACTCTTTGTCTACGATTGATTTGAGGTACCCCGCACAAATCATGGCTCGGATTTCATAGAGGAAATCTCGTAGGGCGGGTAAGGGCAAGATACCTGTAGCTGAAAACTTTGCTTTCTTCTTACCTACCAATGATGTACACATCATTTGCAGTAATAAGGTCATGTTCAACACAGGGGAGATGTAAGCCCCGTTGGCAGTGAGTACTTTTTTAGCTTGTGAATAAGAACTCTTTCCAACGGTATCGTAGATCACATCGTACCGTGTATTTGATTTTGTAAAATCCTCTTGTGTATAGTCGATCACATGATCTGCCCCAAGCGATTTCACTAACTCCACATTGTTGGTGCTGCACACTCCTGTTACTTTGGCTTCAAAATATTTGGCCAACTGGATGGCAGCTGTACCTAAACTTCCCGATGCGCCATTGACCAATACCTTCTGTCCGGGTTGTATGGAGGCTAGGTTCTTCAAAAAGTTGAGCGAGGTAAGTGGACCATCACAAATGGAAGCGGCCTCAGCAAATGAGATGTTGGCAGGCTTGCTGATGATGATACCATTTTCAGCTACACATACATACTCTGCATTGGTGCCTGCACCGAAGATAGATTCTCCAAACACGGCATCTCCTTCGGTAAAGTGAGTCACGTCTGTGCCCACTGCTTCTACCACACCTGCAAAGCCAGTTCCCGGGATGGGATTGTTGGGTTTCAGTAATCCTATGAAGAGTCTTCCATAGAAAGGTGTGCCTCTGCGCATCATGGTGTCTGCTGCAGTGACTGAAGAAGCGTGTATCCGAACCAATACTTCATTGGCTTTGGGAGTAGGTTTTGCGATCTCCTTGAGTTGGAATACTTCCGGTGATCCGTATTTTGTTGCTACAATTGCTTTCATGGTTGTCATAGTTTTAGTGTCTTTTCTTATTGTTGTTGACACAAAACTAGAGGGAGTGTAGCACGCAGGAGTTCGCGATTACAAAGGGACGTTCGCAATTATAAATCCGAACGGATTAGCTGTAAAAACTACTGTTTTGAAGCGTTAAGGCTTCTTATGTTCTTTCAGAAATTGCTTGGGAGTGAGGCCGGTTTCCTTTTTAAAATAGGTGTTGAATACCGTTTTGGAATTGAACCCGCATTCGTAAGCCATACCAATAAGTGTGAGATGAGCTTTTTTAGGATCTTTGGATAGTGCTTTAAAGGCCCCTACCCGATAATGATTAATAAACTCATTGAAGTTCTTTCCCATGTTTTCATTGAGTAGCCAGGACAACTGATTGGGGTGGATGTCAATTTGTGCGGCCAATGATCTCAGTGATAATTCAGGATCTAGATAGGGTTGGTGCTCGTTGATGTGATTCAGCAACCGATCTGTATAGCCATCAGCTTCCTTTTTGCTGAGGAGTTCTTTTTTCTTTTTAGGTTCATCAATCCAATCACTTTGGAACAACATTTTTTGAGCTTCAGCATACCGTGGATCATCTTTAATAGGATTCACCAATGGATCAGCAAAGCGGAGCATCGCCAGCGAATATTTATTTTTAATGGCATTATCTAGCCATTCAAATGCTTTGTCGTGTTGACCTAAGACACCATATAACAAGAAAAGATAAGAGTTGGCGCTGAGTCCTTCCAGTGTATTGGCTCGTTCCGTTAGTTGCTTGATGTATTGACTGGCTTTTGGCTCTTCCTTTTTCATGGCATAAGCCAGTGCTGTGAACCCCAGATTATCATCAGGAACCACCACATCGGTTGGGATGGATTTCAGAAAATCAATGACTTCATCATAGCGACCCAGTTTCAGGAGACACAACGGCTTGGTAGCATTGGCTGGAATATTTTTGGGATTTGTGGCTAAGCATTGATTCAATTGTTCCAGTGCCTCTTCCACATTTCCCTGCATGTAATTGTGATAGCCTTGGAAGAATAAGGTTTCTTGTGATAGCGGGTTAATGCTTAAAGCGATGTCCAGATGCTGTTGTGATTTTTCTTTTTGACCAGCGATCACATAGAGAAAAGACATGAACTGCTGGGCTTCTGCAAAGTTGGGATTCAATTCGATAGCCTTAGCCATTTGAGTGAGTGCTGTTTTGTAATCGAACCCGATGAAAAAAGAAAGATTGGCTTGCTGGTAATAAACACCTGGTAGTTGATCATTCAATTCCAGCGCTTGTCCGGTTAACTGGGTGGCCTTGCCCCAACCTTCTTCATATGACATAAACCCTGTGGTGGCCAAAAAACTGTAGCAGTCTGCCATCCATATATAGGAGTCCGCATGTTTGGGATCTAGGGCAATGGTTTTTTCAAAATAGGAGATGGCCATTTTAGCATCCTCAGGGTTCCATTTATTGAAATGGAATTTCCCTTTCAGGAAATAGGAGTAGGCATCAAGGCTTTCAGTCTGTTTTTCTACCAGATGGTCCTGAATCTCAAAGTGACCAAACTGCTCTCGTAATTTGTCCGCAATGTGCAGGCTTACTTCATCTTGTATCTCAAAAATATTCTCCAGCTTTCTGTCCCACGTTTCAGACCAAAAGTGAAAATCATTTTCAGCTTCAATCAACTGCGCAGTGATGCGCACCCTGTCTCCCGCCAAACGCACACTGCCTTCTAGTAGCACTGCTACATTCAGCTCTTTGCCGATTTGCCGCATGGAGATGTTCTTGTTTTTAAAAAAAAAGGAAGAAGTACGCGAGGTCACTTTCAGGCTGTTGATTTTGGACAATGCGTTGATGATTTCTTCGGTGATGCCATCGCTAAAGTATTCGTTGTCTTTACTGGCACTCATGTTGACAAAAGGCAGCACAGCAATGGTTTTGCTTTTTGAAGTTTGCTTTCCCTGCAACGCAGCCGGTTCAGGAACAATGATGCCTTCGTTAGTCACAGCAAATACTTCTATAGGTTCGGTGATGTTCTTCAAAGCAAAATGCCCTAAGGAGCGGGTAGTAATATTGTTGTGGTTTTTGAGTTCATCATTAAGCTTGCCTGACAGCAGGATAGATCCTGCCACACCCATGCTTTCAATCCGCGAGGCAAGATTGACACCATCACCATATACTTCTGTGTCGTTAAAAACGATGTCGCCTATGTGTATACCCACTTTCAAGGGCACCGGATCTCCTTCTTGCAAATGTTTTTGAATGGCGACTGCACATTCTGTGGCTTCCACTGCACTTTTAAATACACTTAAAGCCCCATCTCCATAGTATTGAACAATTTCTCCCTTGTGGGTGGCATGCTGTTCCTTAAATACTTTTCGGTGCTTTGCGCGGACGGAGGCAGCTACTTTTTCATCACCCTGCATCAGTGCCGTGTAGCCCACAATGTCGGTAAACATGATGGCGGCCAGTTGACGTACTTTCTTTTCTTCCATGGAATGGAATCGGGATGATTTTTTTGAAAGTTAAAAGTAACAACCTCAGCTATAATTCCCAGTTGTCGATGAAGATACTTTATGTGAATTATGTTCTACCCAGGTGGCGAGTGCCTGCTGCCCAATACAAATAGGCTTTCTGTTTTTCGAAATCCGATAATAGCTTAAGCCATTTGGTTTGCGATTGAATTAATTTTTCCTGCTGCACATTGATTTTAAATAAATCGCTTTCTCCTTGTTGAAGATTGAGCATTTCAGCGCTGAGTAAACGTTCGTAATTGGCCATCATTTCACGTTGTTGATTTACAATGGAGAGGATATTGACCAATTGGTTGTAGGTGCTGTTCAAATCATTGATGATTTCTCGCTCTGTCAGCGATCGGTCGTACTGTGTGTTCATCACCTTCAGCTTGGTTTGTGCCAGTTTAGAGCGCTCTTTGCGAAGGAAAACGGGAATGGAGAAATCAATACCCAATTTATAATCCTCGTTGAGTTGCAACGAAGTGTTCCATTCCGGATTGAAGGGTTGGTTCAGTAAATAGTAATTGAGATTTAATTTAGGCTTGAGGTATTCTGTAGCCAGTTTTCTCTCTACTTCTAGTTGCTGTAGTTTAATGTTGAGTTTTAATAATTCAGGGTGGTTGGTTTTGGCTCGATTCGTAAGCTCTTCCAGTCCGCCTGGCGTCATCATCCAGGGATCAGGTTGTCTTGTAGGTGCCCACTGCATATCCAAAGACAAAGGGTTGGAAAGACTATCCCATAGAAATGTAGATAATCTAACTCCTGTATTTTGGAATTCAAGTGCGGCTTCCTGCTGTTCAATAATTCGTTGCTGCCAGGTAATTTTTGCTTGTATAGTATCGATTTGAGAGGCCTCCCCAAACTGATGATTGATCCTTACGCGTCTGAAAATCTCCTCTGCAATAACAACGCTTTGGTTGAGCAATCGATAGTTGTAATAGGCATTATACCATTGCCAATATTCTTTGGCTGCCTCCAACAAAAGTTTGTTGATGAGTTTGACCTGCTCCGCTTCGGTCAGTTCTTTGAACAAATCGGCTTGTCTAAGGGCTGCTCGTCTGTCGTCCGTGATTAACCCACGGCCGAGTGGTATGGAAATGCCTGCATAAAACTGCTGGTAGTTAAATTCATTATCAATATAGCGCTCCGGGTTCAAGTAGTTTCCACGATTTCGTTCTACACCAATAACAGGATCAACAGGAAAAATTGTTGGGAACTTTAAAGATCCATTCACGATGGAGTAGTACTCCTGATCATTATAATTCTTAGTAAGCAATTGCGCTTCGAGCTTGGGATCAAAGTTACCTCGCGCCATTCGTATCTCTTGCCGTGCTACATCTGTAAGTAATGCACTTTGTTTGGCGATGGGATGATTTTGCAGTATGAGGCTGTAAAAGTTTTCAATGGTAAATGGTTTTGTGGAATCCGGCAATACGAATAAGCTATCTTCCATAGAAAGGGTTTGTGCAAATGCCCAGCTATGAAAAAATATAGACAGCAAAACTAAATATCGTCTCGCTCTAATTGTGCTGATGTTTTGCATGCCTAAGGTTTTTTATCTTTTGATACATTCACTTGATCCTCCAGCGGTGCGCTGTATAAACTTGGCGGGAATCCATTGAGCTGGCGCCACAGTTCATACCATACCGGCACGCTGTCCAGCATCACCCATCCTTTTGTTCCTGAACCAACCCTTATTTGTTTAGGCCATGCTTCATCCTGCTGATCAGGTATGATCAAAATCCTGAACTCACCAGGTTTGGAATTCACATAGTCGATCACGCGCACTTCACCACCGAAAGTTCCTACCGAAACACTGGGCCATCCTGAAAACTGAAGAGCTGGCCAGCCGTCAAACTGTACCCGCACCTTTCGGCCCTTGCTAATGAGAGGGATATCCATGGCCTTTACATACATTTCTACTGCTACGTCTGATGACTGCGGCATAATGGTACAAACAGCATCTCCTTCTTTGATGGTTTCTCCAATTCCCGCTTTCATTGCCTTTACAATGTAGCCATCTTGTGGTGCCAGTATTTGGTACTGCGCATTTCTCATTTCTACATTGGTAAACTCATTACGGGCTTTTACTATTTCTCCCTGCGTGTCAAAAGCTTCCGCGCGTGTGTTGTTTAACTCAGATTCTGCCTTGCTGATTTTATCCAGATAATCTGCTTCTACTCGGCCAAGATCCAACTGTGCATTGAGGTAAACAGCCTGTGTCTCCTGGAATTTGTATTCAAACTCCTGGTATTTAGTGAGAGGGATGTTTCCGGCTTCATAGAGTTTCTTGTTGCGTTGCAACTGATTTTCTGCGTTTTGAAACCTGATCTTCTCTGCCTGTAATATGGCAGTGGCTTGCTCTAATTTTAACTTCAACGAATTGCGCAAAGCATTTACCTGGCGTTCCAGTGCCTTTGCCTTTTGATCTTTGGAAGCAAGACTATTTTCTTTAGCCGTGATTTGCTGTTGCAATCGCTCCATCATTTGCGGATCAAAATATTTTTCTTTGACTTCGCTAATGGTAATAATCGTATCTCCTTTGCGCACCAAATCCCCTTCACGTACGAACCATTTTTGCACCTGTCCTGCTATTACGGTTTCAATAGTTTGGGGCCTGTTCATTGGATCCAGTGCCGTAACATTTCCGTTACCACGAATATTCTGTTGCCATGGCAGAAAAAGTAAAAGCAAAAACAAAAGGCCAAACCCGAGAAGCCATTTGGCCAATAACTTGCCACCTGAAGGTGTTCTCAACGAACGCAGCGAATAAAGGCTGTCGCGGTCCATTTGCTCGTCTACAGATCGATTTGATGATTCTAACATACTATTCGAAGTATTGGTTAATTAATCCTTGTTTAAGCAAGGTGTTGTAAGCGTCATCTGCTACAATTTTCCCTTCATCCAATATAATGACACGGTCACAGGCCGCCATTACCATGGGGTCATTGGAAACCGTCAGAAGTGTCCAGGTGCTATCAGGGTTGATGACACAGCGCAACAGTTGGAGCTTATCCACTTTACTTAAACCTGAAAAGAAGTCATTCAGAATGATGAGCTCTGGTTTCTTGGCAATACATCTTCCTAATATAAGTCGGTGCTTGATGGAGCTTGGCAAGCCCTTGCCACCACTCACTACGTGTGTGTGCAACCCATTGGGTAGCGCGCTTACACTATCTTTCAGGCCTACTTTATCCAACGCATCCATTACTGCCTGCACGCTTGTGTTGCTTTTGCCTACTGTGATATTTTCATAAATGGTTCCATCGAAAATATCCTCTTGTGAAATGTTTTTAGCTACATTATCCCGCAAGTTGCCAATGTCCAGATCGCGAAGTGAATAACCATTGATGGAAACGCCTCCCTGGTATTCCGTGTAGAGGCCAGCTACTATATTGGTCAATGTGGTTTTACCGCTGCTACCAGGGCCTGCTATGCATACCTTTTCTTTGGGTTGAATGTGTAAAGAGATGTCCTTTAAGGTAAAATCTTCATTTCCGTTGAACTTGTATCGGAGGTTGGTTATTGAAATTTCATAACCACTGCCAATCACCGGGTTGGGAAAGTCAAATCCACCTGATTTGTCCAATGGTAAATCCGTAACATGTGAAACCTTATCTACCGCTGTGAGTAAGTCATAGACTACATCCATATAGATGAATATCTTTTCAACAGCGTTCAACACCAGTATGATGATCACTTCCGAAGCCACAAACTGCCCTAGAGTAATCTCTCTGTTGATTACCAGTATGGTTCCTGCAATAAGTAGACCTGCTGTAACGGCTACTTTGAAAAGTACAAAGAAGGAGAATTGAGTAAGGAGTACCCCAAAATGTGTTTTGCGTGATTTCAGGTAATTACTCACGGCTTCATCCGTTTTCCTGATGGGTAAGTCAGTGTTTCCGGCCAGCTTGAATGAGTTAATCGTTCTGCCCAACTCTTCTAGCCATTGCACCACTTTGTATTTGTATTTGGATTCGTTCATGGCCGAACTCAATCCATGTGATCCTGTCAGATAGAAAATGACAAAAAATACCAATAGCAAGAAGAAGCTAAAGAATACGAAGAAGGGGTGATAAAATGAAAGGAGCAGGAGTCCAAAAAGTATTTGAACTATACCAGAAGAAAGATCTACCAGTAGTTTTGGAAATCCTTTTTGAATGGTAATAATGTCGAAAAACCGGTTGATTAATTCAGGCACATACGTTTTGGTCAGTGCCTCCATGCGAATACGTGGAATCCGAAATGCAAACTCGAAGGCTGCCCTGGTAAATACCCTTCGCTGCAAGTGTTCCACAAGACTAATTTGCACCAGCTGAAGTCCACCTGTAGCTAACACACCCATAATGACAAGTCCGATGAGCACGTAAACAGAGCTGAAAAAAACACCGCCTGAAATAAACTCAACTGTGGCCTGCAGTCCCAGAGGGAGAACAAGACTTACAAGACCAATGAACAACGCATAAATCAGAATGTAGAAAATGTCTTTTTTCTCAGAAGCAAGTAATCGAAAAAGCCTCTTGCCTGGTGACATAGGTTCACTGCTATCTTCTTCTGAAGAATAGTTGCTTACCACACTCTTGTAAGGCATGATCACCAAACAATGGGTCTCACTCTTTTCATTGGCGAACCAATTGTCCGCTTTATTAAAGGAATCACCATCGTGTGAGAATAAAGTTTCGATGTTTTTTTTCTTTCTGTTGAGCAGCAGGGGATGGATTCCTTCGCTATCAGTTTTAAACAACAAAACCGGTTCGTTCGCTTCCGTTAAAAAATGAGATATTCTGTTCTTTGGAATTTTATAATCAAGGATTAAGAGACCAATTTTCCTACCCGCTTCAATCAAATCTCTCTTCAATTCAGGCCATTCAGCAATGCTGTAGGCTCTATTGTTCGACTCAACAGATTGTAATTGTGTAGGATCTACTTCATGGCGGAGGCATAAGGCAGCCTCTTTGAGTACTTGTATGATTTGCTTACTGGTCATGGTTATTGGATGGTTTTAAATACCAATTGCTCAATGAGCACATAAAGTTTTTTATACTGTTGCTTGGGGTCGTACTTTATATCTGACAATGTAGGAAGATGCCTGGCATAATACAGTTGGTGTCTGATCATTACCAGAATGGTGCTGGCCAGGGAATGAGGAAATTTGTAATTGGGACTTACCGCAGTAATGAATGAAACTATTTTCTTGCATAGTGATTTGTAAGGAAGAAAAAGGCCATCTTTATTGTCTTCATCTACCTGCTTGGTGAGGAATGTTTTTTCAAATTCCGCAATCATGATACGGTCCAAGGCGCGCTCATCGACATGGGCCACCTGAGGGTCAAATACCTTCTCTTCGCAGAGTTTATGCAAACATAATTTTAAGCGCTCAGTAGGGCTTTTGATATTGTTGATTTCATAATCTATTCTATACTCCAACCAGGTCCAGTACCAGTCGATCAGGTAAATGAGAAGCTTGTGCTTGTTTTCAAAGTAGCGATAAACAGAAGCTTCTGTAGAGCCAATGTCGTTCGCCAGCTTTTTAAAGGTAAAATGATCAAAACCCAACTTGTCAATCATTTCAATGCTGCTTTGAATGATCTTTTGCCCGAGGTCAGTGGCCTGAGGATCACGTACATAGAGGTTTTGCGACAGTGTAAAAGACAATATGGCCATACTTCAATAATTAATAGTATTACTATCAAAAACGAAAGTAATACTTAATTGTTTACCAATTATCATTTATTTTTTTCGGGCCCTTAAATCTGCCCGAAAAAGGGCCTAGGAAGGGGTCTCACTTGTATATGGTGCTCACCCTTGATTTATGGCTTCTCACTTTTGGCAGGTACGTTGTGACTCGTGATTTATGGCTTCTCACTTTTGGCCAGGGAGTTCTCACGCGTGATTAATGGGTTGTTACTTTTGATGAGTGTTTACTTACTCAATTGCTCCTCATATTCGCCCATCTTTTGCCAGATAGCAATGAATTCCTCAATGCCTTCTTTTTTTAATTCTGTATTGATCAAAAGAATTTTACCTATACCTGTTGTAGAATTGAAAAACATGAAACTGGCTACGCCCGGATCTGATCCGGTATGCCCTGCGTAACCTTTAGCAGAGAAGCCCATGAAAATGCCTGAATTGTATTCGTCATTGAAGGCACTTTCCTTTCTTTCACCAAACTGAGCAGCCGTGAGTTGTTGGGTGAAGAGTTCTTTGAATCCAGCAGCGCTCAATATTTTGCCTTGTCCATTATACCCGCGGATTAATTCAGTAAGGTATTTACTTAAATCGGTTACAGAGGTGATCATTCCACCATCAGGATAATTGACAAGACTATAAGGCGCCAATTCAGTTTTCGGGTCGTTATAAAGCTGGGTGTGAAGAGAAAGGTCGACACTTTCAAAATTCCAACCCGATGTTGACATCTTCAGAGGATCAAGTATATGCTGCTGTGTAAACTCATCAAAGGGTATTTGCGTAGCCAATTCTAAAACATAGGCAGCCAGTCCGGCACCTACATTGGTATAGTCAAACCACTCACCGGGTTTCTTTTTTAGGAAATTACTCTTCTTGTACCATTTTCCTTTTGGGTCTAACAGAGACTGTTGAAACTTGGCCAAAGAAATCATGTGATCAGGCGAGCGAAAATTTGCTTTCTTCTTTCTTGTAGGGGAATACTCTTTTAGGATATACCCGCTTGTCTCATAGCGCAGTGGGTCTTTGATGCTGGAAGTATGCGTGGCCAGTTGTCTTATGGTGATGGCTTCTTCCGGATGGTAAGGATTGATCACTTGAAAGGGGAGGTATTGATTGATAGGATCGTCTAATTGGAGATGACCCAGTTCCTGCGCTTTGAGTAAGGCTACACCTATAAATGTTTTAGAAACAGAGCCAATGTTTTGGATGGTGTTGATGGAATAGTGCTCTTTTGTTTTCATATCAGCAAAACCAAATCCCCTAGCGTACAACAAACCATCAGGATTGACAATGGCCACACCAAAACCATTGATGTGTCCTTGGGTGGCAATTTGATCTATTTCTTTCGTAAGCTGAGTGCTGATGTCAGTTTCTTGTGCCTGAATGACGTGAAATGAAAGACAAAGAATAAAGGCAGAAAAAAAACGAGACATGTTTAATACAATAGAGAAAATCTAAATTAGGGAAAACTGCCAAGAGTAACGCATCTCAGCTAATTAAGGGCATCAAATGAACAATTGTCATTCATAAGGGTGATAATAGTCATTCATTGTCCCATCCTGAGTAATTACATTTATTTGATAAAATTTCTAATTACAAATTGAAATGAGTACAGGTACTAATTTTACATATGGCAGGGCTATGGTGTACGGAGTTCTTACCGAATTACTTTTGGTACTAGCACAATTCGTCATTTTGAAAGACTATACCCATGCCAATCCTGATTCAGATTTTGCCTTCAGCTCTGCGTACATGATGAGCACAGGATTTTACGTTTTTCAGGTGGTCGGCTTCTTCATTTATTTTACGGTTGTGTTTACTTTGATGCGAAAGATTAAAGAGAAACCATTGTACAAGATATTGGCGCTTATTCTTGCAGGTGCAGTGGTGGAGTTAACTTTTTATGCATTGGCGCAGGCAGATTATCAGATCGCTTACTTCTACTCCGTACTGGATAAGTTAGTTGCGGGTGCATTCGGCACTATTGTCTACTACTATACCACTGCTGATGAATAGGTGACACCCTTGTTTTTATTGGTTGGAAAAACCTTGATGGCAGTTTGTACTTCTATTTAGGTAAAGATGCCCACTGCAAGTTCAGCCCATATTAGAAAGAGCAGAACCAGAATAGCCAGGCAGATCATGATTCGGTAGGATATACTACTGACTTTCCTTATTACCCACTCACACATTAAACCGGTTGCCAACAGTAAGGTACCAGCGACAATAAAATCCATAAGTGACCAATTGACCTCATTGGTCAGCTGCATGGCGATAAGGGGAATGAGCAATATTACCGCAACGATGATTCCAATTCCTATGAATCTCTTGTGTTGTATGGTCATAATTTCTGTTTTTAGTTGATTTAAATACTATTTTAAAAGTACTTTGTATTTCAAAGTAAATAATAAAATATCACTATTTCAACAGGGTGCACTATAGTCTTTTTTCAATCTCTTGCTTTAGTTGCTGTGGGTCTTTTGTACCAATCCTGGCTACTCTGCTGGAGTCGTTAAATTGTAATTCCACACCCAGTGAACCGCTGATGTTATACAGCATTCCATTGGGAATAAACCTTATGCCCCAACCATAATACCAAGGATTCTTGACGGGTCTCACACCTGCAATTCTCTTGAGTGGTATTTTTATGGTAATAATACCAATGCCGAAGGCAATGAGAATTTTTTCTGAGGTGATCGTTGTGGTCATCCCATAGAAAAGGAAATACAATGAGGTAA
Source organism: Cyclobacteriaceae bacterium (assembly GCA_040216665.1). Taxonomy (GTDB): domain Bacteria; phylum Bacteroidota; class Bacteroidia; order Cytophagales; family Cyclobacteriaceae; genus ELB16-189. The sequence goes on along the minus strand of JAVJOQ010000006.1, from coordinate 205,087 downwards.
GTACCACTTGACCTATTACAAAACTTTTAATGCCCATAGGCTTTTCGCCAATGTCGTAGACAAAGAAGTAGGTGAGCAATAGCTGAACAGGTATGATAAAAGCAAAGATCAACCACGCAATTTGAGTTTCTTTGTAATCATTCATAGCTCTGTTAAGATACAAAAGTTATTGATTCCCTTCGTTGGATCGATGTCCTTTGCGAGTGATATGGGATGAAATATTCTTCAATCCCAGATGTATGGCCTTTCAATACCAAGGACTCTTAAGTTGGCTAAAAATTGTCCAGCATGAACAGATTCATGGTAGGCTGCTCTCAACAGGAAGTCACTCAGACTTCTTGTTTTTGTTTTGTTATTTCCGGCTATTTCTATGTTGTCCATTTCCTCATTAGAAAAACCACTCACCATATCTAGGAATTCTGCCCTATAGGGTTCGGCAAATTTTAGCTCGCCTGATAAATTCGTCAATGGCCGGCCTTCCCATGGTGAGCGATAGTCTGTAACGCTCCCTCTTTTAATTATCCTAATATGAAATAGACGTTCACACTCTAATACATGCCGAATGACTTCAATGAAAGATTCAGCTTCATTGTCGGGCCTGGAGTGATAGTGAGGTACTGGCAAAGATTCCCATATCATAATACTCCTTCTTCTCACTTCTTCAAAGTTTGAAATGTAACTTTCTGAAGTTGTCATGCTGCTTAAGGTTATCTTTTCTATTTCAATTTAAAGAAAAATGCTGATTACTTTCTCCAACTTGTTTCTCAAAACACACGCTGTTCGCAAGGCCAGCGTATTGGTCGTAATTGGGAATTACTTTATAGCCACTCTTCCGATAAAGGGCCATGGCCTCAAGTTGTTTTTTGCCTGTCTCTAAAACGCAGCGGGTAGCGCCTAGCTCGGAAGCCCAGGCTTCCAGCGTGGTTAATATTGCTGCTGCCATTCCTTTTCCTCTGTGGGCAGGGGAGACATACATGCGTTTTACTTCCATGGCATCCTTGCCAAAAGGTTTGATAGCACCACAGCCAATGGGTACATTGTTTTCATAAGCCAACACCACCTGCGTAAGGAGATCGATGCTATTGAATTGATGGTAATACGCATGGTCTTCTCCATCGCGTTGGGCGAGGTCTGCATCGAGCAGTTGTACCAGTGCCACAAAATCACGATGAGCAGCATCGGTGCGTACAATACGGATCATAATTCGGCCAACAAATCGTCTAGGTCAAGTGCGCGCGTATACATATTCAAATTGCCATCGGCTTGCAGCGGCCATTCGGCTTGAGGGCGATCCCAATACAACTCTACGCCATTGCCGTCCGGATCGTCCAGGTACAAAGCTTCAGACACGCCATGATCGGCAAATCCTGTAAAAGGATAGTTGGCTTGTCTCAGTCGGTCATAGACGATGGCCAGGTCTTTGCGAGTGGGATACACAATAGCAGTATGGAAAAGTCCTACGCCATGTTGTTGTGCAGGAGGTGCTCCCTTGCTGTGCCATGTGTTGAGGCCGATGTGGTGATGGTAGCCACCGGCAGAAATAAAAGCGGCCTGATCCCCATACATCATGGTCACTTCAAAGCCCAACAGATCGCGGTAGAAGGCCAGGGACTTGTCGAGGTCGGCTACTTTCAGGTGCACGTGCCCGATGCGGGTTTGTGCAGGTATTTTATAATTGTCCATAGTTATCGAATTGGTATCCACACTTCTTCCTGTGCGTTGTCATCAAAAGGATTGTAGTCGGCTTTCATGATTTCAAATTGAGGCCTTTGGTCAAATTGGTCACCAGAAGCCGGCAACCAGACCCCAAATATATAGTTGTAGGTTTTTTGGAAAGCGTTTGCTGCTCCATGGTGAATAAAAATCGCGTATTGTCCGGCTTCAATGGTAATGGCCTTCATTCCTTGTGGCAGTTGGGTAGTATCACTTACTTCTACCGCAGCCCATTTATCAAACTCCGTATGAGGGGTAAAGTTGTTCATCTGCTGCGGGGAGTCGAAAACCTGAATGGAATAGCGGTCGGTATTGGTGCGGTGATGGATCTCCTCTTTGCGCTGTAGAAATGTTCTCCATAACTCAGAGGTTTTGTTATTGGCCAGGTTCATTCTGATCTGTAATCCGACCAGTGTTTTTGGGGTTATGGTTTCAATCCGTGGAGTCATCCGATCAAATATAAGGGGTATTGGTCTTTTGGAATAAGCGTCTGCTGAGATGTTTTTGAATGTTTTGCGGAGAATAGGTTCCTTTTGCCGGATTACCAATAGTATCGTTCATCTTTTGATTTACTGAAATACCTACTACTTTAAGGCCTTCAAAACCAGCGCTATGAAATCAAAGGAAGAGTTTGACAGTTTTTACGAAAAGGAGTTGAAACGAAAAATAGAAGAACTCGAAGTGCAGCGAGTGGTTATTGATAGGCAATACTCTTTTAAAAGCTACCGAAAGAATTTACTGTGGCTGGGAATTCTTTATGTTGTACTCCTTTTTGCAAGATCTTATGTACCAGCCATCCCTGAAGGAGTAGCTTACTTCCCTGTGCTTATCGTTGTCTATGCCATTGGGGCGGCCATTTATATTTTCTTTAAGCGCGCCAATAAATTCAAACCCGTAAAACTGGATTATCAGCAAACAGTGATCACAAAAATAATTGCTTTTGTGGATCAAAACTTGAAATACAATCACAAAGATGGAATTACAAGTAAAGAGTTTGATGCGGGTGGACTTTTCGGAAATTATACGAGATATAAATCTGAAGACCTTGTGTACGGTACTACCAACGGAATGGAACTCCGGATGTCCGACATCCATTGTACCCGAACAAAGAGCAGCAGCGGCAAGAACTCAAGTAGCACAACGGTTACCGTATTCAAAGGCTTTTATATCATCAGCAAGCTGAATGAGGAGATACCATCAGGGGTTATTATCAAACCTTCATCGGGTATTGCAGATGCTTTTAAAGGTTTGGCATCATCGTTTTTGGGTAGCAAATTAGTTAGCTCAATCGTTGATAAATTTTCTTTAAATGACATTGAAGTCGGAGACCCTGAATTTGATAAACAATACCATGTGAAAAGTGTGAACCCTGAGGTGGCTAAAGAATTGTTGACGCCCAGATTTATTCAATTGATTAAAACTTTTCAGCAAGAGGCCAACTTGCCGGTGTCGTTGTCCTTTTTTGACAGTAACGTACATATCGCATTCAGTGGTATTAATCTGTTTGAGGCAGACCCAACTACTTCGTTCGTAGAAAATGATATTTCGAAACAATATTTCAATTACCTCAATCTGGCCTATGGAGTGGTAGAAGCCATTCGTGCCAGCAGATAGGGAAGCCTTTTATTATTGTTATGATTATTTAAAAAAATCTACGACCCACGCAGCAATTTGATTATCGGTCATGCTGTCAGCGGTTTTAACCCCCTGTAGTTTTTTGCTCAAATCTTTGTTCTTCAAGACCAGTTTTTCCAGTTCGTGTTTCATACCAGCCGGACCAAAGATGACGAAAGCATCGGAATGGCTTAACTCCTTTGTTACCAGATTCAAATATTCTTTGGTTTGATTGTTAAGTCTGTTCTCCTTTTGTTTTTCGAGGTTGGAAAATTGGTTGCCAAACCGAACCGATACTTTAGACTCACCTGGAGTTCTTTCTTGCGGATCTATTTCTGATAAAATGGTTTTAAGTTCCTTTTTGTCTTTGTGAAGGTTAACAAACACTGCCTTTTTTAAATCGATCCAAATACCTGTTTTCATAGTCCTATTTAGTTTTAAACAATATGTGTATATCGCATCGCTTAAACTATGATAATGGTCACTCCAGAATATGAGGATAATTGGGGACTATCAGAAGGTTAGTTGATTACTTCACAACGGTATCCTAAGCCTTTCATTCTTTTTAAAATCCGCTGCACATCAACATGACGACCCATTACCCTCAGTACGTTGTCGCAGTCATCCAAATCAAAATTGATTTCATACTCAGGTGAATCCTGTGACAATAAGAAGATGGCTTTATGGGCCGCCCTTTTATTATTGACATTGGTTTTGAATATTTCGACCTGAGGCATATTTTTAATTTATTCGGCTGTCCTTAGTTTGTGATAGGACACATAAGAAACCGCTAAAATCACTACAAAAATTAGCGGGAAGAATACCATCGCATTGAACCCATCAACCGCCCAAATACTAATGCTGGCACAAACAAAATCCAGGAAAAGCCCAAAGTAGGCCCATTCTTTAATGCGAGGTGGAGTCATGGGTAGGGTAATTGCTATTGAACCCAATACCTTAAATACTACCAGAATGGTTACAAAGTATAATGGGTAGCCTAGGCGTGTGATACCTTCAATAGCTAATTCACTATGCCCGGTAAGGGCTGGCATTACACCTTCCCATAGAAAGATGATGCCTGTGCTGATCCAAAAAATAATTTTAGTCTTTTTCATTTTATTTCATTTGTTGAAAGTGTAATAACCAATGGTGTCCAAATTGATCGGTAAGTCCTCCAAAGAGCGCACCCCAAAAAGTATTTTCTATGGGATGTGTGGCGTTTCCATTGATTGATAAATTGTTATAGTATTTCCTTAGTTCTTCTTCTGTGTTGCAATCGATCAGGAGAGAGATTGAATTGCCCTTTTGAAGCCCTCCTTCGCCTACTATGTCTGATCCCATCAAAATGAAATTGCCATTAGCTAAAGTAGAGTGAAGAATGCAGCCTTTCATTTTATTAGGAAGCTTGTCTGTCATAGGAGAGCCTTTGATGGGTTGAAACATCAATTCTCCTCCCAAGCATTGTTTATAAAAGGTCATGGCCTCCCGACAATTACCGTTGAAGGTAAGGTAGGCCCGAATGTTTGTCATTGATTGTAGGCCTGTTCCAGTTTTGCAATTTCAATTTTCCCCATCGTCATGAGCGCTTGCATACCTGTTGCGATTTTTTAGTATCACCCTTCATGAGTTCGCCCAATTGCCGGGGAACAATTTGCCACGAAAGTCCATACTTGTCTTTCAGCCATCCGCATTGAGAAGGAGTTCCTCCATCATCTGTAAGTTTAGACCAGTAATAATCTATTTCTTGCTGATCATTACAATCCACCACAAAGGAGGTGGCTTCGTTGAATTTGAACATTGGACCACCATTAAGTCCCATGAATTTTTTTCCATTCAATTCAAAGTTGACCACCATCGGTGTGTTGGTTGTAATTTTTGAATTTTTGAAGATGCCGCAATAAAATGTAGCTGCTTCTTCTGCATGGCCGTCAAACCACAGGCAGGGATATATTGTGTTGTTCATCTAGTGTTTTGAGTTATTTTCAACATGCTTTTTAAAATTGTCAAGAATGGCTTGCCATCCACCTCTTTGCATTTCCAGGGGATTGGTACTTTCTGCTTCAAAGGTTTCGATCACTTTAGTTTTATCATTTTGTGCTAGGAATTCCACTCTTACCTTTCTTCCATCTCCCAGCACTTGTTCAATCAATTGATGTTCATTGACGGCAGTGTACTTTCCATCGAAGTCAAAGCTCATGCTGCCATCTTTGGCGGCCATAGTGCTTGAGAATTTGCCACCCACTTTTAAATCAACTTCTGAGTGGGTGGTGTGCCAATCATCAGAAGCAGCATTCCACTGCTTGATGTGATGGGGATCGTTCCACAGTTTCCATACTTTTTCTACAGGAGCATTGATCGTGGTTTCAATGGTGATGTTTTCTTTAGTTTTCATTTCTTTTTGCTTTTTAATGCTTTATTAACTGCTCTTTCGGCATTTTCTTTTACACGATACTTGATTATTTTTTTGAGAGCAGCGATGGGTAATTTTTCATCGAGCGTGAAATGAATAGTGCTGGCAGAGTATTTTAGTTTTTTGAAATCCTCTGGTAAGTACTCTGCAATTTTAGGGTTCATACAATAGAAACTACATCCCTTTTTGTTCACCCCAAATCCCACAAGATGCCCGTTTTGTTTGTAGGTGGGGAGCATGTAGCTGATCCCTTCTTCTGCATCGGGCACTACGGATTGGATCATGCTCCGAATTTGCTCTAGCATTTCTCTTTTTTCAAGAGGCTGCGATGCGATGTAAGCATCTACTGTATTAATCTTCATGGCCTTTCATTTTAACCATGCACCTGCAAGTTATATTGTCGACATACCACTCGATACAAGCTCCATTTGGGTCAATACGTTTTTCTTTAGTGAGTTGTCTAAATGCTTTTTCGATTAACGAAACATTTTTCATAAAATCCTTAATTTCAATAAGCAAATAGTTTCCCTTCTTCATTTGGAAGGGTTCCATTTCATGTTGGCTTAGTTCACCATCATACAATTCATTGGCAGAAGCACTGTATTTAATCTTGCCTCCTTCTGGAAGTGATACTCCATAGTAAGTCCTTTTCCCCGAAATAGGAGCTATTGTGTGTAACTTTTCAAAAACATCTTTGATTCCTTCAGGAAAGGATTTGGCCTTTAGACAAAATACTTTGATGTCCTTTTTGAGCCTGTAGATTTCCATACCTTTTTCGATTTTGATAATACAAACATAATGGAGATCCTCTGATCTTAGGCTGTACAAAAACGACAAATGAAGGGCTATTTGCGACAAGCTATTTTATTATATTTGATGAAGGAATAACTTAGCCATTATGAAGTCAGTCAGTATTCTTGTGCCCGAATCATCGGTTTCTCAAGCCATAGCCGATCCACAGTATTTATTTTCCGCTGTCAATCAATTTCTAACTGTCGCTGGAAAGAAGCCTCTTTTTGACGTAAAATTAGTGGGGGCTAAAAAGCAAATCAGATTAAATGGAGGGCAGTTCACCATTATTCCTGACAAGCAATTGAATGAGGTCACCCATACTGATTTGGTAGTGGTGCCTGCCTTGTTTGGCAATATGCCCAAGGCCATCAAGGCCAATGATAAATTGATACCCTGGATTATAAATCAGCATAACAATGGAGCCGAAGTAGCTTCTTTATGTGTAGGTGCATTTCTGTTGGCCTCAACAGGGTTATTGAATGGTAAGAAGTGCTCTACCCATTGGGGATTTACCAATGAGTTCAGAGAAATGTTTCCGGAAGTAGAAGTAATGGATGGGAGTATTGTAACGGAAGAGCATCGTATCTACAGCAGTGGTGGCGCTAACTCTTATTGGAATCTACTTTTGTATTTGGTAGAGAAATATACGGACCGCCAGACTGCTGTTCTTGCCTCTAAGTATTTTGCCATAGATATCGATCGCCATAGTCAGTCTGCCTTTGCCATGTTCAAAGGGCAAAAGGAGCATAAGGATGATACGGTAAGATTGGCACAAGATTATATTGAACAAAGGGTGGATGTAAGAATATCTGTAGATGAACTGGCTGAGAAGTTTGGAGTAGGCAGAAGAACTTTTGAACGAAGATTCAAAGAAGCTACTAACAATTCCGTACTAGAATATGTGCAGCGAATAAAAATAGAGGCTGCCAAGCGCAGCTTTGAAAATAGCAGAAAGAATATTAATGAAGTGATGTATGATGTGGGTTATACAGATACCAAAGCATTTAGAACTATCTTTAAAAAAATAACGGGACTTACACCTGTTGTGTATCGCAACAAGTACAATAAGCTGGTAGTTTCGACTACCGATTAATTAATGTTGAAAGATGAGATTATATACTATACTACTGTTTGTAATTACTTTGGGCAGTTGCCAAAGTCCAAATGAGAATGTACAACCATTCGTTCACGCTATTAATTCGGGTCCTACACCATGGTCGTACGAGCCTACGGGTAAGACCGATGGCCAATTCACCTTTGCTATTATTTCTGATCTTAACGGAGGTGAAAGAGAGGGGATCTTTGAGGTAGCTATTGAACAAATCAATCTTTTGCAGCCAGAATTTATTTTGAGTGTAGGAGATCTTGTAAATGGTGAAACAGAAGAAGTAGCTGAGTTGGAAGAGCAGTATAACAGTTTTGATCAGCGTGCTGCAAAAGCCAGGGCACCTTTATTTCATGTAGGTGGGAATCACGATCTTACCAGCACAGGTATGCGTGATTTTTGGGAAAAGCGATATGGTAGACGTTACTATCATTTTGTGTACCAGGATGTACTTTTCCTTGTGCTGGACACGGAGGACTATACTGAAGAATTCAGAGAAAGAATTCATCGTGCACGCTCGGAAGCCATCGCTATTCTTGATGGCGATCATCCGGAAGAATATCCAACAACAGAATATTTCAAGATGCCAGAGCGGAAAACGGGTAAGATCGAAGAAGAACAGAATGCTTACTTTGAAAAAGTGATTACAGATCATCCTAATGTGCGGCACACTTTTGTTTTCATGCATAAGCCGGTATGGCAAAGGGAGGGAGAGGGGAATCTTTCAAGAATTGAAAACGCATTGGGGGACAGAGGTTTTACAGTGATCAACGGACATTTTCATAGTTATTCACACACACTAAAAAACGGGCATGATTATATAATGCTGGCTACCACGGGTGGAGCACAAAATGCCGATGACACTAATGCTTTTGATCATGTTACTCTGGTCTCTTTCTCAGACGATGGGCCTGCCATTGCCAACATTCGAATGGATGGATTATTGAATAAGGCCGGAAAGATTCCACTTGAAGGTGAGCAATATTGTTATCAGGCATCAATGTGTAAGGAGGTAGGGGGTGAATAACCAAAACGATCCTTTTCAGGATTCAGCATTGACCACCATACTTGTGGTGAGTGACATGGATGCATCCAGAAAATTTTACATTGATCAGTTGGGTGCTGAATTGTTTCGAGAATATGGAGGCACTTCTATGGTGTTGCAGTTCTTAGGCAATTGGATATTGTTAGTTACCGAGGGAGGGCCAACAGAAGACAAACCTGATATTAGCTTTCAGCCTTTACCTGATAAAAATACAGTGAGTCACGCATTCACCATTCGCGTGAAGGATTGTCAGAAATCTTATGATCTATTGAGCGCGCGAGGTATTACATTTATTACACCTCCTTATGACCGAGGGCAGGAGGTGCGTTGCTTCTTTCAAGATCCGGATGGGCATCTTTTTGAAATCAGTGGATACAAAATGGCTTGATAGCTTTAGTTAGCGGGGAGGTTTCTTAGTAAAAAATCTCTTACGTTTCCACCCATGATCAATTCAATTTCCTTATTGGTAAAATTGTCTTTTTTTAAAGCTTCCATTATTAATGGCAAACCGGTCACATCAAAGTGAGTGGTAAGTGCTCCGTCAAAGTCACTTCCTAATGTTACCTTGTTCACTCCAATCATGTCTGCCACATAGCGTATGCTTTTGACTGTCGCTTCGGCATCATTCCCGCATACGGCAGTACTCCACAAGCCAATACCGACCAACCCATTGCGTTTACCAATTTCTATCAAATGCTTGTCTGACAAATTTCTCTGGTTGTTGCACATGCCTTTAACACCCGTGTGTGAAATGATGACAGGGCGATCAGTAAGTGTGAACACATCATCAATAGTTTTTGAAGAGGAGTGAGCCAGATCGATGATCATGTTCATTTCACCCATTTTTGTTACCAATTGTTTTCCAATATCGGTAAGCCCTTCTTTTTTCATGCCGTGCGCAGAGCCTGCCCATTCATTGTCAAAGAAATGTGCAAGCCCGATGTAACGAACACCTGCATCGTAGAAAGTTTTTAAATTGTTAATATCACCCTCCAGACAATGTGCACCCTCTAGCCCCAGCATGCCAGCAGTTAATGTGTGGTCATTGGTGCGGTCGTTAACAAACTGCCTCAAGTCTTTTTGTGTACTGACTACTCTAAAGGCTCCATCTGAATCTTCCGCAGCTTCATAGAGCTCTTGGCATTGATTCAATGCACGGGCTTTTATACTGAACCAGTTGGAAGGAGGTCTCAGTTGTGCGAAACTCAATAAGGCAATCTGGTCTGTTTCATCTGAGTTTTGTTCGATATTGATGCCACGTGGTGTCTTGCTTACAATGGTAAAAATTTGGAATGCCATATTGGCTTTTTGCATCCGTGGTAAATCTACATGGCCATAATCGTGATCTTTCAAAAAGTTGCGATCCCAGAGCAACATGTCGCAATGTAGGTCGGCAATGAAGGGGAGCGATTGGTAGTCATTGCGTGGGGTACCTGTGTAGGTAGTGGTCACTTTGTTCATTGACTTGTCCATAGAAGTAGGGACGAAGCCAAACAAAATGATAAAACCTATTATAACTAGGATGAAGAATGTGTTACGGATCGTTTTCAACATGACTCAATGGATTCAAGCCAAGTTACTGGAATTGTTATGAAGTTAAAAACGCAAGAACATCACTAAAACTCACCCTCTTCCATATCACCATCATCCCGATCGCGTCCGCTTCTTTGCTTCTTTTGATTAATGCGGTAGGTGAAAGAGAGGCGCACTTGTCTTGATCTCCATTGAAATTCAGACACCTCGCTAAAACTGTCTGTGAGTGTAGTGCCGCGGTATTTCCGCGTGTTGAATACATCTCTTACAGTGAGGTTGAGCGTTCCTTTTCCTTTTAAAACATCCAGGTTAGCGCCTGCATCCATGCGGTACATGCTCTTTCTTGTTCCCTGAGTTTGATTTTCAGGGGCACGGTAGTTTCCGCTGAGTTGTAAATCCACTTTGTTGATTTTGAATTTAGTACTCAATCGAAAGCGTGCACTATAGGTATCCCTTTCTAGAATAATTTCATTGTCACTTTCATCGATAAACTTTCCCACAGTTATTGCACGATAGAAGTTAGCATTCCCGCTAATACTTAGCCAGCTTGTCGGATCCGAGTTGAAGTTGGCCTCTATTCCATAAGCGTCTTCAACACCAATGTTTCTGGGTGTAGAAACAGTGGAAATGCTATCCACCAAAGTTTGTACCCGATCTCTTACTCCTGTGGTATACCTGTAATACCCACCAAGATAAATCGAAGACTTTTTAAGGTTATTTAATATCCCCACTTCGTAGGAGTCGGTGTACTCTGGATCCAGGTCCGGGTTTCCTCTTCTGATATTTCTAGGATCGGTGAAAGACGAAAAAGGATTGAGTGACCAGAATCTTGGTCGAGAAAGACGCCTGCTATAGCTGGCTTGGAGTGTTTTGTCGCTATTGAGGTTGTAGGATAAAAATGCGCTGGGGAAAGCATTGAGATACTCCTTCTCATTAGTCTCCTCTGTAGTTTGCTGAAAAGTTTTGATGAAAGTTTGTTCCACACGAAGTCCAAGTTGGTAGCCCCAGGTGGGCATTTTATTTTCAAAAATTGAATAGACAGCCTGAACATTCTCATCATAGGTAAATGAATTGGAGAAGTTGGTTAGAGGAAAGAAAATTCCATTTGCATCAATCTCTTCCACCAGGTAATCACTGTTGATTTCTCTTATGGTTCCACGATATCCAGCCTCTATTTTTTTGCCATCCGCGAAAGGGTAAACGTAGTCCGCTTGCATCAAAATGTTCTTGTCACCTTCTTTATTATTGGTGCGTTGGTAGAGTTCAGCGGGTGTTGATAACAAAATATCGGTAGATGTAATAGCGGATTTTTCTGTTTCTGTATTATCCCTGATTTGAAATTGCGCAGTAAGTTCATGTCCTTCGCCTTCCATTTCCCTTCTGTAATTCAGTTGGTATTCCAGATTATTATCGATTCCATCTTCCAAATTGCTTCTCAATGAATTACTTGTTATCCCAGCATTAGGTGTTCTATCTGTATAGGTAATATCTGCCGTGTTTTCTTCATCTGATAATCGAGCAACTGCGGATGCCGTAATTGTGTTGTTTTCATTGATCTGAAAATCGGTTCCAAATCTAATGTTGTGAGACAAGCCACTTCTATTGCGATCGTTATCGATATAGGTAAATAGCGTGTCATTTGTTATCCTATCCGTAAATCCGCCTCCTGGATTTTCTCTATAATTAATACCATAACTTCCAAAGACATTAAATCGGCCACTGCGATAATTGATGTTACCTGAAAAGCCATAATTGGTAGGATATCCAGTATTGGCGGTAAAGGATCCATTGAAACCATGCTCTTGTTCTTTTTTAAGAATGATGTTGATAATTCCAGAAGAACCTTCAGCTTCATACCGTGCAGAAGGATTCGTAATCACTTCAATGCGCTCGATCAAATCGCCTTGCAATTGCCTGAGTGCATCCGGACTGCTGATACCCACAAGGCCTGAAGGTTTTCCATTGACAAGGATTCGGACATTCGAGCTTCCCCTAAGGCTCACGGTTCCGTCAACGTCTACTGCAATAGAAGGGAGGTTGTCCAATATTTCGGAGGCATTAGAAGCTACATTGCTTAAATCGGCAGCCACATTAAAAATACGTTTGTCCAGTTCCAGCTGCATCTGATTTTTCTGTCCTGTTACAACAACCTCTGTAAGTAATTCCACATCCTGAAAGAGAGTAATTGAACCCAGCTTCGCTACAGGTTTTTCTTGAGTGAGAGTAACAGTAAAGTAACGTGGGTTGTAAGAGATGAACTGAACCTTTACCAGGAATTCACCTGCCCTTGCGTTGATGGCAAATTTACCTGCAGCGTTTGTGGTCGCACCGCCTATGAGCGAGCTATCCGATGTATTGAGGATACTCGCATTGGCAAACTCCAATGGTTTTTTAGATTCATCATCGACTACAAATCCCTCAACACTGAAGGTCTGAGCGTTTAACTGTGTTAGCGATAAAAAAATCAGTAGCGTGTATGAAAATTGTTTAAGCACTATATCTATGGATTACTGCAAGGAAAGGAATGTCTTAGTTAGTTTAACACAAAAATACTGATAGGGTTACGGAAATACGGTTTTTCTGCCCTTATAAAGTTGTTTTTTCGATTGTTTAGAAGAAAAATTGGACTAACGGTAAGATCAGGTCTATGCTTCTGAAAGGATGTAGAGGTAAAATATTATTTTCGCACCAAAATTATCGTTAATGAATAAGAATTTGTCTCTACTGAGGATTATTGGGGTAGCAGAAGGTATCAGTTACCTGTTGTTGTTGGGTGTATGCATGCCATTGAAGTATATTTTTCATATTCCAGAGCCAACTTATTTTGTAGGTATGGCCCATGGTATTCTGTTTGTTGTGTATTGCTTGTTTGTATTGTTGGTAGCCTATCAGTTAAAGTGGAGTTTCGTTACTATTTTTTGGTCATTATTGGCTTCGCTATTGCCGTTTGGTCCATTTGTGGCTGATAAAAAGATATTTAGTGTTCAAAATAGGCCCGGATCGGGAACAATTAGTTGATGAAACACTTTATATATAGGAGAGATATAATTTTGTCATTAAATTAATGCTTATGTCACGCACAGTCCACTATGCAACAGTCACTGAGGCTTTAAAGCAGCTGAAGGAAAAAGGTTTTAATACGGATTTTAACCTTGGCGATAATTGTATTGTTTGTGAAGGAGGTTCATTCTCTCCTAAAGATTTTGAAATCCTTGAAGTGTACCGTTACGAAGGTCAAACAGATCCTGCAGATGAGGCAACCGTTTACGGGATTGAATCATCTACCGGGGTTAAAGGTGTTCTAGTTACCGGTTATGGTGCAGCAGCAGACCTATCAGGGGAAATACTGACAAAACTTTCCATTTTGAGATAGACTTACGGCTCATTTGCCATAAGTATACTTACCTTTATTTGCATACCTATTTTCTGATTTCATGGAATCAAAAGCAGATCCCCGTCTTGCCGTATTAATTGATGCTGATAATATCCCTTATGCAAATGTAAAGGAGATGTTAGAGGAAATTGCAAAGTATGGTACCCCCACTTTTAAAAGGATTTATGGTGATTGGACCAAGCAAACTGCTTCTGGTTGGAAGACAGTTTTATTGGAGCACGCAATTACACCTGTACAACAGTATGCCTATACTGTAGGGAAGAACGCCACCGATAGTGCTATGATTATAGATGCAATGGATATTCTTTACTCTGGCCGAGTAGATGGTTTTTGCATTGTGTCCAGTGACAGCGACTTTACAAGATTGGCTACACGACTGCGTGAGGCAGGAATGAAAGTAATTGGTATTGGTGAAAAGAAAACACCAAAGCCATTCATCTCTGCTTGTGAAAAATTCATCTATCTGGAAATTCTAAAACCAAATACTGAATCGAAAGGATCGGATAAGAAGACCATAGGAAAAAAATCCTCTGAGAAAACTGTTGAAGAAATTGATGATAAGTTGATCAAATTGATAAGAAGTTCAATTAATGACTTGGGAGATGAAAATGGATGGGTCTTTCTGGGAGAGTTGGGTAGCTTGCTACTCAAGAAGCACCCCAATTTTGATCCAAGAAATTATGGCTACAATAAAATGCTGCCCTTAATAAAGAGTATCAATAAGTTTGAAGTGGATGAGCGCGATACAGGCAATAAGAATATCAAGTTGGTGTATGTAAGGATTAAGTAAAAGGAGTGGGTGGTTAAAATCATTTTTTTAGTCATTAGTTTTTTTTAATCTTGTTTTTCATCCATTTAATTCGCTTCAATGGCCTCAGACCAGCCTCTTTTTTTAAAAAACCTCTGGTATTTTGCTTTCCATGGTTCTCAACTCAAGAGAGGCAAGTTGGTTCAAAAAGAAATCCTGGGCGAACGCATTGTCTTTGGCAGGGATAAGGAAGGTCTTCCGTTTGCATTAAAAGACAACTGCCCACACAGAGGAGTACCTCTTTCGGCAGGTTGGTTTGATGGCAATACCATACAATGTTGTTATCATGGGTGGCAGTTCAATTGCTCAGGTACATGCACCGGTATTCCAGCCTTGGCCGATGATAAATTTGATGTCAGCAAGATCAAAGTGTATGAATATCCCTGCAAAGAGATTAGCAATACCATTTGGATTTACATTCCCCAGAATAAACTGAAACTAGAAGGAGCAGAGGAAAGATTGCCCAATTTGTTGATTGATGCTGATAAAAAATTTCTGCATGTTGAAACTGTAACTATGCCTACCAATATTGATCATTCTGTAATTGGATTGATTGATCCGGCTCATGTTACGTTTGTGCATCAATCCTGGTTTTGGAGATCGAGCAAGAATTTGAAATTAAAAGAAAAGAATTTTGTTCCTGATGATCTAGGCTTCAAGATGGCGAGGCATAAGCCGTCTTCCAACTCGAAAGGGTATTCTATTTTAAAAGGAGGTACAAGTACAGAGATTAATTTTCAATTACCAGGTAATCGTTTTGAACACATCCAGGTAGGAAAAAATGAAATTGTTTCCATTACAACTTTGACTCCTATTAATGAAAATGAAACGGAGCTCAACCATATCTTTTATACAACGATAGGTCTGGCCAAATTGCTTTGGACGCCCCTGAAGAGTTTGGGAAAAACTTTTATCGGCCAGGATTTAGGAGTGTTTCACAAGTTACGCGAGGGACTAGACACAAATCCTTCTTTGATGTTAATCGGTGATCCGGATACTCAAGCCAAGTGGTACTATGAGTTGAAGAAGAGCTGGCACAAATCCGTTGAAGAGAAGAGCAATTTTGTTAATCCATTACAACCCCAAACGCTTCACTGGATTACTTAACCTCTGGGTTTAATTGGTTAAGTTCTTCGTCCAATTGTTTTAGGTCTGTAAATTCCAGCCGTTCCACATCTTCCGGTTCATTGCCTTTCCAGATCATTCCAGCTGTCATAATTACTCCAGTTATCAGTATAGTGTAAAGCAATATGCCACTACTAAAACTGTCTTGAATAAATATAGGAGGGATGCCAAAAAACAGGAGTACTGTAATCAATCCCCTTGGGGCGATGAATAGCTCGGGAAGAATACTTTTGAAGAATGGTCTTAAGCAAATAAATCGGATCAGATAAAGAGCAGCAGTGATACTGAGGCTGATGATGGCGGTATTGATATCTAATAGTGATTGCAAGTCCAGGGTAAGTCCAAAAACCACAAAAAAGAAAGTTCTCACAACAAAGGCGGACTCCAAAGTAACAAGATGAAATTCTTTGTTAATTCGAATGAGTACGGCTTCATCTATAAATCGTTTAAGCCTTCCGGAGAAGAATATTTTGTAGTTGCTTAACGTGAGTCCAAAAACGAGAATCACAATTAAAGAAGAGAGATGGAATACCTTACCAATGCTATAAAGCAATATCAGTGCAGAGATAAGGAGAAAGAGACGTGCATTTTCTGTGATGCGTTGAAAAAGCAACACCAGTAAATAACTTGCAATGATGGACAAGCCAATAGTGAGGCCCACATTGATACTGATCTCTTTTAAAAGGTCCATCGGAAGTGTGGATTCATTATTGCCAATGGCAAAATAGAATATCATAATTCCCAGAATATCAGAGAAGGTACTCTCGTAGATCATGAACTCTTTCTTTTTACCGCTAAGTTGATTTACGCTGGGGATAATTATGGCACTACTCATTATTGACAATGGTATTGCATAAATGAAAGCCGTATAATAACTGAATGAAAGAAAGTAATTGAGCAACCATGCAATAGCAATGGATGATCCCATCAATGCAAACAATGCAATGAAAAATGCTTTGATAATAAGAGAACTTTTGTCTTTGGTAAGCCGTAGGTCGAGGGCTGCCTCTAGCACAATCATGATAAGCCCGATAATACCCAGCAATTGCAACAGGCTAAATACGTTATTGCCCAAAGAGATTTCGAATTCTTTCAGAAGAAACTGAATCCCCACCCCAAGAACAATCAACAGTAACACACTTGGTATTTTAGTGTATTTTGCAATCATGCTAAAAGAGTACGAAATGATGACAATGCAGCAGATTGCGATTATATCGTAGTAGGTATCACCTGAAATCATAAAGAATCTTAATTAACTTTATAGTTCGTTTTTTTGTTTAATTCCAGTACTTAATTTCTTAATTAGTACTTAGAAAGACTAAGCAAAGAAAAGATAAACGGATTGAATATTAGACATTAGCAATATTTATAAAGCCACAAAGAATTAGAAATGTGACTTTAATGAGTAAGTTAAGGTCTTAAGCTAAAATTGATTTTAACCTGATCCATGTCTAAGGTAAGTAAGTTTGGAACGTTTGGTGGTGTTTTTGTGCCATCTATTCTAACGATTCTGGGTGTGATCATGTACCTGAGGCTGCCTATGATAATAGGAGAGGCGGGTTTGTTCATGACACTGGGCATCATTATAGTGGCCCACGTGATTTCGGTAACAACAGGTTTAAGCGTATCCTCCATCGCTACCGATAAGAAAGTTGAAGCAGGTGGCACTTATTATATGATTTCAAGAAGCCTGGGCTTACCTATCGGAGGTACTCTTGGGCTAGCGCTTTTTGTGGGCTTGTCATTTAGTGTAAGTCTCTATTTGATTGGTTTTGCAGAGAGTTTTTTGGGGTATTGGGGATATGATGTAACTGTCAATACAATAAGAATTGCTGGAACTACCATTCTCGTCTTGGTTACGACAATTACTTTTATCAGTACTTCTCTTGCTATCAAAACGCAGTACTTCATTATGGCTGCGATTTTTTTATCGCTCCTTTCTATTGTCTTCGGAAACCATGATTTTATACCTGAGGCTCCTGCATTAGATCCACCTTCTGCCGGTTTCTCTTTTATGCTTCTGTTTGGGATATTCTTTCCTGCTGTTACAGGATTTGAGGCTGGAGTCTCTATGTCAGGGGACTTAAAGGATCCCAAAAAATCTATTCCCAATGGAACGATATCTGCCATTGTAGTGGGTTTGGTGGTTTATATTTTACTCACCTTCTTTTTTTCTTTTACTGTTGACAGTAAAGTATTATCCAGTGATCCACAAGTACTGTTAAAGATTTCCAGAATACCTGAGTTAGTAATTGCTGGAATATGGGGCGCCACACTTTCATCTGCTTTAGGGAGTATTCTGGGTGCACCAAGGATACTTCAGGCAACCGCAGTGGACAGAATTACTCCACGTTTTTTCTCGAAAGGCGTGGGCAAAGCCAATGAACCGCGCAATGCGCTCATACTTACTTTCGTCATTGCTGAATGTGGAATACTTATTGGTGAATTGGATGTAATTGCCAGGATCGTTTCCATTTTCTTTATCACTACTTACGGGTTCCTGAATTTAAGTTGCGCCTTTGAAAGATGGACCAGTGCTGATTTTCGGCCAAGTTTTAAAACACCAGTTTGGGTGAGTCTATTGGGCTCTGCTGCTTGCTTCCTTGTAATGATACAGTTAGATATTGTAGCTACTTTGGGCGCTTCATTACTGCTCGGCTTACTTTATTTTTACCTGAAACGGAAAGAGCTGTCTCTGTCTTCGGGAGATGCGTGGAGTGGAGTGTGGGCTTCATTGGTGAAATCGGGATTGAAAAAACTCACACAGGAGAAAGTTCAGTCGCGCAACTGGAGACCTAATTTACTTTTGTTTGCAGGGTCAGAAGAAAGAAGGCCTCATCTTACGCGGTTAGGGTTAGCTATTTCAGGCAAGCTGGGTTTATTGTCATCTTTTGAATTGATTGAGACTGAAAACACCTTGCTCGAAAAAGTGAAGAATGAAGAAAAAAGTAATGGTGAGTCACCTGCCTATTTTAAACATCAATACAAATGCGGTAATATTTACCATGCTATAGGTGAGATCACCACTTTATATGGTTTTTCTGGCATTGAGCCCAATACCATATTGATGGGATGGAGTGAGCGGAAAGAAAAGAAGGAAGAATTTGTAGCGCTTATTAAGGGGTTTGAGAAGAAGAATTTAAATTCTCTTTTTCTGCATTATGATCCCATTAAAAAATTAGGCAAAACAAAAACCATTGATATTTGGTGGAGTGGATGGGGACGCAATCTGTCATTGGCGCTCAACCTGCTAAGGCACTTTACCAGCGAGCCACCATGGCACAAACCTGTATTAAGATTGCATATCATACAAAACCAGGCCGGTGAGGTAGATAGAATATACCAACAAGTTCAGCGTATTCTATTAGATTATAGAATTGATATTTCCCTGAAGGTACACAATAACTATTCTGAGCAAAACAGTAGGATTCAAATTATTGCCAAGGAATCGGGTAAGACGGATTTAACAATTATTGGTATTCCAGATAACAGCTACGATGAATTAGAACATGCCTATGATTACGTAACTGAATTGGGGCATCACTTGGGAACATGCTTGTTTATTAATGCATCCTCTGATTTTGAGTCCTACACGATTCTTTCAGAAGAGAATGTAGTCTCATCAACCGATGATGGGCAACCCACTTGGGTGTTACCTGCTCTTGAAGAGTCGAGGTATGCTTTAGTAGCTGAAGACATCCGTAAGATTGATCATTATGGCCGAACAACTTTAAATCTATTTTTTGAAAAGGCGATCAAAGCTTTCTTTTCGATTGATCAAAAGTTTTACTTGAGGATTTCAGAGCTTGTAACACAAACTTCAAAAAGTCTAAATAAGGCATCAGAAATTGAACAACCCTATAAGAAGAGTGAAGCAATTCTAAGAAGCAGAAGGTATTTTA
Organism: Cyclobacteriaceae bacterium; assembly: GCA_040216665.1. Taxonomy (GTDB): domain Bacteria; phylum Bacteroidota; class Bacteroidia; order Cytophagales; family Cyclobacteriaceae; genus ELB16-189. The sequence continues at coordinate 185,646 of JAVJOQ010000006.1, read as the reverse complement.
TTGAAAAGATTAAGGAGTTGTTACTCGGATATCAGGAGGTGGATATTAAAGCTAAGCGAGAAGTGCTGCAATTGGGACTGGATTGGTATTTGGACAGACTAAGCAACGATATCAATAAATTCCCAAAACACCTTACGATTGAATATGACAAAAGTGAATTCTTAGTTTCTTCCAATGATGATTTTGGTGATCGTTTTTTTAAACTTGGAAAAAGAGCCGTTCATCCTTTTTCAAAAGAGACCTTACCAGTAACCATCGATTACCGCGAAGTTGCCAATCACTTCTTACGGGACAATCGTTTTCATTTTCTTTCTATTCTGATAAAGGATTTCAGAAATACTTCCCGAGAGAACCTGACGCAGATCTCGGACTTCATTTCTTATTGTGAAGTTAATTTTCAGAAGTTGGCTCGAAGCGCTGAAGAGGGCAATTCTAATGGAAGCGTTTCTGATTTCTCAAACGCTATGGCAGAGGGGATGAAGAAGCTGGTGATGAGAAATAAGTCGTTGGCCCACTTGTATGAAGGAAGGTTGCAACTGGAGTACAGAAAGAACGTGTCGCAGATGGCACATTACATGGAGCGTATTCGCGTTAACAAAGAGCTGAAGAATAAGAGAAGAAAGAAACCATTTTATCTTGACAGGAAGGAGGAGGTTCAAGGCTTTCCACCATTGTGGGAAGAACGCCACATACTTAATCTGAATACCGCACTCTCCAATGTGTATATGCTTGATTTTTTGGGGTACTTGGAAGGCGCGTTGAAGCAGTTCAAAGTGAAACTCAATCAATGGATAGTAAGGGAAAGCAGTGAGCCTGTTGAACTCATAAAAGTTTCATTGGTAAAATTGAAAGAAGCGCCAATTGAAAAGCGACAGCCCATTATTCCTACATGGAATGTTGATGGAGCTAAATTGCTGGATGACTTCGAGGTGATGAGCGACAAGTTGGTGACCTATGCCAAAACATTACCGGATGAAATTAAAGTAGCCTCTGAAGAGGAGGGTGAATTATCACTTCCTCTAAGCTCTCTACTTATTTACCTTGTTGAGATCAGATTGGCCGGTCCCTTCTATGATTATCTTGAAACACTACAAGACAAGCTCATGCAGTCCAGTTTATTAATTCAAGATCAGGCCAACCTTTCCATATTTAATGTCTACAATGCGGAGGAGGAGGAAAGAGAGACAATTGTTGCTGATTTAATTGGCCCAGTGCTCACAACAATTGAGTTTGAGCAAAAGAAAATGAGTGCTCTTGGGAAAGAATCATTTGATCAGTTGGATCACTTGCTATCCGAGCTGAGGGACTCTTTGCACGTCTCTACACTCACTACCAATGTGAGCGAATTTGCCCAGCTTATCCGCCAACATAAAAGCAATAAAATAACTTCTCGTTTTGGTTCTGTATTGTCTCAATGGAGTGAAAAGGCGTATGCCATATTTGTGAGCTTACTTTACTCGCAAAGTAAGGGGGTGTTGCTTGCGGAACGTTTTGCCACATCCGAGCAAACACCATTTGCAGAAAGATTGTTAAAAACTATTGATAGTGTTACGCCAGATCAGAGGATTCTTCAACAACTGCCTCACTATTATACCATGTTGTTTAGCGGGCGTTCTAGTATCAGTGATAATTTTTGGGTAAAACGCCCTGAGGAGGAAAGCCAATTGCAACTTGCATTGAGCAGGTATAGAGCAGGAGTGCCTGGTATGATTACAGTATTGGGTGAGAGAAATGCCGGTAAAACAGCATTGTGTAAATATTTTTGTGAGCAAAACTTTCAGGATGAGAGGGTGTACCATGTGTTTAGCCGCGATGCGGGCTCATCCGATCCATCCGAATTTAGTGCGGCTTTGCAAAAGGCAACGCGTATGGAAGGAGATGCGAATGAGATTTTCAACGCATTAACCCATGGAACTGTTTTGGTAATTCATGATTTGGAATTATGGTGGGAGCGTGCTGGAGATGATGGCCTCAGAACAATACGGTTGATCAAAGATTTAGTGGATACTTATTCTCATAAATGCCTTATCATGGTGAATATGAACCCATTTGCTTATGAGGTGCTTAGAAAAGTGGAAGCATTGGATACATATAGTTTGAGTACAATTCGATGCCAGCATTTCAATGCCTATGACCTTCGTCAATTAATTTTAACCAGACACAAATCCAGCGGTATTCTTTTCAAATTAGGGGATAAGTTGGAAGCCGATGTAAATGAGGTGAGGCTTGCGAGACTATTTAATCAAATATTTGAATATTCACATGGCAATCCTGGCATGGCAATGAATGCCTGGTTAAAAGGGATTATAGCCTTTAAAGATAAGACTATTGTTATCAAGTCACCGGCTGCTTTAGATATTGGCGTGCTTCATAATTTTAGTACGGAGTGGAGTATGATTGCTATTCAATTGTTGATGCACAAGCGTGTTACCTTAGAGAAATTATGTAGGGTATTGGAAGAAAAGCCTGAGAACATTTTGCATACTGTTCGGGCAATGGTGAGGATGGGTGTCGTAAAGAAAAGTAGTATGGAAGTATATGGCCTTAATCCTTACGTAGAGTTTCTGCTCATCAAAGTGTTTCATGAAAAGGAGTGGCTATGATTAATTATTTGTTTTTCATTATCACAGCATGCTTACTATTCATAATCTTTCGGGCTATACGATTACTAGGGTATCGTTCGAAAGGTCTAAGGAAGTACTATCCAGTATTTGTTGCTATAGAGTTAGGGCTGTGGATATTTTATATTTTTTGGGTAGTAAGCCACTTCTTATTTTCAAAATCTTACTACAATGAATTGGTTTTAGTACTGGTAGTTGCAGTAGTTGGACTATTGGTTTGGTATTATATTAAAGACATCGTGTCGGGTTTTATATTTAAGATCAAACATAACCCAAGTGTGGGGCAGGAATTGAATTCAACTGTGGGTAATGGGATAATTAAGAAGTTATCTGTTTCTCAGGTTTTTGTTGAGTCGGAAGGTAGAGAGACCCTTAGGATTCCTTATTCACAATTGCTGAATAAAAGTATAAACCTCAACAATGTAGACATTCATTCTGCCAGCGAAGTTATTCTTCGCTTTGATGGAATCAGCCAAAACGATCCTATTAACCTGGAGAAAAAAATAAAGGTGGCACTTTTACAATCCTCCTGGTGCGTTCCCAATAAGCCTATTCGAGTAGAGTTCCTTTCTGGTGAAAAACCTGGTGTTGAGGTTTCATTACATCTCGTGGATAAGGGTTTTGGGGAGGTAGCACGGATGAAGTTGAAGGGTTTACTTCAACCATAAAGCGTTAGTGTCTACTCACTTCAAAATCCGTTTCAGGTGATTATTTGCCATGGCAATGGATTGAAATATAGTTTTATTGCTATAGCAATAAAGTCCTTTTAGGTACTTTACATTTGCCAAATTTTTTAAAGTAAACTATGAGTCAGTTGTTCAAAGTGTTCCTTCTTGTTAGTGGCATTACGCTTTCCTTTACAAGTTATGGCCAGTACAATGAAACGATTCGTTCAGGGCGTCCGGGGCAGTCGATTGGCCCATTTACAGTTGGCAAAGGTATTTTCCAGATTCAAACTGGAATGGACGTTTTTGGATATAAAACGCCAGTCTTTAAGGGTGATGGTTTTCTCAATAACACCGTGCTTCGTTACGGTATTGCAGAAAGGTGGGAGATCAGTGCTTTAGCTGATTACAAGGTGGAAACATGGAAAAGTGGAGTTTTGGAGACAGACTTAAATGGTTTAGCTGCATTCGATATTGGAGGTAGGTATCATGTTTATTCCGGAGAGGGTTTAATTCCTAGCATAGGATTTCAACTTCGATTCAGACTACCAGTTTTGTCGCAAGACTACGAGATTGATAATGTGGCACCTCGCTTTATCATCGCCACCAATCAGAAACTTTCCGAAACATTTACCCTTTTTACCAATTGGGGTGGTAGTTGGAATGGCGTCAACTCAACTGGAACAGGGTTCTATACCATCAACCTTGCATTTCCGATATGTGGTAAGTTGGGAGGATTTGTAGAGAATTATGGATCACTTACGGATGGAGATTTTGATACACGTTTTGATGCTGGTTTGTCTTATTTGGTTAACAATGATCTGCAGCTTGATGTGTTAGGCGGCCCGGGTAGCAATGATGGCTTGAAGGACTACTTTGTCAGTGTAGGGCTTTCATGGCGGACAAAACGCTGATAACCGAGCATTTCTTTATATTTATTAATAGGATTAATTCAGAAGTAAATGAATAGAATACTTTCGTTGATAATTGGTATTGCTTTTGCGTTATCAGGATATGCGCAGCCTGCAGATTCAGTAGCGATGCGCAATAATGGGCTCCCTGTGATTTTTAAGAAGGACACCTTATTCTATATTCATTCCAAAATAGGTCCATATAAACCTGCAGATAGAGTAAACACCATCAACAGAAGGCTAACATCCTTTATGAAGGATTCTGAATTTGAACCCGATAGCCTGTTTCTGTTGGACAGTGATATGAGCACGGACATTTGGTGGAGAGATCGGGTGTTGTTTAGTGTGACAGATCTGGATGCACATGCAGAGAGCATGTCGAGGAAAGCACTGGCACAAAAAGATTTGGATACTGTGAAAACTGTGCTCAATAAGGAGCTCAAATCTAAAAGTATCAAAAGCATCTTGTTGCAGGCAGGGCTCACCATTCTTGTCGTCCTTATCATTTACTTATTGATCAAATACATTAATAAACTTTTTCTGTTTACTCGGAAGTGGCTGATCAATGCGCGTGGTAGAATTCTCAAAGGAATTAAGTTTCGAGGTTATGAATTTTTAGATACTGAACGTGAGCTTAAAGTGGGCTTGTTTCTTAATAACATTTTAAGATGGCTTGTTATTGTTATCGTTTTATACCTCGCGCTTCCCATTCTGTTCAGCATTTTTCCGTGGACACGAGGTTGGGCTGAAAAACTTTTCGGGTATGTGCTTGATCCCTTAACCAATGTTTTGTCATCAGTTTTCAACTACATTCCTAACCTATTTACCATAGGGGTAATTTATATGGTTACCAAGTACGCTGTACAGTTTATTGAATTCATGGCTGGCGAAATTGAGAAAGGTTCATTGGTGATTAGTGGTTTTTATCCTGATTGGGCCAAGCCCACCTTTGGGATTGTTAAGGTGCTGATGTACGCCTTTATGTTTATTGTTATTTTCCCCTACTTACCAGGTTCCGATTCACCAGTGTTTCAAGGGGTGAGTGTGTTCCTTGGTGTGTTGTTTTCTTTGGGATCTTCAACTGCCATCAGTAATATGGTTGCGGGGCTTGTCATTACTTATATGCGTCCATTCAAAATTGGTGATAGGATCAAAATAGGTGAGATAACAGGATTGGTTTTAGAGAAGTCTATGCTGGTCACCAGAATAAGAACCATTAAGAACGAAGAGATTACTATTCCAAATGCTACAGTGCTTTCGGGGCATACGATTAACTATACTACCTCTGCTAAAGATTTGGGGCTCATACTTCACACCACAGTAACTATCGGATACGATGTGCCTTGGCCAAAGGTTCATGACCTCTTGATACAATCTGCAAGTGAAGCAGAGGGTGTATTAAAAGATGAGAGTAAAAAACCATTTGTCTTGCAAACAAGCTTGGATGACTTTTATGTTGCCTATCAATTGAATGCCTATACTGATCAACCTGAGAAAATGGCTTTGATCTATTCAAACCTTCATCAACAGATACAGGATAAGTTTGCTGAAGCGGGTGTTGAAATTATGTCGCCTCACTTTGGAGCTATACGAGATGGTAATGCGGTGAATATTCCTGCTGATTATCTGCCTAAGGATTATAAAGCACCTTCTTTTAATGTAACTGGTTTTGGAAATAAAGAAAAACAAAGTGATTAATGAAGGATTGGATTGAACAATTAGCTATTCCGGATTGGTTGCAAACATTGGTATGGGTAATTGGGATTGTTATAATCATCCGATTTGCTTTTATTTTTCTAATAAGGAGAATACAAAAGTCAAAGCAAGACAAAGACAATAAGTACAAAACCAAAAAAATATTAGATGCTGCTTCCTATGTAGTTATTATGCTGGCGCTGCTGATTGCATACAGTAAAAATTTGGGTGGAATTTCTGTTGCCTTAGGAGTGGCTGGTGCAGGTATTGCTTTCGCACTTCAGGAAGTAATTGCGAGTATAGCGGGTTGGCTTGCGTTGATGTTTGGTAATTTTTACAGAACAGGAGATCGTGTGCAGCTGGGTGGAATAAAGGGTGATGTTATTGATATTGGTGTGTTGAGAACCACATTAATGGAGACAGGGCAATGGGTAGATGGTGATCTTTACAATGGAAGAATCGTCAGGGTAGCCAATAGCTTTGTTTTTAAGGAACCGGTTTTTAATTACTCAGGAGATTTCCCTTTTCTGTGGGATGAGATTAAAGTTCCAGTGCAATATGGAAGCGACTATGAGCTAGCAAAATCATTATTAGAGAAAATAGCCAATGACCTTGTAGCTAAGAATGCTGAAGAGGGAAAGAGGGTATGGAACCAGATGGTGAAGAAATATTTGATTGAGGACGCTCGACTAGAGCCTATGGTGAGTTTGACTGCCAATGATAACTGGGTAGAGTATACTATTCGGTATGTGGTTGATTACAAGAGGAGGCGAGCTACCAAAAATGAATTGTTCATGGCGATACTGCGTGATGTGGCGGCCACCAATGGCAAAGTAAGGTTTGGTTCAACCACTTTTGAGGTGGTAGGCGCACCAGAGATCCAAGTTAACGTAAGAAACAAATGATGGAAAACTTTAAGGAGATACTGAACTACAGAATTTTTGAAACTAGTGACTACAGTTTCACGCTCGCTACTGTATTCATTATTGTAGTTATCTTTTTTGGTACTAAAGTCCTTTTGTTCGGGGTAAGGAGAGTCCTCAATAGAATTTTTGAAAGACGAGGTATTGATCGGGGAAGAAGATTTGCCATGATAAAATTGGTACAATATTTTATCTGGACCTTTGCACTGGTTTTCATGATACAAGCGGCTGGCTTTCAAATCACCATTCTCTTGGCTGGTTCGGCCGCTTTGCTGGTGGGCCTTGGCTTGGGATTGCAGCAGATTTTCCAGGATTTTGCGTCAGGCATTTTTATTCTTATCGAGGGAACCATTCAAAGAGATGATGTAATTGAAATTGATGGCTTAATTGGAAAGATACTAACCATCAACTTGCGTACGTCTACTGTTTTAACCCGTGATGGTATCATGCTCATCGTTCCTAATCATAAGTTTATCGTAGACAATATCATCAACTGGAGCCACAGTGCTACTCCCACAAGGTTCAAAGTGAGTGTGGGTGTGGCCTATGGTAGCGATGTTGATAAGGTGAGAGACATTCTATTGGAGTGCACTGTGCAACAAGAAACCGTTATAAAAACTAAAGGAGACAGCAAATACCCCTTTGTTCGTTTTGTTGATTTTGGTGATAGTGCGTTATTGTTTGAAGTATATTTTTGGAGTATAGATATCTTTCCTATTGAAAATACCAAAAGCGAAATCCGTTATCTTATCGATAAACGATTTAGAGAGGAGGGTGTCACCATTCCTTTTCCTCAACGCGACCTTCATCTTAAGTCAGGAACTTTTACCAAGGAATAGATTCCATTAGCCTCTGATTTTAAATAGAATAAAAGAGTACTTATCTTGAAAGCTATTATTGAAATGAGTGCAGATGATGGAAAAAAAAGATTTGGGATTGAAAGAAGAGTTAGTAGATCGGTTAATTATCGAGCCATCTACACGTTTCATTAACAATAGCTCCGCCAGTGGTATCATATTATTTTCATCCGCATTTCTTGCTATACTATTAGCCAATTCTCCATGGTCTGATACTTACCATTCTATTTGGAAGTACCAGTTCAGCATTGGATTTGATCAATTTGTAATTAGTAAAGACCTACATCATTGGATAAATGATGGGTTAATGGCTGTCTTCTTTTTCGTAGTTGGATTAGAATTGAAACGGGAAATTATTGGAGGAGAGTTAAGTAATATTAGGTCAGCAATTTTACCTATAGGAGCTGCAATTGGAGGAATGGTTTTTCCAGCGCTCATATACCTTGCATTTAATAGAGAAGGTGGAGGTTCAGATGGATGGGGCATACCCATGGCAACAGATATTGCATTTTCACTGGGTGTGTTGTATTTGCTGGGGGATCGTGTGCCGCTGTCACTTAAAGTATTTCTTACCGCATTGGCAATTGCCGATGATTTGGGTGCTGTCTTGGTTATCGCTTTTTTCTACAGCTCGGATATTAACTTTATTAACCTCGGAACTGGAGCAGTATTTTTAGCAGTACTATGGATCGCTAATGGGATTGGCGTACGCAACACGATTTTTTACGCATTGGTAGGAATTGTAGGCTTATGGTTAGCATTTCTCATGTCTGGGGTGCATGCCACCATTGCTGCTGTGCTGGCTGCCTTTGCAATACCTGCAAGGACTAAAGTAAAGGAAAACCACTTTGCTGACCACATGGAATATCTTGTAGACAGGTTTAAGAAAGCCGATCCAAATGATGTAAGGACGATCACCAAAGAGCAGCTTGTTGTTCTTCAGGATATTAGGTCTTATTCTAAAAAGGCCATTACACCCATTCAAAGATTGGAGGACAATATGCACCCTCTCGTGGCTTTTTTTATAATGCCCATTTTTGCATTTAGTAATGCCGGTGTTACACTTTCAAGTGATTTCTTATCGCAATTAATAAGCCCAGTAGCATTAGGGATAATGGTTGGGTTACTTTTGGGAAAGGTATTGGGCGTGGTAGGAGTAAGCGAATTGATGTTGAGGTTTTCTTCAGTGCAACTTCCCAAAGGTATGAACAAACTTCATTTATGGGGGGCAGGTTTTCTTGCTGCCATTGGTTTTACCATGTCGTTGTTTATTGCTGGCCTGGCATTCCATGATGAGTTGCTGATTCAGGAATCAAAACTTGGTATTTTGATGGCTTCGCTGGTAGCAAGCGTACTGGGTTATTTCTTGATTAAGAAAGCCGGCCAAAAGGAGTCAATGAAAGATTCAGGAGATACAGTAGGTCCTGCTTAATTGGGAATTACGGCCTTTTTTGGCTATATTTAAAGCCATCGGTTCTTACACTTGGTATCCTGCCAGGTATATATTTACAGTGATTTCAGTATTTCTAATAATACGATGTGTATTGAATCCAGCAGACCGAGTTAATAATAACAAACTATAAATTTTACAAATGAAAGTAGAGATTGGAGCGCTTAAGATGGTGGATTATTTGGATCTTAAAGAGAGTATGCTTCAGGCATACAGGGAGTGGGGCGCATATTGGAGAGAGAATCATATTCAAAAACTTATAGATATTTTTCCGGGAGGACAAATCTGTATCAAGGTGGATGGTAAAGTGGTAGGCACAGCTTTGTCCATCATTGTTGACTACGATCGATTTGGTGATAACCATACTTATGAACAAATCACTGGCAATTATACTTTTTCAACTCATGATCCAAAGGGTGATGTATTGTATGGCATAGAAATATTTATCCACCCGGAGTTTAGAGGAATGCGCCTGGCGCGCAGACTTTATAATGCGCGAAAAGAATTGTGTGAAGAACTCAATCTGGAGGCGATAGTGGCAGGAGGAAGGCTTCCCAACTACAGTCAGTTTGCTGATAAGTTAAGTACCAAGCAATATATCGAAAAGGTAAAGTTAAAGCAGGTGTATGATCCTACGCTTACCTTCCAGCTTTCGAATGATTTTCACGTCCGGAAAATACTTAAGGGATACATGCCGGGAGATAAAGAGTCGATGGAGTATGCTGCCTTGATTGAGTGGAATAATATTTATTACGATGCCAAGCCTAAATTATACAATAGCAAGAAGTCTAATGTAAGGATGGCGCTGATACAATGGCAAATGCGATTGTTCAAGGATTTTGATGCATTGGTGGAGCAGATAGAATTTTTCGTTGACGGTGCCTCAGCCTATGAGAGTGATTTCATTTTATTCCCTGAATATTTCCATGCACCATTGATGGCCACGCTCAATGATGTGCCCGAAGCACAAGCCATTAGAAAACTGGTAGACTATACGGAAAGACTTCACACCAAGTTCAAGGAATTTGCAGTATCCTATAATGCCAATATTATTACAGGTAGTATGCCAATCATTCGAGATGGCAAGCTGTTCAATGTAGGCTGGTTGTGCAGAAGGAATGGTACATCAGAGATGTACGAGAAATTGCATGTTACACCCAGCGAGCGGTTTGAATGGGGAATGTCTGGAGGTAATTCATTAAAGGCATTCGATACAGATTGTGGAAAAGTAGGTGTACTGATATGTTATGATGTTGAATTTCCAGAGTTGTCGCGCTTGTTGGCGGATGAAGGCATGAATTTGTTATTTGTACCCTTTCTTACAGATACACAAAACGGTTACACGCGTGTGAAGCATTGTGCGCAGGCCCGAGCCATTGAGAATGAATGCTTTGTGGCTATTGCAGGCTGTGTTGGAAACCTGCCTAAGGTACATAACATGGATATTCAATATGCGCAATCGGCCGTATTCACCCCAGCTGATTTTGCATTCCCTACCAATGCCATCAAAGCAGAAGCTACACCCAACTCCGAAATGACATTAATTGTGGATGTAGATCTTGATCTATTGAAAGACTTACACTACAATGGTTCCGTTCGTACTTTAACAGACAGGCGATCTGATATTTATAAGTTGGAGCGAGTACTTCCTATATCCGTTTCGCAAAACGGGAAGACACAAGAGAAAGTGAAGGAACAGAAGTAGAAAATCTGTTTTTAAAAGGTGGGATGAACTAATTAGAAAGCGTCACTTTTTGTGACGCTTTTCTCTTTTTAAACCTGTTTACCCCACAAAGACCATTTGTCACAAACTGGATTAGCTTTTATCTTATTAATTTCAATTTCTTACATCTATAGTACATCGCTGTAAGTGAGAGCGATTTTTATGGCTACATTGAAGGTGAGGTTTTGTAACCTGAGGGATATTGTGCTAGTTCCTTAAGGTTGATTTTCTGTTTTTGGATGGCATGGTTTAATCTAAAGGATGTGAGCTTGCAATGATGAAATTGTACATAGACAAGAGGGCATTATTAGGGCTTATCATTGCGTTATTTATTTTGGTTTTACTTGGTTATTTTTCTTACCGAAATAATAATCAATTTATTGCATCCAGAGCGTTGAGCTTTCATGCCACAGAAGTCCTCAATCATATTGAGCAAACACAAACCAATACAGTAAAGGTGGAGGAGATTCTGGCAAAATATATAATGACGGGAGATTCTGCCTTATTGAATTCTTATGATGCTGAGGTAAAAAAAGCAGCACGCCATTATTCAAGTCTCTTGGATTTGACTAAAGATAATGAATCACAGCAGGTTAGAATTGATTCTTTTAGAGTAATAGGCAGTAGAAAATTTGAGTTACATAAAAGAATAATCAGTACTTATGGCACCTCTAAGCCACAAGCTGAAGCAATGATCAATTCTGATGAAAATAAAAACTTGTCGGTTAGGGTAACATCAGTGCTTTCAAGCATGCGTGATGAAGAAAATAAGCTATTGGGTCAAAGATTAAAGGAAGGGCAGATTGAGATAAAGTATTTTCAGACTACTTTTTCTGTACTGATGGCATCCACCTTTATAATATTAGTTGGCGTTTTCATTGTGATTAACAACAGTTTCAAATCAAGATTGATGGCAGAGGAGAAAACCAGAGTTATAAACCTGGAATTAGAAGCCTTTACTTATTCGGTTTCGCATGATTTGAGTGCTCCCCTTCGCTCCATTCGTGGCTTTACCGAAGTATTGCAGGAAGAGTTTGGGGCTGTATTGGGTAAGGAAGGAAATAGACTATTGAATATTGTGATGCGCAATGCCAGTAGAATGGGGCAACTGATTGATGATCTGCTTGATTTTTCTAGGATGGGAAGAAAGACCTTGACTTTTTCCAAAATTCAGATGCGCCAGTTGGTCACTGAAGTCATTCAAGAATTGACTGTACATGAGCCTAGAAATGTTAAATGGGAGATCCAACATTTGAATGAGATACGGGCGGATGCAAATATGATGAGGCAGGTATGGACAAACCTCATAAGTAATGCTTTAAAGTATTCGAAGAATGTTGATAAGCCGGTAATTGAAATCGGGAGCTTTCCTAAATATGGTACAGCAGTTTACTATGTAAAGGACAACGGTGTAGGTTTTGATATGAAGTACAGTGACAAGCTATTCAAAGTTTTTCAGCGACTTCACAATAACCTGGAGTTTGAGGGAACAGGGGTGGGGCTTGCGCTGGTGCAGCGAATCATTTCAAAACACAACGGAAAAATTTGGGCTGAAGCGCGAGTAAACGAAGGGGCAAGTTTCTTTTTTTATGTAAATAATCCTACGGTATAATGACTGACAAGCAAATTGAAATATTATTAATTGAAGATAATTTGGATGATGCCGAGTTAGCAATTCGGGCATTAAAGAAAAAAAATCTCGCCAATAATTTGTTGCATATCAGTGATAGTGAAGAGGCATTGGAGTATTTGTTTGCTGATGGAAATAATAACTATCCTAAATTGATTCTTCTCGATTTGAAGATGCCAAAAATTGACGGTATTCAGGTATTGAAAAGAATAAAAGGTGACCCGGAAAAGAAAGTAATTCCTGTGGTGATGCTCACCTCTTCAAAGGAAGAAAAAGACATTGTGGAATCTTATAACCTTGGAGTCAATGCATACATTGTTAAGCCGGTTCAATTTGATAAGTTTCTGGAAGTGGTAGATCAATTGGGTATGTTTTGGCTTTTGATTAATCAACCCCCTAAATGACTTTGGTAAAACTCAATAAAAAACTAAAAATTTTATTTCTGGAGGACATCCTTGAGGATGTTGAGTTAGTGGAGCGCACTTTGAATAAGGAAGGAATAAAGTTTGACATGGTTCTGGTGGATAGCAAAGAAGAATTTATTGAAGCCATTCGAAATAATGCCTTCGATGTAATTCTTTCGGATCACACCCTTGCACAGTTCAATTCTTCAGAGGCCCTTAAGATTTGCAGAAGGTTGGGAATTATGGCGCCCTTTATTCTTGTCACTGGCTCTGTTTCAGAAGAGTTTGCCATCACCCGTATGAAACAAGGCGCTGATGACTATATCCTGAAATCCAGTTTGCAGCGATTGCCTTCTGCCATTATCAATGCGTTAGGCCAACGAAAGCTACAGTCGGAGCGCCTGGAAGCTGAGTTGGCGTTGAGAAACCAAAATGAGGAACTGATCAAGATCAATGAGGAGCTGGATAGTTTTGTGTACAGCGTTTCACATGATCTTAGAGCACCATTGCTTTCTTTACTGGGGTTGCTCAATATCTCCAGAATGGATGAAAGGCCAAGAGATCCAGCCTATGATCAATATTTTGACATGATGGAGAAGAGCATCACGAAACTTGATGGTACACTGAAGGAGATCCTTGATTACTCAAGAAATGCCCGCACTGAAGTGAAAGCTGTAGAAATAGATTTGGTGCATTTGATTAAAAAAGCGATCCAGAAATTGGAGCACATGAAAGGATTCAATGAAATTGAAATCTCCATTGATACCAGACGGGTTCATTTGCCCTTCTTTTCTGATCCTTATCGGATTTCTGTCATCTTCGAAAACCTGCTTTCTAACGCGATTAAGTATAGAAATTCCAGAAAGAAATGTTCTCTCCTCATTCAGTTGGATATTACCCAAACCGAGGCAGTCGTCTCATTTTCTGATAATGGAATTGGTATTGATGAGAAAATAATTCCTAATATTTTTAAAATGTTTTACAGGGGTACGGAACAAAGTGAAGGTGCTGGATTGGGATTATACCTTGTAAAAGAAACTGCACAGAAGATAGGAGGAAATATCAAAGCGACTTCTCAGTTAGGATCAGGTTCTGCCTTTGAGTTTACAATTCCCAACATTCCCCCTTCGTAAATTAAGCTAGACCATCGTTCGATTTTGAACAAATACCGTTCGGTTAGGAGACAACCCACCAGATAAGACCTCGCTATTCCGGCCGGTAACCCATTTTATATTTCTGGCATAATTATTAATACTACAATTAGGAATTAATTATTAGCAATGAAGAAGTACCAGCTAGGAGAGTTTGAGGAAATAGTAATGCTAACGGTTGCAGTGCTCTACAATCAGGCCTATGGTGTTTCTATTAAAAAAGAAATAGAAGCCAGGTTAAAACGAAATGTTAGTGTAGGGGCACTGCAAACTGCACTGAAGAGATTGGAAGACAAAGGCTATCTGAAGTCCAGTGAAGGGGATACTTCAGAGGAGAGGGCAGGACGTCCAAAGAAATATTTCCTGATCACAGCGTTGGGTAAGCGAGCAATGCAACATACCAAAAATACGCGTGATGAGTTGTGGAATGCAATTCCTAAAGTGGCCTGGAGTTCTAAGATAGTTGTTGCAAGCATATGAAACACAAAACTCAACCACCAAGGCTTGCACTCCGTTTTTTTAGATGGTTCTGCCATCCAGCCTTACTCGACTCCATTGAGGGAGATTTAATAGAGCTCTACAATGAAAGGGTAGAGGGGATGGGTAAGTATAAAGCAAATTTCAAATTTATCTTGGACGTTATCCTGCTTTTTCGACCGGGTATTATTCGTCCCACAGAGGGTTATCAACAAATAAATCAGTACGGTATGATGAAAAGTTATTTGAAAATTGGGTGGAGAAATCTTTTAAGACACAAAGGCTACTCTATCATTAATATCGGTGGCCTTTCCATGGGCATTACAGTAGCTATCCTTATCGGTTTGTGGGTACATGATGAACTCAACTTTAACAGGTTCCATAACAACTACGATTCAATTGCAAAGGTTTACAGGAATAACACTTTTTCTAACTATATAGGAACTAATGTATTTAGTGTAACTGGTTTAGGAACCTTGTTGCGTTCCGAATATGGTGAATATTTTAAGCAGGTTGCAATGGTTAAGGGGAGTGAGGATAGGCGTGTCTTACAATTTGGTGAAAATAGATTTACTCAACGAGGTTATCTGATGCAATCTGGTGGCCCTGCCATGCTTACCCTTGATATGCTCCATGGCACATGGAAAGCTTATACTGATAAAAATACCATACTGATTTCAGCATCCTTGGCTGATAAACTTTTTGGTGAAGAAGATCCGCTGAATCAGGTCATACAAATGGATTCCAAGTATGATTTGAAAGTAGTGGGCGTTTATAAAGACTTGCCTAAAAATACTGAATTCAATGACGCCACGTATTTTGCACCGCTTGAGCTTTACTTCGGTGGTGATATGGATATGAATGTGTGGAACAACTACAACGTATTCATTTATGTTCAGTTGCAACCGGGCTATACTTTTGATCGCGTTTCAGAAATTATTAAAGATGCTATGCTTCCGCATGTAGACGAACGCACAGCTGAAACCAATCCGGAACTTTTTTTATTGCCCATGAGTGAATGGCATCTGAATTCGGAATTTGAAAATGGTGTACAGGTAACAAGTAGTAAATTCCAATCTGTATGGTACTTTTCAATCATTGGTGGTTTTGTACTGTTGCTGGCGTGCATCAATTTTATGAATTTAAGCACTGCCCGTTCAGAAAGAAGAGCTAAGGAAGTGGGGATACGCAAATCAATCGGTTCGGTGCGCAGTCAGTTGGTATACCAATTCTTTAGTGAGTCATTGATGGTGGCTTTAATTTCATTTGTCGTGGCTATTATTTTTGTACAAATGTTGTTGCCTTCCTTTAATGTAATAGCGGATAAGCATATTGTGCTTCCATGGGGAAGTGTCTCGTTTTGGGGCGTTGGTATTGGAATAACATTTTTGACAGGTATTCTGGCTGGTAGCTATCCGGCATTATACCTTTCATCTTTCAATCCTGTAAAAGTATTAAAAGGCACTTTTAAAGTTGGGAATTTTGCTTCTGCTCCAAGAAGAGTGTTGGTAGTCCTTCAGTTTTGTATTTCAGTAATACTTATTGTAGGTACCGGAATAGTTTATCAGCAAATGATGTATGGTAAGGATAGACCGGTTGGGTATACGAGAGAGGGTTTGATTTCCTTAAGGCTGGGCGCTTATGAAAATAGAGGGGATCTGGAGACGCTAAGAAACGAACTGAAAGCAACCGGGATGGTATCAGAGATTGGTGAAGCCAATTATCAGGTTACGAGTACACTGGGTTGGAACGATGATTTTAGATGGAGAGATAGGGACGAAGACCTTTCTGGCTTGAGTTTTAATACCATCTTTGTTACCCATGGATATGCCGGAGCCGTAGGCCTTGAGTTTGTCGAGGGTCGTGATTTTTCATCTGAATTCAACACGGATACAGAGGGTGTAATCATTAACGAGACGGCAGCAAAGAACCTGGCAGTTGAAAATCCTATTGGTGAAACGATTATTTGGAACCGAAACGGTCAGGGGTATCCTTACACAATTTTGGGCGTTGTAAAAGATATGGTGAAAGGGTCACCATTTGCCGATACTGATCCTTCCATGTTGTTTTTGGCTTCTTGGTCCCTTGAACATCTGTACATAAGGTTAAACCCAGAGGTGAGCATCCATGAAGCCCTTCCTCAAATAAAGAAATCATTGGCTACGCTCCTGCCATCAGTTCCTTTTGATTATACGTTTGCAGATGATGACTACAACGCAAAATTTAGAAGTGAAGAGCGAGTAGGTATTTTGGCTGCCATTTTCAGTGCTCTAGCAATTGGCATTAGCTGCCTGGGTTTATTGGGACTTGCTTCGTTCACTGCTGAGCAACGTACAAAGGAGATTGGTATTCGGAAGGTAATGGGAGCATCTGTTGCTCAAGTTTGGAGTTTACTTTCCCGAGAGTTTGTTATGTTAGTTTTACTTGCCTGTACAATTGCCATGCCTGTTTCTTATTGGCTAATGAATAATTGGTTGGAGAATTATGAATACCGAACAGGAATTTCATGGTATGTATTTGCCATTTCCGGAGGGGCAGCATTACTCATAACACTTATAACAGTAAGTTTTCAGGCGGTCAAAGCTGGAGTTTCAAGTCCTGTCAGGAGTTTGAGGGCTGAGTAGCAAATGAAATTATAAAACCATCCATTGGTGCTTTTATAATTTTCCGATAAGTAGTACTTTACTACCATGAAGAAAATTATAGCACTTATTTGTATGGTAGTAGCAGGCACAATGGTAAGCCAGGCCCAGGATCAGTACATCTTTCCGTTCGGAGGGGGACAAAACAAGTATTTTATTAAAGAAATCATCAAGCTTACGGGCAAAGAACGCCCTAAGATTTGCTACCTGCCTACGGCATCAGGAGATAGTGAATCGGGGATCATTCGCTTTTATGATTTGGTTTCAGATTTGTCGGTGGAGCCGCACCATCAGAAAGTTTGGATCAGTTCTTATAATCAGAAGGAATCATTTGAAGATGTATTATTGAGCATGGATGCTATCTATGTAGGAGGCGGAAATACGCTTAACATGATGGCCATCTGGAAAGCACAGGGCATTGATGTGGTGTTGAAAAAGGCATTGGAAAAAGGAATTGTACTAGCAGGCGGAAGTGCAGGGTCATTGTGCTGGTTCGATAATGGTACTACTGATTCGCGACCGAAGGAATTGAGTGTAGTAGAAGGCCTCGGATTCCTCCCGTTTAGCCATAGTCCTCATTATCATAGTGAAGAATACAGACAGCCATTGTATCATAAGAATATTGCTAACGGAATTTTTAAGGCAGGCTATGCCATGGACGATTACTCAGGAATCATTTTTAAGAATGGCAAACCTTTTAAAGTAGTTTCACTGGATGAAGAGCATCACTCTTATTTCGTTTCTATGAAAGACGGCAAGGTAGTAGAGGAGAAGTTAAAAGCGGTGATTCTTAAATAATGATTACACGCAAGAAATTTATTCAACAAACGCTTACAGTAACTGCAGGAGCAGCATTGATGGGACATCGCAGCTTTGCTGAAGTTCCATTCGTTCCTGACTTTATCACTTTCGATCTGCATGCACACCCTGGTAGGTTTTATCGCAAAGGGTTGACTGATTATTCAGGGGATGCAGGAGTGATTAAAACAGTTGATGAGATGAATAAAGGCGGGTTGTCTGGTGCCTTCCTGAGCACGGTGGTAGATACCCTGGTAACCCAAGTTACGGCTACTGGAGTATTTCCTGCCCGTGAATTTGAAAAGGGAGAAGCTTGGAAGGAATACAAAAGACAAATCACTTCGTTGCAATCCTTGTGCAAGGAATTGCCAGTACGTCAGGCTACAAGAGTAGATGAGTTGACGGACCCATCGCGAAATAAGGTTGCGATATTCTTTGCCTGTGAAGGGGGAGACTTTTTAGAAAGCGAAGATCAATTGGATGAGGTATATGCTGACGGTGTTCGTTGCATTCAGTTGGTACACTATGCACCTAATCCGTTAGGCGATTTACAGACTTCAGATCCACAGCACAACGGGCTGTCCGATCTTGGAAAGGCAGTAGTGCGTAAAATGAATCGTTTGGGAATGGTAATAGATGTAGCACACGCTTCGTATAAAACGGTTCAAGATGTTGCTGCTATTACGAATCAACCCTTGATCCTTTCTCATAGTATTTTAAAACTCGAAGAAGAGCGGCCGATTGCTATTCGCGCTATTACCAAAGAGCATGCGAAGATCATCAAGTCAACACGAGGAGTGATTGGAGCCTGGCCCTCAGGTTTTAGCCACAGCTTTGAAGATTACATTGACAATACCATGCGGCTGATTGATTTATTGGGCGTTGATTATGTAGCGCTAGGCACTGATATGGACAGTAACTACAAACCAGTATTCGATAGCTACCTTCAACTCACCCAATGGGCGGAAGCCCTCAAAGCCAAAGGCCTCACTAGCGATGAAGTGAAAAAGATAGCTGGAGGCAATGTGGTAAGGGTATTGAAGAAAGTGTTGAAGTGAAAAACTAGATGCTGGGTTCTAGATTCTGGCTAACCAGCATCTAGAACCTGGTCTAGGTAGTTTTTTTGATGTGTGATCTTAATTTACTATTGTTTTTCTTAGGAGTGATATTTAGATTTATCTTATTGTTTATAAGTAAAATATCAATGAGATTTATTCTACCTGTCCTATTATTGGTATCTCAATTATCTTTTGGTCAAGGAGGAATTAAGATTTTCCTTCTTACAGATAGCGTTATTTATACTAGATATGCTGACTTAAATAATCAACCCACTTCTTATGTGACAATACATTCAAAGGATGGTTCAAGAGTCAGTATTAGGGGAGTTCATCATATTGAAGGTTATGATCAGGAGGGAAAGTATAGATACGTAGGGGTAACAACTTTCCGGGGTCGAAAGATATTTACTGAACGAATTCATGATGGACACAGAGTAGATTTATATCGGACCAATGTTATTTCAAATGGGTGGAAAACTCGGTTGTTATGGTACTCAAAAGATAATGGAGAAATCGTTAAAGGTCGTTTTGGTAAGCTAAAAAAGGACCTAAAAGATAGTCCAAAGGCTATGAAATACTTACGTGGTGGTAGTGCTTTGCGATATTCACAGTATGCTTTATATGTAGCCGGTGCAATTGTGCTGGTGAAGACAGCAACTAAAGAGTTTGATGAACAAATAGGTTCACCCGGTGAGACTACTGGCCCCCCAATAGGTTTTTTTGTAAGTGCAGGTTTGATTTTTGCTCCCTTCTTAATAAATAATTTAAAGATTAATCAGTATGAGAAGGCTGGTCGTGCCTATGATAAATAAGGTTTATATTCTTGTTATGAGGTAATGAGTCCATGTCCTAAGATTTACACTTAATACTAGAGACTCAATACTCATTACTCATTACTACTTTTACCATCCAATCCCATAATCCTCTCCGTGATTACTTGAACCACCCCAAAAGCTGCCGTGCTTCCAATCGAAGAAGATGGCATTGATAGGGCCTGAAGTTCTGTCCTGATAGGAGAGGTGATAGCCCATTTTACTCAAATCCCTTCTTACCCAATATGGTGTTTCTGAATTAAGAACCAATGCTCCGTCTTTGCGTTCGTGATCACCAAAACTGGAATACATCTGGTAGGTCTTGAACATGGCGGCTTCCGCAGATTCCTGCACGTTCATTCCAAATTCAACTACATTTAAAAAGAACTGAATAAGGTTTTGGTCTTGTTCATCACCAGCCTGTTTTGCAAAAGAAAGAAAAGGTTTTCCATCTTTTAGTGCCATACTTGGTGTAAGCGTAACACGCGGTCTTTTGCCGGGCTCCACTACGTTGAAAGGGTTTTCTTTAGGGTCAGTCACAAAAGACTGCATGCGCTGGCTCATGCCCACTCCCGAGTTACCAGCGATCACTGCCGGTACCCAGCCACCACTAGGGGTGATGGATACTACCCAACCTTCTGCGTCAGCAGTTTCCACTGATGTAGTACCCGCTGTAAAGTCTTCCATGTACTGTTGATCTAATACTGGCACTGTAGTGCGTACACTGTTCAGAGAAGTATGGCTCTTTCCCCATTCACTGAGGATGTCAAGATATGGGTTTTTCTTTCCTTCAAAAGGATAAGGATCACCAGGACCAATGTTAGGGTCGTTTTTATCAGGGTTAATCAATTTCATTCGCTCTTTAGCATATGCTTTGGACATCAAACCAGCCATGGGCTCTTCAGGAGCAAAAGCTGGGTCGCCATAGTAAAAGTCGCGATCGGCAAAAGCCAAATTCATAGCTTGATAAAGTGTATGAATATATCGGGTGGAGTTGTACCCCATACTTTTGAGATCAAAATTCTCTAAGATGTTTAGTGTTTGTAATAATACAGGCCCTTGTGTCCATTGCTGAAGTTTGTAAACTTCAATACCCTTATAAGTAGTCATCATCGGTTCTTCAATCTTCACCTTCCAGGTAGCCAGATCCTCTTCGGTAAATAAGCCCCCTTGCTCTCTGGCACCACGCACAATTTCTTTTGCAATGTCTCCTTTGTAGAAGCGGTCATACGCAGCATAGATGGCTTCCTTACGACTCTTCTTTTTCTTAAGTGCTTCCTGTTCTGCTTCTACCATTTTGGTGAGCGTGGCAAGTAGGTCTTTCTGTACAAATATTTCACCCGCCTCTGGTGCTTCTCTTTCTTCACCCAAATGAGGTAAGAATACTTTCTTGGAGTAGGGCCATTCTTTGATTTTGTCTTTGCCATTCTCCATCGCATCAGCTGTCTGCGCTTCTATAGGATACCCCGATGCCAATTGCATGGCAGGAGCGAGTACGTCTTTCAAACTCATCGTTCCATACTCAGCCAGCATCGTTAGCAGTCCACCCGGAGTTCCTGGTGTAACAGCTGCCAGAGGACCAAACTGCGGAGGGTACTTCATGTCTTTGCTTTTAAAAAACTCAGCGGTAGCACCTGTAGGAGCAACCCCTAATGCATTGATAGCGATTACCTTTTTTGTTTTTGGATTGTAAATCAATGCTTGTGTCTCACCTCCCCAACTCAACACATCCCACATGGTGGCAGTGGCAGCCAGCATAGCGCAAGCGGCATCCACGGCATTACCTCCTTTTTGGAAAGTCATGGCACCTGCAGTAGCTGCTAATGGCTTGCCAGTAATGGCCATCCAATGTTTACCGTGCAAAACAGGCTTTTGCGTCTTTTGTGCAAGTAATGCTGTACTGAAAAGAGCAAGTGTTAAAAAGAGGCTTATTTTCTTCATAAGGATTGATTTTAGGTAACTAAATATAGTGTTGCGTTGTTATGATTCAAAAGAATAAAAGGTGCAGTGGTACGTAGGAAGGGACAACCGACTAATAATAGCCATATTGGGTATTTTGGGGATTCTGCTGTATTACTCGTACTTTTGTGGTAATAATTAAACACGTGACTCAGGCACAAACCATAGCGCTCTATCATCCCATGCTTCACGGCATCGCTTACCGCATTGTAAAGTGCAAAGCGGATGCTGAAGACATCGTGCAGGACACCTTCCTGAAGTGGTTATCTATTGAAAAAGAGAAAATCCAAAATACGAAGGCGTACCTCATTAAGTCTGTTACAAACAACTGTATTAATCACCTACAGGCTTTAAAACGCAAGAAAGAGGAATACATGGAGCAAATCCCTGAGTTGATTAACAAGTTCAAGGAGTTGGATTTGAGCCAGATAGACTTAAATATCGACATGCAGGCAGCCCTGAAGGTGATCCACAACAAGCTGGAACCCCTTGAACGCGCTGTTTTCGTGCTCCGTGAGGTATTCAACTTCGACTACGAAGCACTTCAAGATGTGCTGGAAAAGAAGAAAGATCACTGTAGGCAGCTATTCAGCAGGGCCAAAAAGAAGCTGGAAGATGAATCTCTTAAAATAAATTTTGATTGGCCTGCAAAGCCCCAATGGGTAGAAAACTTCTCTAAAGCCTGTGAAATGGGCTTTTCAAGCGATTTAATCAAGTCCTTAAAAGGTGACGTAAAACCAGCATAACCCCGCTGGAATATTTTTTTATAATACCTGTCACAAATCCTCTGCTTATTTGTCTTCTAGTTAGGGCCCATAAACCAGGCTTGTTTTAATACTAAACCTAGAATCTAAACCAATGAAGGTAATTCTCATCTTTTTTATTGCACACTGGTATCTGTCTTTATTCTTTCAGACATTCTTTTTGCACAGGTATGCTTCTCACAAAGCATTTACCATGAGCAAAACCACAGAGAAAATATTCTTTATACTCACCTGGATATTCCAGGGATCTAATTATTTAAGCCCTTTTGGATATGGGGTGATGCACAGAATGCATCATGCCTATGCCGATACAGAGGACGATCCGCATTCACCCAAGTATGACGAGAGCATATGGAAGATGATGTGGAAAACGAAAACCATATACCAGGCCATCACTCGTGAGAAGTTGGTTCCAGACAAACGATTCATCGAAGGTGTTCCTAGGTGGGATGCTTTTGATAGTATTGCCAGATCATGGCCTTCCCGCCTTTTCTGGGGTGCCCTGTACGTAGGCATGTATGTTCAGTTTGCTGAATTCTGGTGGTTGTGGTTGCTATTACCTTTGCAGTTTTTGTTCAGCCCGATCCACGGAGCGATCATCAACTGGTTTGCCCATAAATATGGATACCGGAACTTCGAGGTAGGCGATACATCCCGTAATTTCTTACCGGTAGACTTCCTGATGATGGGAGAGAGTTATCATAACAATCACCATAAATTCGGTTCAAGAGCCAATTTCGGAGGAATCCGCTGGCATGAAATTGATCCTACGTATCAGGTGATTAAGGTACTCAACAAGCTCAACATCATACAGATTGCTAAGCAGGTAGAACTGAAGGTGGAACGAGTAAATAAGGCCGCTTAACAACGGATTTGCTGAGTAATCTTACTGGCGGATAGTGGTTCCTCACCATTGGTCAGGACGAGTACTTATGGCTAAAAATCCCAAATATTGAGGAATTGAATTAAATCTCGTACATTGCGTGATTAATTAACAATCAATATTACTAATGAAACAAGGAACAGTAAAGTTTTTCAATCAAACCAAAGGGTTTGGTTTCGTGCGTGAAGAGGAATCAGAGCAGGAGTATTTTGTACACGTAACTGGACTTATTGATGAAGTTCGCGAGAACGACAAGATTACCTTCGAATTGAAAGAAGGTAAAAAAGGCTTAAATGCCGTCAATGTACGATTAGCGGAGTAATCAACTTATGAGTGCATATAAAGCCCCGATTTTGTCGGGGCTTTTTTTTGAATACAGTACTACTATTTTTTGAACAAAGAATCCCAAACGGTAAGTGAAATTTGAAGAGTTTAACCTAAGCTCATCGCTGTTGGACGGGCTTAGCGCCATGGGGTATACCCAACCCACCCCCGTACAAGAGCAGGCCATCCCCATTATATTAGCGGGTAAAGACATTGTAGCTTCCGCGCAAACCGGTACGGGAAAAACAGCGGCCTTCTTGCTGCCCATCCTCGACAAAATCGCTAAAGAAGAATCTGATTATATCAATACGCTGATACTCGTACCCACGAGAGAATTGGCTTTACAAATTGATCAGCAGGTGGAGGGTTTTGGCTACTTTGTGGGTGTAAGTTCTATTTCAGTATATGGTGGAGGCAGTGGACCTGCCTGGGACCAACAACGCAAAGCATTAGAGTCTGGTGCAGATATCATTATTGCTACACCAGGAAGACTCATCGCGCATCTGGCATCAGGCACCGTAAAATTTGACCACTTGCAGCACCTTGTCCTGGACGAGGCAGACCGCATGCTCGACATGGGTTTTTATGATGACCTCATCAAGATTGTAAGTCATCTGCCTAAGCAAAGACAAACGCTCATGTTCTCGGCTACCATGCCACCAAGAATCAGAACATTGGCCAACAAAATATTAATTGAACCTGAACAAATATCCATATCTATTTCTAAGCCTGCGGAGGGCATATTGCAGCAAGCGTACATGGTGTACGATACCCAAAAGGTAGAGTTGCTTACTTATCTCCTCAAGCACGACAGTTATAGCAGCATTATTATTTTTGCTTCTACCAAAGACAACGTGAAAAAACTGGAGACGGTATTGAAGAGAAATGGTGTTGCCGTGAAGGCCTTTCATTCTGATCTCGATCAGCAGGAGCGTGAGCACATCATGCGAGAGTTCAAGAGTAAAAAGATATCCGCCATTATTGGTACTGATATTTTATCCCGTGGTATCGATGTGGATGGTATTGACCTTGTAGTCAACTTTGATGCACCACCCGACCCGGAAGATTACATTCATCGAATTGGCCGTACCGCCCGCGCTGCCAAGACAGGTACAGCAATCACTTTTATCAATGAGAAGGACCAACAAAAGTTTGGCAGCATTGAAAGACTGATTGGCCGTGAAATACCTAAGGAAGTACCACCAATGGATTTGGGCGAAACCCCAACCTACAATCCGAGTGCAAAAAGAAAACCAAGCTTCTCAGGCCGGAGACCACCCTTTAGAAATCAAAAGGGCAGAAGGCCACCAAAGAAGAAGTAGGGAACGCTTCTCGTTTTTAAAATCAATCTGCAGAGGCTTTTTTTTGTTTTTGCCTCAAAACAACCCATTCTCATTGGGAGACTCCTTGTCGATGATCTGTCCCAAGTCCCACAGCTCGACAATTTTGTCGTTTTCAAATCTAAAGATGTGGACTACGGCTATTTCCATATCTTCTTTCACTACATGTGAATGCGTGATCACCGTATCACCATCCTCATAAGTATTCTTAATGGTAATCGATTTGTTGGGACTGGTGTCGTGCGCCTCTTGCATGGCTTCTCTCAAAGATTCACGATCTCCTTTGAAGTACTGGTTGTGATGGATGAAGTTGTCAGCGACAAATTGCTCAAAAGCTGCCTTTACCTCACCCATACCGACCATTTGCAGAAAGGAGGTAGCGATTTCTTTATGGGTCATAGTCTATGTGTGAAGAATTCTTGTTCAAATGAAAGTTATGGATTCTCTTCAAACCATTTCACGATGGATGGCATATTGCGTTCAAAACCTCCAGGTATAAAAAAGTTAAGAACACCCGTTTTTTCATGGGTACGGTTGGCAAAATCGTGCATTGTGTTGGCAGGGATGCGGATGAACGTGCCTTTCTCTGCGTCCATCCATTTGTCTCCAACCAAAAAGGAAGTAGTGCCTTCAAGCACATAAAAAACTTCATCATTATCTTCATGCAGATGTGCACCAGGACCATCTGAATTAGGTTTCAACCACCACTCAGATATCGAATATTTAGTATTGGTTTCTTCTTCGTCCGCTTTGAAGATGGCGGTCATGGGGCCACAATGATAAGTACGGCCTTCATTGGGCGGGAGAATGATGGGCTTGAGCTCTTTTTTCATGTGATAATATTAGCGCCTTTCCAATATTTCAATCTTTATACTTTTTTCCTGCTTATTGTCTATCTACTGTGTAATTCAATTCAGTAACACCCGAAGTAAATTGCTTAGTAGTCAATAGTTGTAGTTTTATCCTGTCCTTAAAATCTATAAATAATGGAATGCCATTCCCAAGAACAATGGGGTTGACAAATAGCCAGTAGCCGTCAATTAGGTTTTGTTGCATAAGGGAATGGGTTGCAGTTGGGCTACCAAAAAGCAAGATATCCCCACCTGCTTGCTGTTTTATTTTATTTAAGCTTTCAGGAAGATTGTCACTAATAATTGTGGTGTTGGTCAAACCTCCCTTATTCATTGTTTTTGATAAAACCACCTTGTGTACTTTGCTATACCACTTTGAATGTTCAATGTCGTGTTGGGTTGCGTTTGGTTTGTCTGCTGCGGTAGGCCAGTAGCTTTCCATCATCTGATAGGTTACCCTTCCATATAAGGCTGTGTCGCCTTCGCTTATGCGTTTACCCACATGATTAAAAATTTCTTCATTAACTTTAATCCAGTCCATCTCTCCATTCGGTCCTGCAACAAAACCATCAAGTGAGATGTGCATAAATGAAATTATCTTTCTCATGGTGTATATTAAAATAACTGGTGTTTATTCAGGATCATTGGAGTGAAGTCAGGTCTTTCGGCCAGATGAACAACGCTAACCACTAATTATTTCTTTTCGCTGCAATTGAACATCCACTGGATGCCGAACTTATCCGTACAAGTTCCAAAGTAATCTCCCCAAAACATATCTTGAAGTTCCACGGTTATCAGACCGCCAGCCGATAAAGCATCAAATAATTCTTTCGTCTCTTTTCTGGTATCCGGCATTAAGTTGATGCTGACATTATTCCCTTTTTCAAATTTAAAGCCCATACTTTCAATAGCGTCAGTCCCCATGAGTGAATGTTTTCCCAGGATGTTTAATTCAACGTGCATAACAAGATTTTTATCTTCTTCTGGCAATGGAGGCATGCCCTCCTGAGGAGGCGCATCACTCATACGCATAATGCCTTGACCGAAGAATTCTCCTCCGAATACAGATTTGTAAAAATTAAAGGCTTCTTCCGTGTTGCGGTCGAAGTTTAAATAGGTGCTTACACTTGCCATAATCATTTTCGTTTAGAAGTTAAATAATGATACAAAGATTCACATTCATTGTCAATTAGGAGGGGGTGATGAAGGCAGTTATAGAGGTAATTGCGACAGTAACGAATGTGCTTTGGGGCTAATTATTATGCTAAAGCCTTAGTTGATGCGCTCAACCAGCGCCTGAAACCTGCCGCGGAAGGCCGGCTAACGGTCACAACAACGGGGAGGTTGTTATTTGAGGCGAGCTGTAATTCGATTTTTCCGTATGAACCTGATTTAATCGATTGGATAATATCTGGTGTAAGGATGAATTGCCGATTGGCCCTGCAAAACCCATTGGACGGCAGGAGTTCCTCCAGGGCATCCAGTGAATGATTGGCGATTAGTTTTTTGTATTCCCTATTGACAATGTAAACGATAGTGCTTTCACGATAAATCATCAGGATTTGATCGGGAGTTACTAAAACTTTATGTACACCATGTGAGGCCTCAATAATTATTTTAGAGTGATTATCCTTACGGAATTGGATCAACTCCTCCTGCTTGTTTTGCAGTTGATCATTGACCTCCTCCAGTTGGACTTTGTATTTCCACAGGTAATCAATGGCCAGTACCGGGAATGAGAAGAAGAGCGTTAACAATAAAACAATAAAGTTTTCATCACCTTGATTGGCCCCTCCAAAGAAAACGATGTTCATCAGGTGGCCCACCCCAAGAATGATAAATGTGATGTACAGAAAAATAATAGGGTAGGTGAATAGCGATAGTGGAGTGTTGGCAATTTGTTTTTGGATTGTATGTAATTTATTCCTGATCCATCGGGAGCCTTCCAGTATGGCATAGGAAAAAAGGATGGCCATAACAACCTCTTGAAAATCAAAGCTTGAACGGGCCCCATAGCGAAGGTCAAGGACTTTGTTCACTACATAGTTAAGCGCAACACCTAATAGCACGATACTTTTCCATCTCCAGTAAACTCTCAGCATGTTATTGGATTATTACTTAAAATTAATGGAATTACGCTTAGGAATATTTTCTTCCATTAAGGAATTGACCTATTCCTGTTGAACGAACCCAATAGTGATAGGTTACTAAACATATAGCAGTTGTGCCTAGCAGGGTAATTAAAAACTTAATAATAGCGGGTATCATCCAACCTGCCATTAGACCAGGGATAAAAACGGTGAGTGGCAAATGAACGAGGAATACCCAATAAGAAGCATCCGAAATGTATCGCATGCGTGCGGAATAGTGGCTGGCATAGCGAATGAACAAACCGGTAATGCCAAATACAAACATCCAGGTTATCACAGCGTGGATGACACCGATCGACACATCATCAATAAAAGAAGACCAGACAAATCGAATGGTGAAAGCGGTGACTGCAATTGTTGTCAACAGCCAATCGTTTTTCATCAAAGAATTCAAGGGATAATTAGAAGTATAGAGCACCCACCCTGTGAGATAGAAAAGCAAGAAAAACAGAAAGTCTCCAACATCTGGAACAAAGGACAGTGGAGTAGGTACGCCATAGTCCCATATGTAGAGCATCACGATAAACAGCAAAATGCCAAAGAAAAGAATGGCTAATAGTTTTCTGTCCATCACCCATCGGAAGGTGGAGTTGATTTTTTGAAGAAAGCCAGGTGTCTTTTTTAAAAGTAAAGTCAACCCAAATGAAAATAGAGTAAGAAGGATCAGGTAATAAAGAAACCACAAGTGATAGGTAATCAACGGCAATAAGGTGAGTTTTGTAGTGATTTCTGATAAGGTGACATCAAAGGCAACAGACGTGAATTTGAGTGCAAGAATGATAATTGGATGGAGAACCAAGAGAAAGACAAAGAAGGGCATTGCAATTCTTTTCATTCGGTTAGTAATCATGGGTTGGGAACCACGCTCATAAAACAGCAAAGAAGCAAAGAAACCTGCCACCATAAAAAAAATGGGCATCCTGAATACGTGAATCAACGAGTTCAGGTAATTGAGAAAGATATGAGTGGACATTGGATCTCTGGGCCAAATGTCATTGTCTCCGATATTGTAAGATTCCGATGAATGAAGTACCAATCCCAGCAGCATCATGATGGCGCGCAAGGAATCAAGGGAATGAAGACGAGAAGTTTTAATCATGCTACATACGAGTGGTTGTAGCAAAAAACGAAGATTTATAGGTTGGGTATTGGTTTACACATTACTTATGTGTGAGTTGGTATGAAAAAAGCGTTGAATTGCTATTCGAGACGGAAGTGAAAAGTCGCCAGACTTCCGCTTTAAGCGCAAAGATCTGACGACTTTGAGTGAATAATTTATTTATTTACTAAATTTTCATGGAGCTGATTGTCGCGCGTATTTTTCTGCACAGTGATGGCGCCAAAGAGCGCCAAAATAAATGAGAAGGCATAAAAGCCTTTTTCACTGCGCAAGAGCGTAGCGTTCCACAGCCCCACGACCAAAAGAACAATCGAAAGAATGGTACTGAACCAACTGAGTCCATAATAGGTGTCAGTTACGGGAATTCCCTCCAGGCGATCACGAACTGCTTTTTGCAGTGAGATGACGGCAAGGAGTCCAAACATTAGTACGGTAAAGTAATATCCCTTTTCATTGAGTTGCATATCGGCATTCCAAAGTCCGATGATGAATCCAATCATTCCAGTTCCTACAGCAATCCAGGAAGCGGCAATAAAAGCTGCTGATGGTTTTTGTTGCATAATGAATTTGTTTAGTGACATTAGTTTCAATTATGAGTATAAACGAATAGGAGGGTCGCATAGCTGAATAAAAGGATGTGAGTTTTATGAATTGTTTCAAATTGATTTGAAATGGAGGATAATATTTCGATTACAGTCATGTAGGAGGATCTGGCATCACTTAGAAAGCGAAACATTGCATTAAAATTGTAATTTTGCTAAATGTTGGGAAAATAAAAAGCTAATTAAAGCTCATATTGTAACTCAGTCATTCTGTAAGGAATTAAAGGAATAATATGATAATAAACACTTCTTTGTATAAGTTTAAGCCAAGACAGCAAAAGCTATTAAAAGAATAAGAAAAAGCTGAGATTGAATTTAAGCACAAATAATATTTTTGAATTAATGAAACAGGGAATTAAGGCAATAGCTAAAGGGATTAAGAGTTCTGGGTCTAAAGGACAGCCTGATTTAGCCTATAATTCAAGTTATTTATTGTTGCAGACTGGTTTGCAATGCTTGAAAGATTCATATCAAAACAATGATAGGTATAATGAGGTAATAGCAGTTGTGAATATGAGTTTAGCAATTGAACTTGCATTAACTGCACTTGTGATGCTTGATACAGGAAAGCAAACCTATAAACATAAACATGATTTATTACAAATCTATTCAAAATGTATTTCTCCCCAAATCCAAAAAGAATTGAATAAGAAATATGTTGAAATTCATAACGATCCAAAAAACAGCAAATTACCGAAAAGGAAATTTATAAGGAGGACTTTTGAATGTGCATTACAATCAGATGATTTTGATATAATAGATTCTGAATCTGTAAGTCAGTTTCTTGATATCCATAATAATGCTTTTGCAAAATGGCGCTTCATTTATGAGCCAGGAGAGGATAAGATTGAATTTAATTTTGATTTCAGGGCTGCATTGACCTTTTATGAGGCAGTTGCTTTAACTATGGTTGACATTATAAAGGGGTTCTATGAGAAGCATAATTTACCATTTGACAATGTTGTTAAACTTAAATATGGTATAGAGCTATGAGTATAAAAGGAGAAACCAAAATGCTTGAAGCTGATTCTGATCAGTTTGCGTTCTCCCTTTCTACTAGATTCCATAGGATAGGTTTTTCAAAAGCTATAGAAATTGATAAACGGAAGAATCCGTTATTATTAGTCCCTGCAACAGTTAACTTTAGCTATAGTATTGAGTTAATGCTGAAGTTACTTTTACGAATTGACTATGGCGATAGGTTTAAATCGAGTACTCATGATCTTGAAAAATTGTATTCTTTTTTACGAAAAGATATAGAAAAGATGGTGCGTTTTAGTTACAATCAAAATAGACAAAAGGCCGAAAATAGAGATCTCAAGACATGGGCTCATGTTCAATTAATTACGAAATCAAATCATCAAACTATTGCTCTTGATAATGTTGAAGCAATGGGTCTTGATAAGATTAAGAACCTTTTAGCATTTCATAAGGCATCGTTCGTAAATTGGAGATATATATTTCGCCTTAAAAAGGATAGTGGGTATTTTAATGTATTTGATTTTTGTGCAATGAATGATTTTTATAATGCTTTGAGATTGACAGTTCTTGAATTAAAGAAATCAGAGTGGCATAATTTTATTGAGTCTGGTCTTTCAGACTGATAACACTTTATTCTCCATCTTTATTATAAGGAATATCTTCATCAGGGGTCTTTGTCAAATGGCCCCACGCCTGGTGGATAAAATAATCCCCAGCGGTCAATCATATAATCCCATTGATCAAAACCAGCGACCCAATCGATAAACAACAGTCGATATTCTTCAATTAAGTCCCTTACAATTTGAAAATAGTGCACCTCCTTAAAACCAAACATTTCCAGACTGTGATTTTGTATCATCAGGTCTCGGGCAGCTTTTCGAATGATAGCGGCTGCTTCCATTTTCAAGTCATAGAGCCCGGCACTTGATGCTCCTGCCACCTTTACGCTCAATAGAGCAACATCAGCAATCATTTGCCCCTTAACACTTTGCAACATCTCGTTGTCTTCAGGAATAAGTTTGGTAAGCTGATGCACAACATCGAAGATTTCCTTTCCCTTTTTGTAGATGGGAAGTTCCTTGGGATCTATAAATTCTTATTCGTCTTTCATATGGAATTCATTATAGTATATCAAGAAGGTAATCGGCCATTACTTCGCTCTCTTGGCTTTTTCCCACACTGCAGATTGCTTTCCATGGATAAGTCTAATCAATCCTAAAAATACAGACCAGTTCATAAACACGAAGTAGTAGGGAATGAAAGCGATCTTTACCTTGATGTTTTTACTGCGTAGCAGATAGCCAATCAACGCTAGCCCATAGAACATCAATTGGAGTAGAAATGTAATTTTAAAGAAAGGGTGATGGGTGAGTTTCAGTATCAGTATAATATTTGAGATCAATACGATTACCAAACTGAGTGGAGCCAATGTCCATCGCAGCATGCGATGAGAAACATATTGAAAACTCAGGAGACCGTATTTAAAGAAATTAAGTAGCGGCATGAAGTGCCACACCTCAATCAATCCTCCGGCTGATATTCTTACTTTTCTCTTGCTTTCTTCCTCTATAGATTCAGATGCAGTTTCAACGGCATAGGCTTCTGGTTCGTACACCACCTTATATCCCTTTTTGGCAATATTCATAGATAGCCGGAAGTCTTCTATGAGCACTCCTTTGGGAACTTCCTCGTAAAGCTCGGTCCTGATGGAGAACAACTCCCCGGCAGCACCCACTACCGTGTGCAATTCTGAATCCCATTGTTTTAGCTTTGATTCATACCTCCAATAGGCACTTTCTCCAGATCCTGCTGCATTACCCTCCTCGGGCAGTTTGACCCTTTTTTCACCTGCTACGGCCCCAACGCGTTCATTTTTGTAGTGCCTGGCCATGAATTGGAGGGATTTTTTGTTCAAGAGGGTGTTGGCATCACAATAGATGGTTATGGGTGTTTTTACGTAATTCATTACCCGGTTGACGGCAGCATTTTTCCCACGCCTCTCAGACTCATGAAACAGCTCTATTTCAGGGTATTGCCTAATAATTTCTTCACTATTATCTGTCGATCCATCGGTTACGAAGAGGTACTTTACCTTATTTACAGGGTAGTCGAGTTGGAGGGTGTTTTCTATCTTTTCTTTGAGGATGTCTGCTTCATTATAGCATGCTACAATTAGGGTTATTTCAGGCATTTCCTCCAATTTATATTGACTGAGAGGGGAGGTGTGGCTCAATCGCGTTAGTTTAACGAGCAGGCCTAAAATGATGGGGTAGCCGAGGTAAGTATAGAAAGAAACGGCAAGGCCGATAAAAAATAATGATGCCATTAGAGTTTTCAAAAAATGTGAATCCAGGCATGTTTTGAAAGAAACCTGAGTTCAAATTTCGTAAATTTCGATGTTTTTTCTGTCTGTTTAAGTTGATATGATGTTGAGGGCTGGCTTTAACAACTCCTTACTTAAGGTTCTGGGAATTTTATTCCTATGCGCTACTGTTTTGCCCGTTTTTGGACAAACTGCCCCCGTATTTACCAGTACTTCTTCGGATGCTTCTGTCTATAATAGTACCTATTCTTTTTCAGTAACCACAACTGATGCTGAGTCCCATGCGCGGGAGCTTAGTATTTCTGCTGGTGCTTTGCCAATAGGGATGACGCTCATAGATAATTCAGATGGTACAGCGACAATGGCAGGAACAGTTGGGCAAACAGGGATTTTCAATTTTGATATCACTGTTTTAGAAACGGTTGCTCCATTCCAAAGTACTGTTCAAAATTTTACGCTGACAATCAGCAAGGCAGACCCAGTTATCACCTGGTCGAATCCTACTGCGATCACCTACGGCACCACGCTGAGCGCTACTCAATTGAATGCGATTGCCGATGTCCCTGGAACGTTTACCTATACACCCGCCAGCGGAACGTTATTGAACGCTGGAGCCAGTCAAGTATTGAGTGCAGACTTTGTCCCAACAGATAATGCGAACTACAACGATGTGCTCGGGACAACAGTACAGATTACCGTTAACAAAGCTGATCCAGTGATCACCTGGTCGAACCCAACTGCGATCACCTACGGAACTACACTGAGCGCTACTCAACTCAATGCGATTGCAGATGTCCCTGGAACGTTTACCTATACACCCGCCAGTGGAACGTTATTGAACGCTGGAGCCAGTCAAGTATTGAGTGCAGACTTTGCCCCAACAGATAATGCGAACTACAACGATGTACTGGGTACAACGGTACAGATTACCGTTAACAAAGTAACTGTTACTGTAATGGCTGAGAATATGATAAGATTGTATGGAGCAGCTAACCCTCCTTTAACGATTACCTATAGTGGTTTTCAAAATGGAGAGACATCTTCTGTGATTGATGTACTTCCAACGGCCAGTACTCCTGCAAACAACACCTCTCCTGTAGGCAACTATGTGATTACTCCTGTAGGAGGCGCTGACAACAACTATGATTTTACTTATACTAACGGTACCCTTACGGTTAATAAAGCAACCATCACGGTTACCGCCAATAATCAGAGTCGATTGTATGGAGGAGCCAACCCCGCACTTACCATCGGCTACAGCGGTTTTCAAAATAGTGAAAATAATTCAGTGATAGACGTACTGCCAACCGCAACCACGGCAGCAACCGTCCTGTCTCCAGTTGGGGGTTACCTGATTAGTGCAACGGGTGGCGCGGACAATAATTACACATTTAGTTATGTTGATGGGATACTCACCGTCAACAAAGCTACTCTTACCGCGAAGGCTGATGATAAGTCCCGATTATTTGGGCAGCCCAATCCCGTCTTTACGATTACGTATACTGGATTTTTAAATGGGGACAATGCAACAGGACTAGATACACCACCCAACCCACAAACAGTAGCCATTCCAAGCTCCAACGTAGGAACCTATCCGATTACATTGAGTGGAGGAACTGACAATAACTATTCATATGCCTATCAAAGTGGAACCTTAACGATTAATAAGGCAACGGCAACTGTAGCAGTCAATAACAATATTTATACTTATGATGGCTCGCCTAAAATAGCAACTGCCTCTACTACGCCACCTGGATTAAACGTAACGTTTACGTATGATGGAAGTACTACGGCCCCAATCAATGCAGACAGTTATGATGTGGTGGGTACCATCAATGAAACCAATTACATGGGGAGTGGAAATGGTACACTTACTATCAATAAAGCGCTGGCCCTTGTTACA
Organism: Cyclobacteriaceae bacterium; assembly: GCA_040216665.1. Lineage (GTDB taxonomy): Bacteria > Bacteroidota > Bacteroidia > Cytophagales > Cyclobacteriaceae > ELB16-189. The sequence continues at coordinate 150,629 of JAVJOQ010000006.1, read as the reverse complement.
ATTAGTAATTTATATCAAAACTTTACTGGAACTCCAAAGCCTGTTACAACCAGTACCAGCCCGCCTGGTTTGAATTTGACATTGACCTATAATGGAAGCCCCGCGGTGCCTTCTTTGGTGGGCAGTTACAATGTGATTGCAGTAGTGAATGAAAACAACTACAATGGATCTTCTTCTGCAGTTTTGGTAATCAATGGAGCACCGACTTCTAATGGTATTGCCAATGTAAATGTAAATGAAGATGCAAGTGATGCAAATATTAATTTGTACGCTGCGTTCGATGATGTAGAAGATACTGATCCGAACTTGACTTTCACCATCATTCAGAATACTAATACTTCCCTTTTTTCCAGTAATACTATTAACTCAGGAATACTTTCACTTGATTTTGCGGCTAATCAATTCGGGACATCCAACATCACAATTCGTGCTACGGATACAGGAGGACTATTTGTAGATCAGGCGTTTACTGTTAATGTGGCATCTGTTCAGGATGACCCTCAATTTATAAGTTCACCGGTTACCGGAGCTGTACAGGGACAGTTGTATACTTATAATGTTGTTACCAGTGACCCGGATGCAACCGATACATGGACAATTACTAATTTAATTGCCCTCCCAACCTGGCTTTCTCTTTTTGATAATGGAAATGGCACGGCACTATTGTCGGGTACCCCAACCAATGGAGATATTGGAACAGTAGGAATTGCTTTGGGAGTTGTCGATGATAAAGGCAATGATGATAATCAATTTTTCAATATTGTAGTATCGAATTCAAATGACACCCCATTTTTTGTAAGCACGCCAACTACTTCGGCAACTCAAGACATTAGTTATACTTATTTTATTAATGTCAATGATGATGATGTCGGTGATGTGCTTACTATTAGTGCTCCTATACTTCCTTCCTGGTTATCTCTGGTGGATAATGGTAATAAAACAGGAGTGCTATCGGGTACTCCTGATAATACCAATATTGGATCCAACATTGTTCAGCTGAGAGTAACCGATAATTCAGGTGCTTTTTCAAATCAAGATATTACAATAGAAGTTGACAACGCCAACGATGCGCCTTCATTTACATCCACACCAGTTTTGAGTGTGAATGAGGATGAGTTTTATCAGTACAATATTGTAGCCACTGATCCTGATGCGGGGGATGATTTGACCTTGAAGGCCCTGTCGAAGCCAGCCTGGTTAACCCTTACTGACAATGGTAATAGAACTGGTACGCTTACAGGAACACCACTAAATGCGAATGTAGGGAGCTTTAGCATTGTATTGAATGTTGAAGATCAGTCTGGTGCGAATGTGAATCAGAACTTTACTATAACAGTTAACAATACCAATGATGCCCCCGTGTTTAGTAGCAGTCCTGTGACAGCAGCCCTGCAAGGCATCCAGTATCAATACAATGTAACGACCACCGATGTAGATGCAGGGGATACCAGAACGATTAGTGCGATTGTTTTACCCTCATGGCTCACCCTTACCCCTCAGGGTAGTGGATCAGCCCTACTATCGGGTACGCCCACCAATGCGAACCTTGGTTCTAATCCGGTGACCCTTCGAGTGACAGATTTTTCAGGTGCAATCAGCAACCAATCATTTACCATCAATGTAGACAATGCGAATGATCCTCCGTTCTTTACCAGTAGTCCTGTAGTTACAGGAACAGAAGATTTATCATATAGTTATTCCATCACGACTGCGGATCTGGATGCAGGAGATACGCGGGTGATCAATGCCTTGTCGATTCCAAATTGGTTGACATTGACGGATAATTTAAATGGGACAGGTACCCTTTCTGGTACACCCACCAATAGCACAGTAGGTAATTTTAGTATTGTGTTGAATGTTCGGGATGCATTGGGAGCGAATGCCAATCAAAGTTTTACATTGACGATAAGTAACGTTAATGATGATCCAATATTTACTTCCAGCCCAGTTACTTCCGGAGTTCAAGGGGTACAGTATAATTATAGCATTGTAGCAGATGATCCGGATGCGGGAGATCAGGTAACGCTGACAGCTCCGATCTTACCTTCATGGTTGACCTTTACCAATAGTGGGAATGGTTCAGGAAGCCTGATAGGTACACCCAGTAACGGGAACCTGGGATCGAACCCGGTGAGGCTGGTGGCCAGTGACATGAATGGAGGCAGTGTGATTCAGGATTTCACAATCACAGTAAACAATACGAATGATCCACCGTCTTTTACGAGCACTCCGGTGACGGTAGGGGTAGAGGACAACTTGTACACGTACTCTATAACGGTCACCGATCCTGATGCCGGGGATGTTCTTGAGATCAAAAGTTTGGTGATTCCAAGCTGGTTGACTCTGGTAGATAATGGCAATGGTACGGGCGTACTCTCGGGTACACCCCTTAATGGCAATGTAGGGTTGTCCAATGTTGTACTTCAGGTAGAAGACGCACAAGGGTTGAGTGTGAATCAGAACTTTACGGTCAATGTTTCCAACACCAATGATCCTCCGGTGTTTGTAAGTGTTCCCTCTACTGGTGCTATTCAGGATCAGGTATATACGTACGCTGTTACGACCTCAGATCCTGATCAGGGAGACTCTCGTACGATTACCCCAATCGTATTGCCTTCATGGTTAACCCTGGTTGATAATAATAATGGAACAGCGAACTTATCAGGTACGCCAACGAATGCCAACTTAGGATCTAACCCGGTAACTATCCGAGTGACAGATTTTTCGGGAGCGGCCACGAATCAATCATTTACTATCAATGTGGACAACGCGAATGATGCGCCATTCTTCACTAGTGTCGCAGTCACGTCAGCTACAGAGGATCAATTGTACAGTTACTCCATCACCACAGGCGACCCTGATGTATTGGATACCCGTGAGATTACATCTCTATCGAAGCCAAATTGGTTAACCCTAGTTGATAATGGAGATGGTACAGGATTATTGAGCGGTACACCTACCAATGAAAATGTAGGTAACTTTACCATTGTGTTGAATGTGAAAGATGCGATTGGAGCGAACGTGAATCAGAACTTTACGATCACAGTCTCCAACACGAATGACCCCCCGTTCTTTACGAGCACAGCAATCCCAGTAGCGGTTCAAAACATCAGTTACAATTACTCGGTGACCACATCAGACCCAGATCAGGGAGATACAAGAACATTGACTGCTCCGGTATTGCCAGCGTGGTTATCGTTTACCCCTTCGGGTAATGGAAATGGAAGCTTGACAGGAATTCCTTCGAACGGAGACTTGGGTCCTCATCAGGTGAAGTTGAATATTGCAGATGCATCAGGCACTTCGGTGGAACAGGTGTTTACCATTAACGTAGACAATGCTAACGATCCACCATCTTTTACGAGTACGCCAGTGATTGCGGTGAATGAAGATGACTTGTATAGTTATTCTATAAGCACGACCGACCCAGATGTAGGCGATGTTAAGTTTATTACGGCCTTGTCGAAACCTAGTTGGTTGACCCTAGTTGATAATGGAGATGGAACGGCAGTGCTAAGTGGTACGCCACGAAATGCAGATGTGGGTGTTTCCAATGTGGTACTAAATGTGGAGGATGGAATCGGTGCCAACGTGAATCAGAATTTCAGTATAACGGTGAGCAACACCAATGATGCACCCACTTTTACAAGTACGCCCATCACGGGAGCGATACAGGATGTTCAATACTCGTATACTATTTTTGCATCCGATCCTGATGTGGGGGATATAATAGCGATCACAGCCATTACGAAACCCTCATGGTTGACGTTGACAGATAATGGGAATGGGATGGCCACCCTTCAGGGTACACCTACGAATGCGAATTTGGGACCCAATGGAGTGACGTTGCGTGTAACGGATGTATCGGGAGCTTCGGTAACCCAAGTATTCACCATCAACGTTGACAACCAGAATGACCCTCCAAGTTTTACGAGCACTCCGGTCACGAGTGTTGATGAAGATGATTTGTATGTTTACAATATCACCACAACTGACCCGGATGTGGGGGACACGCGAGTTATAGAAGCCCTTTCAATTCCAGGGTGGCTGACATTGACTGATAATGGAGATGGATCAGGAGTACTTCAAGGAACGCCATTAAATGGAGATGTTGGTGTAACCAGTATCGTAATTAGCGTCTCCGATGCATTGGGTATTGATGTCAATCAGAATTTTAACATTACAGTATTCAACACCAATGATGCCCCAGGATTTAGCTCGACACCGATTACCGGTGCTCAGCAGGGGATATTGTATGAATATAATATTGTTACTTCAGATCCAGACGTAGGGGATACGAGGACAGTAATTGCACCTATTAGTCCATCTTGGTTGACGTTTGTTGACAACGGGAATGGGACAGCAAAACTGTCGGGTACCCCTGGTAATGACGATTTGGGTATTCATAACATTAAGCTGACTGTAACAGATTCTCAAGGCGCAGCGGTTGATCAGGTGTTTACGGTCAATGTCGATAACGCCAACGATGCACCTTCGTTTACATCCACTTCGGTTTTGAGTGTGAACGAAGATTCCTTTTACCAATACAATATAGTAACCACTGACCCAGACATAGGTGATGTGCTGATATTGAAAGCACTTTCAAAGCCCGCCTGGTTAACCCTTATGGATAATGGAGATGGTACGGGTGTTTTATCTGGGACTCCCCTAAATGCGAATGTTGGCAATATAAGTATCGTAATCAATGTTGAAGATCAGGCTGGGGCCAATGTGAACCAGAACTTTACGATAACTGTAGTGAACACTAATGATGTGCCTTCATTTATGTCCTCACCTGTATTAAGTGCTCAGCAAGGGTTGATGTATAAATATGATATTTTGACAACAGATCCTGATGTGGGTGACACGAGAACAATAGCGGCACTTAGCGTACTACCGAGCTGGCTAACGCTCACGGATAATTTGAATGGATCAGCTATCTTATCAGGGACACCAAGCAATGCCGATTTAGGATCTCATGCAATTAGTCTCAAAACACAGGATTTTGATGGGTTAAATGATACCCAAAACTTCACGATAGTGGTAGACAACATTAACGACCCTCCTGTATTCAATTCAACGCCTATTACTTCTATTGACGAAGATGATTTGTATGCTTATTTGATTGAAGTAACCGATGCGGACGTTGGAGATGAAATCACTTTAGTGACATTGATTAAGCCAGCGTGGCTAACCTTCACTGACAATGGAGATGGAACGGCATTGCTGACCGGTACTCCTCTCAATGGAGATGTGAACTCGCATTCGGTTTCTATTCAGGCAACGGATATTATCGGTCAAAGTGTAAAGCAGGATTTTACTATTGCTGTTAACAATACGAATGATGAGCCAATATTTAATTCAACCCCGGTGACATCTTCCAATGAAGATGATGTTTATCAATATATTATTTCTACCAGTGATGTTGATGTAGGGGATGTGCTGACGATTAGCAGTTCTGTATTGCCAGCATGGTTGTCTTTCACTGACAATGGAGATAAGACGGGATTACTTGCAGGAACTCCGCTAAATGAAGATGTGGGTGACGTAAATATTACCTTGTCGGTTCATGATGGAACAGTTTCGGCAGATCAGAATTTTACTTTGACGATATTGAATACTAACGATGCTCCTGTAATAGAGAGCACACCTGTTACAACAGCAACGGAAGACTCCTCATATGAATATTTGGTTACCTATTCCGATGTTGATATTGGAGACCAACTAAGTCTGATTTCTACATCATTACCAGCATGGCTTTCAATCGAAGAGATTGATAATTCAAGTTCTAAGCTATTCGGAACACCTACCAATAGCGATGTGGGCAGTATATCACTGACACTTGAACTAGTGGATGGGGTTGGTTCAAAGGATACACAGGTATTTACTCTTATCATTGAAAATGTAAATGACAAACCTGTATTCGAGAGCACTCCCTTACTTAAAGTAGCTATTGGACAACCGTATACTTATTCCGTAACAGTAACAGATCAAGACGTTGGTGATGTGATTACCCTTTCTTCTCCGCTTAAGCCATCGTTTTTATCATTTGCGGATCTTGGGGGAGGTCAGGGACTGTTGTCTGGTACTATTACCCAGGATGTTGTTTTAAACAAAGAAGTTACACTTAGGGCAACCGATTTATCTGGGGCAAAAGAGGATCAAAACTTCACATTCATCATTAACAACCCGCCACTTCTTGCAGACTTTATTGTGGAAACGAATGAAGATGTTGCGTATACTTTTGTGTTAGCCGATTTTGCGACTCAATTCACTGATGATCCTGGGGATGAGATTACTAGTTTGTCAATAGCCAGTTTACCGACACGTGGTACGCTTTCTTACAATGACTTTCCTGTGGTAGTGGGCACTAGCATTGATGTTGTGAACAATAGTATAGGTAATCTTAAATATACACCTGAGATTAATTTTAATGGTTCGGATGCCTTTAACTGGAATGCTTCAGATGGTACGTCAATGGCTAATACAAATGCCAAAGTGACTTTGACCATGCTTAAGGTAAATGACCCTCCACAGCTAAATAACATTGACATTGAGCCAGTGACCTACAGCCTTGGTGACCCAGGAGCGTCCATTGCAGAATCTGTTATTATTAATGATGTTGATAATAACTTTATTCATTCTGCAACAATTTCGATAACGGAGAATTATTCGCCTGATGATGTATTGACAATGCTTGCTGGTGTGAATACCAATCCGGATGTGACAGCCATTTTTGATAGTGGCACTGGTGTTCTCCAAATATCCGGTAAAGACACGAAATCAAACTATGAGAATTTCTTAAGGAATGTGTTGTTTAGCAGTCCGGTTACAGGTACAGCGACCCTGTCTGACAAGACTATAGCGATTATTGTCAATGATAGTATTGATACCAGCAACGAGGCAAGGCGCATCGTTCAGATTACAGAAATTTTTCCAGACCTTGATATTGTAAACTCGTTTACACCTAATGGTGATGGTGTGAATGATGTGTGGGATATTCAAAACCTCCAGTTCTATTCTGCTATTAGAATAGCAATTTATGACCCAAATGGCACTAAGGTATTTGAATGCAGTGAGCAAGATTGTGTATGGAATGGAAAGTTTGGGAATAAGGAACTGCCGGGAGGCGCTTACTTCTATACTATTGATTTAAATGAAGGGAAACGAAAATATCAGGGGGTGGTAAACATTTTAAGATGAGAAATTCATCCATCAAGCTTGGGTTAGGGATAGCTATTTCGCTGTTGTCACTCGTGAGTGTGTCTGGTCAAAATAATGACTTCACGCAGTATTATTTGAATATGCCATCAATAAACTCTGGCTTTACAGGAATAGAAGATTTCACAGACATGAAAATGTCGTTCAGGCAGGGTTGGAATGGCTTTGGCGCAAAGAATTCTAATTATTATGTAAGTGCATATGGTGCGTTGAAGTCATCGATCCAATCTACTTTACGGAACAACTCTCTTAGGATAAGTGACCCTTCTATCTTTAATGAAATTCAAAATAATAAAGAGTTTAGGAGCAAGTTAAGAAGGAAACACGGGCTTGGTGGAATGATAGAAGGGAAGGATATAGGGTCGTTTAAGTCAACGCGCATCGCGTTGAACTATGCGTACCACTTGCCGTTGTCTAGTAAGGTCAATTGGTCACTGGGTACGTCAATGAGTTACCAAAATAGAAGGGTCAACTTCTCAGGATATACGGTGAGGGATGAGTTGAATGATTTATTCTATCAACAGCTCATAAAGTCAGGAAATGGAAGTAATAACACCTTCTTGATTGATTTTGGAACTTCAATTTATACTCAATTGATGTATTTTGCATTTTCATCTTCAGGGCTGGTAACAAAAGAGATGAGTGGCGACAATGAATTTCAATTAGAGACTATTCAAAACTATACATTTCAGGCTGGTAAGATATTTGCTTTTTCACCCAATATGGATTTGAGTACAGGAGCCAGAGTTGATTATTCCGATCTTTACGACCTTAATTGGTCACTGAATGCAAGATTGCGTTATAATAAATTAATTTATGTAGGTGCATCTTACCAGGATAAGGTAAAAACGTCTGGAATCTTTGGTGTCACCATCGATGGCAAGTATAATTTTAATTATGCGTACGATTTTTATACCTCTACATCAAACAATTTCAGGGTAAGTGTACACGAGGTAGTGATTGGAATCGCCCTGTTTAATCAGTATCAATTGTCAACAAGAATGTGGTAGTTAATTTTAAATGAGAAACTTTCTACTTATCATAATTGTTTTTGTTGCACGAGGCGTGTTCGCACAATTATTGAATTTTTCACCATCAGTAAAACTTAACGACAATATCAATTCCAACTTTGAGGAAATGAACCCATTGCTATCTTCTGATGGGAGCAAGTTATATTTTGTAAGAGCATTTGATCCATCCAATAGAGGAGGGGAATTAGCTGGGACAGACATTTGGGTTTCAGAAAGAGATAGTCTTGGGGAATGGGGAATTGCGACCAACAAACTGGATTCATGGAATAACAGAAGCAATAATGCTGTAGTGGGTATTGGATCCAATAATGATATTGTATATCTACTTAATAGTTACAAGTCGGGAAAAAGTGGTATAGCTTTTTCAAAGAAGGACAACGAGGGGTGGTTATCTCCAGAAGTCATCCGAGTCCCAGGGATTAACAAAAATGATTTTGTAGGGTATTACATGAATCCCGATTTTGACATCCTTTTGATTTCCATGAATAGAAGTGATTCTTATGGGCAAGAAGACCTTTATGTAAGTGTCAAAGATTCTTTACAAAACTGGAGTGCTCCAATTAATCTGGGGCCAACAATTAATACCACAGGATTTGAGATTTCTCCGTTTTTATCTAAGGATGGTAAGAAGCTGTATTTTTCGAGTAATGGGCATCCAGGGTTAGGTGATGCCGATATTTTCTTTTCAGAGAGGTTATACGGAGGGTGGACTGTTTGGAGTAAGCCTAAAAATCTAGGAAGTGAGGTTAATTCCAATAAGTTCGATGCATATTTTTCAATTTATGATTCGGCAGCATATTTATCGAGTAATAGGGAAGGGCCGTTATCAGACATTTACTTTTCAAGAATAAAATTAAGAAATCAAACAGTTTTGAAAGATTCGATCAATAAAATAATAGCGGATACAAAATTGCTTCTAACTGATATCCAGTCAGCAAAGGGAACTCGATTATTTACAAAGTTTATTGCACTTGACTTAACTGTTGATGGTTTTTCGGAATTAAAGATGAGGGAGGTTCTGGCTTTTATTGAACAGAGTGATAGGCAAAGAAACGGTAAATATCAACTGGAGTTCTTTATGGATTCTCGAGATAATCAACGATATGTTAATTGGTCCAAAAATTTGGTTGAATATTTAATTGTTAATGGTATAAGTCCGGTTAAAATTTCATCCAACCTTAGCAAAGGTCTCGCGCCAAAATATGGGATCGAAGTAAGAGTGGTTTTTTAACTACTTGATAAGATCACCAAACATTTTCAAGATCATCCTTTGTGAATAGGTGATTTCTTTCGATAAACATGGTGTTGTTTCTATTCAACTTTTTGTAAGAATTATTCTTGCTAAGAACCTTACTCAAAAAGGAGATTGGTAAAAGAAAGAAATAAAATACAATTGATAAGAGAATTTTAGAATTAACCCACCCCAAAACATGAGCTATTTTATTCCATAACCAGAGAATAAAATCTGCGATTTTGCTACTAGTAAGACACAATACCCCTAATGATAACCCTACATAATGAATAGTATGATTTTTAAAAATAAGAGAAACAATTAGTAATCCCATTATAATTACTAAGATTGATTTATACTTATCTCTCATCAAAATAATGTGTAAATAAACGGAGCAATTGCCGAGCTACCACCTATAACAATAATAATTCCTAGAAGAAGAAGAATTAAGGTTATTGGCGCAAGCCAGTATTTTTTTCTTTTCAATATAAAATTGAATATATCCTTGAGTGACTCCATAAATGTTTGGTCTTGCAAAGATAATTTAATCAAGGGTAAATTCCTCTTTCCAGTTGTCCTTTGATTGCCATTCTGGTTGTAAGTTTTTATCAAAGAGCTGATTGTTGATAACAAGATAATCCATATCTGTTCTCATAAAACAACGATAAGCATCTTCTGGTGTACAAACAATGGGCTCTCCCCTTACATTAAAGCTTGTATTAACCAACATTCCAACGCCAGTAGTTTGTTTAAAACAAGTTAGAAGTTCATGAAAAATGGCGTTAGTTTCTTTATGAACTGTCTGAATTCTGGCTGTAAAATCCAGGTGTGTTATTGCTGGTAAACTAGATCGGGGTGTATATAATTTGTCACGTAGCGACATCTCATTAAATTCTATGGGAAGTTTATTGCGAAAAGGTGCTCGCAATGGTTGAACCATTAACATATACGGAGAGTAATGATCTATTTCAAAAAAAAAGGCAGCATCCTCAGCTAATACGGACGGAGCAAATGGCCTGAATGATTCCCTATATTTTATTTTGAGATTGAGTCTTTTTTGCATTTCTTCTCGTCTTGGATCCCCGAGAATACTCCTGTTGCCTAGTGCTCTGGGCCCAAATTCCATGCGTCCATTCATCCATCCTACGATTGAACCATCGTCTAAAAGAGCAGCTACGGACTGGCATAACTCTTTATTATTGCTAAACGAGCGAAATTTAGCATTGTATTTTCTAGCCATTTGCTGGATATCAATATTGGAGTATTCGGGACCTAAATAGCCACCATGCATTCCATCTGTGCCGGAATTTGGCTTATATTCTTTTGAATAATAAATATGATACGCGGCTAGAGCAGCACCTAATGATCCTCCAGCATCTCCTGCTGCGGGTTGAATAAATATTTTATTGAAATAGCCTGCTTGACTTATTTTACCATTAGCAACACAATTCAAAGCAACGCCACCAGCTAAACATAAATTGGCTGAACCAGTTAAGTTTTTGGCCTCTTGTGCGAGGTTCAACACAATTTCTTCAGTTACAGCCTGAATGCTATAAGCTAAATCACAATGGATCTGAGTGAGCTCTTCATCAGGGTTTCTTAGGTTGAATTCGAAGAGTTGTTCCCATTTTTTTACATTAATCATTCTAAGGCCAGTGGCATAATCAAAGTATTTTTGATTTAGCCAGAGTGACCCATCACTTTTTATATCAACAAGATTATTTTTTATCTTTTCTATAAAACTTTGGACAGCTGTTGAGGATGCATTTCCATAAGGTGCAAGACCCATTAATTTGTATTCTCCAGAGTTAACCTTGAATCCAAGAAAATAAGTGAAAGCTGAATACAAAAGGCCTAATGAATGTGGGAAATGAAGTTCTTTCAATACTTTAATTTGACCATTTTCGCCATGAGAAATCGAACAGGTGGCCCATTCTCCAACCCCATCTATTGTCAGAATAGCAGACTCAGTAAACCCTGAAGTGTAAAAGGAACTTGCTGCATGTGACAAATGATGTTCTGTGAAAAGAAGGTTGAGCTTTTTTTTATTGTAGCCTTCAATTCCTGAGAGTTCTTTCTTAAGGAGCCTTTTAAGAAACATTTTTTCATTGAGCCAGACTGGAATGGCTGTTAAGAAAGACTTGATTCCTTTGGGAGAATTAGCGTAATAAGTCTCGAGTAATCTTTCAAACTTTAACAAAGGCTTATCGTAAAAGACTATTGCGGTTAGTTGGTCAAGTGAAGTGCCTGAATAATTAAGGCAAAACTTGATTGCGTTGGTAGGGAAGCATGCATCATGTTTTTTCCTAGTAAACCTTTCCTCCTGAGCTGCCGCAAGTACTACTCCGTCTTGAATAATTGTTGCTGCTGAGTCATGGTAATAAGCGGAAATACCTAAAATTTTCATTTACCCGTTCGGTCAAAATAAGGTGTCAGTTTAGTTGATTTTGGCTGATTTGCCAATCAATTTTTGAATCCATATGAATGGATATTAAACTTATTGCCAAATTTTGCCTTTAAAAGCTTAAATTTGACCATTGAAAAGCTTGATTTAAATGGAGATCACAACAATTTTCCGGCTCCTGATTAGGAGAATTTGGATCCTAATAATTGTACCTGTTATTGCCGCGGCTGGTGCCTTTTTCTTTACCCTAAAAATAGAGAAGAAATACAAGTCGACAGCACAATTGGCGACTGGTTTTACAACTAATGACCAGATAAACTTAACCAATGAAAGGTTCAGTCTTTACGATGCTGGCATGAAATTTAATAATATGTTGGAGACTATGAAATCGGAACTTATCCTTTCACAAGTTGGATACAGGCTCTTGATTCATGATTTAACTGAGGATAGCCCATTTCGAAGACTAAGTAGCAGTAAGCTGAATTCATTGGAAAAATTTGATGTCTCGCAAAGTGAAATATTGAAAAAGGCACAGCAGAAACTTGCCAGGATTGAGGTTTTATCTCCCTATTTGCCAGAAGATGAGGCCCTAATTGAATACTTAAAAATTTATGGGTATGCAAGTTGGATGTTGAAGAATGATATTAGTATAGATCGCATTAACAATACTGACTACGTTTCTGTTAAATACATTAGTGAAAACCCGTTGCTCTCTGCTTTTGTAGTTAATGCAGAGAGTGAAGAATATATTAGGTATGTTAATAGGAATAGGACAAATATTTCTAATGAATCAGTCTCATTTTTTGCTGAGTTAGTTGAGGAGAAAAAGAAAATTTTGGATGAAAAAACAGCATTTATAAACAACTTCAAGGCCTCAAATAACCTATTTGTTGATGATCAGACTGAGTTTAAAACACGACAAATATCTCAATTTGAAATGCTTAGGCAAGACAAGTTGGATAAAATTCAAGGGTTGAGACTATCACTTGCAAGTGTTAATAGTAAAATGGAAAAGATGGATCCTAACTTACCAAATTCCAGGGCTGCCATCAATCAGAAAATATTAGAAATTAGATCAAAAATAAATGAGTTGAATCAAATTTATGTTAATGGAGGATCTAAAGACACCGAATTGCTTGCTACCATTAATACTTTCCGTGAGCAGCTTCAAATTGAAATGAATATTTTGGCAAATACCCCAACTTCGACAACAATAGGTAGTCAATCCAAGGAAGAATTATTGCTTGCGAAGGAGCAACTTGAGCTTGAGTTGCAAATTGAAGAAAGGAGTTTGTCATCAATTAGTTTGTCTATCGTGACTTTAAAGAATAGTGTTTCAGGTGCCTTAAGTAAGGAAGCTACTATTGAGGCACTGGAAAGGGAAATTAAAACAGCTTCTGAAGAGTATCTTCAGGCATTGGATAAATATAATACTGAAAAGAACAAATCCAGAATTTCAGAGACTTCGATTGAATTGATTATTCGGGGGCAGCCAAATGGTTCCCCAGAGTCATCGAAGAAGATCTTAATAATTGCACTCGCAGGGGTTGGGAGTTTTGGCTTGTGCGTCCTTGCAATACTAATGGTTGAATTCTTCGATATGACTATTAAGAACCCATCTAGATTTAAAAGCCTTGCTAGGGTAAATCTGATGGGGCAGATTAATCAAATTTCAATCGAAGAGATTAACTTGTCGTTGTTATTTAAGTCAAAAACAAAAAAACCTGAGCTTGATAATTATAAGCATTTTTTGAGTAAGATCAGATTCGAAATTGAACATTCGGGATGTAAGTGCATACTGTTCACTAGCACAAAACCTAGGGAGGGTAAAACCTTCACCATCTTATCTCTTAGTTATTCCTTAAGTTTATTGAATAAGAAAATATTACTTATTGATACAAATTTCAGAAACAATTCCTTGACCCGTTCATTAATAGCTAAGCCCAATTTTGATAAAATGCTTATGCAGGATAATGAAATTAAACTTCTAGTGGAAGGTTCAGATTCTCGCCCTACATCAAACACAAAAAACATTGTATCCTCAACAAATGATAAAAATATTGATATTATTGGGAGTAATGTGGGAATGCAAACCCCAGCGGAAATTTTAGCAGGCAGAAATTTTGACTCAATGATAACAAGTTTTAAGGATTCATACGATTATATTTTTCTTGAAGGTGCATCACTCAATGAGTATTCTGATAGCAAGGAATTAGTAACATTTGTTGATGGTGTGGTTTCTGTTTTTTCTGCCAGAGCGTCTATTAAACAAAATGATCTTGATTCAATTTCTTACCTCAAGAAATTGAATGGGAAGCTGATTGGAGCGGTTTTGAACAATGTGAAAGTGGAAGATTTGAATTCTTAATCTTGTAAGTTCTTCAGCTCGATTTCTATTTTTTGACGATTATCGAGGAGAATTTGTTTGGCTGTTTGCCTAGCAATCTCAACTGTCATAGATGAAAGCAGGTTTTCATCTTTAATCCTTTTTATAAATTCATCTAATTTATTTTTGTTAAATTTTTTTCTAAAAACAAAACGAAATTTACTGATGTCATACCCCTCGATATTAATATTCTTTGTGAGGATAATAAAAACCTGGTCTGCTGTTTCAGGTCTTTTATTGTCAATTTCATTAAATGCCTTAACGGCCTCTTTCGCGTCTAACCTTTCAACCATTTTGATTAAATCTTGAAAATTCAGATCTAAAGAATCCATTATAATAGGGAGCGCTTTTATTTCTTTTTGAACTAACATTTTAGCTTTGGTGATTTTACTTTTTAATTTTTTAGGAATTAGAATTGATTCTTCAACATCTTTGTCGTTCGCCATGATTACGTTGGTAATTATTTGAGGTAAGGCAAATCGGTAAATAAGAAACCCTATAAAAATGAGCGCACCCAGTGATGAAATAAAGATTATGGCAACGCGTTTCAATTTAATCGTCTTTATTATTTCACTAGCCAGTGAGATAGGTCTCTCGATATCAAATCTTGAAGATTTTGAATATCCTCTTTATAAATTTCATGAGTAGCTTTTATGCGAACAGCTTTACTTAATGGTGGCCTTTTCAAGTTTACATTTCTTATTTTATTCAAACTGTTTCGTATGGTAGAACTGTTCTTTGCTCTTTCATACAAATTAGGAGTGATTACTTTCACTGTTTTTAATAGGACACCATTTTTACCGAAAAACCCATCAAATAAGCGATTTTTAATAAAACCATTCTCGTTATATCTTACGTTTGTATTCGGGTGAAAATCATTAGAGACATTGAGAAAGCTAAATATTTCGTTTAGTACTGTTTGTGGGTTCTTTTGGAAATCTTCGTATAAGAATATTTTTATTTGCTCAGGGGGGAAAAGTTCATAATACCTACTAAGATTCAGAAAATAAAAACCCTCTTTTACTAGGTCATTTTTTCTCCACCAAATCGATTTTCGATCCATTGCGTCCTCAAAGTTTTCTGTCGGCTGTCTGCCTTCATTGGCTAGATGCATATATCTGGAGTAAAGGCGGTCAATGGGTTGCCTTAAAATCGCTATTAGTTTAACGTCTGGAACGTATTTTTTAATTCTAATTGGGGCGTCCTCATTATATAGATAGATGGGAGACGTTTCACCCCTCAATTGATTTTTACCTGCCTCTTTAAAAAGGTTCTCATAATCCACTAGGTTAGTTATGCCATTCGGAAAATGGTACATCATTTCAGGGTCGTCTTTTGGGTCTACCTTTTTTTGACCCTCTAAAGCAAAGAAACCAACTTCTTTTATAGGCATGAATATCTGAGGGTGCTGCTTTAGGTACTGATCCAATGAGGTACTACCTGACTTACCAGCTCCAATGAATAGGAAATTTGGCATTAAGTCTGGATTTATTTTGTCGGACAAAATCATTTGGAAGTGTCAACTGAATCTCGAGTGAATATTACTAATTCCTTAGTTATTAGAAAATAAAATGGAAAAATCCTTGCATTTATATTCCATAAACGGCTTATAATACTATGGCTTTTCCTAAAAATTTTTTTCATACGGATTTTCCTCATTATCCTCATCAATTTATCATGCGTCAAGTGATTTAATGAGTAATACATTGTCATTAAATCTTCCTTCCCAACCAGTTGTCGATTATTTTTTACGATTAAGCGATGCAGTATGGGCTTCGGGATAAATTGACTCCATAATATTTTGATGTCGTGATGCAAGTGGGATGCATAGGGGCCATGCCATGGTGGGTAGGTTATTAGAATTTTTCCACCTCGTTTTAAACGTTCCTTAAGAGAGGCCATTATCAATTCAAGAGTATTGATCTCAATATGTTCTGCGACATCATTCATTACTATTAAGTCAAATTTTCTTTCGTTCGGATAGGTGAGAATATCCTGACATTCAAACGAAACATTTTGCACGTCATATTTTCGTTTGATGTGCTGTGCAACATCGATATGAAACTGATCAATGTCAATTCCCAATACATTACAGTTCCAGTTTTGAGCATACCATGTACTCATACCTCCCATTCCACAACCAAAGTCAAGGATATCTTTACCATCGAGATCGATATTTTTAATAATTACCTCTTTATCGATGTTTAAATGATTTTTTTTACTTAAAAAAGCTCTTTCAGCATAAATCACTCCTTCATTAAAATTTGCATCTTGCGGCATCTTATTTTTTTTAGCTCAAAACGAAAGTAACAATTTGTACAAAACGGTTGCTCAATTTGCTGAATTAATATGAATTAGGTTTAAAACCAATTGGTTTATGAGTGTATCTTTCCCATTTTTAATTATTGTCTCCCTTGAAGCTAAAATCTAATCCATATTGGCTAAAATCCGGCTTTTATAGTATACTACAAACTTTATCAGTTTTACTATTTGGTTTCGCAAGCTTTTACCTCTTGGTCAGGGTTATATCAGTAAGTGATTTCGGTACATGGACCCTTTTTTTAACCATTATTTCAGTATTGGAAGTAGTAAGAAATGGCTTGATTAGAAATGGCTTAATTAAATTCTTGAATTCAAACAGAATTGAGGAGCATGGTGGAATTATTTCAGCATCAATAGTTCTTAATTCGGCTGTTACATTGATTATTTTGTCAGGAATGGCTTTAGCCGTTAAACCCTTAGCGCTTCTTTGGGAGGCTCCAATGTTAGTGGAGATGTTTTATATCTACTTTATTACAGCAATTTTATTGATCCCATTCTCTTTATTTGAAGTGTTACAGCATGCAAACCTTACCTTTAAGGGAGCGTTTTATGGACATGTTACTAAAAATGGAATTTTCTTTATCATAATTTTATATTACTATTTAAACGATGCTCAATTTGATCTCGTGGATTTGGTTTGGTTCCAGTTGACAGGTACATTGGTTAGTGTGATTGTCTTTTATTTTTTTAGTAAACAATATTTGATTATTGGGTTTAGAAGGGTTGGCTATTGGACAATGAAACAATTCCATTTTGGGAAGTATGTCATTGGTACAAATTTGAGTTCAATGATATATAAAAGCATCGATCAGATCATGTTGGGCTCACTAATGTCAACAGCAGCTGTTGCCTTCTACAATACTGCTATACGGATTACTAATTTGGTTGAGGTGCCAACAACTGCTGTGTCAGCGATTGTGTTTCCTCAAAGCGCTAAAAGGTTTTCAACGGATGGTTTAAGCGCAGCTAAATATTTGTACGAAAGATCAGTAGGAGTCATTCTTGCACTAATGCTTCCTGCTGTGGTAATCATTTTCTTTTTACCAGGAACCATCATCTCACTAATTGCCAGCGACAAATATCTTTCTGCAGTGCCGATTTTACAAATAACTATTTTTTATACACTATTTTTGCCCTTTGCACGACAATTTGGAACGATCCTTGACTCAGTTGGGCTTCCCAATATCAATTTTTATATTACAGCTGGTAATGCTTTGATGAATGTAATTTTAAATTATGTATTCATTAGGTCATTTGGTATGATTGGAGCAGCGTATGGAACTTTACTGACCTACTTCTTGGGGTTTATTTTGATGCAGGTTGTGATCAGACAGAAGCTTAAGGTTGAACTCTCTAAAGCCATGGTTCATATCTTTGTTTTCTATAAAGAGATATGGGTTTCGTTTTCGCAAATTGTAACTAGAAAGCAATAATTTTACCGAAATTATTATAATAAATTGTTTAGCTGGGAGTGGAAGATTTTAAAAATAAGGATAGAACTCTTAAAATTTTGGTTATCCTGGCAGTAGTAATGGGATACTTAGCAATACTTTTGAAAGTACTCTTCTTTTGAGTATAATACAAGATATCGATTCTCATGCAATCCTTAAAAGATCAGTCGATTTCACTTAAATTTAAGCAACCTTTATTTCTTGGCGGACTGATAATCATTTCATTATTAGTCGCTTTTGGAATTGCCCAGTTGGGTATTGCTTTTGGTGTAGTCTTTATATTGTTATTATTAGCGATACCGTTATTCTTGATTTCTTTACTAAACCCTCAGAACGGATTCTTGATCCTTACGGTCTACGGATATTTCTTATTTTTAATAGGTCGACTTAGCCCTGTTGATATCCCTACAGGGATTGGTATTGAAGTAGTTTCATCCATTCTATTTGTTGGGCTTCTTGTAAAAGAGTTTAAGGTTGTTGGAGATAGATGGCGCCTTTTCAAAAATCCAGTCACCTATTTATTATTAGTGAGTGAGACTTACAACTTAGTACAGGGCGCAAATCCTAATTCTGTTTCTATAGCTGGATGGATTGTGTCACTAAGGGGAATTGTATTTACACTTATTCTTTATTTTATAGTAATTAAAGTATTTACCGACTTTAACTATGTAAAGAGATTTACACAGCTTTGGCTCTTTCTTGCTGTCCTTGCAGGTTTGTATGGAATATATCAAGAGATATTTGGATATAGTGATTTTGAATGGCGAGCTATTTATGCCAATCCTAAAACTTTTAATCTTATTTCTGTATGGTCTGGGATCCGAAAGTTTTCTTTTTTGTCAGATGTTGCAGCGTTTGGACTCTTAATGGCTTTTGGGGGTATTTTTACTACCATTATGATACTTGGCCCTTATAAACCACATATTAAAGTTGTTCTTTTAATTTGTACCTTAATAATGTTTGCAGGGATGACCTATTCAGGCACTAGATCTGCTACCGCAATGATCCCTGTTGGTATCGTATTCTACATATTACTGAGCCTTAATAATAAGGTTACTATTGTATTCCTGGGAGTATCTGTAATTATATTCTGCGCAATACTATTTGGTCCTTTTTATAGCCCTTCTATTCAACGACTGAAATCCACATTTAGCCCCAGTGAAGATCCCTCTATGCAGGTCAGGGATAGGAATAGGACAGCCATTCAGCCATACATTTATAGCCATCCAATAGGTGGAGGAGTTTTTACTACAAATGATATTGGACACGTTTATTCACCTGGACACCGTTTGGCCGGGTTTCAAACTGATAGCGGTTACTTAAAGACTGCATTGGAGAAGGGGTGGATTGGTTTAATAATTCAATTGGCGCTATATTCTGTGATTATGGCCATTGGAATTTCTAACTATTTTAAAGTGCGTGACCCAGAAATTAAGATATATTATGCGGCTTATATGGCCTCTTTTTTCGCTCTTACTGTGGCCAATTTTGCTCAAGCAACTACTGGGCAAAAGCCTATTAGCTTGATTTTTATATCGATACATGCTCTTTTTCCCAATATGATTAAGTTTGACAAACCTCAAATCAGGGCAAGGGGATAAATAATTTGTCAGAATTATGATTTACCTTTGAGTGCATAGAAGTTAAATACAAGGATAATATATATGAGATATTGTTTAATGGCTTTTGTAATTACGGTCAACACAGTGTTGGCTCAAAAGATTGACTTTAACGCTATTATTTTACCTGAAGGCACGAAGAATGTTGATTATGCTGAGAAATTGGTTATGCTTGCCTGGCAAAATAATCCTGAAAATGAAATTTTAAAGAGTAGGGCTTCTATTTCACAACTGCAGACCAAACAGGCAAAGTGGCAATGGCTTGAGCAAATTAGAGTGACTGGAAATATTAATGAGTTTAACATCGATCCCAGTTCAGATGTTTTTGCGAGATCTCAATTTTTCCCAAGATACAATTTGGGTGCATTTATCACTCTCGGTAATTTTGTTCAAAACCCGCTGGAAGTTAAGGTCAAAAGGCAAGAATCATTAATAGCATCGGAAACAATTAATAGTAGGAAACTTGCTTTACGAGCTGAAGTACTTCGAAGGTATGAACAATATAAAAAAGATAGCCTTCTCCTGGATTTGCAATTGCAGGCTACTGAAGATGTTCGCTCAAAATTCTCATTAGAGGAAGAAAAATTCAAAAGAGGTGAGATAACGCTTGATGAATTTAGTCAGGCTTTGAGCATTCAAAATAGAGAAAATGCTAATGTTATTATTTATCAAAGTAATCTCGCTATTTCCAAAATTGATTTGGAAGAATTGATAGGAGTTAAGCTTGAGTATGTGAATTGAGTCTAATTTATTGTTTGAGATCTTATGTAGACTTCCACAAATGAATTTTCTCTTGCTCTGGGAGCTAGAAATTTATTTTCCATATTGTAAACCGAATGGAGACAATTTCTTACTTGTTCAGGGTAAAAATTATTGAGATTTGGTATAGTTTGAAATAACACGAGATCATAATACCCATTTTCTATGTTAGTGCATATTTCATCAATTTCTTTTTGAAAGATGGCTACGTTTTGATGGTACCAAAGTGGATGTTTAATAAGTGGAGTATATCCAATTTCGTAAGCCAAGGGTGTCAATTCTGACATGTTTAGTACTTTTAATTCCATTCGATCTTTTGTTTTAACGATATCAAGAGATAAAATTTGATGGATACCTTGAATTGTCTCTTCTGGCAAGTAGATATTTTTAAATGATTTTAAATTAGAAGTTTTCCATCGGCTTCGTGTGACACTGGCCCGATCCGTTTTAGACCATGTACTGATAGACACCTGGTCAGTTCCACTCGTCCCTTGTACTTCCGTCAAATCGGGAAAGGCTCTGGTTAAAATTCTTTTGCCATATCGCCACGAATCAGATGACCACCAAATAAGTATTAGAAAACATAATGTGATCAAAACTATTGGTTTGGAGAACGATATTTTTAAATTCAAAGATGCTAGGATAAACGCAGTGGCAAAACTATGAAAATAAATATTTGTATTGTGTGGAATATAACTTGTGACCTGAATAACGATGGCTTGGCCTAAAATGAATAAAGTAATGATAAGAAAAATCAATTGTCGCTTATCATTGATCAGAATGGTTTTGAAGTTCCCAAGAACTATTATCGTAATAGCTATTAAGTAAAATTTTATCCATTGAGAATCTTTGAATAATGAGTTTACTATATCAAACAAATTGATCCGGGAATTATGTGGGAATTGACCATAATTAAACCAATAGGACAAACTAGAACCATAAAAGGGTAATGTGAAGAGTAATATGAAAAATATTGAGAGTAAGAAAAAGTATAAAATTTCTTTGAACGTGCGAGTTAGGAACGCATTAGTGAGTAATACAACAAGTAATAATATTATTGCGAACCCGCCTCCATCTTGTTTTGTGAAAAATGCAAGAATAGAAAAGAATGATGCTAGAATAAAGTAGTACTTCTTTCTATTATTAGAGTCAGAAAAAATATAAGATAATAGAAAATATAATCCGATTAATTGAAATACGACAACTGTATGATTGTACCATGGCCAAAAATTGACTAGTACAAAAGATAAACAAAACACCAGGAGAGCCAGGAAGGATTTAGCAGGGGGTACTTTTAGTCTGTCTAGTATTCCCATAAATGCTAAGCCACTAATCACATTAATAAATGATTGGGTAATTATTAATGTAAATAAAGAAGGACCAAATAAACGAAAAAAAAGAGCTGGAATTATCCAAAAACCAAATCCCATGGGGAGATAATATTCTGCATGCGGTATTTGACCAAGATACAGACGATAAGCCCCTTCCCAAGCAAGAAATAGATTAATCTTAAATGGGTATTTGAAGAAAATAGGTAGGATTGAAATTGTAAGAATTATTCCTACTTGAAGTAATTTCAGTGAATTATTCCCAAGTGGACTTATGAGCCATTGACAAGTTTTTCTCAAGGTGTTATGTTATGTTTCATAATTTCAATCCGAATGAAAATAGGAACGAATATAGCCATTATGAATAAATTGAATAGTGTCAATATAATCCAATTCTCCATTGAAATTGAGAATTTACTTGGGGTTATAAAATCTTGATAGTAAAGAAAAAAATATAAAGCAGCAGGTAAAAAGATTATTATAGCTATTAGAAGGTAGGTTTGATATGATTTACTTTTAATGGTTTTCTCTATTTCGGACATATGAATTACTATATAACTGTAACTCTCTAAAACAACCCATGGAAATAACAAAAAGGCTAACCTTATCTCATTAAATATTCCACCGATGAAAGTTGTTGTTATAATAATAATTAATGCAAGTCTCGAAGATTTTGATATGAATTGATTATTCACATATGATCTGGATGTGAATATCTTGTTAAGAAATGGGAGCCATAGAAATCCGAAAGTAAGGAATAAGAACCCTATAACTTGTGCAGGGTTGGCAATATTCCATTGCATACCTTCAAGCGGATTGTAGTACTCATAGCCGATTAGTAACCTAACTAGAATAAAAGTTATGAGGGATGCTGATAGTATGCTCAGTCTGACGATTAAAGATTTATCAGTTCCATAAAAAACGTAGAGTAGAGGAAGAATTAATAATGTCTCACGACAAAGGACACCTATAATCGATATTGGCAACAACCACCATCCTTGCTTATTTATAATGAAGAGAATACCTCCAAGAAGAATGGTATATCCAAGCATATCCTCTCTTGTATGAACCGGTGGCGAGAAGGCCATAAGAAAGGGGGGTAAGGACATCAAGATTAATGAGCCAATAAATGCCTTGCTTGGGTTTAAATCTATACGAACTAATAAAATAAAGAATAGTAAAATTGTGCTAACGTAAAAGATATTGTTACTTATTTTATATGCATAAAAAAAGGCCTGATTGGTTCTGTCTGGAGAAGCAATTTTCCATACAATTTCAACTATATTTTTAAACAGAATCCTATATTTAAATGGTGCCTCGTTGCTCCTGTTCCATTCATATAGAGTTTCTTCACTGGTCTTTAATTCTTTACTGAGGAAATAGGGACTATGTAGATTACTTCTTAATATGACTGTAGAGCCATGAAACACTGCCGTTGAAATAATAATTAGAAGTATTATGTAGGCATTGCGAGACATATTCTTATGAGTAGGTAATTACTACTTCGCTGAGTTGTTTCCAGTTAAATTGACTATGCCTCGTTGAGGTTAAACATCTTGTAATGGGTTGTGCCAAAGTTAATTAAGGTACAGTTTATTGAAATAATTCACTAAAATCGTTAATTTTATGCTAATTGGCTAGTATTGCGGCAGTATGCAAAGCCAATATAGTTAGACCTTGTTTTTCTATAAACTATTTTTAAGGATGAAAAAGATTGTGCTAGTAACTTTGATGAGCTTGCCTTTAGGTTTGATATTATTAACATGTAAGAGTGATAGCGATCCGGAGATTGTTGCTTCTTTGGACTCTCTCTTTAATCATTCCTACTCTGCCCTGAAAACTTTCTCCGATGACAATGGCACAATACCTAGGGTTAATAATCAACCAGTTTTATTTTGGGAGGATTTATCTGGAGATCAGGATCTCCTTTACATAGGGGATAGAAATCCGACAAGATATGGTCAGCCACCTAGTTTTTTTGATACTGATGGTGGCTATGTTTTTATTCCTAATGTACAGTTTCAGCAATGGTCAACTAAGCTACCCTCTGTTACTGCTCAGCCAATTGAAATATATCTTGTTATTAGAGACCTTAATGCTCCCCAGAACGAAGGGTACCTTGGTTCATTCAGAGCACCAAGTTTTAGAGATAAAGCAGATCATCTGAGGATGAGTATTCAAGCCGATGATGGCGATTTTCAACCTGGGACGCCCGTATTGACTCATAATAAAATAACAATTATGAAATTGAGATATGATGGTGCGAATTCCATGGCTTGGATGAATGGAGAAAGGATTCCTGGAACTGTTAACGTTGGTAATAAGGGGGTGGAGAACCTCGTAATAGGCACTGCCAATAATAATGCTCACTGCGATATTTTCTTTATGGGTGTAAAATTTGGATCACTCACAAGTGCTGAAGATAATTTTATTTATGAAGAGCTTTCAAAGTTATATCCACCAAATACCTATCCGAATAAGCCTTTGGCCGATGATATCAAAGCTACTTGGAATAATACAGATAAATCGTGGTCAGCCGACTACACTTATGTAAGTACTGAGGGGATTGCTGAAGATACAAATGCTACTGAATACATGTGGCTTACTGGTGGTAATGGACCTATATATGATCTTCAAAACCAAATTATTATTGCAGGGGCCAATAGTAAGGTTTTAAAAAGATCTGACTACCCCTCTGTTTTCAGTGGAACGCCATCTGGAGTTTGGTTTAAGGCAATTGTTAAGGTTCATGACGCCAATGGAAATTCATGGCGCTTTTTGGACAGTGATTGGGCTGTTGATAATATTCCATAACTCCTAGTTTAGGAGTTGTGCTATTCATAACCCATGAATGAAATCTTAAAACTCATAAGGCCACATCATTGGGTTAAGAATTTATTTCTTTTAATTCCGATTTTTTTTGCTGGAAATATATTCAATCAGTATAGTATTTGGCAGACACTATCTGGCGTGGTCGCCTTTTGCTTTGTTTCAAGTGTAGTGTATGTAATCAATGATTTAAAAGATTGCGAAGTTGATAAGCTACATCCCAGAAAAAGGGAAAGGCCTATTGCTTCAGGTAAGGTTCAGCCAAATGTTGCAGTACTCATAACCTTTCTTTTATTAATAATTGCCATATTCTTTAGTTATAGCCTTCCTTATGAATTTCTATGGATTTTAGGAATCTATTTGTTAATAAATATTCTGTACTCATTTGGGTTAAAAAATATCCCCATTCTTGACATGATCATACTATCCTTTGGGTTTATTTTGAGAGTACTTGCAGGAGGTGTGCTTAGTGATGTATTGATATCGGAGTGGTTAATAATTATGATTTTCTTATTATCTCTTTTTTTGGCCATTGCCAAAAGAAGAGAGGATATTCTAATTTTTAATAAATCAGGTATGGTGAGTAGGAGTTCTACGTCAAATTATAATTTACAGTTTATAAACTCTTCATTAACGTTGATTTCGGGAGTGATTATAGTTTCATATCTTATGTATACCCTCTCAGCTGATGTTAATGCGAGGATTCATTTTGACTATTTGTATACAACTTCAGTTTTTGTTGTTATGGGAATCATGAGGTATTTGCAAATTACACTTGTTGATAATGGTGGCGGGTCCCCAATAAAAATATTGTATAAGGATAGGTTTATCCAAATTACCCTATTGGCTTGGATTCTAACTTTCTTTTACATTATATACTTTCTTAATGATGTCTGAAATATTGGCAAATTGGGGGAATTACCCAAAATCAGAAGCAAAGCTCCTTTCTTTTAATTCGTTTAAATCGGCCTCTGAACTGATAGAAAATTGGGATCACTTTATACCTCGTGGTAATGGACGTTGCTACGGTGATTCAGCCTTAGCTGACAAGATTGTATCTACATTAAAGTATGATAAGTTTATTTCGTTTGATCAACTGAATGGAAACATAAGTTGTCAGGCTGGGGTCTTGTTGTGCGATATTATCGATGTTGTTATGCCGAAAGGATGGTTTTTGCCGGTTACTCCAGGGACAAAATTCATTACTGTTGGAGGAGCTGTGGCGGCTGATATTCATGGAAAAAATCACCATAAGGAGGGTAGTTTTTCAAGGCATATCATTGAAGTCGAGATCCTTTGTGATGATAACCAGGTTAGAATTTGTAGCAAAAGTGTTGAAACTGATTTGTTTGAGGCTACTTGCGGAGGCATGGGGCTAACTGGTATTATTTTGAAAGTAAAATTCCAACTTAAGAAAATCGAATCAGCTTATGTTGTTCAAAAAAAAATAAAGGTCAGAAACCTGGAAGAGGCAATGAGCATGTTTGGACAGTATGGTGATGCAACATACTCGATGGCTTGGATCGATTGTTTAAAAGGAGGGAAAGCGTTTGGAAGGAGTATTGTATTGGTGGGGGAGCACGCTAATGTTGATCAGCTACCCATTAAGAAAAGGGAAACGCCATATAAATTTAATGAAAGGCTCAGACTTTCTATTCCATTTAACTTACCATCTTTGGTTTTGAATAAATTGTCTGTCAAGGCATTCAACACGCTCTACTATAATAAAACTTTATCTAATTATTCGGAAAGTATTATTTCATATGATGAATTCTTTTATCCACTTGATTCAATTCAAAACTGGAACCGAATGTACGGGGCAAAAGGATTTCTTCAATACCAGTTTGTATTACCTTTAGATAACAGTTATAAGGGTTTGGTGGATATTTTGGGAAGAATCAGAAAAAGAGGATCAGGTTCTTTTTTGGCTGTTCTTAAATTATTTGGTGACCAGAATGATTTAATTTCGTTTCCTATGAAGGGATATACTTTAGCATTGGACTTTCCCGTGTCAAAAGGTGTTTTTAAGTTTCTTGATGAACTGGATAAAGTTGTTTTGAATTATGGTGGACGAATATATTTAGCAAAAGATGCGAGAATGAATAAAGAAATGTTTTGGAAATCCTATCCACATTTGGATCGATTTATGTCAATTATCAAGAAGTACAATCCTGATAAGCAATTCTCCTCGATACAATCAGAAAGATTAGGACTAACATGAGTTCAATTTTAATTTTAGGTGCGACTTCGGATGTTGGGAAAGCAATTACTTTTAAATACGCATCTCATGGACATAATATTATTCTGGCTGGAAGAAAGATCGAGGAATTAAATATAATTAGGTCAGACCTTGAAATTCGATTTGAGATTAAGGTAGAAGTTTATTTTTTTGATGCGGAAAACATTAAGACTCACACTACGTTTTGTGATCAATTACAACCCTTTCCAGAAAAAACATTTTGCGTTTTCGGTTATCTAGGAAACCATGAATTGGCTCAGAGGGATTTGATAGAGTCCACCAAGATCATGATGGTGAATTATGTGGGTGCTGTGTCTATTCTTAGCTTGATAGCTAATATCTATGAGATAAATAAAAGTGGTCTTATTGTAGGTGTAAGTTCCGTTGCAGGTGATAGGGGAAGGCAAAGTAACTATTATTATGGAAGTGCAAAAGCTGGATTTACAACCTATCTTTCCGGGCTACGAAACCGGCTGTATAAGTCAGGTGTTCATGTTTTGACAGTGAAACCAGGTTTTATTGATACAAAGATGATTGAAGGTATATCTACTCCAAAACAATTGACGGCTTCCCCATTAGAGGTAGCGAAAGCTATTTATAACGCTGACAAAAAGAAGAAGAATGTGATTTATGTGATTTCATTCTGGAGAGTGATTATGTTCATAATATCAGTCATTCCTGAGTTTATCTTTAAGAGACTTAGGTTATAGCGATTTACTGTTGTAAGATTATGATTATGGATGGTTCAGAATCAAAAAATAGGGTAGGTCATTATTTTTTGATTTTTGCATTGTTAACTATTTTGCTTGCCCCCAACCTCTTTTTATATTTTCAAAACGTATTAGTGCTAAAGTTATCTTACTCTACAAGAATATTAATTAGGCTAATATTTGCTTTCATTTTTTTTACAATTCCATTGATTTTCAAGTTTGTCAACTTGCGGTATTATTTTTATTTATTATCTCCACTTATTCTTGTTTCTCCAATAGCCTTTGTTACTGTTTATTTGTACGACATTCTTCCTACCAAATGGATAATGCTAGGGGTATTGCAAACTAATAAAGATGAGGCAGTGGAATTTTTACGTGGGTTTGAATGGCTGGCCTTTGCAACTTTGTTTTTTTTTACTGGCTATATTTTTGTGATTAAATTCTGGATGCCAAAGAGGGTTTTAATATCCTTCTTAACTAAGCGGTTGTTTATAGCTGGTGCGGGATTATTTACATTATTGATAGTGGGTTGGACCATACATCTTCACGGTTATAAAAATATCAGTGGACATCTATATAAGAGAGTGCTTACACTTTCTTATCCGTTTGGTTTAATTCATAATACAATTCAGGCCTATACGGAATTAGATGATTTTAATGACGTCAGGTTTGAAGATTTTTCGTTTCAGGCCTTTCAAAGAGATACTATTGGGTCAAGAAGGATTAGTATTGTGATTCTGGGGGAATCATCACGCTATTCGAACTGGGGAGTGAATGGATATTATAGGGATACTTCTCCAAATATGGCAAGGAGAACCAATATAATTACCTTCTCTGACATGATTAGCCCTGTACCTCTAACTGGGTTAAGTTTACCTCTAATACTGACAAGAGCTACACCTGAAAGTCACGATGCTCTATATACGGAAAAGTCTTTTTTAACCGCATTCAAAGAAGCAGGGTATAAGGTTTATTGGATATCTAATCAACCTGCGGAACTCTCAACAATAAGGTTTATTAACGAAGCTGATAGTTACATAACGCTTGCGGGTAAAGGGTTATTTGATGAGTCGCTTTTAACTTCCGTAAAAGAGGCAATTAATTCGAATAATCAAAATGTTTTGATAGTGGTTCACACTCAGGGAAGCCACTATAATTATGCTAAAAGATTCCCAAAAGAGTTTAATGTGTACACACCATCAACAATGAATAGCAATGAAAATTCTAAAAGCATTGAAAATGGAGACCTAATAATGAATAGCTATGATAATACAATCTTATATACGGATTTTGTAATTAATAAAACTATAGAGTTAGTAGAAAATGAAAGTTGGGTAGCTAGTGTTATTTACCTTTCTGATCATGGTGAAATTATTTTCGATGGTAACTTGGATAAGCTTGGTCATGGCATTGGAACACCATCTAGGTATGTATACCACATTCCATTTTTATTTTGGTATTCTGATTTATTCGAATTGAAATATGCCGATAAGATTAGGAGCGCAAAATTGAATGAGAATGACCCTATAAGCACAATAAATTTTTTTCATTCAATTTTGGATTTGAATCAAATTACAGTGAATAACGAAGAAAATAGTAAGAGTATTTTTAGTAATAGTTATGTGAAGAGGCCTAGAAAGGTGATGGTCAGAGAAGATGAATTAGTTGATTATGATGACATTCCATAAAGTAATCAGACCTTTTTCAATACATCATGGAGAATAATAGCCTGGCCGTATTTGACTTTGATGGAACTTTAATAAAATCAGATTCTTTTTTGGAGTTCATCCGATTCTATAAGGGAGTAAGGAATTTTTATTTTGGAATTTTATTGTGGTCTCCACTACTCGTTCTAATGAAGGCAAGGTTATTAAGTAATAGCCGTATTAAACAGTATGTTTTAAGTTATTTCTTTGAAGGTGAGAATATCAAATATTTCAATTCTCGAGGGGATGAGTTTGCCCGAAGATGTATTCCGCGAATGCTTAACCCTGAAGCAATGGAGAAACTTCATTGGCATCTAAGAGAAGGTCATAAAGTATTGATTATCAGCGCTTCTGCAGAAAACTGGATCAAAGCATGGAGTGATTTGTTCAGGGTAGAACTTATTGCTACTAAGCTTGAGGTAAAGAATAATTTACTTACAGGAAGTATAAGTGGATCGAATTGCTATGGGATTGAGAAACTTAGGAGATTAAGAGAACATGTTGATTTATCAGCTTACTCTGAAATATTTGTATATGGTGACAGTAAAGGTGACAAGGAAATCCTTTCAATAGCTACTGATCCGTTTTATAGAAAGTTTTAATAGGGGGTCAGCTCCCTATTATATACCTGCTTTTGCGTCCTAATAGTCTTTTGGTTATGGACACAATCAATATACAAAGTCCAGTAACAGTTGTCAGGAAGACTATAAAGGTTACTGAGTTGAAGTTAAGATTGCCTAAAAAATGTTTTATTAGAATTTCTAAGCTTCTTATAACATATAAGTGTATGAAGAATACACCAAAGCTATATTGAGCTAGTATGTCTAAAGACCTAAATCTTGAGGAGTTGAAACGGTATAACACATTCATTAGTACAAGACAGACCAGAATCATTTTTAACTTTCCGAAATTAAAGGCATATATGTTTTGCCTTGCGTCTTCGGCAAATCCATAGGTCTTGCCAATGGCAAGAATGTCAAGAAACTCCATCATGAAAATGCCAACATAGATTATTAGAAATGGAGTGAGTCGCGGCCATGAAAGGTTTACGATAGCCTTAGCGTTTTTGCTCGACCACATGCCTAATAAATAGATTGGGATGAAATAGAGAAAGGAGTTTACAACACTTGTGTTATGTCCGAAATCATGAAGAAATAGCCCGCCAATAAATACTATTGGAAAGACATATTTATAAAAATACTTTGATCTATCCAGATAGATTAGAAATGGTGAAATGATATACACTATTGTAATCATTGGGATAAACCAAAATGGCCCCATGTGCTTCCCGGTGCATATCATATAGAAATACTTGCCAAGGATTGACAATGAGTTATAGAATTCTGATTGCCAGGGCTCAGGCGAATCAAAGTAAAGTTTGTTTATAATTGCAGGGGTAGAAACAATGAAATAGGGGAGAACTACGTACTTAATTTTTTTTATAATGTAGTCCCGAAAGTTAAATTTTGTTTTATTAACATGTTGAAACAAAAAGCCTGAAATAAAGACAAAAACAATAGTTCCGTACACTATTAGTGAGAACCAGAATTTATCCTGGTAATAATTCTTGCCCCATTCAAATGAAGTCCTGCAATGAATACCTACAATCAAGACTATGGCTAAACCTCGCAGGTGGTTTATGTAGGGCAAAAACTTAGACCCTGCCATTTACAATTTCATTCGCGTTATAATATCCATTTGAGAATGGATTAGAGCAAGGCCTTCTGTACGGATTGTGCAAACCTATATACCTTAACTTTTTTTTACTATCCATTTTATTTAAAAAGAAATCTGTTGACAATAAAAAATTCCTAACAATGAAGCTTCTGTACTGGGTAAATTTATTTTTATAAGGAAAGGGAATCATTGTGTTTTTAAAATAGTAGCCAAATTTGATAAAAAGCTTCTGTTCAAAATTAAATTGATCCCATTTCCCATCATTTCTTGCATCTTGCATAAATTGATCTATTATTTTGTCTTCAACAGAAAGTTTGGAGGTATCTTTTTTTATTATGCCTTTTACTGCCTTATCGAAGTTGATTGCCATAAAAAAGCTTGCGGCAAACAAGACAGTGACCAAGGTTATCATTAATAGAAATTTCCTTCTTGTTAATTTGGATAACATTATTTAAAAACTTTTATCTGCAGCCATTAGAGAAAGGGCTGAAAGTGTAAGTGTTGGATTTGAAGGTGATATACTTGGAAAGGATCCCCCACCGAGGACGAATACATTTCTATATTTATGATGAATTAGATTTTTGTCAATCACTCCCGTTTGTACCGATTTTGACATTCTGGTAGTTCCTAATATGTGAGCTTCAGTTTTTTGTAAGTGTGAATCAATTTCGACTCTATCAATTGGTAAGAATGAAAAATATTTGTTGATGTTAGACTCAAGTTGGTCAATACCCCTTTGAGCGTATTCAGAGTGTCCTGTATAATTTACTTTGGGAACGAACTGGTTTCTACCCACGGTCACTTTATTTTTATTTTGTGGTAGGTCCTCATAAACAAACTTAAATTTGGCTATTTGCCTCCACTTCCCATACTCATTTCTAATAAATGGTTGGTTATGATTTTCAATTAAACAGGCCGCATAATCCTTCCTGTGATTGCCATCGTAAAACATATAGCCATTGGCTGTTATAACGGAACTTCCACCAAGATTATTCACACCATCAAAATAGAACCATGCATACTTACCAACTTGCTCGCTAAGCCCAGCTCCAGTTAGAGGGTTTTGATCTCCGCAATTTAATAGAATTAAGGAATTGAAGATTGCATTGGCTCCCAAAGCAATTACTTCCCCAGAAGCCTCCTTAATCTCATTATTCTGCCTATAAAGAACAGAATTAGCTGTGGAACTACTTGTTGTCATACTAAAAACTTCTGCTCCGTACTCTAAGTGAATTCTCGTGTCATCCAATAGTTGGGAAAAAGTATTCTCAATGGTAAACTTTGAGTTGACAGGGCATAATTGGCATACACTGCTTGTGCAGCAGGCATTTCTGTTTTCTGTGTTTATGCTTGCTCGCGCAGCGGGTTGACTAATGTATTTATCTAAGTATCTTTTCTTCAGCAGGAGATCAATTGTACTTAATTTGTGGGATGGCAATGGGTATGGCGTATTTCTTGGAAAAGGAGTCAATTCAGGCCCTGCAATTGACATTAGCAACTCCGCTTCATTGTAGTAGGGCTCAATATCGACATAGGAAATGGGCCAGTCAGTACCTACTCCGAATGTTGAATTGATTTTGAAATCAGAGGGCATGAAACGAGGAGTGCATCCTGTCCAACAGTTTGATCCCCCTCCGAAATTGGGCTCAAATACCCACGTTTTATCACTACTTTCAATCAACCGTGAGGTGTCAGATGATAATTCGAATTCTTCTGATCTTTCCTTATTAGTAACCTTATCCTTAAGTCTTTGGGTATGCGTGTACAGTTGACCTCTCTCCAGAATTAAAATGCGACAATTTACCGGAGCTTTTTCAAGGTATTTCTTGAGAAAAAAAATTGAGGCAAACCCTGTCCCAACAACAATTAGGTCATAACGAACAGCCATGTTAATGTATTAAATAAAGGACGAAGATAAAATGCCTCATTGCTCTAGAATTTTGATAATGGCATCCGCCATTATTTTATTTCCTAATGGGGAAACATGGCAAAAATCTATGTATATAGATTGCTTATTATCAAATGTATCACTCATGTCTATGATCCAATCGTAATTATTCTCTTTTATTAGTTTTTGTACCGCCTTATAGACGGCAACAACATTTTGGCCTAATGTTTCATCTAATTGTAAATAATCAACCTCTGGATTGCCGATGAAAGCTACAGGTTGAAGTATTGCAACAAATCGACCTCCAGAATTTGAAACCAATGTATGAGCCATTTCCCAATTTCTTATGATTCCTTGTGCGATTTGACTGATTTTTTCTTCATTGCCAACGCAATTATAGGCCAGCGTGCTTTGATTGGAATAATTTAATCGATTGATTAGCCGCTTTATATTACTAATAAATACTTTATCTAGGAAAATTAGGACATAGTCTACATTATCTCCGTCTATTTTCCGCTTGAAGGAAGGAACTAAGCGATGGCCAGGAACTTCAATTTCGGTGGGGCACAAGAAAGCAGCGTCATTGACACCGTCATAAAATATAACCGTGCCGATAGTATCCAGTTGAGTTAGAAGGTTAATAAGTTTTTCCAGGTTCTGTCTGCTATTGTAAGCGAGTTGTCCATGGTTTATTACTTGAGTATCTGGTTTACTTTGTTTAAAATATGCTGGAATCGTCCTTGAGTCATCCGATCCTTCTCCCCACATGGTTGATCCTCCAAAGAATCTATAAATAGGGGTTCCATTTAAATTGATTCCTGGCACAATGCGCTCACCAGTGCCAAGTATATTTGTAGTTTCACCTTGAAAAGGCAGGGCTTTCCATTCTGTGAATGGCTCATACTGCTGTTTTACCTTATTGTACTCCTTAAATATTTTCCTAGCGTAGGTGCGTTCGGATTCATAATTGGGAAGCTCTGACCGAGATGGCTCTCTTGTATTTTTTAAATATACCCAGCACGCGGAATTGATGGCAAAAAGTAGAATTAAGAATATGATTAAATTGATTGTAATTACTCTCGTGTAAGCAATCATCCTCTCATTGAACCTAGTCATTAGTTAACTAGTTAGCCAATAATTTCAAAAAAGTTATATCCCTTCCTTGTTTTATTCTTATGAAATATATTCCGGGAGATGGCTTTTGGAAAGAAATACCATTGTGAAGCTCTTCATTTGAAATAACCTGTGATCTGTGAGTTCTACCCATCGTGTCGACAAGCTCTACAGAAATTTCGCCCGCATATGGTGTGGTTCCTTTTATGTTAAAGAATTGGGTTGTAACAGGATTGGGGAAGACACTGACTGAGAATTTCTCATTTCCTGCATCATCAGTTTTTGTAATGAGTGTGTTAATAGCTTCTGAAATCACAATACAAGATCCATTTATTGACATTACCGAATAGTTCCCAGAAACTGATGGTAAGTATCTCTGTTCCGTAGCTTCAGGTATGGGATTATTATCCAATAGCCACTGAACGGGGAAGGCACTTTCAGTACTTAATTCGGGGCCGTTTATTTCGATTTCTGGTTTGGTATTGGTAACCCCAAATACTTCAATAAGTGCTTTTGTTCTACTTACACAACCATTGCTACTCAATGAAAAGACATGAAATGCATTGTATTCCTTAAGTGGTTGTGTAGTTAATTTATTGCCCGATATTGTATACGCAGTGTCATAGGCTACATCATACCAAATGGACAAATCTTCCGTGGTCTCGATACCAATTTCAATTTCGTCTCCAATACAAAATTGAAGGTTACTAATGGATTGGTTTACAATTGGGTCTTGCAGATCAATATTTGTGGCGTCATCCAGCAGTACGGCATTACATCCAGGGAAATAGGCCTTGGCAAATATCTTATTTGCACCTACGTTCATTTGATTAGTTGGGATGTCTATTTGTAAGAGGCCACCGTTTCCAACAAATTGGTCAGAAATGGGTATTGACTCTGTATTCACTGCTTCGTACACAACTCCAACTTGAGAATTTTCAATAGTGATTGTAGCAAGCGATTCATCCTTACAAATTGCTGGGGTCTCGGTAGTTATTTCCTTTTCCGTAAGCAAATCTGGACGATTAATGTGAAGCACAAATCTATTTTGAAATGTAGATGTATTTGATGTTACATCTAATTCATATTCAAATCCATTCTGTGAAACTTGGATTGTTTCGCCTAGCAGCTTGTCCTCAAGAGTAACCAAACCAATTTGGAAGGAATCAATATGATCAAATTTTAGTGTGTAATGGCCAGGTTCAGTATTGTTCAGTACAACCTCAATATTTTTGCTACAAAATTCATCCGAAAGGCTATTAACTACAAGTGAAACTCCATCAATGGACTTTGTTGAGAATTCGAAGAAAGTGTTTGGTCTTTTAACGCCATCATTTAATTTATCGTAGGCATCATTTCCTTCTTTTCTAAAGTTGATAAATGTAGCGTCAACATTAATTTCATTGCGCAGTTCAACTGAAAACACATTGGGTGAGATTTCAGGTGTGCCTGTTCGATAGAATTCTGTATTTTCTAAAGCACTCTCGGTTGTTTTTGCGCTTTCGTTTACGGTAAGGGAAGGGGAGCCATTTATGGCTTGCACCCAGAATGCCTGACCAGATGGAATTTTTCCATTTTCTAAAGTTCCTGTGTTCGTGCTTCTGTCCCAGGTCATAAAAGTAGAAGCACCACCAGGAGTATTCTTTGTTACATAAATCACGTTGCTTATACCACTTGATGTCCAGTCTGTAGTATTCCAGACTACATCGGAAGCATAGGGATTGCCAATTAAATTCCAACCATCCAGACTACTTCCTGTCCCTCCTGTAAGGCCAAATGGAATGCTACCTTGATGTGCCGATCCTTGACCCAGTATTGTAGTTGGATTTATGTTGTCTCTTATAAAGGCAGAATATCCCCTTCCTGTTTCTATGGGTACTTCATTGGTTGATCCTGAATTGGGATATTCAATCCAACCTCCTGAAGGTTCATCATAGAGATACATTGATGGATTGGTGGATAAACCTGCGCCAGTGCTTGTCCCAGTAAAATTCCCTGTAATCGGAAAGTAATTCTGCCAATCGGCTACCGTTAACCCAGAGACAGGGGAGGAGATGTATCTGTATTGCCGACCTGCAGCCATGAACCTTTCTACCTTCACATCTCCCACTATTGCACCATTGCCTTCTATTTCTTCTATGCTAGCGCTTGCAGATGAGCTGGATTTGATTATTAAATGGTTGGAAGAATTTATTATGCCAGATTTAATCTTAAGACCGTCAGTAATCTCCAAGTCTTCACGAATAAAAGTTGTTCCTCCTGCAGAAGAAGATAAAGTGAAATCCCTTACAGAATTACTTCCAGGGGTAAGGTAAAAATTCGCATCATTGATTGTGGAAGTTGTCAAACTAATATCTCCCCCAGAGACAGATATTCTTCCTGATGTATTATTAGGGTTAACATTACTTGCCCAAATTAATTGAAGGTGATTATCGGCAATGGATAGTGTGCTTCCATCTGCCAACCACAAGCCACCCCCATTGAGGGAACCCAATGTTAAAGTTAGTGGACCACCGCTTGTATTATTAAGAATTGCTGATCCGTTGGTATCTGTCGCGATCTGATAAAAGGCCAGATCTGAATTGGCATCCAAGGTGTGGCTGTTATTGCCAGCAAAGTGTATCGATACCCTTGTATCTGTTGATGCTTTTGGCATTGATGCTCCTGTTAGAAGGTCTCCATGAAGAGTCACTGTGGTTCCGTTAGAAGGTGCACCTTTAATACCTACACCCGCGGCAAGAGTAAGATCTCCTTCTATTTCTACTGTACCCTCAGGAAGTATTTTTAGGCCGGTATCATTCAATATCAAATTGCCATATTTAGCAGGAGGGATTGAAGTATAAGAATTGAAGGTAACGGTGGAGGTAGCAGCTAATTGATCGAAAACTATATCTCCTTGGTAATTTATATTCAACGATGAATTTTCTCCTACCCGTAAGTTTCCATTAAGCGCTTGCCCGAGACTGAGGTCAACATTATCATCAATTATCACTTTTGATATACTTCCTCCTATTACCCATTGGTTCGTTAAAGTAGCTGTTCGATTAATGTGATAATACTGCCCATTGTAAGTGAAACTTGTTGGTGCAGTTCCACTCCCATCTGATTCTGAATTCCAGGTGGAAAGCTGATTTAGATCACCGGTCGGAAGAGAGTAGAATATTATTGGCGTGCTAGTCAAAACGGTTTCTATTGTGGACTGAGCAGATTCATTTCCGCTGGCATCGTATGCGCTTATGGTAAAATCATAGGAGGTTTCAGGTAAAAGAGCAGTGGTAAAGTATGTGTTGGTGTAGGTGCTATCTACAAGAACGCTATTGATAAATACCTTGTATCCTTCAACACCTACATTATCCGTTGAGGAATCCCAAGTAAGTCCGGCATTGGTATAGGTATTAGTGAGTAATGTGACGTTAGCCGGTACACTAGGACTGACTAAATCGCCCTGAGTAGTGGCGCTTGTCACTGCAGAAAACCCTGATGATCCGGAAGTGCTTATTGATCGCACCTTGTAATAGTATAGAGTAGAGGGTAATAAATTGTTATCTATGTATTCACTTACATCAGATGTGGCTATAATATTAAAAATGATGTTATCTGTTGATCTATAAATTTCAAAATCAGCCGGTGGAGGAGGTAAATGAGTCCAATCGAGGTGTATAGATGTCATGCTAATAGATGCTGCCACCAGGCCGGCAGGTGGATTTGGCGGAGATAAAGGTGGGGCACTTCCACTGGTTAGAGCACTCGCAGGAATAGCAATCCAATTTTCATTGGTGTCAGGACCTTTATATTCAACGGTAAGTGATTGCCCACCACCACGTTCAAAATAAATAGATGAAATTGGGTATGATGAGCTAGAGGAGAGGGATTGATTTGCTGATTCTGCTGAGTAGGAATTTCCGTGCAAGCCATCATGGTTAACGATCCGATAGGTTGAGAAATTGATTCCATCAAACCAACCATGCAAGTAAAGCATACTTCCATCATCGGACCTTGTTCGAAACCTATAATTTCCTCCTGAGTTAATAAAGAGGTATCCGTAGTGTCTGAAGTTAAAAAAATCTTCCTGGCTTCTTGGAGCAATTGTAAAATCAGGGACAGTTCCGGTAATTTCTTTAATACTCCAATCAATCTCAGTTAACAAATTCCAGGCTCCGGTACTATGTTCGTAATTGAGCCCGTTGAAACCGGTGGTCGTTTCAAGTTGATTGCTGGGTTGGGAAAAATTGTTACTGAAATCTACCGCCTTTACTGTGAATAGAAAGTTTTCATTGGCAGCTAATCCAGTTACATTATAAGTTGTAGCGGTACTTCCTGTAGGGATCACTGTTGATCCATAGTAAATGTAATATTGCGCAATACCGGTATTGTCTGTGGCTGCAGTCCAACTTAAACTAACACTGGAAATAGTTCTTGAAACTTGAGTTAGATTTTGCGGAGGGGTAGGCGCTTCTGTATCAGCAAGGGGAGTTATTTGTAAATTATTAGTATAATTAGATTTCCCCGTGGGACTAACCGCTCGTATCTTATAATAATAGATTGCGTTTGGGAGAAGTCCTGCATCATGATATGCAACAATATCTTCATTCAATTGAGCCCTTAGTAACCATGGCCCAGTTGGGCTAGTGGCTCTGTACACCTCAAAACCTGATTCATTGGGAGAATTGTCTTGCCAGAATAAATGAACACTCCCAGCTGATGTTATTTGCCCCTGCAGATTGGTAGGTATGGCTAGAGTTATAGGAGAATTATAAGTAACAGTTAAAGTTTCTGATGTCAGGCTTTCACATCCATTTACAGGAATGGTTTTAAGCGTGTAAGCTCCTGGTGCATTTGTGCTTCCACTTCTAATAATTGAATCAAGGGTGTTGGCAGTTCCAGTAAGCAAAATATCATTTCTGTACCAATTTTTGCTTAACCCACTCGTATTGACTCCTTTTATTGTAACCGAAGTTTCTCCATTGGCACCTGGTAGATGAGGGCTGCCAATGGTTGTCCATTTAGGGGTTACGGGTAGGCTTTCTTTTATAACAACAGGCTTGGACCAGATATTCCATTCAGATTCGCTGGGGGTTGCGGAAACCCTGCTAAATCTTACTCTATAAGTGGCTGGCTGGGTAACAATAATTGATTCATTCGTGGCTCCTTGTATGATTTCCCCATCCTGTTCCCACTGATAGGCTAGAAAGCCCTGAGAGACGCCTAGTTTGATTCCATTACTATTGGTTGGACACAGGGTGGAATCGCCAAAGTACACATGAATATTGGACTTATTCTGCCTTAACATCCAAGGAAAAAAATCAGCCTCTGCGTAGGCTTTATTCCAAATACCGTGTCCAAATCCAGGGTATTCCGTATAAAGAACAGACCCACCTTCGGCCCTAAGTCTATCTCCAACTTGTATAGTTGAGTTGGGTGTAGGATTACCATCAATTCCACCCTGGAATTGCCAAACAGGTACGTGAGCCATATCGGCATATTGAACACCATTTAAACCTATTGTTGCTGACATGGGCAGTAACGCAGCAAAAATTGAAGGATTTCGGTCAACCATCTTCCATGCAGCCTTTCCCCCGTCAGAAAGCCCATGTACATATATTCGGTTGGGGTCAATGTTAAGAGAATCTTGTAGCAACAAAACCATACGTGCCACGGCATCAAAACCGTTGCCCACCCACCCGGGTTGAGAGCTACTGGGCAGATTCTGAGGGAAAAGCACAAACCCTGGAAAAGATTTGTTGGGCAAAGTAGGATCTTCTGCTTTTTTGCCGTTAGCGAGATTCACAGCATCTAGATGAGGCTTTCCTCCGTGTAATAAGTTGTGATCATTATTCCTGTATCGTTCGTCTGTGAGTTCGTTATAACAGCTATTCCAGCACCATCCTGATTCCCCAGCGCCATGCATCATTAAAATCATTGGATATTCATAAGGGTCATTATGATCATACCCTACTGGGAATAAAAGCCTGTAATTATAGGTACTGGCACCCGTTGGGTCATATTCCAAATGCCCTTCTCCATATTGTGAGGAGTTCCAAGAGGTCATAGCGCCTGACGGGGCACCGTAGTATGTGTTTGTATAGTTAGCAGGGGGGGTCGGATCAACGCCACCTCCAACAATTCTGTAACTTATCGTTCCAGGCTGTAAGGAATAATTATTGGTAGATATTTGCCCTATTCCATGTACTGAAATGAGCAGAAAAGACAATACTGCAACTAATTTTACAATCTTCATTCAACTAAAGCCAGCCTTCGTTTATTTAGACAATGTTTAATGGGGCAAAAAAGGGATTTGTAACCCATAAATTTACGTAAGTTTCAAAAAAAAAACGACTCCGGAAATACCTATTTTTGGGTTTAACATAAAATAGGAAGAATTGGCACTAAAGTGACAATTTGGCCTTAATTTGACCTTTTTAAAAGGAGGAAATATTCTCAAGATTGGATAAAATACAAATGATTGCAGGTCGGGATATTGTTGTTATTGGAATTCAGCCTTGGGACATAAAAATTGGCAGTAATTGTAAGAATATTGCCACCGAATTTAGTAAGAGTAATCGCGTTCTGTATGTAAATCCACCACTTGACAGAAAGACAAAATTAACTCATAAATCATCGCCAGAAGTAAAAAAGAGGTTAAGGATAGCTGCAGGGATTGACGATCCCCTAGTTCAAATTCATGAGAATTTGTGGAACTTTTACCCATCATCTGTAATAGAGAGTATTAATTGGCTTCCACACTTTTCACTTTATGAGTTTCTAAACAGAAGGAATAATAGATTGTTTATTGATGACATTAAATCAGGAATTGAGAGGCTTGGCTTCACGGATCTTATCTTGTTTAACGACAGCCTAATGTTTACAGGGTTCTACTCCAGGGAATTGCTAAACCCCAAGGTGTCTCTATATTATATCAGAGATGACCTCACCAAGCAGCCATACTTCGCCAGGCACGGTAAATATTTAGAACCACTGCTAGCGAGAAAGTATGATGCAGTCGTTTCAAATTCTATTTACCTTGCTAACTACATGAAATCGCATAATCCGAATTCTCACATGGTTGGACAAGGTTGTGATTTGGAAGTATTTGACCCTGCTGCAAATTATCCGTTGCCACTTGATTTAATGGGTATTAAGAGGCCTATTGTCGGCTATGTGGGTTTTCTTACCACTATACGACTCGATATCGATTTATTAGAGTTTCTTGCTAGTGCAAACCAGGATATTAGTATTGTTTTAGTTGGACCGGAAGATGAATTTTTCAAGAATTCTAAACTCCATAGTTTTGAAAATCTCCATTTCCTAGGTGGGAAAAAAGAGGTTGATCTCCCTGGTTACATTCATCACTTTGATGTCGCAATCAACCCTCAAGCAGTAAACGACATGACAATTGGAAACTATCCACGAAAAATTGATGAATATCTGGCGATGGGAAAACCTGTAGTTGCCACGGGCACCGAAACTATGGCCTATTTTAAAGAGGTAGTTTTGTTGAGTACATCGAAAGAAGAATTTTCTGAAAATATTCGTCTTGCGTTGAGGGATGACAACCAGGGAAAAGTAGACAAGAGAATAAAGATTGCCAATGAACATACATGGGAGCGAAATGTTGAAAAGATATATGAGGTTATAGAACGCCTGATTTAATTCTGACAATAGTTGAATATGAAAAGAAGAAGGGCGTTGAAAGGAATGATTTCTATAGTGGGAGGGATTGGACTTACCTTTTTTGGCTACAAATTATTTAATATCTATTCCACTCCGAGTATAAATAAATTGAGTGCAACTTCAAACAAGGCCATAATTAGCGAGCTGGCTGCTATGGTTATACCGCATACGGATGTTCCTGGGGCTAATGAGGCCAATATTTGTGATACAATAATTCAACTTATATCCAATTGCGCGGATGTTCAGTCAATAAATAAATTTATTGATGGACTCGAGGAACTGGAGCAGCGTACTTATGATTTATATGGAACTTCATTTGTTAAATGCACTGGAGAAGAGAAAGAAAAAATTATGAATTATTTTGAGAGTGACAGTAATTCACAGAATGATTTATTGAATAAGGTTCAGATTCGCCTTTTTGGGAAGCCATTTTTCTCAACACTAAAAGAGTATGTGTCATACGCCTATTGCACTTCACTGGTAGGTGCTAAAGATGGATTAAGATATAATTACATCCCAGGTAAGTATGAAGGATGTATTGCAGTTAATAACCCGCGGTCTTGGGCTACTCATTAATTCAGTAAGATGAACTTAAATATCAAAGCGGTTAAAGCAGTTACCTATGATGCAATAGTTGTGGGTTCGGGAATTAGTGGAGGATGGGCTGCTAAAGAACTTTGTGAGAAAGGTTTAAAAACACTTGTGCTTGAGCGAGGACGAGATGTAAAGCATATTAAGGATTATAGCACGGCTATGAAAAATCCTTGGGATTTTGAGCATAAACTTCATAAGACTAGGAGGGATATGGAGGAAAACCCAATTCAGAGCCAATCCTATAACGAGGGCAGTAAACACTTTTATGTAAATGATAAAGAACACCCCTATATTCAGGATAAACCTTTCAATTGGATACGAGGGTATCAGGTGGGCGGGCGCTCCCTAACCTGGGGAAGGCAATGTTATCGTCTTAGTGATCTTGATTTTGAGGCTAATTTAAAAGAGGGCATAGCCGTTGATTGGCCTATCCGCTATAAAGATATTGCGCCTTGGTATAGCTATGTGGAGTCATTTGTAGGTATTAGCGGAAGAAATGAAGGACTTGATCATTTACCTGATGGTAATTTTCTTCCTGCAATAGAGTTTAATTGTATTGAAGATTATTTCTCTGAGGAGATTAAGGGAAAATATAAAGATAGAATTGTGACTCCTGGAAGAGCTGCAAATCTCACCCAAGCGTTGAATGGGAGAGGTCCTTGTCAATTTCGTAACCTCTGCGATAGAGGCTGCCCGTTTAGCGGTTATTTTAGTAGCAATTCAGCGACACTTCCAGCAGCAATGGAGACTGGAAATATGACATTAAGACC
Organism: Cyclobacteriaceae bacterium; assembly: GCA_040216665.1. Taxonomy (GTDB): domain Bacteria; phylum Bacteroidota; class Bacteroidia; order Cytophagales; family Cyclobacteriaceae; genus ELB16-189. The sequence goes on along the minus strand of JAVJOQ010000006.1, from coordinate 107,680 downwards.
AAATTCAATTGTTTCTGAAGTTTTGTACGACAAGGACAAGGAAAAAGCAATTGGAGTAAGGGTAATTGATGCAGAGTCGCTGGAAGTTGTAGAATATTATGCCAAAATTATTTTCATGAATGCCAGTACCATTGCTACGGCTGCAATATTACTCAATTCAAAATCGGATAGTTTTCCAGATGGGCTTGGTAATTCTAGTGGTCAGTTAGGGCACAACCTAATGGATCATTTTGTGATTGCCGGTGCAGAAGGTGAGCATTTTGGATTTATGGATAAGTACTACAGTGGAAGAAATCCCAGCTGCATATACATACCTCGCTTTCGAAATATAAATGAGGAGACGAACCAAAAAAAATACGTCAGAGGATTTGCCTATCAAGGTTATGGTGAACGGGCTGGTTGGGAGGATCATTATATGAATACTGAAGGGTTTGGTGAGGAGTACAAAAAAAAGCTACTCCATGCTGGAGTTTGGAAATTATGGATTGGAGCCTGGGGTGAAACTCTTCCTTATTATTCTAATGCCATAAAACTGGACAATGAAAAAGATAAGTGGGGGATGCCACTTGTTAGAGTGAGTTTTGAGTATCATGAAAATGAAGAAAACATGCGGAAAGATATAAAGGAAAGCGCCTTTGAAATGCTTGATGCTACCGGGTTTAAAAATGTAAAAACGTTTGATTATAAGAGGCCCGGTGGTTCAGCTGTGCATGAAATGGGAACTGCTAGAATGGGGAGGGACCCGAAGACCTCTGTATTGAATGGAAATAATCAAATGCATGATGTAAAAAATGTATTTATAACAGATGGGAGTTGTATGACTTCATCGGCATGTCAAAATCCTTCACTTACCTACATGGCACTAACAGCCAAGGCATGCGATTATGCGGCCACTGAACTCAAGAAAGGAAACTTGTAGGATTACCTTATGCGGAGTATCCATGCATTAGGAAATTCAAACTGATTTATTTCCCTAATCTCATCCCTTCGTGTTTTTGCAGCATCCAAACTATCTATAAAATTCAAATAAACATAGTTGAAGCCACTTTTTTGATTGGAACCTAAGCTTCCTCCGAAGCCGGCTGCCCTTACTCTTTCAAGATATTGTTGTGCATTCGCTCTATTACTAAAGGCCCCAACAACGATATAGTAACCAGGTGGCATTTCACCGGAATGATCACTTTCAACATTAGTGATATTGTCAGTTATGACTACTTTCTCCTCTTCTTGCACTAGCTCTTCCACAATATTTTCGTTCATATTCGGAATGTCAGCCACCTGTTGTTCAGCCGGTTCTGGAAGATTAATTTGTTCTTCTTTTGGTTGTTCTTTAAATTCTTCCTGTACTGTTGATTCTTCTTCCAGAGGCTTTGGTTCGACAAAGGTTTCTTCTACTGGAGTAATAGTGATAGGTTCTACCTTGGACTCTACTGTATATTGCCGTTTGTTGGTTTTTCCTAATCTAATTCGGAGGTGAATTTCATGTGTTCCATTTCCTGTCTTATCTGCAATATTGGTGGCAAATTCATAGGCGTAACCCACCTGAATAAATTCTTTAATATTAAAACCGAGAAAAGCATTCGCTCCTAAGTCTTCCTTATATCCGCCTCCCAGCCATACCAAGTCGTTATAAGTAATAGAGGCAAGGCCACCATATTGATCAACGGATGTCAAATCTGTCAAATAGTAAATGGTTGGTTTAAGAACAAATTGACTCCCAACATCAAATTGAAAACCAATCGATGAAAATGTGGTTTTAAGTGCAGCTAGACCAGTTTGTTCGATGTTAAATTCTTCTAATAAATCAGTTTCTAATAATTTGGGCAGGGCAAAAGCAAAAGATAATTTTCTTATTTGGAGATTAAGCCCAAACTGACCAGTTAATTGAGTGCCACGGGCATTTACCAAGGCATTATCAACTACGGTAGGATCAATGGTGTTTCTCTCCATTCCTGCACCTAGTCCGAAAGATAAATTGGATGTAGCACCCAGTCTCACAAGGTAACTTAGACCAATATCACCTTGATAGCTAGTGAGTAATCCTGACTTATCGCTCAATAAGAAAATGCCTAATGCCAATTTCTGCTTTATCGGTAGTTGCAAATTGATATTTGTTGTTACCGGAGATCCTTCTATACCCACCCATTGATTTCTCTGATTGATATACAATTCCGTATATCCATTAGCCCCTATGAACGAGGGATTGTATAGACTTTGATTAAGAAAGAATTGATTATATACTGGGAGTTGCTGGCCTTGTGTGTTAAAAACAGCACAGAAAAGGGAACTGGCAAGTATAAATAGGAATTTGTTCATTATCGAATAATAGTAATACTTCCAGATTTTGAATTCCCACTTTGGCAGTTGACAACGTAGTAATACACACCTTCGGGCAACTGATCTCCATTTATTGTGGCGTTCCAATCGTTAGCGTATGAATTGGATTGATAGATTACAGATCCACGTCTGTTATAGATATTTATGGGACAACCGCTATAAGTATTTGGGTCTGGGTCTAGTATCCAGACATCATTCTGACCATCTCCATTAGGAGAAAGCAGTTTCATTGGGAAGCTTGAATTGGAAGTAACCGTTATTTTTACCTGGTCGCTATCTGTAAGATCATCATTATCCGTAACCATAAAGCCAAAAATATATTCCCCAGTTTCTAGACCTGCAACCATAAGGCTATCTCGATCAATCCCTGTTAATTGTAATGGATTTCCTGAAATTTGCGACCATTGAAAAGAACTGATGATTCCGTCATCAGTTCCTCCTCCTACAAGTAATGCTGTCGTTTCAGGACTTATGATTGTAACATCTGCACCAGCGTCAGCAACGGGAGGAGTCCCTCCGGGTGGAGAAATTAAATCTTCTGGACTCACTATGACATTGGTGTTATCAAAGGCGGTTAAGCCATCATTGTCAGTTACTGTAATACGGAAGACGTAAGTACCGGCAACTAAATTAGAGACTGTAAGTTGCTGGGTGTTTTCATTCGAAAGAGTAGGGGTTGACGGACCTGAAATAGAAGTCCATGAATAACTTACTATTGAACCTCCATTATCAGAGCCTGAACCTTCAAGAGTTGCAGTATTAGTAGGAAGATCAAGAAAAATATCTGCACCAGCATTTGCTACTGGGCTTTGACTGAAAGTTTGTGAAAAAACAGTAACTATGACCTCGTCTTCTCCTGTTAACCCACCTTCATCAGTTACAGTAAGGCGAAAAACATAAACACCTTCAACTAAATCAGATAATGAAATATTCATTGTGGTTTCATTCGCAATCGTTAAGCTTGGCCCACTTACTTTAGTCCATGCAAAAGAAGCAATCGGGCCATTCGCATCATTTCCTGTACCGTTAATGGTTAAACTGTTAGTGGGCAATGTTAATACACGATCTGAACCTGCATTAGCTATTGGCGGAATATTTGCCCCGACAGGGAGTACATGAACCGCAATATTATCCGATCCAATTGAACCATCATCATCGGTTGCTGTTAGCCGAAAAGTATAGCTCCCTTCAAGTAGATTAGTAAGAGATAAATCGATTTTATCTGCATTGGTTAACGTAACTGATCCACCAGATTCTTTAGTCCAAGCATAAGTTACTATAGTACCATCAACGTCTGAGGCAAACCCATTGATTTCAACACTATTGGTTGGTAAAACCAATGTTATATCCACACCGGCATCAACTGAAGGAGATTGATTGGTGGCCCCTGAAAGAACAAGTACGGTCATTTCATCATTATCAGTAGCACCATCATTATCAGTGACAACCAGACTAAATGTGTACAAGCCCTCAAGCAAATCTGATAATGAAAGTATTGCCTGATTATCATTAGATAGAGTAGCAGTAGGGCCGCTAATCTTACTCCATTGATAACTTGTTATTGATCCATCGGGGTCGCTACCACTTCCGTTTATATTGATAGAACTCGTAGGAAGACTAATAGTTTTGTTAGTTCCAGCATTTGAAATTGGAACCTGATTGACACCCATTGCATTGACCGTTATGTTAACGATATCGGTACTTGTAGCTGAAAGATTATCAGTTACAGCAAGTTGAAAAACATAGGCTCCCTCGACCAAGCCAGATAAGGAGAGATTTGGTGTGGTTTCATTTGTTAATACTGAGGCAGGCCCACTTTGCTTCGACCACATATAGCTTGAAATAGACCCATCAGGATCACTGCCACTTCCAAATAATGTTATCGAATTAGTGGGTAGTGTCAAAACCTTATCGACACCTGCGTTAGCAATTGGTATTTGATTTACTATTTGGGGAAGTACATTGACTGTAGCATCATCTGTTGCAGTTAGACCTCCGTTATCCGTTACTGTTAATCGGAATACATAGGTTCCTTGGACTAAAGTACTAAGAGAGAGGCTGGAGGTATTTTCATTTGTCAGTGCAACTACAGGTCCACTTACCTTAGTCCACGAATAGGAAGAAATGGTGCCATCTGGATCTGAACCACTACCAGATAAAACTGTCGAACTTACGGGCAATGTAATGGTTTTATTACCTCCAGCATTGGCAACGGGTGGCTGGTTGACTGCTGGTGAATTTACAAAAAGTTGCATATCATCAAAATCTGTGAGCCCAAGATTGTCTGTTACTACCAACCGAAATACATATGTACCAGCTATTGCATCTGCAACTGATAGAGTTTGCGAATTTGAATTGGTTATCGTAGCTACAGGGCCACTTACTTTCGCCCATAGGTATGAAACAATTGTACCATCACTATCGGATCCTGAGCCAATAATGTTGATAGAATTTGTTGGAAGTGTGATTGTCTTATCGGTTCCTGCATTTGCAACTGGCGCCATATTTGTGGCTGTTACAATTACTTTTATGTCATCAGAGCCAGTACTTAAGTCATTATCCGTTACCGTCAGCCTAAGAATATAAGTACCTTCAACTAAACCTGATACAGTAAGATCAGGTGTGTTAGCATTTGATAATCCGGCCGCTGCTGGCCCTGAAATTATTGTCCATAAATAGCTTGTAATAGTGCCATCAGAATCAGAACCTAATCCATTTATCACAGTAGAATTAGTTGGTAATGTTAATATTTGATCTAAACCTGCATTTGCTATAGGTGCCATGTTTGCGGAACTTACAGTAACAATAGCTTCATCAAAGCTGGTAGCTCCCAAATCGTCTGTTACTGTTAATCTGAATACATATGAACCAACAGTAACCAAATTGGAAATTGATAATGTTGCTGTAGTTTGACCTGACAGTGTAGCGGAAGGACCGGAAATATGAGTCCATAAATAAGTTGAAATTGTACCATCGTTGTCTATTCCTGATCCATTTAATATTGTTGAAGTACCAGGAAGTGTTACCCCTACATCGGATCCTGCATTGGCAATAGGAGACTGGTTAACAGCCGCTGGTTGAACCGTCACATTGACATCATCGGAACCAGTTGCACCTTGATTATCGGTTACAGTGAGACGGAATAGATAAGATCCAGCAAGCATAGAATTGACTGTTAATGTAGCTGTATTTGAACCGCTAAGAGTAGCTGTAGGACCAGATACCTTTGTCCAGCTATAAGTTGATATCGTTCCATCTGAATCCAGCCCAGATCCTGAAAGGACAATCGAATTTGTTGGTAGTGTAATGCTTTTATCGGCTCCAGCGTTTGATGTTGGCGCGTTGTTTACGGGGGCAGCATTAACGGTGACAATTACATTATCTACTCCGGTTGCTCCGTCATTATCTGTCACGGTTAGGCTTAAACTATAATTACCTTGAATCAGCCCACTAATAGTAGCAGTTGTCGAGTTTTCATTTGTTAACGTTGCAGAATTAGGGCCACTAATCTGACTCCATTGATAGCTACTAATTGTTCCGTCTGGGTCATTTCCTGATCCTACTACATTTGTTGAGCTAGTAGGTAGAGTAATTGAAAAATCTGAACCAGCATTAGCTGTAGGAGCCTGATTAGCCGCTACAACAGTAACGGTTGCTTCATCGGAGTCTGTAAGACCAAGGTTATCAGTTACCGTGAGCCTGAAGGTATAAACTCCGGATACAAGAGATGATATCGAGAGAGTTGGTGTGTTTGTATTAGCCAGAGTAGCTGTTGGGCCGCTGACTTTTATCCAGGCGTAACTTGCAATTGACCCATCTGGGTCACTTCCTGAACCGATAAGATTTGTGCTACTTGTAGGTAAATTAATGGGTACATCAGCTCCTGCATTAGAAGTGGGAGGTTGATTCACTGCCGCAGGATTAACTATTATTATAAAATCCCTAGATGCAGTGGCACCATCATCATCAGTTACTGTAAGTTGAAAAGTATAACTACCTTCTATCAAGGAGCTGGTGATTAATGTGGCAGTAGTTGTTCCTGAAAGGGTTGCTGTAGAAGGGCCTCCTGGCTTTTGAATCCAGGCGTAGGATGCAATGGTTCCATCAACATCACTGGCAACAGCTACAACGTTGGTTGAGTTGGTTGGAAGAGTAAGTGTTATTGGAGGGTTAGAGGCAATAGTAGGGGCTTGATTAACAACTACTGGGTTGACTGTAACCAATACATTATCAGTGGCTGTGTTTCCATCATTATCTGTTACGGTGAGGCTGAATTCATAAACTCCAGCAACCATGGCACTTAATGAAAGGTTGGATGTTGAAGCATTGGACAGAGTTACAGTAGGGCCTGTAACTTTCGCCCAAAGATAGCTTACAATACTTCCTCCAGGATCATTTCCAGACCCATTTATCGTAGTGCTGTTAACAGGTAGTGTCAGAGTGACGTCAGTGCCCGCATTTGCTGACGGGCTTCCGCCAAGTTTTTGGGTTAAGAGCCATTCATAAAGATTAGGATTTTGGACGGAATGGTCCGTGGTGTAAGCCCTATCCCATGAATTGTGTCCAACTCCTGGATAAATTGTAAACATTGCCTGGGGGCTTGCAGCTGGGACACAACCATTGTAGGCATCAATCATTGCCTGACCTCTGTTGATCGTAATAGTTCCATCAGCGTCTCCGTGAAATGCCCAAACGGAATACTCATTGTAATTGCCTGCCGAACAGACCAAATGTGCCGCCCCCCAACCAGCAATAGGGGCAATAGCTGCAACTCGTGAGGGTTGATTACGAGAGTTTATGGCATATATCCAGGTACCATTGCCACCGAGGCTAAAACCAGTTACATATATCCTTGCGGGGTCACCTCTTAAATTATTGATGGCATGATCAATTAATCCATTTGTTATTCCTGCATTCCAGCTCCCTGTAATCTGTGGAGACATAACGATAAAAGAAAATTCAGGGCCAGTCCCTCCAGCATTAAAAGTCATATTTGATCCTTGCTGAATTCGCTTTGAAACACCCGTATTGAGAACTTGATTTAGATTCGTGCCTCTCTCGCCTGTGCCATGAAGTACTATAAGAACAGGATATTTTTTTGTTGTGGAATTGTAATCTGCTGGCAAAAATTGCAGATAAGGAGTTCCTGATGCACTAACTTCTTGTGTCTGTTGGCCAAAACAGGGGAGGGTAAATAGAATACACCCAAGCGCACAAATTGAGTATTTAAGTATTTGGAGCATTTTTTATAATTGTGCAGGAAAATGATGATCCTTAATTTAATACAAATTAAAAAAAAATGTAGACAATTGAGCCTTTATAAAAGATAGACTTATTGATCAAGGTATTTGGAATATTTGGTTTGCTTGAAGAATGAGATCATTTCTGTTGTATTTTGAACAAAATCATCGAATTTGTTAGATGACAATTTTACCAATGGTGAAGAAAATGGAGCCAGTGGGATCTCCAAAAAATCACATAAATTGGATATTGTTTGTTGATGGCTCCTATTGTTTTCTAAATGGTCCTCATAAGTCAAACTTAAATGAGGTAAATTTTCAAGAACAGAGGATTCATACTTTTCAAGTTTTTCACTTTCCACCACAGATTTGTATAAATCAAAATTGTCTACTGTCATTTTGATTTGGCTTTTAGCGGCAGAATTTGAGTGCCACTTCCCAGTATAGTTTGCATAGGCTTTTGATAACGCATGCCTCAAAAGATTCTCCCTTCTTAGATAAATAATTTTATAACCGTTTGAGTGGAGCGTGCGTAAAAATTGATTTGGATTTTTTATTCGCTGAATGCTCCTTATTTGATAAGATAAAAGTTTAAAGCCATAAATTTTATTCTTGGATAACTTGCACTTATTCCTAATGAAATTCTCTGGATAGGCAACCCGATGACTTAAGATTTCGCCATCGCAATTAATTTCAGGGTGATGATTAAGAAATGAGGCCAAAAGAGTACTTCCAGACCGCCCTCGAGCAAAAATCACAAACTTTCCCTTCTTTTCTGTTTTTCTTGTAAATGAAGAAATCAACAGAAGAATTAATTCTTCTAAATAGCCAAATAGATATTGAAGAACAATTTTTTTGAACCCATTCATGTTAATTTTGGTTGCAGCTTATTTCAACCCATTGGTTGAGATCCATTCGATAGAGGTTTCCCCCTAGAAGCCCAAATTCCAATTCGTCTGTTATAAAAACCTCATGATCTTTTATAAAGCAAATTGCAGCTTTGTGACTAAAATGGTTTAGAGGAATTTCAATTATCCTTCCGCTACTAAAGGGCCCATCAGCAAAGCATGAGATAAGCCATATTTTATCATGACTCAAAAGGACTAAATGTTTGTTGTCTGGGCTTATATCAGCAGCAGTTACCCAACAATTTAGCATTGATTCATTACACAAAAAAATACTATCTACTAATTCAGCAATGTATTTTCCTGGACTGTTAGGAAGTTTGTAAACTTTAGTATAGCCATTAAATGGAACAGTTCTATTCTTAGAAAATACATACAATGATTCCTCAAAGCTTATTAAAGCATCAGCATCAAAATTCATTTCTTCTGCAGGAGGAGGGAAATGTTTCTGATCAGAATAATTGAAACTGATTACCTCAGCGTTTGTAATTCTTTCAGTTATTGAGTCGGGGTTAGAAATTTTATATATTCTGAGGTCTTTTTTAGTGTTTGTGTTATTACCAAAGCCACCAATATAAATATTATTATTTTTATCCTTAGCAAGATCTTCCCATCCTGAATTTTTATGATTAATGTAAACAGCTCTAATAAGTTTTCCAGTACTATCAATGTTGTATAAGAATGAATAAGTATCATCGTTATGCGACCAAATCGAATTTGGACTTGTTATTTCCAATCCTGAAGTTTCCTTTAGAATTTTAGGCACAGAACCGACTTTTATGAGTTGGGTTGTGTTTTGACTTAATGCAGCACATGATATAAGTAGCAATCCATAGGTTAAAGATATACTGAAGTTGATTTTCATTGTTGGTTAGTTTCGCTTTTTTCCCAAAGCGTATGAAATCCACCTGTTAATTGATGGGGTAAAACATCAGCTACCAGGCAATCGAATCGTTGAAGAAATCCTATGCGCTTTGTTATTAAAGAAAATGGAAATAAGTCTTCTATAAAGTCAGCATTTTCGAATTTAGATATTTTATACTTATGCTGATGTGCCATTTTAGATAAGGATTTTTTTGTGAAGAAATGAATGTGTTCAAGATCATCTGCATCTGATTGAACAGTTTTTCCATCATAACCAAGTCCACGTTTAACTATTTTAGTTATTTTCCAAAAGAAGTTGTTCTTTCTTCTCATCCATTGCATTGGTTTTGTCATTAGGGCCTCTCTTGGTCCATTACCGTTGGGAACAGTAATGATAAGTTTTCCGTTATGTTTTAGGAGCAGGGAAATTGTGATTAGGAGATTTTCTGGTTCTGAAAGATGCTCTAACACCTCACTACAAATAATAGCATCATAGGAAGTTCCCGATGTGACTAGCTCTTCAGCACCAATTGCATTAAATGATACGTTTGAATATGAATTATTCTGATTTGCTGTGTTGATTGCTTTTTCACTAATATCCACACCCAGAACATTAAAGCCCTGGCTTCCAAGATGGATACTTATATTTCCATTCCCACACCCAATATCCAGTATGTTCCCACTCTCCGGTATTGAGTCCTTCAGAATATCCGTTATAAATTTTAACCGCTTCAGATCTACTGCTCTGGTATACATAAAAGTTATATCCTAGTTAATGTTCAATTTAGTTTCATGATAAATTTTTATTACCTTTTTTGCCGAAACCTTCCAATCGAAGTGAGATGCGCGTTCAATTCCCATCTTTACTATACTTTTATAGTAGGCTCGATCAGACAGAAGTATTTTGATAGCGTTACCTATTTCTTTTGAATTTATTGGGTTTATAAGAATAGCAGCATTACCAGCTACCTCTGGCATAGAGGAGGCATTTGAGGTAATAACCGGGGTGCCGCAGGCCATTGATTCTATAATGGGTAAGCCAAAACTTTCTCGAAGTGAGGGGTATAAGAATAGTTCGGCTAGATTATATACCTCAGGCAAATCTTTGAATGAAATGTAATCCTTTACTATGATATTATTAGTTAATAAGGCCTGATTCATATCCGACAGTATCGAATGGATATAACTTTCCTTACAGTCGGTAATCACAAGTGGTAAAATGTTGCTTGAGGAATTTGCATACATAGTATACCCCTCGATTACTCTTCTCGTATTTTTTTTAGGTGCTGTATTTCCAAAAAATAGAATAAACTTATCAGGAAGGTTATATCTTTTCTGAACAGCTAACATTCGATTTTGGTCGTCTACAATAGTGAAGGATTTACTTTTAGCATTATAGATGCTTTTGATTTTTCTGCCCTCAATTTGTGTTTGATCTACAATTCTTTTCCTTTCAAACTCGGAAACAGTAATAACTATTTTGCTTTTCTTTAGCGCATAGGGTACTACCAACCTTCTGTAAATGTTTCCGAAATTTTGATAAATTGACCCTTTGAAGTTTAATGATTCGAGGTAAATAATATCATGTAGGGTTAATATCAAGGGTATTTTCAAGAAAAGCGGGGCGGTATTGCTTGTGCAATGGAGTACATCTAGGTTTTCTTCTTCTGCTGCTTTCGGTAAAAGAAATTGCTCCCATATCGGGTATGGGCTTTTTTTTAATTTTCTGATTTTAAAGTTTTCAGTTTCATTAATGCAGGTATCATCAACGTCATCTTTTACAAACACCACATATTGATTTTCCTTATCAAGATTTTGAATTTCCTTTATTAGCTCAAGGGTCACAATTTCCATTCCGTGCTTTTTATATCTGAATAGCCGTTGTGCCTCGATTCCTATTTTCATTTATTATAATATTAAGACCAGCCCTCCGGTAAATTTTTATTGATTTCAATGTTCTCAAACTCTTTACTCTTTCGAGCCCCAACATGTTTAGCCCATTTTACCATTTTTTCAATTCCTTCATCTAAACTGACTGTAGAATCTATACTAAAACATTCGTATGCTTTGCAATGGTCAGAATAAGCATGAACAACTTCTTTCCGTGCTTCGAGATGTTTTACGTTTGGGGATACGTCAAGATGTTTGGCTACAATTTTAACAAGGTCATTTATACTGTATGGTTTATCTGCACCGATATTGAAGACTTCATTGTATGCCTTTTTATTATTTACACAATGACTTATCGGAATAGCAACATCGTCAATATAACTGAAAGCCCTTGTTTGCATTCCGTCACCAAATATAGTGAGTGGTTTGCCTTGCATAATTTGATTGATGAAAATCCCAATTACGTTGCGGTACTTATCCCCAATGTTTTGATTCTCGCCATATACATTATGAGGTCTGAAAATGACGTAATTTAGACCGAACATTTCATGGGCTGCTTTCAAATCTAGTTCAACGGCATACTTAGAAATTCCGTAAGGGTCTTCCGGGGTAGGGGTCATGTCTTCGGTCATTGGAAGCTGACCGGGGCCGTATACAGCAATGGATGATGTGAAGACAAAGCACTTTACATTGTGTTTCACAGATTCATTGATCAGATTTACGCTCCCTATAAGATTGTTCGTGTAGTTGAATCTTCTAATAAAGTGGGAAAGCCCTTCAGCAGCGTATGCAGCTAAATGATAGACATAATCAAAATTATATTCATTGAACAGTTTCGTGATGAGTTCGGTATCTATGATGGAGCCTTCAATAAATTTGGCTCCGCTAGGTACATGATCTTTAAACCCACCGCTCAAGTCATCCAAGGCAACCACATTATGTCCTAGACTTATACAATGTTTAATTACGTGAGAACCGATAAAGCCGGCACCTCCTGTTACTAGCGTGTTGATCATTGTTTAATTTGAATTAAGTTGATTAGGTAAATACTTGGGCGTTTTTAGGTTCCAAATTAGCCCTTTTATAAAATTTGTCAGATGTTCTTTTTGCCCCTTTATGATATATTGAATAATGCTTTTGGGGATTATAAGTAGGATTAGAAAAAATAGAAAACAAAGAAATTCGAATGGGTTTGAATTTCTTCGCATGAATAATATTCTATTTCTATTATGATAATAAGCTTTGATGGCACTTTCTTTACCCATTGTAACGGATTCCTTGTGAAGAATTTCTGCCTTGGGTTGATAGTATATTTCAAAACCTGCTCTTTTTGTATGAGCTGACCAATCTAACTCTTCATAGTAAATGAAGAAGTGATCTGGAAACATTCCAACTTTTTCAGTTACTTCTCTTTTGACCAGCATCGCTGCTCCATGGGCGTAATTTGTATACCCACCCTGATCATATTGTCCTGTGTCTCTTTCCTTACTTCCTATAGCCTTGTTCCTGCCAGTAAAAGGGTTGATTTTAGTAAACCCTGCATATTGTATAAGATCAGGTTGGTGATAAAACTTAATTTTTGGACTTACCATACCTATACTTTCGTCCATATAAAAAGGCTCAAGAAGCATCTCGAGCAAATTTGAATTAACCTCTGTGTCATTATTTACAATAAAAAAATACTCACCTTTTGCGGCCTTCATTCCAATATTATTACCCCCTGTAAATCCGTAGTTTTTATCGTTAACAATGAGGTGGACCTCAGGATAATATTTATTAATGTGCAGGGTTGGGTCATCCGAAGACGCGTTATCTACAAGAATTATTTCATAATTGGGATAAGTAAGGGATTTTGCGGAATTCAGAAACTCGCAAGTAACTTCTAGTTGATTATAGTTAAGTATAATTATTGATATAAGTGGAGGTTGATTCATCACGTTTAAAATAGTGTATTTCTCTTAAATAATAATTTCTGACTTTGGATTTACATTGGATTTAACTGAAAATATAGATGCAAGCCAAAGCTAACACAATTTAGACCTATGGCATAGATTACTAGTCCTCTAAATAACCACGATGGTATACTGGAATACCCCCAAGCAACTAGTAAGATTAATGCAGGAAAGAAATCCAATGAAAATCTTTGAGTATTAACTTGTTGCCAACCATTGTTGTGGTACATTAATATGCCAATAGTTATCATAAGTATAGTACTCCAGAAGGCCATTAGTTGCCATTTTTCGAGCTTGGCTTTTAGACTGAAAATAATAAAAGGTGAGGCCGCTAGAATTGAAGAACCAAACAAGTCTATGCCTTGTGGTTTAAGCATGGATTGTCCACCGAATATCACGTTGTGCCCCTTTATGAATAGATGATAAAAATTAAATGGAATATACCTCCAATTGAAAAGACCAAGCTCACTTACTCGACTTTTGAATAAGTCATTACCATTGACAACAGCCTGATAAACTATGTATCCATGTCCGGTATTAAATGGACTATTAAAACGCAAGTAATTAAAGTAAAGGTAAAAGCCCAAAGGAATCGCAAATGTGACTCCAGTTATTATAACGGATGAAAATAACTTTTCCCTGCTGTTGTTTACAACCAAATAGTATAAAATGAGAATCCCATAAAATATTGTCATTTGTCTTGATAGAAATGCTGCACCTATTAGTAACCCAATAAGGATAGGCCTCTGCTTGTTGAGCAATTCGTTTAAAAGAAGGAACAATAGCAGGGTGCAAACAACATGCGCGAACCCATTGATATGATGACTGGTTAAAACTGTCCACCAGTATCCAGAGCCAAAAAAGAAACTCAAAAAGACCCATTTTCTCCCTCGCCTATCAGGTAAAATTTTAACCAAAATTTGAAACAGCGTATACATGCTAAAGCATGTGAGCAATAAGGAAATTAATACAGAGTTAACAAATTCAAATAATGCAACAAAAGGTAGCGCCACTATTGAGGGGAATGGGGGAAAGCTGACGTAGTATTTGCCCTCATATTCCGCCACATCCCAATAGTAATTAGACACGTAGGTATTTCCCTTTAGGAAGGCTTCAGCCTGATGAACAGCTAAATTGGTTTTAGTGCTTGCTTGATAGATTGCAGGAATGTGAATTATAATGAATATTGAAAAAATAAATAGCCAATGCTTCCAGTAAAAATTATCGAACAATGTTAAATCGAGTAAAAATTGCTTCATACGGTTAATGTTTGTGGGGAGTATGAATAAATTTCTTGTTAGCATTTTTAAGCTTTAAATGTGCGGCTAGCATTGAACAAAATGCACGTGGCAGCTGGATTACAGCGCTAAAAAGCTTTCGATTATAGTAGCTTGATGGTATAGCGAGCGCTATGCCTGTTAAATAAAAAAAGAGACATCCTGCCCAATAGTAAAATGGAATTGTGGTGTAGTTTGAGAGCAACAATACGCTAATTGAAATGATGAATAGAATTCCAATATTGAGTATCCTTGGAAGCTGAAAACTCATGAGCACAGTTATATTAAATAAGGATAATTGTCCTTTAAACAAAGACTCTACTCCGGTCAGAAAAAGTTTACGAAGGTATATATAGTGACTTGATATCCAACGGGTCCTTTGATTCTTGAAGACATCAGAATTTTCTACTTTCTCATCAAAAACAATACCTTGTTTGACATAGTATATCTTTATACGCATTTGGAGTAAGACTGCCTGGAGTACTTTATCAAAGCCGCCAACTGCATCCATTGACTTCATAACCTTTTTAAGGGTTGAATATTCGTAGGCCATTCCTGAGCCAATGATTGGGCTTGATAAGCCCAATGCAGCACACCCCTGTCTAAATATGTGATTATTAATAGCCTCGCTTAACCCGTCTAAAACAGCAAATGAAGTGTTGAGATTTTTCGCTACACGCCTTCCTTGGATTGCGCGCCATCCATTTTGAAAGCACTGATCAATAATGCTTAAAAACCTTGATTCCATTACATTATCAGCATCTAGAATTACCGCGATTTCGTAATCGTCAGATAAAGCAAGCGCACTATTAAGGGACTTTACTTTGGTGCTTTTCTCAAATTGCACAACGTGTAATGTAATATTGAGTTCATTCAGTTCTTTAATAGTTGATTCTTTAAGGGAATCGGCAATTACGATTACATCATATTTTGATTTAGGATAATCTTGTTTTAATGCATGTTTTGCAACATTAACAATAACACTGTCTTCTTTGTAAGAAGGTATAAATACTGCTATTCTATTTAATGGCTGAGGTGAGGTTACTGTTTTTAAAAATTTCGGGTTCCTATAGAAAAGTGCAGCAATTGATAAAAATAGATTATATAGAACTACCCAGAGAAAATATGTAAAAACTATAATTTCAATCCAAAAAATCATAATAGTAGGTCAAACACTTTTTGTGGATTACTTAGCATTTAATAATAGGTTGAAAGTATGGAAAACACAAGTGGCAGGAAGTGAGATTCTTTCATAATCAGCCGACTATCCAATTTTAGCAAATACAGGTAAGTGATCTGACCATTTGGCTTCATGAATTACCTGATAATTACTTAGTTTTAATGCGGGGCTCACAAAAATATAATCAATTCTAAGTGGAATACTTCCAAATTTGTATGTGTAATCATAGCCCTTACCTGAAGCTAGGTAACCATCAGTTAATATTGATTTAAATTCATTGTAGGAGTAAGTATATGGAACCTCGTTGAAATCACCACATAGTACAATTGGATAGGGCGTTGATTGTACTAGCACACTAAGCCTATCGATGTGTTCATACCTTCCTATTATTCCTCTACGAATTTTCCTGAAATTGTTTTGTAATGAAACACCTTGAAAATCATACGATTTCAAATGGACATTGATAATTCGGAGTGTATCACTTTCCTTGACTATGTCGGCCCAGATAATTCTGTTGAATGAATTAAGGCCCAATTCCACTAACCCCTGTCGGATGATAGGGTAACGACTAAAGATAAACAGGCCTAACTGTTCGTGATTCAAGGCTTTACCACTAAAGATTTTGTTATACCCTTTTAAATGAAAGGGAGCGTTATTTAGCTCAATCATTTCTTGAAGGCAAAGTATATCATAACTGTTTTTAAATATCCAATCTGTAAATTCATCCCTGATATTATTTGTATCTGTGGGGCGTAATTTGTTGACATTATATGAAATTACTTTAAAACCCGATTGGGAATTTTGATTCCGTTCGATAAATGAAAATAATCCTGAGGCCATTATAAATGAGATGAGAATCAGTCCGCCCGTTGGCAAAGACCATCGTGATTTTATAAGTAAGAAATATCCAAATGAGAGTAAATTTGAAACGATAAAGATTGGAATAAATAGGTTGAGCAGACCTGCTAGATAAAAATTACTTGGGGATATGAAATACGAAGCAAGGAAAGGGATTGATGTGAAAGTTAGGATGATAAACCCAATTTTCACCCAATTGGAATTTAAGAATGTGTTCACGAAACTATCAAAATGGGTGTCAATCGAAGGCACTTGAAAGATGCATTACAGAAAGGTGAAATTATTAAAGTTAAACTTTCTCCTTTTGGATCATAGCAGGAAGTGTAGATAAGAGAATTTTAAGATCTAGTTGCAAAGAGTTCTTACGCGCGTAAATCACATCGAGTGAAATCCGTTCATCCAAGGACATCTCTGCTTTTCCTCTCTTATTAATTTGCCATAGACCTGTGATTCCGGCTGGTGCCAAAAATCTCCATGCTGTACCATCTTTGGTGAGCTTGTCAGCTTCGTAGAGAGGTAATGGCCTATTTCCAACCAAAGACATATCTCCAATGATTACATTCAACAATTGTGGCAGTTCATCCAGGCTTGTATTTCTTAAAAACAGGCCGAAGCGAGTTACCCTTGGATCATTCTTTATTTTGATGAAAATCGCTTCTTCAGTTTCCTGTGCGTACTGATTAAATTTAGTCAGAGCTTTTAATTCTTTATCAGCGCCAGTTCTCATAGAACGGAACTTATAGAAATCAAAAACCTTGTATCCAAAACCTGCACGCTTTGATTTGTATATTATGGGACCCTTTGATTCTAATTTAATAATCAAGGCTATTAAAAGCATTACCGGACTCAAAATGACTAATAATAGTGTGGATACGATGATGTCGAAAACTCTTTTGTAAGAGTGTATTTTAAGTTTACCAGGTATATTAACATGAGTCTTTAAGCTTGTCTTGGTTGCTTTTTTGTAAAGTCTCAGGAAATCAATCCAGCTGCTTATTTTTTCCGTGTCAATATCTTTTTTTGTGTAGCAATCATCTGCTCCATTTTTTAGTACCACGGCCTTTACCTTTGCAGAAAAGTCATCCGACTTGTATTCTAAGTTACGAATTATTGCAATCAAAGGAATGCTGAATTTCTTTGAAACCTGACTTGAATACTGCAGTTGACTGAGAAATATTTCATTTACTTCATCTCCAAATAAGAAGATGGAATCCGGACGCTCAGAATCGGGTAAAGTGCTAAGCATATCCAACCCTCTAATAGAACTAGTTTTTTGGAGGTTGGAGAAAGAATGTTCAAGACCGAATAGATCGTCTTTTGAACTAATGCAGAGGATAGATTTTTCAGAAGAATGCTTCTTCCCAGTTAACCTCTGATTTGTCTCAAACGCCAGTATGCTATTTAAACTATCCATGTGCTATAGAAACTGGTTTGTGATTGGTAAGCACAATACTAATTCTATCTCGTAATTCTTGCGGGTCGAAAGGCTTCTGTAAGCAGTGACTGATACCGACACTCTTACTTTTCGCCAAAAGCGTATCATCCAGCACGGCAGAAATGAGAATAAAAGGGATGCTTCTGAAGGATCCACTTTGATTGAGTTTATCTTTAAAAGCTATGCCGTCAATTACAGGTAAATTAAAGTCGCTTAGAATCAGTTGAGGGAGATTGCCATCTGACAACCATTTCATGGCCGAGATACCCCCACCAACATTAATCACGTTAAACTGATCTTTAAGAATCTTCTCAATTAACCAGCCAAATGATTTATCATCATCAATAACTAAAATATCTTGCTTCATTTCAAGCCTTAAGCAATTCAATACCAAGGCTTTGAGGGACAGTCAAAGCCAACTATAATTAGACAGTAATCAAATCAATGAATTTGAGCCAAAAACTCTAATTCATTCAAAATCGTATTTGCAATGTAAACAGATGTAATATTTTTACCTAAATAAAGTTTATTAATTAATGTTTAACTAACGCCTCAATATTTGGTCCATTAATACAATGGTGATTGAGCGTCATAATTAGGTAATTTCACAAGCTACTTTAACCATATTTTATGCCTTTCTATTAAGTTTGGACGGAATAAGTAACCGTTTACCTACTAAAATATACCTAATAAAGCGAAAATGAGCAAGTGAAATTTTGGGATTTTGATATGAGGATTAGGATAAAGCTCCAAAAATGAAAAGGCGAGGTTTGTAGTAAAATTATCCATTGCTTTCGTAAGTATTATCTAGCGAGAAAAGTGAACATTTAAGCCTTTTTATATCCGTTATTAGCAGCTTGCATATTCCGAGTATTTAGGTTGCAATGAATACCCTACTTCCCGATACAGAAAGTTAGAAGTTCTTTTTTTATATTGATTTCTAAGTTTTTGATGGAGTGAGGTACAAATAGGGGACAATAATAGACTAAAAGTTATTCTATGACTCTGGTCAGTTTATTTCTAATGGAATTATTTCTGATGGAATTTTCTGGTTGCCATGATAAAATAGAATATAAAGTAACTTGACGAAACTCTAATTAATAAATTTAAAATACCATTCAAACGCACTTCTTCATTAGAATTAAAAGCATAGACCTGACTTGAATGGGTTGGAAGTAGGAGGTCAAAAAATAGGCTAAATCCATACTTTGTTGCCTGTGGATCATATGGAATGCCCAGTTTTATTCCTAGTGTTGGGTTGTATCCCAGAATACAATAGTAAAGAATGCTGTGAATTAATATTCCGTAGAAGATAGGTCTCCAAATATTTTGTCCAAATTCACTGAAGCATTGGTTTGTTTTTAAAATTAAATAGTCAGCAAAATCATTCCATGAATTATACTTATTTGTATTTAATATTTTGCAGTAAATCCTCTGTTCATTTTTTAAAAATTCAAGCCCCTCATTTTTGCTTCCATGCGAAGTATAAATCCATTTCAGTTGCCTATAAGACTCAAAAAGACTTTTAAGATATTTAAGGTAGTCTCTAAATCGCTCTTTATTATATGACTTTTCACTGTGCTCTAAAAGTTTGTTTGCTCTTGGCCATGTAGTATTTGTAAATGAGGATTCAATCAGATGACTATCTAGAATTTCAACGTTGCACTTTTTTGAAAATGAAAAGTTATTGAAATTTGTTGATCTAAGTGTTGCGTGATAAAGGGTCATTGACTCATTGACCATGCATTCATTAAATTGCAAGATTCCGTAGTTGTCAAAATACTCCAAATGTAATTTTCCAATATCAATATTATTAAAGTGAATTTTGGAGTTTGAATTTACTGTGAATAATTGGAAGTAGATGGAGCCAACAGAGATTCTCTTAGATAAATAAGAATTGAGAATTATTTCCCCTTCGTCTTCAAATGTGATGGATGTATAAGTACCACCAGCAATTCGCATCTTTATGTTGGAGTTCCCAATTTTCATTGACCCAACTGTGCACTCATTTAATGTGGAGTTAAGTATCCTAGAGTGTCTAATAATTATTTGTAGTGGCCTTGTATTTTTGCCAATGTTCAACGTATCTACAGTTGCATTCATAAACTCAAAAGATCCTCTTATTCGTGATAATGTTATTGATTTGATGGGGCCTGAGAATTTGGCTGAAGCAATGGATTTATCTGAATTAATAGAAATTCGATTAATTTTTTTTGTTTCAGTACATGAAACCTCCAGACTTCGTGTGAAAGTTGATTTGATTATTAAGTGATCGATATGAGAGTCTCTAGTAATAATTTCGTTCTCAATATCACCAGTTATTCTGATGTTGGAGACCTCACAGTTATCAAAAACGATTCGTTCTGCTCTTAATTCCGAGAAGATAATTGATTGGAGTTTGCAATTACTTATTAATAATTCATTTATATAACAATTTTCAAATTCTAAAATATCAACTTCGTTGTCTGTAATTTTAATGTTGTGAAAAGTGCTATGACTAATTACTTGAGATTTAATTTTACGTTGAATATGAATATCTTCAGTTATTGTTTCCTTACTAATGCTTATAGTGGATCTAGTAGCATTAATAATAATATTATGGGCTTCAGTAGCTGTTAGTGTATGTTGTGAAATCATTCAATTGGGATAGGATTTTTGAATTATGATAGTGTTTTGATTAAATTGTAATAATATAGTTTGCTAAATAGGCTAGACAAACAAAGCCGACTATGTACTGAAATATTACCCAAAAAAGCATCCCGATCTTCTGAATACCTAGTTTATCAAAATCAAGTTTGAGGCCCCAAAATATAAAACTTGTATAAATAAAAATATATGGAAGTTTGTACCAAAATCTTTTGACTGAGTTGATTGGATACTTTCTGTTCAGGTGAGAATTGATTAATACAAATTTTCTAATTCTATATACTTCATTAATCAATTTCTCGAAACACAAGATATTCAATAAAAAGAAAATCAGATTAAGGCAAATAGAATTACGGAAGATGAGATGCCTACTATACCCATAATCCCACCAGTTTTTTGTAAACCAATTTTGTATGCGACCGATTATTCCGGAATGGGTATATTTAAATTCAAGAAACTCTTTGTCTAGCTTCTCATAACTACTGGAATAGCCTTTTCTTCGGAAGGACTCCAATAGCGCTGTGTAGACTCCAATTATTCCATCATAGGACTCATCACCACGAAAATATAACCTGAAGTTGTGATATTCAAAATCTAATTTGTCAATATCATTCGCGGATGTACGCAAATAATGAATTCGGTTATTGCGCTTGAATCTTTTAAAATTCAAAGGCTTCGAGATTTCTAAATTTATAAGCTCAAGTGTATCGGGGAGGTAACCTATCGCTAATTCCCCTACATATGAAGAGTATACCATTATCCGATTGATCCTAGATATTGAATCATACGTTTGTATACCGTCCAGGGTATCAAGAGCAATTGCGATAAGGCCAACTTTCGATTTTTTAAAAATCATTGAACCTCGATGCCCACTCACTAGGAGTCTAGAAATTGTATCTCTTTCAAAAACCCCAGAAAAAGAACCTCTTAACGACATTTCTTCTACTTTGGAATTTGACAGATCTAGCCTTCCTGATCTGTTTTTCTTACCGATCTTCCATTGAGAGTATATACTGGTTGAACCTTTGAATTCACAGCGATCGAAATCGTAACGTAGCCGAATACTATCGTCTAAATACATTTTAGTTTTTTGGTAAAAATCGTAATTTGAAAAGATTGTGTCCGTATATCTATAAACTCTGTAGGTGTCGGAGCCAAGGCTGGGATCGCTCTCGAGAATACCTTGCTGTCCATGAGCTGAGTATACTATGGCAACGACCGTGATTAATCTTAAACTTGATTGGATAATTTTGCTTAATGCCAACACATTTTACAATTTTCTCAATTTTGATAGATAGGGCTAAAAGTTATTTTTTAAGTGATTGTTGATTCTAGTGACAATAATTGTGGTAATTAATTTTGAATTGATTCTATTCCTTTCACATGGATACAATGTACACTTTTTCCCTAATTTTGACGAATGAATAAAATAAAGATTACCGCAGCCAGATTTATTGAAATCCTGGATGGTAAACACGACCAGTACATATCTCCGAAAGACTACGATACCTCTAATTATCTTCCAAATAATTACCCATCAATCATAATTAAAGATCACATTGTGGAGGGTCGGGTCAATTTTGTTAAGGAGGTTTTTCAGGAACATGAACTACTTTTAGAAAGCGTAGAGTTCACTAATAGCGTAAATATTTCTATAGGTAAAGGAATATCTTGGGCGCTTGAAAATTGCAGATTTCATGATAGCTTAACATTTGATAATTGCTCAATTATTGGGCTCACATTTGTGGCGGCTGAAATTAAACGCTTGGCCAAGTTCAGCAATTGTCAACAAATGCACCTCCATTTAGAAAAAATGGAAGCTGGTAGTATAGTGATTGAAAATTGCAATAATATTTCTGGTTTATTGTTAACAGCCTCTAGGCTAGGTAAAGTCGAAATTAAGAACTCAAAAATTGGCAAGGCTAATTTTTACGCAGAAGGTGGTGGAGAAGTATTTGATTTAGAAGTTTCAGCCCAATCAAATATTGGCATTCTTAGTTTTGATAATCATTTTGCAAAAGGAGATATCATTTTACGAGATTCTGCAATTAAATCAATTTCATTTCGAGGTTGTTACTTTAAGAATCTAGAAGTGTCAAATTGTCGGATTGAGGAAGGAAATTTTAAAATTGCTAGAATTAGTGATTCAATTCGAATAAATGGAGGGAATTATGGAGAAATATCCTTTGATGGACTTGAAGTAGAAAATGAAATCAAATTTAGTGGAAGTCAATTTGGAGTTTTGAAATTAGTAGGGGGCAAAAATTGCAAAATTGGTATAATTAATATCGATGGAATAATTAGTGAGACCATGTTAATGAAAAATATTATGGCTGAAGAAATTATTTTCGGATTAACTATTCAAAACAATGCAAGTATTTATGTCATGGATTTAAAAGTAAATAAGTTGTCATTTGAAAATCTCCTAAATGCTGGACAATTCTTTCTACAAAGAGTATCAGAACTAATATCTAATGCTGGTTTAATTTCATTTCTTGATTCAAAAATTGGAAATATGGAGTTAATTAGCTTCCCTTTAGAAACTTGGAGGATTAGACCAAAATCCTCAGAGGTGGGAGGAATTAGGATAATTGGAGGTTCTATACCTGTAATTAAAGAGAACAAACTAAAGTATAGCATCGATATGAACTTGGATCCAAGTGATTACTATGATTTTTATGACCAATTACATCAGTCTTTAAAAATTAATAAAACTCTCGATCGAAAATACTATGTTGAAAAGTTACAGTGGAGCAGAGTATCTTATCAGAAGGAATTAAGTAAAAGTAATAGTGGTGATTGGCAAAACAGATTATACTATAATTCAAGCATTATATCATTAAAGGCACACGACTTCTCATCTGATTTCGGGTATAACTGGATAAAATCGCTTGGTTTATACATTGTGTTTTCATTGTTGTGCTATTTGATATATTCAATATCAATAGTCGATGTAGGGATTGAACATTTAGGCGTAGATAACTTATTTTACCATTTTGCTGAATCATTAAAATTTGCCACTCCGCGTACTAATTTTGTACTGATTGAAAACCCACCTTGGTATTCTATATTAGTAGATATTATTTACAAAATAGGCTCTGGTTTTTTGATATATCAAACCATTTCAGCTTTTAGAAAAGCAGGAAGAAATGAAAAATAACAACTGCTGATTTTAAAAATTACTTATTGATTGTTATAGGTTATTACTTTCCGATACAAAATTTTCCAAAGATATTAGCCAAAAGATCCTCTGTGGTAATGCTTCCTGTGATCTCCCCAAGGTAGTGTAATGACTGCCGGATGTCCATGGCCAGAAAGTCTCCTGTTACGCCATTATCCATGCCCTCTAACACGCGTGCGAGGGATTCATTGGTTTGCAATAGGTTTTGATAATGGCGCAGGTTGGTCACCATCACATCTCCTGTCTTTACGTTTTGTATTTCAAAGAGGGATAAGATATTTTCTTTTAATTCTTCAATGTGATCATTGTGCTTGGCAGAAATGAAAATGAAATTCTGTTTCTTGAGTTGATCAACCAAAGAGGAATCTGCTTTATCCAATTTGTTGCCTACTTTGATGAAGGGAATACCCAGTTCTGCTAATGTTCTAACTTCCTTTTCTATTTCGGCAGGGGAGGTGTTAGTCAAATCGACCATGTAGATAATCAATGAAGCTTGCTTCATTTTATCCTTGGTACGTTCCACACCCAATGCCTCAATTACATCCGTAGTCTCGCGTAATCCAGCCGTATCAATAAATCTGAAATTAATGCCTCCTAAGACCATCTCATCTTCAATGGTGTCGCGGGTGGTGCCTGCAATCTCGGAGACGATGGCTTTGTCTTCGTTTAATAAAACGTTGAGTAATGTAGACTTACCTGCATTCGGCTTACCGGCTATTACAGTAGGCACTCCATTTTTGATTACGTTACCCTGATCAAATGAATTGATCAATGAGGTGAGGTATCCTTGAATTTGAAAAATGAGTTTTTTGAGGTCACTGCGTTTGGCAAACTCTACATCTTCTTCGCCAAAATCGAGTTCGAGCTCTATCAGGGAAGCAAAATGGATGAGCTCTTCTCTCAACTTGTTAATCTCTTTGGAGAAGCCCCCACGCATTTGATTGAGTGCTGCCTGTCTGGCGTTGTCTGTTTCCGCATTGATGAGGTCGGCTACGGCCTCTGCTTGTGCCAGATCAAAGCGACCATGGAGGAATGCACGCTTAGTAAACTCCCCAGGTGTGGCTAACCTCGCACCTTTTTTCAGCAATACTTTGATAATTTCCTTTATGATGACCGATGAACCGTGGCATGAGATTTCAATGGCGTTTTCTGTAGTGAAAGATTGGGGGGCGATAAATACAGAAACCAATACTTCATCAATAATTCGGTCTTCATCGTGTATGGTGCCAAAATGGATGGTATGTGATGGCTGTTGAGTGAGATCTTTGCCTTTAAAAACGGATTGAGTAATGGTAATCGCGTCTGTTCCCGAGAGCCGTATTACTGAAATGGCGCCCACACCTTGTGGTGTAGCCAATGCAATGATGGTGTCGGTATGATCAGGTATTGACATGAATCACAAAAATAGGGCAGAAGTTTGGATATCCCTTGGTGTTTTATCTGGTAATGGTAACAAAGGAAACTCCTCTGAGTGGCTTGCCTTCTGCTGTCATCCCTTCTACCACTATGCGATAGCGGGTGGGTATGTCTGCTGCATAACATTCCACTACTGTTGGATTATTTGCCCTAAGGGTGATGTTGGGACTCCAGAAGATGGTGGTTCTGAAGTCAGCACGGTTGCTTGCGTTTTTCTCGCTATAGTCTGGTTGACTGAACGGCCGTGGTCTGGTGTAGCCTCCCACTTTGTAAGAGATGTAGTCAGTGCGTGCATCCGCATCATCCGGGCCCTTCTTGGTATAAATAGCAATTACTCCATTGGCACCTCTTGTACCAAACATAGACACCCCTCGTGTAATCACTTCTACGTAATCGATGGCACTGGGAGGCAACCCCATCAGTCCTTCCACGTCCCAGGGCACTCCATCTACCAATATCAATGGGTCAGAGTTGCCGGAGATACTGGTGGTGCCTCCTCTTATTCTTACGCGCACACGCCTGATGTTGAACTCGTCTAAATACTCCGTTATCTGAAGACCGGGAACCCTGCCTTGCAAGCCGATGAGTGGATTCATGCCAGCTGTCGTGCCCGACATATCCTTTCCCTTTACTACATAGTCGGGTGTACCATATATCTTCGCTGCCAGCTTCTCCTCATCCTTGAGCGATTTGTCTTTAATCACCACTTCGTTAAGCAATATGGTATTCATGTCCAGCTCGTAAGTGTTTTGTACGCGTTGCAAGACGTCTTCACTTTTGAATTCCAAGTTGATTTTGGGCTTGCTGTGGTTAAATGGTGGTACATCTTTGTCCATCAATTCCACCTTACCAAAGCTTTTCCCTTTTGCATTGGAGGATTTAAAAGCAAAGTTGAGGCTGTCCATAAAATCGAGTCCGGTTACCAGGAAGTGGCCTTGCAGGTCGGTCTCCATGGAGATGAGGTTGTCCATATTTCCCTGTACGATGTCTACCTGTGCGGGTGATGGCGTTCCTTTGTTATCCACCACCTGGCCTCTAAAACTGAGGCCCCGTTCCATGAAATGTTCAATGTTATCAAAGTATTCATTTTTGGCTTCCCCTAATCTTACTTCCAGTAGTCCCGGTGCGGTGATGCGCTCCACCTGCGGCAGGGGCATGGTTGCCTCTGCATCGGTAATGGATACGGAAAAGTTAGCTGGAAGTACAGCTTTGTTTTCCAAGGATATCGTCAATGCTATTTTCTCCCTGGTCTGATAGGTAGCCTTATCAGGAATCACTTTTATGTTTCCTGTTTCCAAAGCCTCGCTCTCTTGTATCCATACATTTTGATCATAGGAGAGGATGGGCACAGGTTTAGTGTACAAATCTTTTCCATAGTTGCGCATCCAATTGGTGTAGGCACGCAGGTAGTATTCGCCTGCTGCAAGGGAAGGAGGAACAACAAACTCTCCCCAACCAAATCCATTTCTGATCCTGATGTTTTTCGTACTCAGAATTTCACCTTCAGGAGAAACCATTTCTACATATAACAATCGACTGAGTGTATCCCGAAGCAGGGGCATGCTGTAGCCCATGTAAGTTTTGAACCATATGGTCTCACGGGGATAATAATAATCACGGTCGGTGTGCAGGTACACTTTTTCTCGCAACAAACTAAAGTTCTGCCAGTCAAGTTTTTCGGCTTCAATGCCTGTATCAGAACTGTAGTTGATAGGGGCAGTGGAGGCCAGCCCACGATGACTCATGGCACCTTCTATGGTTACGGAATTGTTGTTGAGCAATACACCATCTGCTGTTACATCTACAGAACCATTTTTGGTGAGTGTAGAAACTTTTCCGGTGTCGTTTTTGAGGTCACCATCAGCACCTGCCGCGATGGTGTAGATCACTTTCGTAACGTTAGGTAATTCAATATGATAATATCCGCTTATTTTGCCTGGACTCATCAAAGCATCCTTGGCTATGGTTTTGCCGCTTTCATCGTAGAGTTCGAATCCCTCTCTGTTAAGATTGCCATTCACCACAGATTGAAAGAGATGCCGGGATGACCCCCAGTATGCTTTTTGCCTGTTTCTGTTCCATTCGTTGGTAATCAGATAATCTTCGGAAGCAAGCTCTTCATATTGCGTCATACCCTGAATATCGGCAGTGGATGGACTGGCCTTGAAATATTGCAGATAGTAGGTGATCTTATACCCCAGCGCATTGTTTTCAACAACGATGGGTTCCGTAGCAGTTGCAGCAAGCTGATCACCATCGCGTTGGAAAGAGAGTGCCTTTTCATTCACTATTTTGCACGCTGCCGTGTTAACATCAGAGCCAAGCAATCCATTCATAAACCAATCCAGGTTGAGTTCCCATTCCTCATCCTGTTTTGTGCCTTTGGGTTTTTCTTCCAAGGGTGTGATGCTCAGGTTCAGCTGGTAGGCTTTGTTGGCCTGCACCTGCAGGGAGGATTTGAATATTTGATATTTTGGGTGGTATACTATTAAATCGTAGAAGCCAGGTTGAAGACCGTTAATTTCAAACGCACCATCCGAGTTGGTGGTGTGATGAAGCGTTGTGTTGTTGATAAAAACAATGGCGTTTCGGGCTGGCTTTTTATTGTCTACATCGATAATTACTCCTCTCAACTGCGCCTCCGCAGAACTGAATAACAAAAGACCCAATAACATGCTGCTGATCTGCTTCATCATAAAATTTTTTTCCCTATCGAGCGGTAAGTTAAGAATTGGAGTGAGCAGTTGTACTTAGGGATTTACAATATTTATATTGTATTCCCCCCTTACCGGCCTCCCATCTACGGAAAGCCCTTCCACTACTACGCGATATACACCTTCGAGGTCGGCACTGTAAAAGGATACTTGTGCATTTCCATTTCGGTCAGTGGTGATGTTCGGCTCCCAGTGAATGGTTGTTCTCAAGTCATTGCTGGGAATGAATTTACCTTTAGCATAGGATGGAGCTGGAAATGGTTCTGTCTCCTGGTATCCCTGGATGGCAATTGTTTGCATATTAGGGTATCGATCATCTACCGATTTTTCACTATAAACTCCCGTGTTTTTGGTATAAATGATGATGGCACCATTTGCTCCTCGTGTTCCAAGAAGAGAAACGGCACTGGTAATTACTTCTACCCGTTCTACAGTTTGAGTAGGGATGGCAGAGATGTAATTGGCTATTGAAATATTAGGATCACCTCCAAAAGGAATGCCATCCACGATGAGCATAGGTTCTGGAGAGGATAGTCCAGCTCCCATAGTTGAAGATCCACCACGCAATCTTACTCTGTATGAATCCTGATTGTTTTCATCCCATCCATAACTTACCTGTAGGCCGGGTATCTTTCCTTGTAATGCTTGAATGAGGTTGCTGCCTGTAAATACTTGCTGAAGGTCTTCACCCTTCACTGAGTAGTCGGCCTGCCCGTATATCGATGCTGCAGCGGGGTTTTGGTTTTCTATTCTTGCTCCACGTATCGTTACATCACCCAATAGTCTGGTATCCGCATCAGGTGTATAGTTAGTGATAGGCACCTGAATGGCGTTCATGTCTTCCGTTTTCAGGGGTAAATATTTAGGTTCGAAATCCATCAAAGGAAAGTCACGTGCGAGCAGGCTAAATTTTCCATAGGGTTTCCCTTTCTTTGATAATGCCTGAAACCCAAACTCTAACTCACCAATAAAATTCAATCCCGTTACCTTAAACTCTCCCCGCCTGTTAGATTCAATTGGAATAACCGTATTGAAATCTTTTTGCACAATAGTGGCATCTGTACGCTGGGGTCTTCCTTTGTCATCCACAAACAATCCTGAAAATGATATCCCGGTCTCCACCGGATACTTTGGCTCAAATTCATCATTAATAGACCTTACATTGTCTTTCATGCTGAAGTCAAGAATGGTGGACTGATTCGAAATGCTTTTTACGAGTACTGCATCGGTAACCGATACCGATAAATTGGTAAGGACGGGCGTGCCCCTCTGGTCAGTAATATTGAGACTAAGGCCAATGGAATCCCTCGTGGTATAACTTTTTTTATTGGCTTTGAAGTGTACCAATAGGGAGGTGGTATCGTACTCTACATTTTCATCAAGCACTTTGTCCGTTATGTTGAGAATGGGTAGTGGTTTTATAAAAAATGTTTCTGACCCATAGTTGCGCATCCAATTGGTATAGGCACGCAAAAAATAATTCCCCTTGCTTGTGGAGTCTGGTAAGTCAATGTGCCCGGTAGCAATAGCACTGTCGATGTTGAAGTATTTGCGGGCTACACAAATCTTCTTTTCATTGATGAGTTCTACATAAAGTACTTGGCTCAACGAGTCCAGCAGTTCATTATCCCTGTACAGCATGGATGCCTTCATCCAGATACGTTCTCCTGGGTAGTAATATGGCTTATCGGTTTGCAGGTAGGCGAATTCCTGCATGCGCTTGTACTTGCTCCAGCCTGAGAGCTTAGGAAAAATGCGTACTGTGGCATTACCCACTTCCACATCAGGACTGAAATTAACAGGAAGTAAGTCCGCTACACGAGAGGCGCTGATTGCTCCTGATGTTACAAGATCGATGGAATTAAGGACCACACCACCTTTGTTGAGCGTCAGTTGCCCCTTATCCACTTCTATCCAGCTTACCTGAAAGGGTACATCCTTGTAGTATTTTTTAGTAGCATATTCATTGGTATAATGAACTTCTAATCTTGGTGGAAGTTCAATGATATACTGACCAGGATTCTTTCCTTTTTTTACAATGTCTTTCGTATCGAATTCAATAACAGATTTGTTGAGTTCATTGCTGAATACATTTGATCGACTGACTAAAGTATTTCCTGGCTTTTCAACATATAGCTGAAACCCTTCTTCTTCCGCCCGGCCATCGATAAGTGCCTTAAAGAGATGCCGTTCGGATCCATGATAGGTGTCAATGCGATTCTTCCTCCAGTTGATGGCTTGTTTGGTTTCCAAAGGCTCCGCTTCTTCAAATCGGAATTGCCCTACAATCTGGTATTTGTCAGGATTGGCGCTGAAGTTGGCCATGTAAAAGTAGATTTTGTAACC
The DNA here is from genome assembly GCA_040216665.1 of Cyclobacteriaceae bacterium. Classification (GTDB taxonomy): domain Bacteria; phylum Bacteroidota; class Bacteroidia; order Cytophagales; family Cyclobacteriaceae; genus ELB16-189. The sequence continues at coordinate 77,439 of JAVJOQ010000006.1, read as the reverse complement.
TAATCCATAGTTGAAGATTTCTATAGGTTCTGATGCTGATGCTTCCATTGTGGCCTTGGAAGAGTTTTGAGAGAAGTTAATTACCCATGGGTTTTGTATTTTACAGTTCTCCGAGTTATTATTTTCTCCAAGAAAGAATTTTTCAAAGCTTTTTAATTTCTTTTCCCAGTCTTTATCCCTTTTACTACTGACTTGTACTTCCTCCATTTCTTCTGGCTTCTGCATTAGGGCAATATTTCCTGCCGAAATGGTAGCCCCTTCGGCTACATAGAAGCGGATGACCCGGGGGTGGTATCCCACATAACTAAAAACAACATCATTGAATCCTGGCTGAAGATTTTTGAGCTCAAATTCTCCATTTTGATCTGCTGAAGTGCCAATGGTGGTATTGTTTACAAAAATATTGGCAAAGGGTAAAGATTCACGAGAAGTAGAATCAATAGCCAATCCACGAAGGGTGCCTTTGTCCTGTCCATAGCAGGCGTTTGCAGCTATCCCTAATACACCGATGACTATGTATATGAATCTTAACCTTAACCTCATTAACAATCTTCTGTTAGCGCCTAATATAATGTGATTTAATGGCTGCCTGCTTACCCAAACAACGGTATTTTGAAATTGATGAATACCCTTGAGAAAAGAAAGCCCAAAAACCTACCCCATATGACGTAATGGCTTAGTTTCTCAGTCTTTCTGAATACAAATTTATACGTCCAAAACCGTTTCCTGGTTATTCATTGCCTGATGATTGTTCCAGGTTTTCTCTAACAATGAAAACAGGGATATCTACCCGATGGCGAACGGTATCTACAGTAGTACCAAAGATCAAATCCTTAATCAGGTTATGCCCATGCGCCCCCATTACCAGCAGATTGGCTTTAAACTCCTTCACCATGGCCGGTATTTTCCTTTTAGGATTTCCATAACCCATTTTAATCTCCACGTTATATCCTTTGTCAATCAGCTGAGTAGCATAATTCTTTAATGCAGCTTTGTCCACACTGGATTCTTTATCAGCGATAGTACTTCCATATACCATTGCTCCAGCAGTTTCTACCACGTGGACCAACAAGTAAGTGGCGTGTGTGCCGCCTTGCGCCAAGGCACTTTGTATGGCTATTGCATCAACGCTACTAAAATCAATGGCAATAGCAATACGGTTGTAAATAGGTTTATTAATATCTTCCAATGTTACTGCTGTTCCGTGGGGTATGCGTGAAGCCTTACCCAGACTTCTCCTATCAAATGATGGTTTCAGAGTAATATAAATAAGAAGAAGCGCAGCTGCAATACATGCTGGTATTACGGTGACCCAAATGACCCAAGGTTTTTCAGATTCAGCTAACCAACCTGTCACTTCATTAATTACTAACTGCACATTCAATCCGATGATTACTATAGCGATGGTCCATGCGAGAATTTTCACCCACATCTTATTGGCAAATACACCCATCTTCACCTTGTCACTGGTAAAGTGAATTAGGGGAATGACGGCAAACCCTAGTTGTAAGCTGAGCACCACCTGACTGAATACTAGCAAAGCACCTGTTTTACTTTCGCCATAGATGATGATGACCAGATACGCAGGAATGATGGCAATCAATCGCGTGATCAATCGTCTGAGCCACGGGGCAATCCGAATGTTGAGATAGCCTTCCATTACTATCTGACCAGACAGTGTGCCTGTTATCGTTGAACTTTGTCCTGCCGCTACCAATGCAATTCCAAAGAGGAGAGGAGCAAGCTCGGTACCCAACATAGGCGCCAACAATTGGTGGGCGTCCTGTATTTCGGCAACTTCATACATACCCGCTTTAAAAAAGGTAGAAGCAGCCAACACGAGTATGGCAGCATTGACGAAAAAAGCGGCATTGAGTGCAATGGCAGAATCGATGAAATTATATTTTAAAGCAGACCAAATACCTTTCTGTGAAGAAGAGTCTATTCTTCTGGTTTGTACCAATGAGGAATGAAGGTAAAGGTTATGCGGCATCACTGTGGCACCTATAATACCAATAGCGATATAAAGTGCAGTTTCATTGGGTAAGGTCGGTATAAACCCAATTAACAATTCACTCATATCAGGTTTTGCCAATACCATTTCTACAAAGAAGGCGCCACCAATTACGAGTACCAATGCCACAATGAAGGCTTCCATTTTGCGCATGCCATAGCTTTGCAATACCAGTATGATAAGCGTATCAAGTACAGTAAGTGTTACTCCCCATACCAACGGTAATCCAAATAGCAGTTGTAATCCGATGGCCATCCCCAGTACTTCTGCCAGATCGGTGGCAGCAATGGCGATTTCCGCCATCACCCAAAGTGCATAGTTTACTCCAGGTTTATATTCAGCCCTTGAGGCCTGAGCCAAATCGAGTTGGCGCACGACACCCAGTCTTGCACTAAGACTTTGTAAAAGCAGTGCCATCAGGTTGGACATCAACAGCACCCAGATCAAGGCGTAACCAAACTGACTACCTCCTGCAATATCCGTAGCCCAGTTGCCCGGATCCATGTATCCAACACTTACTAAATAAGCAGGACCTAAGAATGCCCAGAGCTTGCGCCAGCCTTTTCGGTTAGAGGCTTCTACCGAACCGTGGACTTCACTTAATGATTTTCTTCCTTCTTCTTTATGCATATCACTCAGTGACTAAAATATTTTTAGAAACTTCTTTAGAGATAAACACTTTCTGATTGTCAACAATTACCTCCATAGATTCATCATACGCTTCCTTGCTTATTACCTGAATTTTTTTTCCCGGCTTGGCACCAATTTTCTCCAGGTATTTTAAAAAAGCGGAATCAGAATCTTTAACTGCTACGATAGTACCCTTGTAGCCTTCTTCAATTTGATCCAGAGGAACCTGCGGTTTGATTACAATTTTGCCATTGCCATTCGGAATAGGATCACCGTGTGGATCAACAGTGGGGTAGTCCAAAAATTTATCCAACTTCTCTATGAGACGAGGTGACTTAATATGCTCCAACTGCTCGGCAATCTCGTGTACTTCATCCCAGGTGAAATCAAGTTTTTGTACAAGAAAGGTTTCCCACAACCGGTGTTTGCGAATGACTTGCAACGCCTGGCTTTTGCCTTTCGCAGTAACATTTACTCCGTAATACTTTTTGTAAGAGATAAGGCTTTTCGCGGAAAGCTTCTTGATCATATCAGTGACAGAAGCGGCTTTGGTACTCAGAGAATCTGCCAATGCGTTGGTGAGTACATCTTTGCTACCATCTTCAGACAGGTGGTAAATGGCTTTCAGGTAGTTCTCTTCCGCAAGGCTTAGCGACATAGTATCGAAATCTCCAGTAAAGCTAGAAATTTAGACTCGCCTAAAAAAATATTTAGATAGAAATTAGCCTTTTATAGCCTGTAAGGCAGCCTCAATAGCGTATAAAATGTCTTTATTGGTGCTTTCCTTTTGGACTTTAAGCAGTAATGATTCAGCTGCCTTGGCATTCTTACCATTCTTGCCGAGCAATACTACCAGTTTATACCGAAGGCCTCCATCATGAATGGTGGTACTTTTTAATTTGTTCATTAGATGTTGAACGGCAGGTTGGCCAATCTTACTCAGGGCCTCTTCTGCATTATCATTTTCCTTGTAATTGTAACTCATCAGCTTGCTGATCATATAATCAATAGCCTTTGAGTCTTTGGTTTGAATATTTCCCAGTACTTCGATAGCGTAAGCCTGCACCGTGATCAATTGATTCTTGTCTTCAAGTGATCGCTTGTCAAACAATGCGATCAAGGTTTGCTCCAATGGTTTGGGTTTAGCGCCCATTTGTACTAATAATTTCATAATGCGTTCCTGCTCTTTAAGGTCATTACCTCTTAAAATCAGATCGGCTTCTTCCAGGGTTGGAATAGCTCCGGGAACAGGTATGCCATGGGCAAGGCAGAAATTGATGCGGTCTTCCTGCTGACTGGGATAGGGTGTTTCTGTAGCATACTTACTGAATAAATCCTTACAAAGTGTGATGAGCAATTGGAGATCACTTTCAGGATACAATTTCATTGTCTCCTCATTTTGCAAATCGATGGACTTGTTGCCTGATTTGTTTTCTCTTAGTCTGAAGTCATAAGCAAAGTCGTATAGCTTCTCACCGGTCTTTTCACTTTCGAACTTTTGGAAGTAGGCCGCTATCCAGCGAAGTACTTTGGTTTTGGTTTCCTTATTCTCCTCCGCTTTGTACATCCGATTGAGGTAAAGTTGGTGCTGACTTATATTGTAAGCCTTCTCTTCACCTAATTTCTGAGCGTACTTTTCGTAGGTGTATAAAAGCAGTTCCTGGTGCTTTCCTAAACCCTGCATCATTTGATAAAATGCCAAATCGTATGGAGTGGGTTGAGGCAATCCTAGTTTTTGGGAATTGACCAGATGAAAGTATTCATCAATTCTGTTTTTAGATGTGGAGACATTGGAAACGTCAAACACAGGATCGAGATAGCGGTAAAGTCCGTACTCCACCCGAGTAATGACCGAAAGCACTGTACCCCATTCTTTTGGGTTCAAGTCTTTGTCTTTGCATAGAAATCGAATGATCTCACTAGCGCGATCGTCTTTTGAGGGCAGGGCAATGCCATCTAACGTCTTCAATAAAAAATCCCGGTAACTCAGATGGTCAATTTTGTAACGCGTGAAAGCATACATCACTTCATAATGAAGTTTGCTACACATATTATCAAAAGGAGTCTTCATGGCCTCAGCCGCTATGTGATCCACTTTTTCAGGTGTAGACAGGTCATCTAGCAATAGCTTTACTTCCTTTATTCGAATCTGGCAGATTTCTTCAGCAGATTGTTGGTGCTCAGGGGTTACAGCAACCACCTTAATGGTAGTGGTAGATTCAGTGCTATTTGTTCCCTGGATAGAGGTGGGGCCGGGGACTGGATTATCAGGAAAAAGCGTTTTGATGTTTTTTGTCATTTTGATGCGCCCTGAGTAGGTACTGAGTATTTCACCCGAAGTCACATCAATCAATCGTCCACTCACATCTACATAAGACTTCAATTTGGTATACGTACCGGAAAACAGAGCATCTATTGGCAGTAATTCTCCAATTCTAATGGCCTCGCTGGGTTTCATCATGCCAGAGAGCATGAGTTCGTTTTCTTTAAAAATGGCATCCAGTCTGCTGCGCTCAAAAACCTTAAACTGACTGCTGTTTTCTGAAATCTTGCCAATGATCGTCTCTGTGAGGTACTCCCCAAACGTATTTTTCGCGTCATTACTTTCTACAGAGGAGGTGAGAGGTACTACAGCCAACCGTATAGGCATGGTGGGCAAGTTCACTTCCGACAGCTTTTCAATCAGGTCATCTACTGCCTTGAGCTGGTTTTTAGACTTTTGAGCCAATGCCATCTGGCTGAGCAGTAGAAAGAGCAGTAGTATCCTTTTCATAGTCACAGAACTGAGGTTAAAGATAAGTGGTTTACTTAAGACAGAAACCGATCTACCAATCTTCTGAATTTTTCAGCTTCCCACTCAACCCCCTCAATTGGGTGTGGATAGAATTTCTCACTCAACGTGGAAGGCAATAAACCCTCCGGATTATCTACCAAAATACCCGCCTTACTTTGGATGACCCATTGAGAAAAGCCCTGATTTTGCCAGGTGAGAATAGGCAGTTGGTAGGCCATGTACTCATACACTTTGGTTGGAATTGACCCCTCAGTATGGGGGGATGGAGGGTAATAAATGATCCCAAAATTGGCCTTGCTGATTTCTTCCAACACCTCCTGATGAGGAACCAGATGATCCAATCCTTTTAGGGTAATCCACGACATATTTTTTATGGCTTCCATCACTTTTTCTCGTGTGGAGGGCAAAGCGCAATAGCCAATAATGGTGAGATGGATACGGTCATCTTTCTGATGGAGTTTTTCGGCTAGATCTATGGCCTCGAAAATGCCAGTACTGGAGGCGATGGTTCCACTGAAAAGCAGGTTGATTTTCCCTGAAATGGAAGGGCGAGAGATGGCCTTTGGAGGGACTGTTTTGTTCTCCAAAATGGTATATCGGTTACCGATAAATGTCAGCTCTTTTTCGTACGCTTTTTCGGCCAAAATGAAGTGATGAAATAGGGGAGAAGTGACCTTTTCTTTGAACCGAACCCAAAGTGCAAGTGGTCTCCTGAGATACCATGGCAAAGCTTCACTATAAAGGATGTTTCGATAGTAATTTTCCTGAATATCGTACACAATTTGGGTGCCAAATAATATTCTGTTTGCAATACTAACTATCAACAATTCATGGGTATTAGCTATCAACAGTTTGGGTTTTACTTTAATCGTTTTTAGCAGTATTCTAAAGGGTAGCAGCCATCGCCCTATACCTATCCTGTTGACAGGTTTATGCCCTAAAAAGTGAATACCCTGATTAGCGGTTATTCCTTCCGAGACTTGCCCAATGACGTAAATTTCGTTGTCGCCAATACCGGCCAAATTCACCGCCATTTTTTCAAACATTCGGGTGTCATCCTGGGGTTTTAGGGTGGAGGCAATTACGATTTTTTGCTTGTTCACAGGAGGGTCAATTTATCACCAATTTATTGTTTTGTGTAAGCGGCCAAATGACAATAGCAATTACTCATCGAACTGGAGAAGTACCCTTATATTTGAACATTACATAAAGTTCACAAAATAAGATAAAATGGAATTACAGCAGCAGATAGAGAAGGCATGGGATGATCGTTCATTGCTTCAGACAAAAGAAACCCAAGGAATCATCCGAGAGGTAATTGAACACCTGGACAAAGGAACCCTCAGGGTGGCTGAGCTGGAGGGTGATAAATGGAAGGTAAACGAGTGGATAAAGAAGGCTGTCATCCTATACTTCCCCATTCAGCAGATGGAAACCATTGAGGTGGGACCATTTGAATTTCACGACAAGATTGCGCTTAAGAAAAACTATAAAGAATTGGGCGTTAGGGTGGTTCCTCATGCTATTGCCCGTTATGGCTCGTTCGTTAATAAAGGGGTGATCATGATGCCCTCTTATGTGAATATTGGAGCCTATGTGGATGAAGGAACAATGGTAGATACCTGGGCAACAGTGGGAAGCTGTGCCCAAATTGGTAAAAATGTCCATTTGAGTGGAGGAGTTGGTATTGGAGGAGTTTTGGAGCCAGTTCAGGCAGCTCCTGTGATCATTGAAGATGGTGCATTCATTGGATCGCGTTGCATCATCGTAGAGGGTGTGCATATTGGTAAGGAGGCTGTGCTGGGTGCCAACGTGGTGCTCACAGGCAGTTCTAAGGTAATTGATGTAACTGGGTCCGAGCCTATAGAATACAAAGGTGAAGTTCCGCCAAGGTGTGTGGTCATTCCAGGCTCCATTAGCAAGAAGTTCCCGGCAGGTGAATACAATGTTCCCTGTGCGTTAATTATTGGTAAAAGAAAGGAGAGTACAGACAAAAAAACCTCCCTAAATGACGCATTAAGGGAGAATAACGTCTCTGTTTAGGGTTTGGCACATGCTTTGAAGGTTTTGGGATAAAACCTAATTTTGAGGCGATGGACAAACTGTTACTTGGTTTTATTGTATTTCTTGGTTTGACTGCCTTTACGGTTCGTCAACAATTTGATTTGCCTGAAATCGACAATAGTAGTTTTGGTCCGGGCGAGGAGATTAATTATCGGGTTAACTTCGGATTCTTTACCGTTGGTAGCGCTGTAACAAAAGTTGATAAGCGAATATTCGATATCAACTCAAGACCTAGCTATAAAGTAGATGCTTTTGGATCTACAAGCGGCATGGTTTCATGGATTACTAAAGTAGATGACCAGTGGGGTGCCTATATCGATACTGCTGCATTGGTTACTCATGTGAGCTATCGGAAGATCAAAGAGGGCAGATACAGAAAAGATGAATTGACCACCTTCAACCATGCCACCAACAAGGCGGAAGTAAAGGTGAGGAATAAGGAAACCGGTGTGTATGGCAATGCGAAAGTCTATGATACACCAGACAATGTTCGGGATTTAGTAGGGGGCTTCCTTTACCTTAGAGTAATTGAGTTTGATAAACTTAACAAAGGAGATACCGTTACTATTTCAGGCTTTTTTGAAGACACTTCATATAATCTTAATATCATCTACGATGGTAAGGAAGTGATCAATACCAGAGTGGGTAAGATTCAGTGTTTGAGAATTGTGCCTATCATGCCCGACAACAAGTTGTTTGATGGAGAGAACTCTATCACTTGTTGGATATCAGACGATGGAAACAAAATTCCTGTAAAGATTCAGGCCAAGATGTTTATCGGCAGCACGGGTATCGAGATGGTAAGCTTCAGGGGCTTGCGCAATCAACTCAAGATCGTTTTTGACTAATTCGATCTACTTGAACTGATCAGCTACTACTAATTCTTTGCTTCCTTTTGTGTGCTTATAGAAACCGCTTCCGGATTTCACTCCTAAGTGCCCAGCCTGAACCATATTCACCAATAGAGGGCAGGGGGCATATTTGGGATTGCCAAAACCGTCATGCAGCACATGCAGAATGGAAAGGCAAGTATCTAATCCAATGAAATCAGCCAGTTGAAGTGGCCCCATCGGATGCGCCATTCCCAATTTCATTACTGTATCAATTTCCTCTACACCACCTACACCTTCAAAGAGGGTATAGATTGCTTCGTTGATCATCGGCATAAGAATACGATTGGCGACAAAGCCAGGATAGTCATTCACCTCCACAGGAATCTTTCCCAATGTTTTAGAAAGCTCCATAATATCAGCGGTCACTTTGTCACTGGTATCATATCCCCTGATCACTTCTATGAGCTTCATTACGGGCACCGGATTCATAAAATGCATACCTATGACTTTATCAGGCCTTGAGGTAACAGAAGCAATCTTAGTGATGGAAATGGATGAAGTGTTGGAAGCCAGAACTGCTTCAGGTTTTGCAAAACCATCCAGGTCTTTAAATATTTTAAGTTTGAGGTCCACATTCTCAGTGGCTGCTTCTACGATCAGATCAGCATTGGCAACACCTTGCTTCATATCGGTGAAAGTAGAAATGCTACTTAACGCTTTATGTTTGTCGCTTTCGCTTATTCCTCCTTTATCCACCTGACGAGATAAGTTTTTGTCGATAGTAGCCAGTGCCTTGGTCAATCGGTCTTCAGCAATATCAATAAGGGAAACATTAAATCCTTTGAGCGAAAAAACATGAGCGATGCCATTTCCCATCGTGCCTGAACCGATAACCGAGATATTCTTCATTTCTACTTTTGTGTTTATAATAAGATTAAGGTGGACAAATATAAGTCAAAACGATTATTTGATCTGTACCTCTTTTGTAAGACTCATCGCGTTCATCCTCAATATTAATTGTTTGGGTTCAGCTTTGGATTGATCGCACTGTGGGCCAGGCTCTAAATAATAGACATAGAATTTTTGACTTCTTTGCAGTAATTCATTTTCGTCTGGCCTTCCCAATAGTTTGATGATGTCCATTTCGGACAGCACCTTGAGCTTCTCTTTTTCCTGAGTGATGGCAGATATCATTTTACTTCGGTCTCCATTGCAGCCATGTTTATCCTCCTTCCATAATTCCAAATCGATTCCTTCAAGAGTTGGAAGAGAGGATGAGCAGGAGGAAAGCAAAACAAAGAAAAATAGTAAGAGACTAAGCTGTTTGTAGCTGTACATTTTTAGTGATTGAGTAAAACCAGATTCCGGAGATGAATAAATAGGTAACAGCCACACCTACTAAGATGAGTGGCCAATTGAATAATAATGTGAATGTAACAAGTAGGGCTGGGTAAACAATAATGCGAATCCATTCTGCCCATCTTACCCATGGTTTGTTTTCAAAAAGCACACCACTGTTGACCACTACAATTGAAATGATGATAGTGAAGAAAACTTTTTCACCAAGTAAAAACTCATCCTGCTTAAATAAGAATAAGCCCGTGCCAACAAGACACAGCGCGTACTGAAAAAGCACGTAGTAGTTTAGCGCTACGGGTGCTGGGGTTTCGTACTTTTTGTATGTTGCCTTGTCCACTTCGGGGGCAGCGCGGTATCCTCCCAAAGATTCAGGAAGCCAACCTGGTTTTTTGAAAAGGTATTTCACCTTATCACTCCACTTCTCAATTCTCTTTAGGTCTTTGCCCATCTCAGCATAATGGCTAACGTTGGCCCACACAGCATTCCAACTGTTGATCGGTTTGGTAATACCGTAAGTTGGCTTCTCTTCCTCAGCTTGAAAAGTGCCAAACATCTTATCCCAGATGATAAGCGAACCGGCATGGTTCTTATCAATGTATTTAGGATCTCTACCATGATGCACACGGTGGTGGGAGGGAGTGTTAAGGAAATATTCCAGGAAGCCGAGCTTCTTTATGGTTTCAGTATGAATCCAGAATTGATAGAGCGTATTGAGCGCTGCCACTAATGCAAAGTCCAGTGTTTCAAATCCGATTAACGCCAATGGAAGATTAAAAGCAAAAGTCCAGACGACTTGTAAACTGCTTTGCCTCAACGCTACAGAAAGGTTATAGTCCTCACTTTGGTGATGCACTACATGCCCACCCCAAAACAGGTTGACCTCATGGCTCATGCGGTGCGCCCAGTAGTAAGCAAAGTCAACAAGCAAGAAAAGAGCAACCCAATAGAGCCAGCCTTTTTCCAATTCAAAAAACGCGAAGTTGGAAAAGAGAATCTCATAGACTCCAACAGCAAGTATTTTAAGAAACAACCCCGAGAGTTGGGAAGTTATTCCGCAACTCAGATTAGAGATGGCATCGGGGAGGCGATAGAGCTTGCGGTTCGAAAAACGTTCCACAGCCAATTCAATTCCTATCAGCAGGAAAAAAATTGGGATTGAAAGAACAATCGGATTCAGATTCAAAGCTTTTCGCGTTAACTTGCAGCATCAAATTTAGGTAACATGATCTTAAAGATAATTAAAGCAGTGTGGTTTCTTTCCTTGATGGGCTTTATGGCGATTTTTATGTACATCTATGCCTCTTTGCCGCAACAGGTAGTCATTCAGGAAGGGATAGAAATGTTGAGTTTGTCACGTGATGCGATGTTCTATCTTACCTTGGGGGTGGTCGCTTTATTCAATGCATTAGTTTTTGTGTTCTCCAAACTCTATGGCAACAGTAATGAGCCATTTAGTGTATGGTTCTTTGGGCAGATAATACTTTTGAACTTCTTCTTTTGCACGGTATTAGGATACTTTAACGTGCTCAACAGTGGAGAAAATTTCGCATTCGATAACCTCGGGATAGTGATCTACGGAAGTGTTGCATTGATCATTATTTGGGCAATTGGCTGGCCCGTTTACGCGCTATCTCGCAAAATTGTTAGTAAACAAGCAGTTTGAGTAGTCTTCCTTGACCCATTGTCTATCAGTAGGTTAGGAGCTATTACTTCATAAATTTTTGTAATTCAACGAATGATTGATTCGCTTGCTATCCCACGAAAAATCGTTTTATTAGCTCCAATCATTTTTTAAACTTTGATTCATTAGGTTGTTTTTTGAGGCATCAAAGCCAGATAAAAGTAAAACCAGGCAGACCCAATTATGGCGAAAGATTTATTTCAGTATGACGAATCAAGTATTAAATCACTTGATTGGAGAGAGCATATTAGGCTAAGGCCAGGTATGTACATAGGTAAATTGGGGGATGGTTCTTCCAAGGATGATGGTATTTATGTGTTGGTGAAAGAGGTGATCGATAACTCCATCGATGAGCACATGATGGGGTACGGTAAAGTGATTGATGTGAAAATCACCGATCAACGCGTAACTGTCAGAGACTATGGACGTGGCATTCCTTTGGGTAAAGTGATTGATTGTGTTTCCAAGATCAATACGGGAGCTAAATACGATTCCAATGCGTTTCAGAAATCAGTTGGATTGAACGGGGTAGGTACCAAAGCGGTCAACGCCCTTTCCAATTATTTCAAAGTACAAGCTTATCGGGATGGAAAAACCAAGTTAGCTGAATTCAAGAAGGGGAAGATTACCAATGACGCCAAGATAGGGAAGTCGAGCGATAAGAATGGTACTGCCATCCTTTTCGAACCGGATGAAAGCATGTTCAAAAATTATCATTTCATACCAGAGTACTTGGATGATTTGATGTGGAATTATGCCTTTCTCAATGCGGGTCTCACCATTAATTACAATGGAAAGAAATTTTACAGCAAGGATGGTCTACTGGATTTATTAAAACAGAAGATAGAAGCAGAGGAGGTAAGGTATCCTATTATTCATCTTAAAGGTGATGACATTGAATTTGCGCTCACTCATGGCACGCAATATGGGGAAGAGTATTACTCTTTCGTCAATGGACAAAATACTACACAAGGAGGCACGCATCTGGCGGCTTTTCGTGAAGGTGTGGTAAAGGGAGTAAGGGCTTATTTCAAAAAAGATTATGATGCTTCCGACATACGGGCAAGTATGGTGGCTGCGATTGCTGTGAGGGTGCAAGAGCCCGTCTTTGAATCACAGACCAAAACAAAACTAGGATCTATTCACATGGCTCCGAACGGGCCAACCGTGAGAAGCTTTATCGCTGATTTTGTATCCAAAGAACTGGAGATATACCTGCATAGTAATCCAAAATCTTCAGAAGCTTTATTGAAGCGAATTCAGCAATCAGAACGTGAACGAAAGGAGATTGCTGGTATTAAAAAATTAGCCAACGAACGCGCCAAAAAGGCAAACCTTCACAACAAGAAGTTACGAGATTGCCGCTTTCACTTTAATGAAGAGAAAGGTGCACGCAGTCAGGAGTCGATGATATTCATTACCGAGGGTGATTCGGCCAGCGGTTCCATTACCAAATCAAGGGACGTAGAAACGCAAGCCGTGTTTAGCTTACGAGGTAAACCCTTGAATTGTTATGGCCTGACGAAGAAGGTAGTGTACGAGAATGAGGAGTTTAACCTCCTACAGCACGCATTGAATATTGAGGATGGCCTGGAGGGGTTGAGATATAATAAAGTGATAGTAGCAACGGACGCGGACGTAGATGGTATGCACATTCGCTTATTGTTACTTACGTTTTTCTTGCAATTCTTTCCTGAGTTAGTAAAGTCAGGCCATGTTTTTATTCTTGAAACCCCCTTGTTCAGGGTGCGCAACAAAAAGGAAACGATCTATTGTTATTCAGAAGAGGAGAAGAGAGATGCGGTAGATAAACTCGGTAGCAAACCAGAGATTACCCGCTTTAAGGGTTTGGGTGAGATATCTCCAGATGAGTTTGGAAAGTTTATCGGAGAAAATATCAGGTTACAACCGGTAATTCTAGGTAAGGACAGTCATCTGGCCAAGCTCCTCGAATTTTATATGGGCAAAAACAGCCCCACACGTCAGGAGTTTATCATCGACAACCTGAGAATTGAAATGGATATTGTGAAAGCAGATATTGTTGAAGAAGTAGAAGCTTAAAAACCTCATGGCCAAAAAGAAGAAAGATAAAACGCACAAACCACGAGTAATCAAGACCAAGTCATCTTCAAAAGGTGGCGATGTAATCCATGATATTGAGTCGATAGACATAGACGGATTGTATCAGCATTGGTTTCTTGATTACGCATCTTATGTAATTCTGGAGCGTGCCGTACCTCGAATAGAGGATGGATTAAAACCCGTACAGCGTAGAATTGCACACGCCATCAAAGAGATGGATGATGGCAGATTCAACAAAGTGGCCAATGTAATTGGTCAAACCATGCAGTACCACCCTCATGGTGATGCTGCGATAGGGGAAGCCATGGTAAACATTGGCCAGAAAGACTTGTTGTTGGAGACACAGGGTAACTGGGGTGATGTAAGAACGGGAGACAGTGCGGCTGCACCTCGTTATATCGAGGCACGTTTATCCAAATTTGCATTGGATGTAGTCTACAATCCTCAGACCACCGAATGGCAATTGTCGTATGATGGAAGAAAGAAAGAGCCGGTTACACTACCGGTGAAGTTTCCATTACTGCTGGCACAGGGTGTGGAGGGCATTGCGGTTGGTTTATCTACGAAAATTCTGCCTCACAACTTTTGTGAGTTGATAAAAGCATCCATAGATGTGCTGAAAGGCAAGAGTATTAAGATCTTCCCAGACTTTCCTGGAGGAGGATATGCGGACTTTACGGAGTACGATCAGGGGATAAGAGGAGGCAGAATCAAAGTTAGAGCTAAGATTGAGATACAAGATAAAAAAGCTCTGATTATCAAAGAGATACCTTTTGGGGTAACTACTACATCTCTAATTGAATCGATTGTTAAAGCCAGTGAAAAGGGGAAGATTAAGATAAAGCAGGTTATCGACAATACAGCCAAAGATGTTGAAATTCTGGTGCATCTGCAGCCTGGTCATGCCCCTGAAATTGTAATGGATGCCCTGTATGCTTTCACTGATTGTGAGGTATCCATCTCTCCCAATGCGTGTGTAATTGTGGAGGACAAGCCAAGGTTCATGAAAGTGAACGAAATCCTCAAATACAATACTGAGCAAACTGTTAAACTGCTTAAGAGGGAGCTGGAGATCAGGAGGGATGAATTGATGGAGAAGATTTTATTTTCTTCATTGGAAAAGATCTTCATCGAGAAGCGCATTTATAGAAATATAGAAGAGTGCGAAACCTTTGAAGACGTAATAAGCACAATAGATAAAGGACTAAAACCCTATAAGAAACAATTCTATAGAGAGATTACCAGGGATGATATTCTTCGATTAACAGAGATTCGTATCAAGCGTATTTCCAGGTATGATTCATTCAAGGCGGACGATCTACTTAAAAACCTTGAGGAGGAACTAAAACAAACCAAACATCATCTCAAGCATCTAACAGAGTATGCTATTGCGTATTACCAAAATCTACTTGATAAGTATGGAAAAGGAAGAGAAAGAAAAACGGAGATAAAGGGCTTCCAAACAGTAACTGCGACAGAAGTAATTGCCAATAATCAGAAACTATATGTAAATAGAACTGATGGTTTTATTGGTTGGGGATTGCGCAGGGATGAATTCATTGCTGAGTGTTCAGAGATTGACGACATCATTGCCATTCGCAAAGATGGCAAGGCCATTGTATCTCGGATTGCCGAGAAGGTTTTTATGGGTAAGGATATCTTATATACCGGAGTGTGGAAGAAGGGGGATGACCGGATGGTGTTCAATATGATTTATTCAGATGGCAAAACGGGTAAGTCATTCGTAAAGCGTTTTACGGTTCCAGCGATCATTAGAGACAAGGAATATGATCTTACCCAAGGTAATCCAAACAGCAGAGTACATTATCTAAGTGCTAATCCCAATGGAGAAGCGGAAGTGGTAAATGTAAAGCTTACGGCAGCAAGTTCAGCTCGAAAAAAGATTTTTGAGTTCGATTTCTCTGAACTTGAAATAAAAGGTAGGGGATCAAGAGGCAATACCTTGACCAAGTATCCTGTGAGAAAAGTCGAGTTACTTCAATCCGGAGTATCTACTTTGAGTGGGTTGGATTTATGGTTTGATCCTTCTTCAGGTCGATTGAATAAGGACAAACGTGGTAAGCATGTTGGAAAATTTGATGGTGACGATTTAATTCTTTCCATTACTAAAAGTGGTAATTATAAATTGACAGGATATGAATTGAATACCCGGTTTGATGGTGAGGAAAAGACGTTGCTGGTCCAGAAATTCAATCCAAAGAAAGTGATTACCGCAGTATACTGGGACGGAGAGAGTAAGCAGCACTTTGTGAAGCGTTTTCAAATCGAAACCAATACAGTAGACAAAGATTTTGGTTTTATCTCTGAAGGCATTGGCTCTCGCCTAGAGTTTGTATCAACAGCTGATTCACCGGAAGTTATTGCTGAATTAGTGAAAGGAAAAAGTAAAACGAAAGAGACTGAGACCATTAACCTGGAAGATGTGGTGGATGTGAAGGGGTGGAAGGCATTTGGCAACAAGTTATCGCCTCATAAGGTAGCCAAACTCAAACCTGTAGAAGAGTCTGGAGGTGGAGGCGAAGCGGAACCGCAGGAAGATGCGTCTGAATCGAAAGGAGTTAAATCCAATCGTTCTCAGTCGCAAAAAAAAAAATCGGAAAACCCAGAGTCGCAAAAAGACCAGCCCCAAAAAGAAAACCAGCAAAAAAACGAGCCCAACCCCCAAGAAAAAAGCGGTCAAAGCCAGGGGCAAAAGCAAAGCAAAAGCCAAAACCCCAGTCAAGACCAAAGTCAAAAAGCAGCGCAAGCAAACCTCTTCGAAGAAAGTCAGCCCCAAAAGGAAAGTCAAAAAAAGGAAGTAAAGCCAAAAAGTGACAAGAAGTCGACCAATGGAACGGCTTTTGGCATAGGAGATACGATTGAGTTGGAATTGTAAAGAAAGGTGGTAAGGTTACTTTGTCACCAGCTCTTCTTTTTCAATATCAATCACCTCAAGCATATTGTAGTGGGCAAGCTGACTGAATATTTCAGCACTTTTTCTTTTTCTCCTTTCCATGGTTTCTAAATCGCACTCATAGAGGCCGAACCGCTTTGTTGGTCCCAGATGCCATTCAAAATTGTCCCATGCACTCCACCAGTAATAGCCACGTATATCTACACCATCCTGTAATGCTTGGTGAATAATCTTGGCATAATCTACAATTGCTTTTTGCCGAAGGGTATCATTTTCATCACATACGCCATTTTCAGTAATAATGATTGGCTTTTTATACTTGTTCCAATAGCGATCGATACAGGTACGTAATCCTTCAGGATGATATTCCCACATGTCGTCATGGGTTACGCCCAGTTTTTTTATCTTATCAGGTGTTTCCAAGTAAGTTATGGGGTAGGGATCATGCGTTAACCTTGCATAATAACTCATCCCAAAGAAATCCACTTTTTCAAAATGACGAGGTACATATTCCATAAACCACCAGTCACTAAGATTGGCAGGAAACCATCCGAGTATATTCTCAGAATCAAAGACAACCGTGTTATGTGAAATTCCTACTGGCTGATGAGGACGTTTTGCTTTGATAATCTCGTAGACTAAATCATGGGCTTTGCCCATATTCTTTACCACCTTACCAGCGAGGTAGGGATTGTTTTTGAAAGGGGGAAAGAATCCAGTGATCCATCCATAGCTGGCGTACACATTGGGTTCGTTAAATGTATTCCAGTGTGAAACAAAGTCACCAAATTCATTAATTACTTTGTTGCAAAAATCTACCCACATGGGAATATTTTCTTCTTTCTCCCATCCTCCTAGTTTTGCAAACCATGTAGGGTTGGTGAAATGATGCAGCACCATCATGATTTTTACATTACGAGAAGTGAGATCGCGAAGAAGTGTTTTGTAATGTTTTACTGTGGCGGGGTCAAATTCATCGTAAGGCTGTCTTTGTAATTTGCTCCAGAGTAAGCCCATGCGATAGTTGGGTGCTAATGAAGCAATGATCTTTGCGTCTTCTTTGATGCGAAGTTCATGATCAGTCGTTCGATTGAATGTATGTCCATCCAGGGACTTTACACCCTCCCAATCATGTTCAAATGCAGTTTCAATTTGTGCGGCAGCCGTACTTGTGCCGAACATGAAATCGTTGGGGAATGCGTAGATCATCTAGAATTAAATTGCTGCGACAAGTTAGGAGATTAGTTATTGAACAAAAAAATAAGGCAGTGGATGCTGCCTTATTTTTAAATGTTTGAATTAGAATTTATTTGCTCGCTGCCAACTCTTCAGTTAGTGCCTTGTACTTGGCAATAATTTCTTCATCTTCTTTTAATGCTTTCTTAACAGCATTGTAAGTTTTTGCACCAATATAGTCCACTGCAAGCGATTGAAATGCCTCATTGATTTTAGCTGTCTCTTCTACCTTCTTAGCTGCTACAGATTTCACAAACTCAATCTCTATTTCAGTAGCTTCTGCCTCAGCCAGCTTCGCTTCATCATCAATTAATTTTGATAATTCGTTATAGCGAGAAGCAGTTACTTCTTCATTTCCTTTCACCATTTCTGTAATGGTTGCTATTAGCGACCCTTTCATATTCTCGATAGAATCCATCGCTACGGCATATTTTTTCAGGTCTTCATCTGTAATGGATTCTTCATCTTGAGCAATTGCCATGCTGCTCATCATGCTTGCCATAAGAAACAGAAATAGTACTTTGATCTTCATCATTTGGTTGTTTAGGTCCGACATCGAATTGTTATAACCTGAAATTTACAACTTTTTCATTTTTAACTCAAAGAATATCTAATAAACCAACGTTATATTGCCGTATTATCGATCAATAATAAAATATCATACCGCTATATGCGTGAATTGGTGTTACGAACAATTGTTAGTTGAAATACTTTCCCACCTGTAGCTAAGTATTATTATTCCGAGTATGACTGACCAGATCAACAATAAGAGGATTATCAATTACCTCTCTCAATACATTACAGATCATAAAAAAAACTTGATTGAGGGTGTTCTGAGCATGCGTACACGACACCTTACATTAGTGCTTGAAGATATTTATCAATCACAAAATGCCAGCGCTGTTTTTCGAACGGTAGAGTGCTTTGGTATTCAGGATGTGCATCTTATCGAAAATCAAAATTCTTATGGAGTAAATAGAAGAGTGCTGAAAGGAGCTGACAAGTGGTTGACCATCAAACATCACAATCAACCCAATGTAAACAATACTCCATTGTGCTTTGAGCAACTGAAAAAGGATGGTTATAAAATTCTAGCCACTACGCCCACCGCTTCACTTTCTATTCAGGATGTGGATGTCACCCAAAAAATCGCAATAGTAATGGGTAACGAACTTCATGGTCTTTCGGAAGAGGCTCAGGAAGCAGCGGATATGAAAGTAAAAATTCCAATGGAAGGGTTTACAGAAAGTTTGAACTTATCAGTAAGTGCTGCTATTTGTATTTATGAATTAATGATAAAAATAAGATCATCAGGAGTGGACTGGAAGCTGACAGCTCAAGAGATGGAAATCTTAAGATTAAGCTGGTACAGAAAGTCAATTAGAAAATCTGAAATAATTGAGAGGAAGTATTTAGAATCAATTAAGTAACTTTGCGCCAGCTTTTTCTGTTCTGTCTATATGGGTTTTTTAACTAGGGTGCTAAGACAACTTTTTTATTTTTTTCTACTTGTAATTTTATTTGTAGTAGTATCCAATGTCTGGATTGTAAATAGTACATCAGGGAAGGTGTATTCAAATTATGATAGCCTTAGCAATCACAAGGTAGCCCTTGTTTTAGGAACCAGTCATTTACTCACCAGCGGAGCACCCAACCCTTTTTTCGATAATAGAATGGAGACTGCCGCAGCGCTTTTCAAAAATGGAAAAGTGAAACATTTTATAGTAAGCGGAGATAATCGTACAAAGTACTACAACGAGCCTTTAGAGATGAAAAGGGCACTTGTAAAGCTAGGTATTCCATCGTCAGCCATCACTTTAGATTATGCAGGACTGCGCACTCTTGATTCTGTGGTGAGAAGTAAGGAGATCTTTGGCCAGGAAGAAATAACGATTGTAACGCAAACCTTTCACTGCTATAGGGCGTTGTTTATTTCTGATTACTACGGAATTGATGCCGTGGCCTATGTGGCCAACGAACCCAGTGCTGAAGTAACAGAAAAGGTGCATTGGAGGGAATACCTTGCCAGAGCAAAGGCGATATTGGATTTGTACGTTCTCAAAACATCCCCCCGGCATTTGGGCGAAAAAGAACCAATTCAACTATAATTCGTTAGTTGTACTTTGATAGGGGTGAACTGTACCTATGGAATACATTATTTCACTAATTTTGAGGTTTAAAGCATTGTGCGAAACGGTTTGAGATCACAGTTTGATTTCCTTATAATTTTCCTTTTTTTCTTCTCCACTTGGACTTACGCCCAGGAAACCAAGGTTTCTGGTAAAGTGATTGATGCAGGCAGTGGAGACCCAGTTCCGTTTGCCAATGTAGTGTTTAAAGGCACTACCATAGGGTCAACTACTGACTTTGATGGCAATTTCACTATTGCAACCTATTCCCCAACCGACTCCATTGTAGCCTCTTATATTGGTTATGTAGCTAAGGCGAAAGCTGTTCAAAAGGGTGTGAGTCAAGTGATTAATTTTCAATTAATTGAAGATGTTATTAATCTGCAAGAGGTGGTGATAATGGCAGGTGAAAATCCTGCATGGGACATTCTTCGGAATGTAGTTAAAAACAAAAAAGAGAATGATAAAAGGAAACTTTCGGCCTATGAGTACGATACCTACACCAAAATTGAAATAGATGTAGATAATCTTTCTGAAAAATTCCGTGAGAGAAAAATGGTTAAAAAGATTACCCAGGTGCTAGACAGCGTGGAAAGGATAGCAGGAGAAGATGGAAAGCCAATTCTCCCATTGTTTATTACCGAGAGTGTTTCAAAAATATATTACCGGGATAATCCTTCCTTGAAAAAGGAACACATTCTGAAGACCAAAATCAATGGTATAGGAGTAGAGGATGGGTCTACCGTGACTCAACTTGTTGGATCTTCTTTTCAGGAATATAACTTTTATCAAAACTGGTTAAATATTGTTAGTAAGGAATTTGTTTCTCCAATAGCGGACGGATGGAGAATCTATTACGAATACGATCTTACAGACAGTCTTTACATAGGCGATGAGTTTTGTTATCGCCTCGACTTTTTTCCAAGGAGTCCACAAGACCTTGCCTTTACAGGCACCATGTGGGTAAGCAAAGATGGTTATGGACTGAAACAAATCGATGCCAATATTGGAAAACAGGCCAACCTTAATTTTGTTGAAAAAATAAGGTTGCAGCAGGAGCTAGGGCGAACGGAATCTGGTGCGTGGTTACCAACTAAAAATAGGGTACTTATTGATGTAAGTGAAGTAAGTAAGAACAGTGCAGGGATGCTTGCCAAATTCTATACAAGTAACAAAAACTTTATTGTTAACCAACCTTATGATTTGTCCTTTTACGAAAGGTCCATTCAGATTGCTGAAGATGCAAGAATGTTTGAGGAGGATATCTACTGGGACACCTTACGTCATGAACCTTTGAGCGAAACAGAGAAGAGTGTGTACAAGATGATTGACACGCTGAGAAACATTCCTATTGTAAGAACTTATACAGATATTTTTAAGGTGATTGTTGATGGCTACTATAACCTGGGTAAAGTGGAAATAGGTCCCTATCTGGGTTTGGTGGCATGGAATACACTAGAAGGTTTCCGTGTTCAGGCCGGATTGAAAACGAATTATCAGTTTAGTAAAAAATGGATATTCAAAGTGCAAGGTGCTTATGGTTTTGATGATGAGCGTTTCAAGTACTATGCGTCCGCTCAAAATGTTTTATCAAAACAACATTGGACCACGCTGACATTTCGCGTTAGACGAGACCTGGCTCGGCTGGGCGTAGATGATGAAAGCCTTGCAGACAATCCAATCTTTCTTACTTCTACCCGTTGGGGAAATTTGAGAAGAGGATACTATAGCGATGAGTACTATGTAGGTTTTCAACGAGAGCTATTCAAGGGTTACTCTCAAAAGATTTCTTTCCGGCATTGGACCTATGATCCTACCTTCAATTTTGGGTATTATCAAAACCCAAGTGATGTGTCATCTCCTGTGTTGGATATGTTTCGTTCCTCTGAGGTAAGCATTGAATCACGTTATGCACGGGATGAAGTTTTTCTACAAAACGACAACGAACGATTTAGCCTTGGCACTAATAAGTCACCAGAGATTACATTGAAATATACCCATGGATTCAGCGGAGTCTTTGATAGCGAATTTGATTATGATCGTTTGAGACTAACAATTAAAAAACGAATGAAGGCGGGCCCCCTGGGAGTGGGTAAACTTACTTTTTCTGGAGAGTATGTGTTCAATACTATTCCTTATCCGTTGCTCACTTTGCATCTGGGAAATCAATCACCTTTTTATTCTACCGTTACCTACAACCTCATGGACTTTGGTGAGTTTGCGAGTGACCACTACGCTTCCATTCAGTACCGCCATTACTTCGAAGGCTTTTTATTGAATAGAATTCCTCTGATGAACAAATTGAAATGGCGACTTCTTGCTACCTCCAATGTTATTTTCGGAGGTATGCGCCAATCCAATCAGGATTTGATCGCTCAGTTGACACCCACAGGCGAAGCTGCCTTGCCGATTGGCTTTTTTAAAGACGGGAAGCCATACGTTGAATTAGGCTATGGTGTAGAAAACATTTTTAAGGTATTCCGCATCGATTTTGTACATCGGGTTTCCTATTTGGACAATCCAGATGTACGAAAGTTTGGTGTTCTATTCACTGCTCAGTTCCAGCTCTAGAATCAACTCCGTTTTTCTCCATGAGGGGTGGTTAAGAGCCCAGAAAACCTCATATTTGCATTCCTAATTTAGTATTTGATGAGTGTTGTTAAAATATCGTTGCCGGATGGCTCTGTCAAAGAGTTTCCAAAAGGAGTAAAAGGAATTGAAATCGCTAATAGTATCAGCGAAGGCCTCGCCCGAAATGCTTTATCCATCGAAGTAAATGGTGAGATCTGGGATTTGGATAGATCCATTGATGCTGATGCAGCAATAAAAATCTTCACGTGGAAGGATAAGGGAGGAAAGTATGCTTTCTGGCATTCGTCTGCACACATATTAGCAGAGGCGCTGGAGGCACTTTACCCTGGTGTGAAGTTTGGTATTGGCCCCCCCATTGAGAATGGTTTTTATTACGATGTAGATTTAGGAGATCGACCATTTGGTGATGAAGAATTACTGGCGGTTGAAAAGAAGATGATTGAACTGGCCCGCCAGGGAAATACGTTTACCCGTAAATCTGTTTCTAAAGCAGATGCACTTTCTTACTTCAAAGAGAAAGGGGATGAATACAAGCTGGAACTTATTGACGGATTGGAGGATGGCTCTATCACATTTTATGAGCAAGGTAATTTCACAGACTTGTGCCGCGGTCCCCACGTGCCAACAACAAGTGTTGTTAAAGCAGTAAAACTTTTGAGTGTCGCTGGTGCTTACTGGCGAGGTGATGAAAAGAATAAGATGCTTACCAGAATTTATGGTATCACTTTTCCAAAGCAAAAGGAACTGGAAGAATACCTTACACTACTGGAGGAAGCAAAGAAGAGAGATCATAGGAAGTTAGGAAGAGAGTTGGAATTGTTTGCTTTCTCTGAAAAGGTAGGAATGGGGCTACCGCTTTGGTTGCCAAAAGGAACCATCTTGAGGGAGCGATTGGAGCAGTTTATGCGCAAGGCCCAGGTGAAAGCGGGATATGATCCAGTGGTGACGCCTCATATTGGTAGTAAACAACTGTATGTTACTTCAGGGCATTATGAAAAGTATGGTAAAGACTCGTTCCAGCCCATCCACACACCGGATGAAAGCGAAGAGTTTTTGCTGAAGCCCATGAACTGTCCGCATCACTGCGAGATTTACAAAACAAGGCCAAGATCATACAAAGACTTGCCCATCCGCTATGCGGAGTTTGGAACAGTTTATCGTTATGAACAAAGCGGAGAGTTGCATGGCCTCACCAGAGTAAGAGGTTTCACGCAGGATGATGCGCATATCTTCTGCAGACCCGATCAGGTGAAGGAAGAATTCATCAAAGTAATTGATCTTGTATTTCATGTTTTCAAGTCCCTCGGTTTTGAAAACTATACCGCACAAGTCTCATTGAGAGATCCTGCCAATAAGGAAAAGTACATTGGAGAGGATCAATTGTGGGATAGGGCAGAGAGAGAGATACAGGAAGCAGCGGATGAGCGTAAACTTGTTACCGTGGCAGTGAAGGGCGAGGCCGCATTCTATGGCCCTAAACTTGACTTTATGGTAAAGGATGCGCTGGGGCGCAACTGGCAGTTGGGTACCATACAAGTAGATTACCAGCTTCCTCAACGCTTTGAATTGGAGTACGTAGGCTCAGACAACCAAAAGCACACACCCGTGATGATACACCGGGCACCTTTTGGCTCGTTGGAGCGGTTTGTTGCCATTTTGATCGAACATTGTGCAGGTAACTTCCCGCTGTGGCTGGCGCCCGATCAAATTGCTGTATTACCGATTTCTGAACGCTTCAATGACTACGCCCATGAGGTCATTGAGAAACTGAAGAACAAGGATATAAGAGGTTTTGCAGACGATAGAGATGAAAAGATAGGCAGGAAAATACGGGACGCAGAGGTTGAAAAAGTGCCTTTTATGCTCATTGTAGGGGAGAAAGAGGTAGCAGAACGCAAGGTATCCGTGAGGAGACATGGAGAGGGAGATCAAGGTGCGATGGATCTGGAAGAGTTTGCCAGCCATTTTGAAGAGCAGAGTAAACCTCCTATGTGATCAAAAAATGCTTTTTAGCTTGATTAATTAAGGAAATATAAGTTTCCCAGCGTTTTTGAAAAGTTGAAAATATGGCGATATTTGCACCCTTGTCAGCGGGTCTGGCAAGTAGTTTTTTTAATTTAAACCCATTGAGTGGCAATATTTCCAGGAAGTAAAAGGCCTTTTAACAGAAGAGGCTTCAGACAAAGAGTAGTAGAAGAACCTTATCGCGTTAATGACAGGATAATCGCACCTCAGGTGAGGGTGGTTGGAGAAAACATCAAAGTGGATGTGTATTCTACTTCGATGGCCATTAAGATGGCAAAGGAACAAGGATTGGACTTAGTAGAGATATCGCCAAATGCGGTACCTCCTGTTTGTAAAATCATTGATTACTCAAAGTTTAAATACGAGCAGAAGAAGAAACAGAAGGAAATAAAGCAAAATGCGCAGAAAACGGTGATTAAGGAGATCCGTTTTGGGCCAAATACTGATGATCATGACTTTAACTTTAAGTTAAATCATGCGCTCAATTTTCTGAAGGAGGGATCGAAAGTAAAGGCGTACGTTCATTTTGTAGGAAGATCGATTGTGTATAAAGAGCGTGGAGAGATCCTGCTTCTAAAATTTGCCCAATCGCTGGAGGATCACGGTAAGGTAGAGTTAATGCCTAAGCTGGAAGGGAAGAGGATGTATATGATGATCGCGCCAAAAGCAAAAAAGTAATTTTTTTTAAGTATAAATAGAATGCCAAAGTTAAAAACGAAGTCGGGTGCCAAGAAGAGATTTAAAATCACTGGCAGTGGCAAAATTAAGCGCAAGAAGGCTTATATGAACCACATCCTGACGAAAAAGGAGACTAAGCAGAAGAGGAATCTGGCTCAAAAGACCACCGTTAAGAAAGTTGACGAGGGTAATATCAAGCCGATGCTTCCGTATGCTTTTTAGGTTTGTGATTGATACGCAATCACAGTATTGTTAAACCCGGTCACTGAGCATTAAGATCTCGTTCATTCGAGGCGCCACTGACCAAAAATTGAAAAGTAATGCCACGTTCAGTAAACAGTGTAGCATCGCGTGCTAAACGAAAACGCGTACTCAAATTAGCCAAAGGCTATTTTGGTAGAAAGAAAAATGTTTGGACAGTAGCCAAGAATGCTGTCGAAAAAGGCCTTGTGTATGCCTATAGAGACCGTAAAGCCAAGAAAAGAGAATTTAGATCACTATGGATTCAAAGAATCAATGCAGGAGCAAGACTTCATGGCATGTCGTATTCTGAGTTCATGGGCAAAGCCAATAAAGCAGGTGTTGAATTGAACAGAAAGGTGTTAGCGGATTTAGCAGCCAATCACCCAGAAGCTTTTGAGGCGATTGTAAAGAAGTTGAATTGATATAATTTATCAAAGATGGAAAAGGGGCGTTGAGCCCCTTTTTTGGTTAAACGCATATTTTTGTGGTATGAGCAGGTCTAAGAAGTTATTTGTTGCACTGGCCGTGTTGTTCTTTGCTGGCTTGGGTTATATCAGCTACGATATTAGCAGTCGCACTACCTTTCCGGGTTCTAAACCACAACTCAAAGAAAGAATCAAGTCCCAGTTTATGGCCCCAGACTCCGTAATACAGGACACTTTAAAAGCAATTCAACGCTGAATATGACATTTTATCAACTGTAACATCAGGTTGGCGGTTTGCTATTTCATAAAAACATAGGCTGCTGTACTTTAGTATCAGATTAAAGCCAACTATAGACAGGATTATCCCCCGGGGTCAAGGACTTCGGGGGATTTTCTCTTTATAGGCCTTTCCCAATTCATCTTCTAGCTCATCCATAAAGCACTACATCGCCACTTGACAAAACTACCTGCGGAAATGACTATAACTATGGAGTCAATCGAGTTCCAGTATGCTTGAAAATGTTGCTTAACTGCCGAAACCGACAACTTACCAAGACAAACTTCGTGTTGTCGGAATGCTATTTCATAAAAACATAGGCTGCTGTACTTTAGTATCAGATTAAAGCCAACTATAGACAGGATTATCCCCCGGGGTCAAGGACTTCGGGGGATTTTCTCTTTTGGGGGCACTTCAAATTGGTTATAATACCCATCACCCAAATTGGGGGGAACATCACCCCGGTCTTCTCGGAATTCAAATATCAGAGTATCTTTAATTAAGTTTAAACATCTATTTCAATGATGCGCCCTTTAACGATCTTGATATTATGTGGAGGAATTTGGTCATGCGTTAGCAGGGATCTTCCGGGACCTAATTGTGAGAATTTTATTGTGAGTTTTAAGAATGATATAAAGCCTATCATTGAAACGAGTTGTTTGATTAACAATTCGGATTGCCATGGCATGAATCCTTCCATCCCCAATTGGGCTTTATTTAGTGAAGTGCAGTCACATGCGAGTGAAATCAAAATAAGGACAAGTGATCGATCAATGCCTAAAATTGGTTCATTAACGCAACCTGAAATTGATTTAATTATGTGCTGGGTTGATAATGGTGCTATGGATAACTAAAATAACCTTGTGAGACTTTCTCTTTGTATAATTTTATTGTTTGTAGCAGAATCGTTGATTGCCCAACGCTATAAAAGCGAAGAAGGATCAATAACGTTTTTTTCTGATGCATCCATTGAAGACATAACAGCAACCAATACAAAGGCGATAAGTATTTTTGATGTAAGTAGCGGTGAAGTAGCTTTCCTGGTTACGATTAATGATTTTGATTTTGATAAATCACTCATGAAGGAACACTTCAATGAGAAATACATGGAGTCAGATAAATACCCAAAGGCCACATTTAAAGGAAGAATAATGGATTATGACTCAAAAGTTAAGGGTGATCAGGAGGTAACTGCCAAGGGTGAACTTACTATTCACGGCCAAACTAAAAGCATTAATGTTACTGGGGTTATTTCATTCAACGATAATCGAATAACCATGGATTCATCGTTTATGGTTGAGCTTGAAGATTTTAATGTAAAGATTCCAAAACTTTTATGGCAAAATATAGCTGAAAGGGTGGAGGTAACAATTAAATTCATTTATTAGGCGCCATGAGAAATTACTTACTTGTTATTCTATGCATTGTGTTTTTTAACGCAATTGCCCAAGATGATTTAATAAGTGCTCTGGAACTACAGGAAGAGCCTGGTATTACTTATTCAATACAAACATTTAAAGGCACTCGAGTTATCAATGGCCAGTCAGTTGAGACTAAAGGAAAAGGTGAGTTGGAGTTTATTTTTTCTCATCGATTTGGCAGAATCAACTCAGGGTCATATAATTTTTGGGGATTAGATGATGCCTTCGTTCGGTTGGGGCTCGAATATGGAATAACTGATAGATTGGGGGTAGGTATCGGCAGAAGTTCAACGGACAAAACATTTGATGGTTTTATCCGCTATAAAGTATTGCGCCAAAGTACCGGGTCTGTTAATATGCCATTTACCATCACAGCCATTAGCTCAGGGTTTGTTAAAACATCACCAAGGGCTAAGGATAACCCTCAATTCAGCATGATTGATCGACTAGCCTACTCATTGGAATTGGTGATGGCCAGGAAAATCAATTCCAATTTTTCCTTACAGATAACACCCTTGATGGTTCATAGAAATGCTGTCAATCAATTTGATGAAAACAATGATGATTTGGCTTTGGGTTTAGGAGGAAGACATAAAATAACACGCAGCCTATCGATCACAGGCGAATATTTTTATAGATTAAATCCTCATGCCAATTCATCGCGTTCCGATGCTATGGGACTTGGATTAGATATTGAAACGGGCGGTCATGTTTTTCAATTGATATTTACCAACAGTCTTGGTTTGTTTACCCGCTCAGTGGTGAGCGAGACGCTAGGTGACTTTTTCGATGGGGACATTCATTTTGGTTTTAATATCTCAAGGAACTTTCAGCTTATTCACAAAAAATAACTTCTTTAATATTCATTTTTATTTAAGCCTAGAATATAGAGCGGGGTTTAATACTTTTAAGTTTAAAACCTACTACTAGCGCTCAGAGTTGTTACTTCTTTCTATCATCGTTTATTTGTTATTAACAGTAGCCATTGGTTACTGGGCATCTCGTAAAGTTAAAACTGCTGGTGACTTCATGCTTGCGGGCAGAAGTTTACCGATCATGTTGAGCGCTGCGGCATTGTTTGCTACCTGGTTTGGATCGGAAACTGTTTTTGGTGCATCTGCTGAGTTTCTGGAAGGAGGGTTGTATGCCGTTATAGAGGATCCTTTTGGTGCAGCCCTTTGCCTAGTTCTGTTTGGACTTTTCTTTGCCAGAAAGCTATACAATATGAACCTCCTGACGCTGGGGGATTTCTTCAAACAGCGCTACGGGAGAAGGACGGAGTTGGTAGCCAGTGCTTTCCTTGCTCCGCCCTATGTCGGGTATATCGCTGCACAGTTGGTTGCCATGGGACTCATTCTAAATGTAGTGGCAGGTATTGATGTATGGCAGGGAGTGGTGATCAGTTCTATTGTAGTTACGTTTTACACATACATTGGCGGGATGTGGGCAATTTCCATTACCGATTTTATCCAAAGCATCATCATTGTAATTGGGTTGTTTGTGCTTGCCTACGTTCTCTCCGAAAAAGCAGGAGGGGTAGCCAAAGTTTTAGGTGAAGTCCATCCTCGGAATTACAAATTTGTACCCTCCTGGGACATAAAGGAAATAACTACCTATATCGCAGCATGGTCTGTTCTTGGGTTGGGTTCTCTTCCTTCTCAGGATGTTTTTCAACGGGTAATGTCCTCTGGGTCAGTCAAAATAGCCGTGCGTTCGTGTTTTATTGCAGCCGGCTTATACCTCACCATTGCCATGCTTCCCTTATTCATTAGCCTATGCACCAAATACCTTTATGCAGGTCAGCTGGAGGGAGATGCTCAGTTGGCTTTGCCCAACATGGTATTAATGCACACATCAATGCCTATTCAAATATTGTTTTTTGGATCGTTGCTATCAGCCATTATGAGTACAACAAGCTCTGCGATGTTGGCGCCAGCAGCTATATTTTCTGAGAACCTCGTTAAACCTCTGATGAAGGATACTTTGTCAGATAAGCAACTACTTATTGTTACCAGAATTTCAATATTATTCTTTGCAACAGTGGCCACGGTAATGGCTTGCTTGCGCGAAAATATTTATGAGTTGGTAGCGGAATCTTCCATACTTAGTTTGGTCTCTCTTTTTGCGCCCCTTACTTTTGGGATGTATTGGAAAAAGACAAGCAGTGCAGGAGCAGTGTTGTCGATGGCAATAGGCCTTTCCACCTGGTTATTTTTCAAGTGGGTCTATCCTTTGGAAATACCTAGTCTTGTGCCTGCTACCTTGGCAAGCATCGTAGCTTTAATCTTGGGAAGTTGGATATGGAAAAAAGAACACAAATAACAAAAGTGGAACTCAACAGGGTGGAGGGTGATTACCACATGGTTGCAGTCAATGAAGACGGTAATACGGTAGCTATTGATGCTGCTCCGGCCATTGGTGGTACAGGTAAAGGAATGCGCCCGATGCAAATGCTATTGTCAGCGCTTGGAGGATGCAGCAGTATTGATGTGATCAGTATTTTGAAAAAACAAAAACAGGAGGTGAAAGAGATCAAAACGATAGTAGAAGGAGCACGTGCTACAGACGCAATTCCTTCCGTATTTACCCAATTGCATGTTCGCTTTGTTCTTACAGGTCAAATAGATAAGGATAAAGCCAATAAGGCAGTTGCATTGTCGATGGAGAAGTATTGCTCTGTGGCAGCCATGATGGATAAGCGTACGGTGATTTCTTATAGTTGTGAAATAAGTAATGGATGAAAAAAGTAATGGATGAAAAAAGAAGACAAAGATAATTTCGAGACCAAAGCCATACGCATTCAATCCGAACGCTCCTCTTTTGGTGAGCATGCAGCGCCTATTTATCTCACCAGCAGTTTTGTGTTTGATGATGCCGAGCATGCGAGGGCATTGTTTGCCGATGAATTGCAGGGAAATATTTATACGCGCTACTCCAATCCCAATGGAAATGAGTTTATAGAAAAGCTTTGTGCGTTGGAAGGTACGGAAGATGGAATTGCTACCGCATCCGGAATGGCGGCCATGTATTGCAGTATGGCTGCGTTATTGAAGTCGGGTGATCACTTGCTGGCATCCCGATCTGTTTTTGGTTCTACCCATCAAATCTTGAACAATCTGTTTCCTCGGTTTAATATTTCTCATTCCTATGCAGATATCGACAAACCAGAAACGTGGGAAGCCATGATCACACCAGCTACAAAAATGATTTTTGTAGAGACTCCCTCTAATCCCGCATTGGACCTTATTGATTTGGAATGGTTAGGGACACTGGCGGAGAAACACAATCTGATTTTGAATGTGGACAACTGCTTTGCAACACCGTATTTGCAAAACCCGGCCAAGTGGGGCGCGCATCTGGTAACGCACTCAGCGACTAAATTTATAGACGGCCAGGGTAGGGTAATCGGTGGCGCTGTATTGGGTACAAAAGAATTGATCAAGGAAGTGCGCTTCTTTGCGCGACATACCGGACCAGCATTATCACCATTCAATGCATGGTTACTTTCCAAAAGTTTAGAAACATTGGCAGTAAGGATGGAAAGACATTGTCAAAATGCAGCCACACTCGCCACTCGATTGGAAGGACATCCAAAAGTAGAAAAGGTAAAGTATCCCTTTCTTGCATCTCATCATCATCAGGCACTGGCCAAGAAGCAGATGCGCCTGGGTGGGGCACTTGTTACTTTTGAACTGAGTGGTGGCATCGAAAGCGGAAGGAAATTTCTCAACCAGCTAAAGATGATCAGTCACACGGCTAATTTAGGAGACACACGCACCATTGCCACGCATCCTGCTTCCACTACTCACTCCAAACTCTCGGAGGCGGAAAGAATGGCAGTAGGTATTTCACCAGGTTTAATACGTATATCTGTAGGTCTTGAAGATATCGATGACATCATCGCTGATGTGCTTCATGCCATAGAGAAGGAGTAGTCATTTTGGTGGAAGACTCTTCGCTTACGCTCTGAGTGACGTCTGCTTCGACCTGAGATTCAATACTTCGTCAGTGAAGTATCAATCTCATCGGCCCAGGCAAGGATGCCGCCTTTCAGGTTGTAAAGGTTATTGAATTCATGATTCTTCTCTAACCACTTGATAGTGTTGCCGCTCCTTGATCCACTGCGGCAATGAATCACAACTTTTTTATCACGACTGATTTTATCAATGCTTTGAGCAATTTCTCCGATGGGAATGGGCTCTCCATCAATGCTGCAAATTTCGCGCTCGTATTCTTCACGGACGTCAATCAACTGAAAATCTTCCCCCTTATCTTTTAAGGCTTTCAATTCGCTGACGGTAACTTCTTTTATATCCATTGTTATCTTATTGATTCCACAAAACGAGTCGTAATCTATTAGTTTTTTTATTGAATTCCGTTCATTGCGATTAGGAAATTTAACCACATTCGTTTTCATACTTAATGTATCCATCAGAAGTACCTTGTTGACAAGGGGTTCACCAATCCCAGCGATTATTTTCAAAACTTCATTCGCCTGCAGGCAACCAATAATACCAGGTAGTACACCAAGAACACCACCCTCTTCACAATTGGGTACAGCACCTGGTGAGGGAGGTGCTGGGTAGAGATCACGGTAGTTGGCACTTTGGTTTAAATTAAATACGGCCACCTGTCCTTCATACCTGAAGATGGAACCATACACCAAGGGTTTATCCAATAGCACTGCTGCATCATTCAATAAATAGCGTGTAGGAAAGTTGTCAGTGCAGTCTACGATGATCTCAAAGGGTTGTAATAGTTCTAACGCATTTGTCGAATCAATTTTACTGTTGATCACTTGAATACTGATATGCGGATTGAGCGCCTTTAGTTTTGCTGCAGCTTGTTGTGCTTTAGGTTTGCCAATGTCTTCGACTCCATATAGCACTTGGCGCTGTAAGTTGGATTCGTCCACGGTATCGAAATCCAAAATACCAATGCTACCTACACCGGCAGCCACAAGGTATTGTAAGACAGGACATCCCAATCCACCAGCACCAATCACAATCACGGAAGCGGCTTTTAACTTTTGCTGTCCTTCTCTCCCAAATTGTGGTAGCACAAAATGGCGACTGTATCGCTCTAGTTCGTTTTTATTAAAATCGTTGATATTACTCATTGCTAATTCTCCCCAATTTACGATACTTGTCTAACTGGTAAATTATTATTTTAAATGGATAAAAGAATTAATTTCTCTTCGGGTGCAAAATGGGAGGACATCGTGGGCTATAGTCGTGCGGTACAGGTTGGAAATCAAATTGAAATATCCGGTACAGTGGCAGTAGATGAGAATGGTACGTTGGTGGGGCGGGGAGATCATTACCTGCAGGCTAAGTTTATCATTCAAAAGATTGAAAAGGTATTGGCCAACGCAGGATTTGAATTAAAAGATGTGGTGCGCACGAGAATGTTTGTTACGGACATCAGCAAGTGGGAAGAAATAGGGAAGGCGCATGGTGAATTCTTTCATGCTATAAAGCCGGTAACCTCTATGATAGAGATTAGTAAGTTAATCGATCCGGAACACCTGTTAGAAATTGAAGTTACTGCTATAAAGAGCAACTAAAACCTTTTGGCTGCAAGTTGAGCGATGGTTTCGCCAATGGCCAAT
Organism: Cyclobacteriaceae bacterium; assembly: GCA_040216665.1. Classification (GTDB taxonomy): domain Bacteria; phylum Bacteroidota; class Bacteroidia; order Cytophagales; family Cyclobacteriaceae; genus ELB16-189. The sequence continues at coordinate 44,431 of JAVJOQ010000006.1, read as the reverse complement.
GAAGAAGTTGCAGCAGGTGAAGGAGCATTGCACACGTTGATTACGTGCTTCTTTTCTACAATCATAAAGTCGTCTACCAGACCTCCATTTCTGTCACAGGCTTGTGCGCGTACGCCAGCGCCTCCGTCTACAAGATCATCCTTTTGTATTTCAGGTATTAGTTTTTGTAAGGCCTTCACAAATGCTGCCTTGGAAAAGGAACGGTACATTTCACCCATGCCCGTCTTCCAATATTTGAAAGCTACTTTCTGAAATCCAGGCCATGCCAGCGACTCTGCCAACTCGCCAAGGTTTATTTGACTCTTCTTATAACCTTCACGCCTGAAAGCAAGTACTGCGTTTGGTCCAGCTTCAATTCCACCCCCCATCATACGGGTAAAGTGCACACCCAGAAAAGGGAAACTTGGATCGGGCACAGGGTAAATCAGATTCTTCACCAGGTACTCTTTTTCTTTCTTTAGTTTGAAATATTCACCTCTGAATGGAATGATCTTCAGGTCAAGGTCTGGAGCGGTAAGCCTAGCTACCTTATCGGAATAGAGGCCGCAACAATTGATGACCAGTTTAGTCGTATAACTTTCCTTTTGTGAGACAACTACACTCACACTTTCGTTTTCCTGAATTTCAATTACTCTTTCACCTAGTCGTATTTCTCCGCCTTTGGTTTGAATCAGTTCGCCATACTTTTTGGCAACCAGTTTATAATCAACAATACCTGTTTGTGGCACTACTACACCTTCAATACCATTGACGTGTGGTTCATATTCTTTCAGTTCTTCTTTGTTGATCTTTTTTAGATCGGTTAATCCGTTTTGTATACCGCGCTCCAACAAATTATTCAACAAAGGTATTTCTTCTGGACTTGTAGCCACTATGATTTTGCCACACAATTCAAATGGAATTGCGTTGAGTTGACAGAATTCAATCAATTGATGATAACCACGGATACAGTTGGTGGCTTTCAGACTTCCTGGTTTGTAATAAATGCCGGAGTGTATTACACCGCTATTGTTACCAGTTTGATGAAGGGCAAGTGCGTTCTCCTTTTCCAGGAGCAGTAGTTTGATATCCGGTTTTGAGTTTTGTAATTGGAGTGCTGTGGCCAGACCCACAATACCACCTCCAATAACTACTACATCGTATTTCACAGGCTAAATTTTGCCTCGAAACTACTAAATTTATGCGGAAATAGGTTGTATTCTCACGTTCAGACTTGGCTCTACAATCACCAAATGATTTTTAGGGATCATGGTCCACTGCTTGCCTTCCGTCAACTTTTCAGATACTACCAATACGGCATTGTCATCGTCTTTAGGTGCCTCCAGTCGTGTGATACCATCTTCCACCACGTAGCGGCTACCTTCTGAGTGATAGAGGGTAAGTGGCTCTAAAGATGCATCAGAGACAAAGCGTGTGGCTACAATGAACTCTCCGTTGGTTACCGCCATGTTGAGGTAGGCAGGTTGGTCAATACCTACTTGTTTCATCAACACCTTTACTTTGTCGTACGTATAGTTGAAGGCATCCGCAACGGCATCTCCATTGATTACTTTGTGGTGGGTATAAAGGTAATTTAGCATAAACGCAAAGAGGTGCTCCGAGTCGGTCTGTCCTTTTATCCAGTTGTACAACTCATCATTCAAAGGCTCTCTCAGTTTCCTCTTAATAAGAGAGAAATTTTCCAGTCCTCCATTATGTGCCATCAGCAATTGCTTGTGCTGAAAGGGGTGGCAATTGGATTCTGATACTTCTCCCACGCTGGCAGCGCGAACATGAGCGATCATACAATTTGTTTTGATCTTGGGTGCTAGGTTACGCAAGTTGCGACTGTTCCATGCAGGGTGCACCGAAACAAAATTGACAGGTTCGTTATTAACTTCCGGCACGTACCATCCAATGCCGAAGCCATCACCGTTGAGTGGTTCTTCTATTTCTTTGGCGTTAGTACTTTGTCGGATGAGGGAGTTCTTAGGCTGATACAATAACTTATCCGCTATAATGGGTGTGCCTCTGTAGGCCATTAGTCTGCACATGGCAATGGTATTTACGGAAAAGATAATAAAAAAGGCCGTTGATAGTTGTCAACGGCCTGCTACTTATTTTTGAGCTCTGCTTACTTGTCTGTTTTTTTGAATTCCATGGCTGCCGAATTCATGCAGTACCTAAGGCCAGTGGGCTTCGGACCATCAGGGAACACATGGCCAAGGTGTCCGCCACAATTGCTGCACACCACTTCATCACGCACCATGCCATAGCTGGTATCTTTGCCCACTACTACTGCATCTTCATTTAATGGTTTATAAAAGCTGGGCCATCCTGAACCTGATTCAAACTTAGTTTCAGAGGCAAATAATTCCTGATTGCAAGCCGCACAATAGTATTTACCTTTTTCGTGGTTGTCCCATAGGGCACCTGTGAATGCCCGTTCAGTTCCCTTCTCTCTTAAAATATTATATTGTTCAGCGGTAAGCTCTGCTTTCCATTCTTGATCGGTCTTTTTCATAGGGAAGTCGTTCTCGTGTTCGGTCTGATTATTTTGTGCACAAGCTCCTAGTGCCAGTGTCATTAATAGTACGTAAATATAATTGGTCTTTCTCATCATGTATGGTTAGGTTCTCTTTGATAGGATATACGCAATAGCCCATCGCTTCGGATGTTACAAACCACCTAAATTGGGCCTTTTGTCCTGCTTCCGACAGTTTACATTTGCAAGCATGCAATAATAACAGATGAAGTGAAGAATGGTTCATTGAGTTGAGGTAAAGCATTCCAATGAAGTGAACCCTATTACAACTTAAGAACTTTCGCAGAATGATGTACCGTTAGAATGTCCACCCGCTCAGGGGAAGATATGTAATATATTATCCTATAGGTTCCTAAAATTAATTCCCGGATTGAAGGATCTTCTATTTCTGGAACAATCCGTCCAGATTGTGGGTGGGAAGTTATCTGCCTCGCTCTTGCTCTTATTCGATGAATTTGAAGTCTTGCATATTTTTTGGATTCTGAGCAATAAATTCAGCGATTGCTAATAAGTCATTCTTAGACTGAGGAGTCCAATTCAGTTTAACCATTCAGGCAACTCTTTATCTAAATCAGCATCTGAAATGACATTGTTGCTTTTGGATTGCTCAAGGCCATTGTCAATTTTTTGAACCAATAAAAGCTCATCCAGAACGTCATCAATAGAAAACCCTTCAGGTAATCGATTTATGGCATGGATCAATTTTTCCTTTGTAATCATAAATTAAAGATACAAAAAATCAAATATTGTTGACTCACTCAATTCTGTCTACTTCTTCTCAATCCACCAGGCCCAAATAACAATGAGCCACATCAGGTTGGCCGACCAGGCTACAGCCTGTACGCTGGGCGGTGGTGGACCAAAGATGTTCATGATATGAATGACCACAAAGAATCCTATCAAAAGCCAAAAGGCTACCTTTCTTTTTGGTTGCTCTGATCGATAATAAAAAACGGTTCCCAATGCAAACAATCCCATTTCTATGATAATGGCCAATGCAGAATGGTTCCACAACCCAAGCCCTACTTTCACTTCACTAAAAGGAGTAAGCGGTAAGTCGGGGCGGTGAGTAATAAAGTCCAATACCCAGTGACTTAATACCAATGCGCCAAGTAACAGGGAACCTTGCTTATTTTTAGTAAATAAATAATAAACTAATCCTAATAAAAGACCCCATACCAAAGCCATCAGCAGACTGTGTGAGTAAGGATAATAATCGAAACTAAGCGGAGTCAGTTTTGTATTTCCAACCTCAACATGGAAAGTCTCTATTCCAAGTAAAACCAGTATGGGCCAGATCAGGTCAAGGAGTTGAACGGCAATGAATAGAAGAGCGAGGGAGGGGAGGTTACTTATTTTTCTAGATGCCAACCCCAGGGCATAGTGACCTATAAACATTTGGCTATGTATTGGTTAATATAAAATTAGGAGTTTTTAATTAAATTAAATCATATCATATGCTAATATGATTTCTTTCTCAGCGGAATGGAGTAGGTATGGTTACGCGAAGTTGTGACTAAAAAAAGCAGGCTGTGTATTGATGTTTATAATTGAAGAACTATTCCCAATGTCAGATCGTACTTATCTTCTACATCTATGTTGGTAATTAACTCACCAAAATCTACGTTGAGTCCGCCAAACTGTGCACGCACATTTATTTTTCTATAAAGTTGGCGTTCAATTCCAATCCCATATTTTAACATTCCCTGTTCATCTGTTTGGGAGAACTTACTGGTGCCTTGTTGAATACGAACGTTAAATTTTCGTTTTGTCTCATTGACATAACCCATTATCAACCAGTTCTTCCCAGGGCCAAGTGTAAAACCAAAAAGTCCACCAAAACCACTTTGAAATGAGTTTTTATAATTGATGCTAAGTGGTTCTACCGGGTTGTAGTATGAAAGGTTACCGTTGAGAAAACCCATTTGATACTGAAGTCCCAGGACTAATCTGTTCTTCAGAAACTGTTTTCTATATCCCAGACTTAGCTCTGCAACAAATTTAGATTCCTGTGCTAGTATGTCTATTCCATTAACGAATGAACCACCAAATACATTCTGAGAACCACCATTTAAACCAAAATAAAAACCATCAAAATGTACTTGGGTAGAATCGCTTTTGATGTTTTGTGAATAGCTATTAGTAATTGTGAGGATTGAAATTGCTATTACAATAATTGGTTTCATGTATGAAGTTGAATTATCTCAACAGAACTAATATAGAAATCAAAGAGTTAAGAATATCTGCGGAACCTATTTTAAATTGAAAAATAACGCTTTATGTGTTAGTTGAATTGATGCTTATCCGCCTTTCTAAAAGGAAAAAACCCCTTCAAGATATCCTGAAAGGGTTTTGGTTTTTGATGGTTATGTAAGGTCAGTTTCTTAATCTGATTCTGTTGGTTCTTTTTCCATTCGCAACGCCTCATATACCTGATCGATTCCCTTTGGGGTATCTGCCAGAACGATAAGGGTGTCAAAGGCTTCTATGATGGTAGAGCCATTGGCGGTAAGGTACTTCTCATCCCTTTTGATCATGGCGATGATGGCCGTTTTAGGGAAGGTAAGGTCTACAATTTGTTTATTCACCGCATAGCAGTCGTTCTGCACCTTGATCTCCTCCATGATGGTTCGTGGATGTTCAGTAAGAAAGGCATCTGTAGGGGCAAGGGGCTTCACTTTTTGCGGCAAGGCTACGCGCAACCATTTGGAAAAGAGAGAGAGTGTAGTGCCTTGTATCAATACGGAGGTAACGGATATAAAGAATACGATATTAAAAATCATTCCTGCTTGTTCAATGCCAGCCAGCAGGGGGTAGGTAGCAAACACAATAGGAACAGCTCCTCTCAATCCCGCCCAGGAAATGTATGCCCGGCTTTTCAATCTCATTTTGAAAGGTAAGAGGCTTAGGAAAACACTCAGTGGTCGGGCCACCAGAATCAGGAATAATGAAATGAGTAGTCCGATGCCAATAACTGGAAGAACCTGAGTAGGGAAGACCAACAATCCTAAGGTAAGGAAGAGGACGATCTGCATCAGCCATGCCAATCCGTCAAACATCTTCATGATGGTTTTCTTGTGGATCAGGTCCTGATTACCCAGGTACACGGCACAAATGTAGATGGCCAAGAAACCGTTGCCTCCTACAAAGTCAGTGGCGGAGAAGGTGATGAACATCAACGCAATAACTAGCACGGGATACAATCCTTCAAAGTCGAGGTGGATTCTGTTGATGATGATCTTGCTGAGTTTGCCAAAGAGGAAACCAGCAAGTCCCCCCAGTATCATTTGCTGTAGGAACAATGGGATAATTGACAATACACTTTTGTCCTGATTGACAACCAATGAAAGAAAGGCGATGGTAAGCACATAGGCCATAGGATCGTTACTTCCACTTTCAAGCTCCAGGGTAGGGCGAAGGTTGTTCTTGAGTGCCAGACTTTTGGAACGCAGGATAGAGAATACAGCAGCAGCGTCTGTTGATGATACAATGGAGCCCAACAACATACTTTCGTAAATCGTGAAGTCGGTCACAAACCAGACGAACGTACCCAGTGACAAGGCAGTAAGCAATACACCCAGTGTGGAGAGGGTAATCCCCTTCCAGAGAATGGGCCTAACGGCTGACCAGTTGGTATCAAGACCACCAGAGAAGAGGATAAAGTTCAGGGAGATGATACCAATGAATTGAGCAAGTTTGGGATCATTGAATAGAATACCGCCAATGCCATCGGATCCTGCCAGCATGCCGATGGCCAAGAACAGGATAAGTGTAGGTACTCCGAATTTATAGGAGGTCTTACCAGCTACAATGCTTATAAAAAGCAAAATGGAACCAATAAGGAGTATGTTTTCTATCGTTAGACTCATTCGATACTTAAAAAGAATCTACCAAAGATAGCGATTACTAAGTTGTAGTGCGGGGCAGTATTACCTCAGTTTTAAATACAGTTACGGTAGACGTGAGGAAGTTGAATTTACTTCCAATGCAAATTGAGAATGGGTGTGGAGAAAATACATTTACCCAAAAAAGCAAAAGACCCCTCGTATGATGGAGGGGTCTTTTATACCTAAACCTAAACCTATGAGAAGAATTGCTCTGCTCTTGGTATAAATACGGGGCAGTCAGGTTTTGGTTACAATTATCTAAATAATAATTAAATATTTTGGAGAGCGGTTACCTAGTCCTTTAACAGGTTCCCAAACTGCTTGCGGAACTTCTCTACCTTAGGTCTGACCACAAACTGACAATAACCTTGATTGGGATTTAGGGCATAATAGTTTTGATGGTCCTCCTCAGCTGGGTAAAAATTAACCAGGGGACTTATCTCGGTAACGATAGGGCGCTTGAAGGTGCCCGACTTATCCAGTTGGTTTTTATAATCTTCAGCTATTTTTTGCTCCTCCTCAGTATTGAAAAATATCACCGACCGGTATTGGGTGCCCACATCCGCGCCCTGTTGGTTCAGGGTGGTGGGGTCATGGGTATTCCAGAAAACCTCCAGTAATGTTTCGTAAGTAACAACGGACGGGTCGTAGGTAATTTGAGTCACTTCGGCATGTCCTGTAGTACCCGTGCATATTTCCCTGTAGGCGGGGTTCTTTATTTTACCTCCCGAATAGCCAGAGACAACTTTCTCTACACCTTTGACCCCCAGAAAAACGGCCTCGGTGCACCAAAAGCATCCTGCTCCAAATGTGATCATGGCTTTGCCATCAATAGTTGTGTTCGTCATGGGTTATTCAATGATTGTACACTTCTATACAATTTCTGTAGTGATAAGGTTTTGTGGAATAGCCTGCTATGTCAGCCGGCAACAAACTAGTACCTGTTATAAAAGTACTTCAGCTCATTGCTCAATTTGTTGTCCAATTCTTTGCGGGCCCTGTTTTCAATATAATTGCGCTCCGGGTAGGGCTCCTTTCTCTGGCATAGTTGCTTGGCACCATCCGACAACGCTCTTTCGTCTCCTTTACAACTTCCCCATGACCCCGACCAGGTTTCATCGGCAATGATATCATCGTTTTTAATTTCCGCACGGTTGCCCGCATCGGTAATAATAAGGTTGATCGAGCCACGCCCGGTTATCTTTTTGGTGTAGGTGGTGAGCGTTGCGGATACTTTGGTGTAGATGGGGGTCTTTACACCTTTCACTGTTTTCTCTCCTGTTTTTACGCTGTCAGAAAATGATTCCGTTTTACTAGTCACTATAGGGCGACCTTCCTGATAACCATTAACAATTACTTTAATGTAATGGTCTACTTTTTCCAGTTTAAGTTCTTCTGCCTGCTGGGGAGTATAAAACTTGACAAATAAGTTGGAGTTGTAGCCAAAGACAACAGGTTCAAAGTTCCAGTCTCGGTAGTTGATTAATGAAGGTTGCACCACCACCTTAAGTGTTGCATTGAATTTTGCCTGCTCTATCATTTCAATGGCTTCTCTGTAGCCCGGTGAAAATGTGTTCGCCTCATTAAAGAGATAGTAGGCCCGCTTAGCGTCTTCTCTTGTGTTTTTCAGCAAAGCCTGGATGCCTGCTTCATACGTTTCCTCGGCAGCTTTTGCCTTTACTTCGGTGAGTTCGTCAAACTTAGTAACTGGTTTAGGAATTACGCGCAGCGCACCTGGTGAAGTGCGTATTTCTTCATAGAGGTGATTGATTTTCTCGTAATTCTCAGCGGCTGTTTTGTATTTAAAGTTGGCATTAGCAGCGATCTGGTTTTTCGCGTCTGTTTCCAAATAATCTACCGCCAGTTGATAGCTCAACTTAAGTACCTCCCTTGATTTTTTGTGATCTGGTTTACCTCTAAGGCGCTGCACAGCAGATAAAACAGCTTCATAGTAGTCCCCTTGCTTATAGGCAGCCTTGCCCGAGGAGCAAGAATCAAGTAACATCAGAGAGAGGAGCAGGAACGAATAAAGCCTTAATTTCATTGACAAAGCAGATTTACTAGGCAAATAAACAAATTCAGTGCCTTAAATCATTGTTTCGGTGTAAAGAAGTCCATCAGTATGTCATCCACCAGATTTTTCCAGTTGCCCCATGAGTGTCCCTGATTGACTTCTCTGTATTGGTAGTTGCATGAATTGCGCTCTAAAATACCTATCATTTTCTTTCCGCTATCACTGGCATCGTTGATTAATCCTGAAGTCATGGATATTTTAACCGTACTTCCGGCCGGATTGTCGCAAAGGGAATAGATCTGAGGGCGAGTCATAAAGGAGGGAGATTGTATGCCCACATTACCAAACACATCAGGCCTGGAAAAAGCAAAGTAGGTAGCGTTAAGCCCTCCCACCGATGAACCAAGGATGGCCCTATTTTTAGCACCTGACATTATAGGATAACTTTCTTCAATAAATGGAATGAATTCATCTACAAAAAAATGAAGGTACTGTGGATTCATCACCAGCTCAGTCATCCTTCTGTTATTGGTTCTGTTGGCAGGCTCACGGTGGTCAATAAACACAGCTATGACGGGCACTATTTTCTTGTCCGCAATGAGATTGTCCAATACTGTAGGCAAGTTACCCATTTGAGGATGTAAATATTCATACCCATCTGTAACATACACTACAGGATATTTTTCTTTGCCTGCAGAGGGAGGGAGGTATACACTATAAGTAATTTGGTAGGAGAGCAAATCACTTGCGTAAAGGATATCCTGAATTACGTTTCCTTTAGTAGTATTTTCCCTCACACTATGGATGGGGTCATCTTTATAATCTGGCATTCTCAGTTCCGAGTTGGGACTGCCACCACCTACACCAGACCATTGTTGGTATGGATTGTACGCGTCCAGTATCCAATTCCTTTTATTCACTACAATTTTGTAGTCCAGTCGTGCATCTGTAGGGAAGGATGCTTTCATCACCCAAATATCGGTGTTTGGTATTTTTGCCCCTTGATTATTAAATTCTGATTTGTACCCCCATCCATTGAAGTCACCCATCCATTCTACTTCCTGCGCTTTACCAAAGTAGAAAAAGGCTACGGAATCTTTTTCACGAAGGGGTATTTGTTCTTCAGCAATTAATCGTTTAAGAGCAATCTTATACTTAGTTACTCTTTCTGTAGAATCAGAAATGGTTGAAAGACTGTAGAGGGATGATAAGCGTTTTTGAAAAGTGGTATAATCCTGCCCTGTAACAGACAACGAAATAAAGCACCACAATAAGAAAAAAGCTATTTTCATGACTTTAAAAGTAGTGAATTGTAACAAAGAATACACGTTTTGAATATGGAGTAATTGTTAAATAAAACGATAATTCGTAGGATGATTGCCTTGATACTTGTTGAATTCGCCAGGGAATTGATATTTTAAGGGATAATTAAAATACGATTGATATGTCTCCTTATCTGGCAGAGTTTATTGGCACCATGATTTTGATTGTTTTGGGTGATGGTGTGGTAGCAGGTGTATTATTAAAGCAATCCAAATCGGAGAATGCTGGTTGGATTGTTATAGTGATTGCATGGGGGCTGACGGTGGCTTTGGCGATCTATGCCGTGGGTGAATATAGTGGTGCCCATATCAATCCTGCCGTAACGGTGGCTTTAGCCATCAATGGCAGCTTTCCCTGGGCCGATGTGCCTGCCTATTGCCTTGCGCAACTTTTAGGGGCGTTTGTAGGTGCCTCCATTGTATGGTTACATTATTTACCCCATTGGAAAATCACAGAAGACAAAGGAGCTAAGCTGGCTGTATTTTGTACGGCTCCAGCTATTCGCGCTACTATTCCCAATTTCATCAGTGAGTTTATCGGCACCATGGTATTGATTATGGGTTTGCTTTTTATTGGGGCAAATAGTTTTGCGGAAGGATTAAATCCTCTCGTAGTAGGTGCATTGATTTCTACTATTGGTTTTGGTTTAGGTGGTACCACAGGTTTTGCTATTAATCCTGCAAGAGACCTGGGGCCTCGATTGGCCCATTTTATTTTACCTATTGCAGGCAAAGGCGGTTCAGATTGGTCCTACAGTTGGATCCCTGTGTTGGGTCCACTATGCGGTGGTGCTGCGGGTGCTTTGTTATATCAGTTAATAGTTGCTTAAAAGAATAAAAGGATGAGTAAATATATTATTGCACTTGATCAGGGAACAACCAGTTCAAGGGCTGTTCTGCTCAATGAGAAAGGGTCCATTCAAGCCATAGCACAACAAGAGTTCACTCAGATCTTTCCTAAGCCGGGTTGGGTGGAGCATGACCCAAAAGAAATACTAACTACACAATTGGGTATGCTTCAAAAGGTACTCAGCGAGAATAAGATAAGTCCTAAATCGGTAGTCGCAATTGGCATAACCAATCAAAGGGAGACCACTGTAGTGTGGGATAAGAAAACAGGAGAGCCCATTTACAATGCCATTGTATGGCAAGATAAAAGAACAGCAGCTATTTGTGAAAAACTGAAAGCTAGAGGTCTGGAAGATTATGTGAGAGAAAACACAGGGCTAGTGATCGACTCTTATTTCTCTGGTACTAAAATCAATTGGATACTGAACAATGTTGAAGGGGCAAAAGATAGAGCCAAGAAGGGGGAGTTGCTGTTCGGAACGATAGACACCTGGCTGATTTGGAACATGACAAAAGGAAAGTCACATGTTACCGACTACAGCAACGCTTCAAGAACGCTATTGTATAATATTCGCAATTTGGAGTGGGATAAAAAGTTAATGGAGGAATTGGAAGTGTCGGATAGTATGTTGCCTCAGGTCAATGCTTCATCTTCTGACTTTGGCGTGTACGAAATAGATGGAGTTTCTATTCCAATAGCAGGAGTGGCAGGCGATCAGCAGGCTGCCTTATTTGGTCAAGCCTGTTTTACACCCGGCATGGCCAAAAATACCTATGGAACAGGATGTTTTATGTTGATGAATACGGGAGATAAGATTCAGCATTCCAAAAACGGATTGATAACGACTATAGCCTGGGGGTTGGATGGAAAAGTAGAGTACGCATTAGAAGGAAGTGTTTTTATAGCTGGCGCTGCAGTACAGTGGCTGCGTGATAGTTTACATCTTATTGATCAATCCAAAGACTCTGAATACTTTGCAGCAAAAGCGCTGGGATCGAATGAAGTATATGTTGTGCCCGCCTTTGCGGGACTGGGTGCACCTTACTGGGACATGTACGCCCGTGGAGCCATTTTTGGTCTTACACGCGATACGGGTAAGGATCATATTATAAAGGCAACATTGGAGTCGCTGGCTTATCAGACCAAAGATATCTTAAATGCGATGCAAGAAGATGCTGGAGTACAATTGAAGAGTTTAAAAGTGGATGGAGGTGCATGTGCCAATAACATCCTCATGCAATTTCAAGCGGACATATTGAATACTGAAGTGGAACGCCCCGAGGTGATTGAATCCACAGCCATGGGTGCGGCTTACCTGGCGGGTATCCACGTAGGTTTGTGGAAGAAAGAAACCATTACAGATGACCGAGTGATTGATAAAACTTTTACTCCATCTATGGATGAGCAGAAAAGAAACACTCTGTATAAAGGATGGCAAAAGGCTGTAAAGCGATCGATGAAATGGATTGACGAAGAATGATAAGGACTTGTTAAACTATCTATGAACTTCTCGAGTGTGAACCGACCTCAATTCATTGCTTCTCTGAAGCGACATGAATTTGATATGCTGATCATTGGAGGAGGAATAACTGGAGCAGGCATAGCTTTGGACGCAGCCTCACGTGGATTAAAGGTAGCCTTGGTTGAAAAGGGAGATTTTGCATCAGGTACCAGTAGCCGCTCTACAAAACTGATTCACGGAGGCCTTCGGTACTTAAAACAATTTGAATTTGCGCTGGTAAAAGAAGTAGGAAGTGAGCGGGCGGTTGTCCATAAACTTGCACCGCACCTGGTGTTACCAGAAAAGATGTTGTTGCCATTGCGGGAAGACCGGGGCTTTGGAAGTCTGCTGACTTCCTTTGGTTTAAAACTGTACGACTGGCTGGCTGGCGTTACTGGTAAAGACCGTAGGTTGATGCTTACACGAAGACAAACATTGAGGCGTGAACCTCTACTGAAGAAGGATGATGTAAAAGGTGGAGCGCTTTACGCTGAATACAGAACAGACGATGCAAGGCTTACGATAGAGGTGGCCAAGAAGGCCCATAAGTACGGAGCGGTTATACTTAACTACTGTAAGGTAACTCAACTCAATTATTCGGATATCGGCAGTGTGTGCGGAGCCGAAGTAAAAGACAGTATTTCAGGAGAAGGGTTTAGCATTAAATCTCATGTGGTCATCAATGCCACTGGTCCATGGGTAGATCAACTTCGTGTAATGGATAAGTCAAGAGAAGGGAAGCGCCTTCATCTTACCAAAGGTGTCCATATTGTGTTGCCGAATGAAAAGCTACCTATTCGACAATCTATCTACTTTGATATTGCTGATGGTAGAATGATTTTCGCCATTCCTCGGGGGAGAACAACTTATGTGGGTACTACAGATACTAATTATGAGGGAGATATCGACAAGGTGGTGATTACCCATGAAGATGCTGCATATCTTATTAATGGTGTAAACGAGAATTTCCCCAAAGTAAAACTAAAAGTAGAAGATATTGAATCCAGCTGGGCGGGTTTGCGTCCGCTCATCCATGAGGATGGAAAATCTGCTTCTGAACTTTCCCGCAAGGATGAAATATTTATTTCTCCCAGTGGACTTTACTCCATTGCTGGTGGCAAATTGACTGGTTACAGAAAAATGGCAGAGAGGATTGTTGATATGGTGATTGACAACCATCCAAGAAGAAGAGAAACATCAAAGTGCTATACCCATAAAATAAGATTAGCGGACGGGCAACTGATTAATTCCAAACGGGTGAGGAGGTATGTGAATGTATTGAAAAAAAGAATGATCAGTTTGGGATTAGATCAACATCACGCCAGCTACTTTGTTGAAAACTATGGAAAACAGACTGAGAAGATATTGACAAAAGTCAGCAAGGTGGATGGGGAAGATATTCAACTGACGGTGGTAAAAGAAGAATTGCGTTATTGTGTTGAAAAGGAAATGACGTGTTCATCGGTGGATTTTTTTATGCGTAGAACCGGTCGATTGTATTTTGACATAGAGCGTGTTTTAAAATATAAAGAACAAGTTATCAATGAATTGGCATTACTGTTAAATTGGGATGATGAAATCAAGCATACTGACAGGGATAAACTTGAGTCAGCCATCAATGATGCACGTAATTTTTTAAAAGATGCCTGATCGAAGTAAGCATTTGTGGGGAATAGACCTTGGTGGGACTAAGATTGAAGGCGTTGTACTTGAATCTTCACAAAATCCAAAAGTATTAAGTCGCTATAGATTGGCAACAGAAAGTCAGAAGGGTTACCAGCATGTAATTGCTCAAGTAGGCAAAGTGATTAAGAAGCTAAGTGACGAACTGCAATACAGCCCCGAACAAATAGGCATGGGAACTCCGGGCATACTTGACCCGGTAACCCATTTGATGAAGAATTGTAACTCTACCTGTCTGAACGATCAACCATTTAAGAACGATCTCCAAAAGGAATTGAATATTCAATTTATACTAGCCAATGATGCCAATTGTTTTGCGCTGGCAGAGACGAACCTCGGTGCGGTGAAAGATGATTTCAAAAACCCTAAAGTTGTATTTGGTGTTATCATGGGCACGGGTGTGGGTGGAGGAGTTGTATTCAATGGTAAACTCCATGAAGGGCTTCATGGTATCGGTGGGGAGTGGGGGCATAATTATTTGCATGAATCTGGTGGGCAGTGTTATTGTGGTAAGGTAGGTTGTGTAGAAACTGTTTTATCAGGTCCAGCACTAGAGAAGTTTTATTTCTCATTGACCAATGACAGGAAGATCTTACCTGAAATTTATCAGGCACATCTTGATGGAAAGAATAAGGATGCTTCCATGACAATTGGCCGTTTAACGAGTTTTTTTGGACAAGCCATGAGTACGGTAGTTAATATTCTGGATCCTGATGTAATTGTAATAGGTGGCGGAGTGGGTAATATTGATGCGATCTATAATGAAGGTGTTACATCCCTTAAAAAGTATGTGTTTAATAATTATTTGAAGACTGCTGTTGTTAAGCCAAAGCTAGGCGATAGTGCAGGTGTGTTTGGCGCTGCTTTTTTAAATGTCTGACAGCTAGAATAACCATTAGCTAAGATTGATGGCCAGTAAGACAACAATTTTACTTAATTTTCGTCCCTTAACACGAAAAGGAATATGAGAAAGATAATGATGTTGATAGCTGTGGCGGCATTTGTTTTCGCCTGCAGTTCTAAAAATGAAAGCCAGAACACTGAAGACTATGGTGAAGCTGAAGTGCCCACCGAAGTAACTGTAGTTGACGAGAATTTAATAGGACAAGGTGCTGCTCTCGTAAAACAAAGTGATTGCAATACATGCCACCATGTTACAAGTCAAATTGTTGGCCCCTCGCATACTGATGTTGCCAAAAAGTATGAGTTTACTAATGAGAACATCAAAATAGTGGCTGAACGAATTATAAAGGGAAGCACCGGGGTATGGGGTCCGGTAATGATGACTCCTCATCCTAATCTCTCACAGGCAGACGCTGAGAAGATGGCTAGGTATGTACTTTCTTTAGATGGCGAGAAGGAACCGGAGTAACCTTCTCGCTTAATCTATTTTTTTTAAACGTTTTCTTTTACCTGAGGAGCTCCTTCAAGGATTTCTTTGTTGGCTTGTTCAGCAAACTTTTCAAAGTTCTTATTGAATGCAGCTGCCAGGTGATTGGCTTTTTGATCGTATGCTTCCTTATCCTTCCAGGTGTTTCTTGGGCTAAGGATTTCAGAAGGTACTCCGGCACACTCAGTGGGCATTGCTACTCCAAAGATGTCGTGCTTTACAAAACTCACATCTTTCAAATCGCCATTTAATGCAGCCGTGATAAGCGCACGTGTATACTTTAAGCTCATTCTGCTACCTACTCCATAAGGGCCACCTGACCAGCCAGTATTTACCAACCATACAGTTACGTTCGCTTCCTGCATCTTCTTACTCAGCATCTCTGCATAGCGTGTAGGATGAAGCGGCATGAAAGGAGCTCCGAAACAGGTAGAGAATGTCGTTGTAGGTTCAGTAACGCCAGCCTCAGTTCCCGCTACCTTGGCGGTATAACCAGAGATAAAGTGGAAAGCTGCCTGACCGGGAGTAAGCTTGGAGATAGGAGGAAGCACTCCGTAAGCATCACAGGTAAGGAAGAATATATTCTTAGGGTTTTTACCAATAGATGGAATAGCGATATTGCTGATGTGGTTGATGGGATAACTAACGCGCGTGTTCTCCGTTTTGGAACCATCAGCATAGTTTACTTCATTAGTTCCTTCGATATAAGAGATGTTCTCTAAAAGCGCACCTTCTTTTATCGCCTTAAAAATATCTGGCTCCTTCTCTTCTGATAAATCAATCGCTTTGGCATAACACCCACCTTCGTAATTAAAAATAATATTGTCAGATGTCCATCCGTGTTCATCATCTCCAATTAGCTTTCTGTTAGGATCTGCCGAGAGGGTGGTCTTCCCAGTTCCTGAAAGCCCAAAGAAAATCGCAGTGTCACCGTCTTTGCCAGTGTTGGCAGAGCAGTGCATCGCAAGCACATCCTTTTGATGAGGAAGAATAAAATTCAAAGCAGTAAATACACCTTTTTTAATTTCTCCTGTATATGCGCTTCCGCCAATAAGGATTACTTTTTTAGTAAAATCGATAATGGAGAAATTGTGCTGACGTGTTCCATCCTCTTCAGGATTGGCCCTAAAGCCTGGAGCACAAAGAATGGTCCACTCGGGTTTAAATTTTGTCAGCTCATCTTGAGTAGGGCGAAGAAACATATTGCTGGCGAATAAATTCGACCAAGGCAACTCAGTAACTACCCTGATATTCATTTGGTATCGAGGGTCCGCACAGGCGTACACATCGCGTACATAAAATTCTTTATTGTTGAAATAGTTAACCACTTTTTGATGAAGTTTATCAAACTTCTCCGATTCGAATGGAATGTTGAAGTTGTTCCACCACACCGAATCTTTGGTCAGGTCATCTTTTACGGTAAACTTATCTTTTGGCGATCTTCCGGTGAACTCTCCGGTGTCAACAGCAATTGCTCCGGTGCTGGTGACGGTAGCTTGATTGTTTTTTACGGCTATTTTTGCAAGCTCCGCTGGGGCTAAATTCCAGTGTGCTTTTCCGTCTTTAATTCCTAAATCTGTGATTGAGGTATTGGCAGGTTTGACTCCACTTTCTTGCATTATAGGGTTAATTGATGAGGCCGCAAAGTTAACAAAATATTCCTATTGGGAACTCTAGTAATTATGTTGAAATCGGTCAATTTCACGTCCAATGATCGTTTATATCTGCAAATACCAATTAACCAGATAATTAGGACTGCAGCTAATTTGGTATTGAAACGGCTTTATGTGTAAGGTTTGGGTAGTTATTCAAAAAAGGGTTTCCACTTATCATCCCCTGGCTTTTCAGTAAGCAGACTTACTACGATTAACAGGGTAAGGGAGGCGATGAGGGAAGGAATGGCAATGTAATCGGTTTGCACAGGGAAAAAGCCTAAAGATACATCCGCTACCTCCAAAACTTTGTTCAGCACTGGGATGATCATACCCGCGGCAATTGAGCTAATAGCTCCCTTTGTAGTTACTCGTTTCCAGAAGAAACTGGCCAAAAGGACAGGGGCTAACGAAGCGCCTATCATCGTATAGGATATAAAGGCCATTTCAAGTACCGTCTCAAATTGAGTAACCATTACAAAAGCCAATAATCCAAGGAGCACAATGCATATCTGCTGGATGCGAATGAGCTTTTTGGGGTCAACGGTTTTCTTAAAGAAGTAAGGCTTCAATAGATCTTGCGTGAGGTTGGTCGATGTCACCATGAGAAATGTATTTCCTGTGGAGAGAATAATGGCAACACCTGCAGCGAATAGCATGGAGCCAACAATACTTGGTACTTGTTCATATCCAATTCGCAATATTACTTCCTCCGCCATAGGCTGGTTGATGGATCCATCCGCGAAAAAGAAACGTGGATCTCCAGCGTAGATAGCATACCCCACAATAGCGATAGCGCTAATAATGAATTCAATGGCCACTACACCTAAGAGCATTCCAAAAACAGCCTTCCTTGCTGAGTCCGAATCTTTGGCCGAAGAAAACTTTTGATAGATACTGCTTTCACTTACCAACAAAAGAAAAGTGGGCAGAATAATCCCCAAAATCCACCAGGGGTCTCGTCCCTCGCTGAGAGACAAATATTGCGGACTCGTATTATTGATAGTATCCACTACTTGTGCGATACCTCCATGTGAAGCAACAGCAAATGGAAAGGCAATAAACAGTGCAAGGATCATGAGAATGCCATTGAAAATATCAATGGAGATAATGGAAATCATTCCTGCCGCAGCTGTGAAAATGATTATCGTAATACAAGCTATGAATGCTCCAGTCTGCACATCGATGACACCATTAGAGAGAATAGAAAGAAATCTTCCGCCTCCTTTGAACTGATAACCAGCAATGACAAGATATGCTACAATAATGGTAACTGTTCCCAGGATTTTGGCTGTATGATTGTATCGCTTCTCCAGTATATCCGTAAGTGTGAATTTGGATATTTTGCGTACACGGCCAGCGATAAAATAGATCACTACAATCCCAACCCAGGCACCTGCTGAAAACCAAAGTGCGCCAAAGCCGGTGCCAAAGGTCAGTCCTGCAGTGCCAAACAAGCTTCCAGAGCCAATCCAAGTGCATACCAGCGTACCTACTAGCAAGTAGACAGGAACACCTCTTCCGGCCACAACAAAATCCTCTTCATTCTTCACAGCTTTACTTTTATAGATGATGATGCCTATCAAAAGGAGCAGGTAAACGATGGTAACTACAGAATAAATCATATAATTGTGTTAGCGCTGAATGCTAAAAGTAGCAAAAATTAACTTTTCATTGTCTTATTAGAATGGTCTGAGATTCATCCAACCTTAAATCCCATGGAAAAAAGTAAGTCCTTTAAGCCCTATGTATCAGCACAGGATTTTATACCAGAGTTTACCCTCAAGGCAGTTATTCTGGGTTCAGTTTTTGGAATCATCTTTGGAGCAGCAACAGTTTACCTCGGACTTAAGGTGGGGCTTACAGTAAGTGCCTCTATTCCGATTGCTGTGTTGGCCATATCTATTTTTAAAAAATTAGGAAATGCAACCATTCTTGAAAACAACATTGTACAAACCATTGGATCAGCAGGGGAGTCTGTAGCGGCTGGTGTGGTCTTCACCGTCCCGGCACTTTTGTTTTTGTCAGGGGGTGAGGCTTACTTCCAGTACTTTCAAATATTCGTTTTAGCTCTAGTGGGAGGAGTGCTGGGTGTCCTTTTTATGGTGCCCCTAAGAAGATCCTTAATTGTAAAAGAACACGATAATCTTCCCTATCCTGAAGGTACTGCTTGCGCAGATGTACTAATGGCTGGTGAGAAGGGAGGGAAGTTAGCACGCAACGTATTCATCGGACTAGGCTTGGCGTTTCTTTACAAAGGCCTTATGTCTATTGTGGGCTTATGGAAAGATGTACCTCAGTATGTCTTCGGCAGAAAATCATCTTTGCCTAATGGTACTATCAATGCGGAAATCACCCCAGAGTTGTTGGGTGTTGGTTATATCATAGGGCCTCGTATTTCGGGTATCATGGTGGCAGGTGGTGTGCTCTCCTGGTTGGTGCTCATTCCTTTGATTACCCTGATAGGGGATAGCCTCACTGTTCCCTTGGCTCCAGAGACAACAATGCTTATATCAGAAATGTCGCCCAGTCAAATCTGGAATAAATACATCCGGTATATTGGGGCGGGCGCTGTGACTTTTGGCGGGATCATTACACTGATAAAAACGTTGCCTACCATTATGAATGCCTTCAGGGATTCCTTCAAGGATTTACGATCCAAGGATGCTCAGGCAACAACTTCTAAGCTTAGAACAGAAAAGGACTTTCCACTTATTTATGTGGTAGTGGGTTCTGTAGGATTGGTCATCCTCATGTCGGTGTTACCCAATATTCCTACGAATTTCCTGTCTGCGATCATGATCGTGGTTTTCGGATTTTTCTTTGTGACGGTAGCATCCAGAATAGTGGGTTTGATAGGCTCGTCTTCCAGTCCGGTTTCAGGAATGACAATTGCCACGTTGATGGCCACCAGTTTGATTTTTATAGGTATTGGATGGACAGGAGATTTTTACCAACCCATTGCTCTGGTGGTGGGTTCTATTGTTTGTATTGCTGCTGCTAATGCAGGCGCCACTTCTCAGGATTTGAAAACAGGCTACCTCGTAGGGGCAACACCTGCAAAACAGCAATTAGGTTTGTTGATAGGAGTGCTCGTGTCAACGGTGGCTATCGGTTTTACTTTGCTTTTGCTGAATGATACTTTGGGGATTGGTGTGGTGACTGAAGCGCATCCTAACCCGCTACCTGCTCCGCAGGCTACTTTGATGGCTACAGTCATTAAAGGTTTGCTAAGTCAAAATTTACCGTGGGGACTAGTGATCGCTGGTATGGGACTTTCCGCTGTAGTGGAATTGTGTGGTGTGAGTTCACTGGCATTTGCAGTGGGTGCTTACCTGCCTTTATCGACAACCTCACCCATATTTGTGGGAGGTATGATTAAACTGATTGCTGATAAAGTTACTAAGAGAAAAGAGGATGAGTCGGAGGTTGGATCGGGAGCGCTATTTAGTTCAGGCCTTATAGCAGGGGGATCTCTAACAGGTATTTTGGTTGCGGTGTTATTAGGAACGAATGTAGACACCAGTGAGGGACCACAATCCGTAATTGCTGTCATTCATCATGCTGTACACGGGGTAATTCCGGAAGGTGGGGATTTAATATCTATTGTGATGTTTGGCATTATGGCTTATATCGTATTTCGATTTGCCAAAGCCAAGGTTGAATAGGTTTTATTGTTTTAGACTTATTTTTTTAATTCTGATCCAGCATCAATAATTTCTTTGAGTTCAGCTAGGGCACGCTCCTCTGCTTCGTGTACTTTACCGTCAGCATGCACAATATCAAACATATCGGTATACACCTTGTACTTCTGCGAAAACTTGATGTGTGTGAAGTGATGAAAAGTATCGTGAATTATACTTTTAATATCCTCTTGTTTTACCTCATCGTATGCACTAAGGGCAGACTTTAATTTTGCCACTGGATCCCCTTCAGTAGGGTACAATTTGGGTACTTTGTTGAGTATGACTTCTTCTTCTGAAGTGTGGTATTCACCATCGGCATGCGCCATATGGATGTAAAGGAACAATACGAAGTCAGCAAAACTATTATGAATAACCATATACTAAGTAAATGTGATTGAGCTTAAAATTAATCAAAAAAGGCTTCATCGTAAAATGAAGCCTTTTTTTGATTGATGAGCTAGGAATTACATCATTCCACCCATTCCGCCACCTCCAGGCATTGGAGGCATTGCTTCTTTATCTTCCGCAATCTCAGACACAACTGCTTCTGTAGTCAATAACAGACCAGCAATCGAGGCTGCATTCTCCAGCGCAAGGCGAGTAACCTTTGTAGGGTCAATAATACCAGCTTCAAAGAATGTTTCGAATTTGTTATCACGTGCATTGTATCCGAAGTCCTTCTTGCCATCGCGAACCTTATTCACGATTACGGAACCTTCCTGACCTGCGTTCTCGGCAATAGTTCTCAACGGAGACTCCAATGCCAATCTAACGATGTTTACACCTGTTGCTTGATCTTCATTTGACAATCCAAGTGATTCTATGTTCTTAAGCGCATCGATAGCACGGATATAAGCAACTCCACCTCCAGGGACGATACCCTCTTGTACAGCTGCTCTAGTAGCATGCAATGCATCATCTACACGGTCTTTCTTCTCTTTCATTTCTACTTCAGTAGCAGCACCTACGTATAGGATGGCAACTCCACCTGAAAGCTTAGCCAAACGCTCCTGCAACTTCTCTTTATCATAGTCAGAAGTAGTAGTCTCGATTTGCGCTTTGATCTGACCAACACGTGCCTGGATATCAGCTTTTTTGCCAGCTCCATTTACGATGATGGTATTGTCCTTGTCAATGTTGATTTTATCTGCACGGCCAAGGTCTTCTAATTTCGCATCTTCCAGTTTCATTCCAGTTTCTTCTGAAATTACTTTTCCACCAGTAAGCACTGCGATGTCTTCCAACATGGCTTTTCTTCTATCACCAAATCCAGGAGCTTTTACAGCTGCTACTTTGAGTGATCCACGAATTTTATTAACAACCAACGTAGCCAATGCTTCACCTTCTACTTCTTCAGAAATGATCAATAATGGCTTACCTGTTTGTGCACTTTGCTCAAGGATAGGAAGAAGCTCTTTCATAGCGCTGATCTTCTTGTCGTAGATCAGGATATATGGGGCTTCCAATTCAACTTCCATTTTCTCTGTATTGGTTACAAAGTATGGAGAAAGATACCCACGATCGAACTGCATACCTTCTACAGTCTTCACTTCAGTTTGAGTTCCTTTTGCTTCTTCAACAGTGATCACACCGTCTTTACCCACTTTGTCCATTGCATCGGCAATCATCTTACCAATGGTCTCATCGCTATTAGAAGAAATAGTAGCCACCTGTGCGATTTCGCTTGAGTCCTTGATCTTCTTGCTTTGCTTCTTTAGGTTTTCAACAACGGCAATAACAGCCTTGTCAATTCCACGCTTCAGGTCCATTGGATTAGCACCTGCTGCTACGTTCTTAATTCCGTGGTTATAAATTGACTGAGTAAGCACGGTGGCTGTAGTTGTTCCGTCACCAGCTTCGTCAGCAGTTTTAGAAGCAACTTCTTTTACCAACTGAGCACCCATGTTCTCAATTGCATCCTTCAATTCGATATCCTTCGCCACAGACACACCGTCTTTGGTTACTGTTGGCGCACCGAATTTCTTGTCAAGGATTACATTTCTTCCTTTAGGTCCTAATGTTACTTTAACAGCATTCGCTAATTTATCTACACCTTTCTTTATTTTGTCCCTCGCTGAGGCATCAAAAGTTATTTCTTTAGCCATAATTCTTTAGTGTTTGTGGTTTAATTAAATAATTCCAAAAATGTCAGAGTTGCGCATGATGAGGTATTCTTTCCCATCGATGTTGATTTCAGTACCAGCGTACTTGCCGTAAAGTATGTTGTCTCCAACCTTTACAGTTACAGGCTTGTCTTTTACGCCATCACCTACCGCAATTACTTTACCTTTTTGAGGTTTCTCTTTCGCTGTATCCGGAATGATAATTCCTGAGGAAGTTTTAGTTTCAGCTTCGGCTGCTTCTACAAGCACCCTATCCTCGTTTGGTTTAAAGTTGATCTTTGCCATATGGATTTAGAATTTTTGTTTGAAAAGTTAAAAGTTTAACAAAGGCTGAATCTGTCCATTTTTATGCCACATCATCTATATGGCTTTTTTTCAGACAGTTTTACAGCATGGGGCGGCAAAGATCATGAAAATTGCATTACCTGTCAGAAAAGGGCCGAACAAAATGGCAGATTGTCATATTTTCTGCTTTTTCCGTATTATAGTACCAGACAAAACATGTGAAATCTATGAAACTACAGGAGAATTGGTTGACGGATGGCCTCATAGACTTTGAATACAAAAAGTATGTGCTATTGGCCTATTTGAAGAAAGTAAAGGAATCGTTCCACAGGGTAGAGCTATATCCGTTTTTGGCCGATATGGTTTATCATTACCGCAATTTAAAATCCATAGAAGCCAACAAATCGTTGCTTTTTGATGCTTTCCCTAAGGCGCTCTCCGAAGAGAATATTAAAAACCTGGAACTGAACTATAGGACCATCATGGAAGATGATGTGGTGATGAAAGAAATCGAGTCAATTATCGATTTTGCTATCCCTCAATTGAGGGTGCATTTGGAGGAAGGCTCTGCTATTTATGACTATGTGGAGTCCAAATGTATGATTGAACCAATTGGGTTAACCTCTCTAATGCTGAATGAGGGGTACTTGTTCATTACCCAACCGCCACAAACTGAGACTAAGGTGTATAGGTATCATACTACCATATTTGGAAATAGCACTGATCAGTATAAGGCGATTAACCTAAACTACGTGCTGAAAGAGAAACGAACCATTGGTAATAGTTATGAAAGTATAAAACTGAAGTTGATCAAACAGTTTAAGGACCTTCCCAACCCGGCCACCTTTCTCATTCAATCGAAACTTAAATTCCCCTTCACACCTACACTTATCCCTGTGGCGAAGCGGATATTGGTGAAGCGGGTTTCACAGGCAGCTTAAAAAAAAAGCCTCTTTTCGAAGAGGCCTTTTCATTAAGCGTTTTACTAGATTATTCCGTGCTGTCGGACGGAGTAGCAGGAGTTATTCTGTTAAGATCAAGTCCCGGAGCAGTTTGTTGCTCATTGGCACGATCTAAAATATCATCAGATTGGTTGAAAGTATTTGGTGTTGTAAAGTTGGTAGCCAACGAAAACACCATTATAGCTATAGCGAATCCCCACGTGAGGCGCTCCAAAAGGTCTCCGGTTTTCTTCACACCAATAAGGTTGCTGGCTCCAGAACCGCCAAATTGACTTGACAATCCTCCACCTTTAGAATTTTGAGCTAAAACAACTAAAACAAGTAGGATAGCGGATATAATAACCAGACTAATAAATAACGTATACATGGCTTAATTTGTCAATTCTTCAATTTGAGCCGCAAAGTAAGCTTTTTTTTGTGGAAACTTCCAAATCAACTTTCGCAGCACTTCTATCGCTTTCTCCTTTTTGCCTTGTTTGATCAGTATTTCTACCAGTGTTTCCGATACGATATTATCAGTGAAAACGCTGCTGCCTTCAGACAAATCAGTAGCAGGAGGGGCTGAGGAACTGGTTTTACCTTTTGGTATACTTGGTTTGGACTTGATGAATCTATCTATGATGTCCAACTGTTCTTTTTGCTTTGGATCACTGGGCTTAATCTTCTTTTTGGTACTCTTGATTTCTGCTATTATGCCTTTGTTGGCGGCCTTTGGTTTCTTTATGGGTTTAGAATCCTCTTTTACTTCTGCGGCAGGGTTGGATGGAGGTGCGATTGATACTGAAGGAGTGGAATTGAAATTGGCCGATGCCACCTCGAATCCATGCTTTAGCTTCTTGAGCTTTTCCAAATCATGAAACAACTCATCCAATAATTCATCACCGCTAAGTTTTGAGGGAGTGAATTCTTCTTTGGCGGTCGTTTCAGCAACGGAGTGAAGGGGAGTTTCCTTTTTAGCTGGCTGGGTAACCACCTTCTCATCAGCAATTTTACTTTCAACAACCTTCTCCAAAGGCTTTTCCTTTGGTTGTATGGATTCCGCAGGTAAAGACTTGGGTTCTTCTGCTTTTTTTATGCCTTCAGCAGCTATTGGGGCTGCGGGCGGAGTTTCATTTTTTGTTCTCTTACCGGCAGGTGCAATTACCATGGCCTTAAGTATAGCGCGATCGGTGGCATACACTGCGGCTTTGTTCAATTTCGTTTGCTTTACTGGCAAATCATTCAGATGTGAACCACGGGCTACTAAGTTGTGAATGGCCTGGGAATATGGAAATTCATCCTGTAACACTTGCAATGCTTCGGTCTCATCGGGAGAGAGGGAGCTATTGTTGACCAGCAGAAACAAGAATTTACTTTTATCCAAAACCATTGCAATGAAGTGAAGGTAAATGTAATGCAATTTGATACTTCAAGCAACCATTGAGGTTAATCGTAACCTGTGAAATTACCAGTTGGCTACCGTTGCGTTGAAAATATCCAGCAGGATTTGGTCAAATATGGTTTTCTCCAACTGCTCTTGAACACTGGTAATGTCCTGTGTATTGGGAAAGTCAGCGTAGAAAGAGAAGGTCTTGTCTTTGAAGCTATTTTTTGGTTCAAGAGTGTCCTCATAGCTGGCTTTTACTCCAATAGTAAGGCGGGTGAGTGCTGCTGCATCCGCGAGCTGGTTATTGCCAGAAGAGACAGGGGCTATGGGTCTAATGGCGTATTCTACTATGGTTCCTTCAATTCTCAGTTGACCATTTTCCTGAACCACACTAAGACTTGAATTGCGCTGATAGAAATCCTTAAGGTCATTGGTGAAGTTTTGAGCCAGGTTGGCAGGAGCGAGGTCAGTATTATTAAAAAACTCAGCAACTACTATAGTGTCGGCAGCAGTAGAAGCTCCAGTAAAGGAGTAGACACTACATCCCCAAATGAAAGAGAGTAGTGTTAATGTCACAATTTGTGCTCTACTGTTCAAGTTCGTACTGTTTAATTTTTCGGTAAAGGGTACGCTCCGATATCCCCAAATCCTGTGCCGCGTATTTCCTTTTATTGTTATTTTTCCGAAGCGCTTTAACTATCAACTCTTTTTCTTTCTTCTCAATAGACAAAGAATCGTCTTCGGTCACGTGACTAATGTCTTGCACTTCTTCCTCTTCTTCAATAGGAGTGTTGTTGGGTTTCAAAACTCGTACTGAATCCAACGTTGGTTTGATCTCCTCTTCAATTCCTTCAAACAAATCAGCATGCTCTTTTACAACTTGAGCAGCATCAGATGGATTAGTAGCATTTTCCAACACAATCTTCTTCAAGTCGTTTACATCCTTTCGCATTTCAAACAAAACTTTGTAAAGGATGTCTCTTTCAGAAATATTTTCCGAGGATTCGGTTTTGTAAAGTGCAGGTAACATGGAATCCTTGGGCAGGTACTTCTGTAGTTGTTGAAAGTCAATTTCTTTGATCTCTGGTGACAAAACAGAGATTTGCTCCACTAGATTTTTGAGTTGTCGAATGTTTCCTGGGAAACGATACTTTAGCAATAAGACTTTTGCATCTTCGGTAAGTGTAATGGGTTTCACCTTATACTTTTCAGCAAAGTCGGATGCGAACTTTCTAAAAAGAAGCTCAATATCATCTCCTCGCTCCCGAAGAGGAGGCACGTAGATAGGCACCGTACTTAATCTATAGTAGAGGTCCTCACGAAACTTTCCATCCTCAACGTTTTTCATAAGGTTGACATTGGTAGCAGCTACTACGCGTACGTCTGTTTTTTGAACTTTGGAAGAGCCCACTTTGATAAACTCACCATTTTCCAATACCCTTAGCAACCTGGCCTGGGTACCCAGTGGCATCTCACCAATCTCATCTAAGAAAATGGTTCCTCCATTGGTCACTTCGAAGTACCCTTTTCTTGCTTCATGCGCTCCGGTAAACGAACCTTTTTCGTGCCCAAAGAGCTCAGAATCAATGGTGCCTTCTGGGATGGAGCCACAGTTGATGGCAATAAACTGCCCGTGTTTTTTTGGACTTAAGTGATGAATGATTTTGGAAAATGATTCCTTACCACTACCACTTTCGCCTGTTATCAGTACTGACATGTCGGTAGGGGCCACTTGCATGGCCACGCGCACTGCATTATTCAATAATGTAGAGTGGCCGATTATTCCGAACCGCTGTTTTATACTTTGTATTTCTGAATCTTTAATTGTCATAATTCTTTCTTACGCTACTATCTTTCCCAATAATGTTCCTCCTGTGCACTCCGTGATTAAAACATTGACATACTCACCTTTGTTTTTGTCCAGTGCTTCAAACACAGCGACTTTGTTGTTTGAACTACGTCCTTGTAAATGTTGATCAGACTTTTTAGATGTGCCTTCAATGAGAATTTTGAAAACTTTGCCCACATCCAATTGGTTACTCTTTTCAGCGTGCAATCTTTGTTTTCGTATAATTTCGTTCAGCCTTCTTTTCTTTACCTCCAATGGAATGTCATCCGTCAGTTTTTTTGCTGCAAGTGTTCCGGGGCGCTCTGAATAATAAAACATATAAGCAAAGTCATACTCCACAATATCCATCAAGCTAAGCGTGTCCTGATGTTCTTCTTCAGTTTCAGAACAAAATCCAATAATCATATCAGATGATATTCCGCAATCTTCACCAAGTATCTCTCTAATTTTATTAACCCTTTCCAGGTACCATTCTCTGGTGTAACCTCTGTTCATTAACTCCAGTATTCGACTGTTACCACTCTGAACTGGCAGGTGAATGTTTTTGCAAATGTTTTCATGCCTGGCCATGGTATACAAGACTTCGTCTGTAATGTCCTTAGGGTGTGAAGTAGAGAAACGAATTCTTAAATCGGGATGTACATTGGCTACCATCTCGAGTAGGTTAGCAAAATTGATCGTCTTACTAACTCCCTTTTTCTCAAGTCGTGCCTTATTATTTTCTTCCTCACTCCATTTGTAACTGTCTACATTTTGCCCCAGCAAAGTAACTTCTTTAAATCCTCGATTAAATAAATCCTGTGCCTCAGCCACTATAGATTGTGGGGCTCTGCTTCGTTCTCTTCCTCTTGTAAATGGGACCACACAAAAGGAGCACATGTTGTCACACCCCCGCATGATAGATACAAATGCCGTAACACCATTTGAGTTGAGCCTCACTGGGCTTATATCAGCATAAGTTTCCTCGCGTGAAAGAAATGTGTTAACTGCTTTTTGTCCATCATCCACCTGATGAATTAGCTTTGGTAAATCGCGATAAGAATCCGGGCCTGCGACCAGGTCAACCATCTTCTCTTCTTCAAGCAAATCTGTTTTTAACCGCTCGGCCATACAGCCCAGCACACCAACCAACAATGAGGGCTTACGTTTTTTGAAGCCATTGATATGTTTTAGGCGATGTCTTACGGTCTGTTCTGCTTTTTCGCGGATGGAACAGGTATTTAAAAAAATGAGATCTGCCTGATCAATATCAGATGTGGTATCGTATCCCTCTTTTGCCAATATGGATGCTACTATTTCACTATCCGAAAAATTCATTTGGCACCCATAGCTTTCTATGTACAGTTTTCGGGCGTGACCAGAATTGCTATCAGGTGATACCTTTATTTCACACTGCTCAACTCCAGCAGCATCGATTACATCCAAATCCAATATCAAATCCTTCATGTTTCTCATTTGAGGACGCAAATTTAATGTTTTTAGTCTTTAAAAGTGACATCTTGTCATGTTCTTAATTGGGAAAACAGCTTTTTTTGATAAGAATTCACTGCTTATCGTACTTTTGCCTCAAATACTTGAAAAATGGCCATTATTAAATCAGTCCGGGGGTTTACGCCTAAAATGGGGAGTAAATGTTTTTTAGCAGAAAATGCAGTTGTAGTGGGAGATGTTACGATGGGAGATAATTGTACCGTCTGGTTCAATGCCGTAGTACGGGGTGATGTAAATACCATTACGATAGGAAATAATACAAATATCCAAGATGGTGCAGTGATCCATTGTACCTATGAGAAGTCAAAGACTGTTATTGGTAATAATGTTTCGGTGGGGCATACAGCTGTTGTCCATGGTTGTACTATTGAGGACAATGTTTTGATAGGGATGGGTGCAATTGTAATGGATGATGCTGTTATTGGCCAAGGGTCAGTAGTGGCTGCAGGAGCAGTAGTGCTTGCAGGTACGAAAGTAGAATCTGGATCTATATACGCAGGGATGCCTGCCAAAAAGGTGAAAGACATTAGCGCAGATATGATTGCCGTGATCGACCGTACAGCGAAGAACTACCCTATGTATGCAGAGTGGTTCAAAGAGTCATAGTTATCTTTTTGGTGCAGGAATTACAATCTGACTTAAGTGACCTTCCTCCCCAACTGACTGCACAGCAAAGAAGTAATTGTCTTTAGAGTAAGGAAGTTCTGCTTTCGTATCTTCTACATACATCTTCTCTTCCCAAAAAGGTTGGTATGTTTCTCTGATGAGAATGTTATACCCTTTGACTTTAGGACCACTAGCTGGTGCTTTCCAGGACAGGTTGGTCATGTTGCTTAGATTAACCTGCATATTGACTTCAGTAGGTACCGCTGGCGCCTTTGCCAACGATGCCATTGTTGCGAGGTTCATCCTGGCAACATTAGCAGCATAGTCAAAGTCCATAAATTTGATTTTATCTCCATATTCAATACCCTCTTCGTCACGAACGTTTTGGTGTTGTTGGGTATAATTTTCATTGAATACTGTAAACCTTACTGCCGTGTATCCATTTTGTAGGAAGGGGGTGTGATCTCCACCGCGTAGGAATCGGTCTGGTCTCATATTGACTGTGGCGGTAAATCCGAAGTCATAAGCTTCTCCAGTTTCTTTAACGTATCTCGCCAATTGTCTGGATGGGCTGTCATTTTCGGATTTCATCGCGGACCTATTTTTCACATCCTGCTCACTTTCAATGGCAGGAATCATTTCGCTGAAGATGCGTATGGTCCTATCATTTTTGTCGTTGGTTTCGCTGGCAATAGAGTTACCAACAATATCATTATTGAGCATCGCGATCAGGTTAACGTTCTCCTGTCTCATCTTTACGGCCATATGACGGGCACCCAGTAGCCCTTGTTCTTCGCCTTGCACTGCCATAAAAATGAGTGTGCAAGGAAATTGATGCTGGGATAATATTCTTGCCAATTCAAGGACAACCGCAACGCCTGAAGCATCATCATTTGCACCTGGTGCAGCATTAATACTATCCAGTGGATCGCTGTTTCTGGAATCAAGGTGCCCACTAATTAAAATTACTCTATCATCATTGGGATCCGTTCCTTTTAAGGTGGCAACCACATTCTTCATGGTTACAGCATAGGGAACCCGGGAACCACCGCCATCAATTACGTAAGGATCTAACTTCACGGTCATATTGGCATTTGACTGCTGGCGGAACTGAAAAAACTTGGAAGCTACCCATCTTCTTGCTGCGCCTATTCCTCTTGTATCACTTACTGTGTCACTGAGCGAATGCCGGGTTTCAAAACTCACCATGTGCTCAACATGACTTTTTATACTGTCGGCTGAAATCTGCTTAATCATTTCAGCGATCTGAAGATCTAATTGGGTTTCATCCTTTTTCTCCTCGGGAGCTGAGCATTGGATAAGTGTAGTGAAGGCCAGAAGAATTGGCAGATAGCTTGGTTTCATAGTTTCAATTTACATCGGCAAAGACTCACTTTAAATTCATAAAGTCAAGCCGAATGATTCAAACCTTTTGTTTTAATGAACTCACTTATTATGCGGGAAATAATTGATTATTGACAAATCTTGGTGATCTCTGTGCTTCAATATCGGGGATACTCGTATATATTTGCGCCCTTAACTTTAAGATTATTATGAAGCAAGCCTCGATTATCATAAATGTAGTACTGGCAGTTGCATTGGCCGTACTGTATTACCTTCACTTCAGTAGCGGAAGCTCCACAACCTCACCTGAAGCCAATGCTACTGCTGTACAGGGGGATTTAAGAATTGCTTATATCAATTCAGATTCAGTTTTAACACATTATGAGTACTATAAGGTGAATCGCGATAAACTGGAAGCGAAGGGTAAAAAATTAGATGCTGACTTGAATAACCGTGCACAAGGGTTGCAGCGTGAGATTACTTCTTATCAAAATACTGCTGGTTCTTTAACAAGAGGTCAGGCAATGGCATTGGAGGAAGACTTAACTAAGAAGCAGCAAAACTTGAGGGTTTATCAGGAAAGATTGGCTCAGGAGCTTGCCATTGAGGAGAACAAGTTCAATAAAGAATTATACGATAGGATCACTGCCTACCTGAAGGAGTACGGTACTCAAAATGGTATTCATGCCGTTCTTAAGTTTGATCTTACCAGCGACCTACTTTACGCAGGTGATGCAATAGATATCACAAAAGATGTGATTGTAGGGTTGAATAAGAGCTATAACCAGGATAACACTCAAGCTAGTGATACTACAAAGGTTAAGTAAATCTCTGCCCAAGTAATGATATAGGAAAAGCCGGTTCAGATACCGGCTTTTCCTTTTTTGATCGATATGTTTTAATTTTCAGGTTATTGGTTGCATGCAGTAGTGCACTCGGCCATTTATGTAAGTGAAGAATTATAAAGAAAAATGAAATCAGTACTTACCGTACTCAATGTAAAGCCTGAAGAACAACAGCAGGTTGTACTTATGCTGAGTACAGGATTCTTTATGGGTATCTTCATAGCTACTTATACGGTAACTGCTGAATCCCTCTTTCTTAATCAATTGGCAGACCAGCTGGATCAGGCGTTTCTGGCTTCAGGGGTATTTGGAATTGTTTCTACTCTATTATTCTCGACTCTTCAGAATAGAATCAAGTTTAGCACGCTTACCACCTCCAGTATTTTGGCCATTGTGTTTTTTACGGTAGGGGTTTACCTCATGTATAATTTTGGTGACCCGGCTTACCATGATGAGGTGCTCTTTACGATGTATTGCCTTACAGGGCCAATGACTGCTGTACTTCTCCTGTGTTATTGGGGAATCTTTGGACGACTTTTTAACTTTAGACAAAGTAAAAGAATAATAGGGTGGATTGATACCGGTCAGTTGGTAGCTTCTATTCTTGCGTTCTTCCTAATTCCATTGACAGCTGTGTTTTTCACAGAGACATCCAATTATCTTATTGTATGTACCATTAGTATTCTTCTCTCAGCCATTCTGTTTATAATTATATCTTTTAGGTTTCCCCTAACCAAAAATGACCCCAGTGAATTTGAATCCACAGTAAGGAAAGAAACTTCCTTTGGGAAGATATTCAAAGATCCATATGTAACGATGTTGAGTATCTTTTTGATGGTCTCAATGGTTACTTTTATTTTTAATCAGTATGCCTTTCAGGATTTGATCAATGAGCAATACCCTGACCAACGCGAGTTAACTGACTTTCTTGCGTATTTCAATGGTGGAATTTACTTTCTTAGTTTACTGATGCAAACTTTTGTCAATGATAAAATCATTGGAAATTATGGGATAAAAGTATCCCTGTATGTACTGCCTGTTATCGTTGGTATTTTTGCAATTGGTGCACTTTTTACCGGAATTATTTTTGGGTATGATTTAGCACTCACACCCACTACATTTATTTTCTTCTTCTTGTTCATGGCATTGACCCGACTATTTAATGCCACCTTGAGAGACTCCCTTGAAAATCCAGTATTCAAACTTTTATTTATTCCACTCGATAATAGTTTGCGGTTTGGGATTCAAGCCAAAGTAGAAGGAGTAGTGAATGAATCTGGAAGGTTTATTGCAGGGGTAGCGATCTTTCTTTTTGCCCTCATCCCTTTCTTTAATTTACTATGGATACCGGGGATTATTCTCCTCCTTGTAGGAGCTTACTTTATAGTAGGTAGTAAGTTGTATAATGGGTACAGAAATAAGATTCGCGCTAAACTAGAATCGTCTGATTTTCAGCAAGATAAACTTGAAATAGGGTATACTCAGATAACCAGTAAACTGGAGACTTTGTTAGGTGCCAATCACACGTCAAAGGCAGTTTTCTCGTTTAAGTTATTAGAGAAAATCAACCCCGCTCAAATCTCTACTTGGATCAATAACCTCATGAAAAATGAGACTGAGGATGCCAG
This sequence comes from Cyclobacteriaceae bacterium, assembly GCA_040216665.1. Classification (GTDB taxonomy): domain Bacteria; phylum Bacteroidota; class Bacteroidia; order Cytophagales; family Cyclobacteriaceae; genus ELB16-189. The sequence continues at coordinate 11,423 of JAVJOQ010000006.1, read as the reverse complement.
GGATTATGCACAAAGGAAAATGAATGAGCTTAAAGGATTATCCGTTTCCGATAGATATGTAATTCGGGTAAATCCGAATCAGGCTAAGTCGTCAGATAAAAATATTCTCACTAAATCAGATCTTGCTCAGATACTTGAAAGCAGTGGTGATATTACAAAACAAAGAATTCAAAAGTTGACGAGATCTCCTTCGGAGGAGGATCGACAATATGCAGCCGAATTACTATTACATTCTTCAGCTGAAGAAAATATTTCGTTTTTGATGGAACTCCTTAATGATTCAGTTCCAAGTGTACGGAGTACTGCAATCAAAACGGCCATTCAGAAGTACAATGATGAGGTTATAATGGCGCTCATAGATAATTTGAAATACCCATTATTTGGAAATCAGGCAATGAGTGCCTTGGTGCTCATTGGCGGAAAATCCCTCAATCTTCTTGAGAACGCTTTTTATAGGTACAGCAACAATACGCAGGTGCTTATAAAGATTATTCAAACCATTGGTAGAATAGGAGGCCAGCGTGCTAAAGATTTGTTGTGGAATAAGATTGACTATCCGGACAAGATGATTGTATCGCAGGTGCTTCTGTCTTTGGGAGTTTGTGGTTTTAAAGCGGGTGTGTCACAGATCACCAGGATTAAGTATGCTATTGAATCGGATATTGCAGATATAAGCTGGAATTTGAATGCCATACAGGAAGTAGGATCTGGTGGTGATGCTAAAATTATCAAACAAGCCCTTGAGAGGGAGATTCAAAATGACATAGAGCATATTTACATGTTGCTTGCCATGTTGTATGATACGCGATCTATTCAACTAGTGAAAGAGAATATTGAAAGTGGAACCACCGAGGGTACTACTTATGCCGTTGAGTTGCTTGATGTTTTCCTATCTGAATCACTAAAGCAGCGCGTAATCCCTGTTTTGGATGACCTATCAATTCCAGAAAAGATAAAACGTTTGGAAACCTTTTACCCTAGAGCAGATCTTGACAATAAATTGGTGCTTAAATTCCTAATTAATAGGGATTTTACTCAATCTAACAGGTGGACTAAGGCTACAGTTTTGCACCAGATAGGCGTGCAGAAAATTACTGATTTTAAACTCGATTTAATTGCACAGCTTTTCAATAAAGATACTCTCGTTCGAGAGGCTGCAGCGTGGGCTTTAAATCAGATTAGTCAGGAGGAGTATGATATTAATTCAAGAAGACTGGGTGAGGAAGTAAAACGTGAGTTAGATGAGGTGATTTACCAGCGTCAGCATCAGACGCATCAAATGATATACGACAAAGTAATGTTCTTCAAGTCCATTGAAGTGTTTGACGGGATACCGGGGTTAGCACTATCCAATTTGGCAGATATTTCTGAAGAGGTGAAATTGAAAAGCGCTGATTCACTGGTGATTGATGGAAAAGTTAACAATAACTTTTATATCATTTATAGCGGTAAAGTAGAGTTTTATCAGAAGGGAAAAGTGGGTGGAGAGTATGAAAAAGGGCAATTCATAGGTGAAATGGTAGCTTCATCCTCTTTTGTCAATACCCATGTTCTTATCGCCAAAGAAGAGACCATTTTGCTTGCCTTTAACAAGGACCAGTTCTATGAACTGTTATCAGATAATGTGAAGCTAGCAGATAGGGTTTTGGAATATATCTGATTTTGGCTAAATTTCACAGATTTTTAGGCTAGTACCCAATTTTTAGGCCTTTTAGAGCATTTTTTAAACTTCAGTTTACATCGGTGAATATTCGTAATTCGAGTGCTACTTTACTAAATTTCAAATCCCATTATTTGAATCGATGCTGAATTACTCTGTCCAAGTTGGCGAATTCGATGATGATGCTCCGGGCCCGCAAGAGTCACAAGGAGGATTTGGATTTAATCCATTTCCTGGACTAAGGCCATTTAGCATCGATGAAAGCCATCTTTACTTTGGAAGAGAAGGTCAAGTAGATGATATCCTGGTAAAGCTATCAGCTCATCGTTCGGTAACTGTAATGGGTTACTCTGGAAGTGGTAAATCCAGCTTAATGCATTGCGGTTTGGTTCCGGTTCTTTATGGCGGCTTCATGACGCAAACGGGGCCTCATTGGCACATTGTCACCGTAAGACCTGGAGTATCGCCTATAGCCAACCTTGCCAATGCGATCATTGATTATCAAATCAACACTCAACAAATAGATGAATCTGATAGGGAGATTCACAAAGCAATAATTTCTTCAGTGCTTAGAAGCAGCCCGGATGGGTTAGTTGAAGTTGCAAAATACATTCAGGCTAAGGCCAATGAGAATGTGTTTTTCATGATTGATCAATTTGAAGAACTTTTCAGGTATGATGAATCATCAGGAGATGAGCACTCAAATGATGCGACCGCCTATGTGAACTTGATTTTGAATGCAGTCCATCAAACCAAAGTACCAGTATATGTGGCGTTGAACATGCGCTCTGATTTTATTGGAGAGTGCTCCACTTTTACAGGGCTTACCCAAATGATCAATGCCAGCAATTACCTGGTACCCCAAATGACAAGGGAGCAAAAGCGAATGGCCATTGAAGGACCAATTGCCGTTGGAGGAGGGAAAATATCAGGCAGGTTGGTGAAAAAACTCCTTGCTGATATTGACAAGCATCAGGATCAGCTCCCCATTTTGCAACATGCGCTCATGCGTACTTGGGATTATTGGGTGGACAATAGGGAGTCAGGTGAACCGATGGATGTTCGGCATTATAACGCTATAGGTCGGATAGAACAGGCGCTGTCGCTACATGCCAACGAGGCGTATGACGAACTGACTTCTAAGGAAAAGGAGATTGCGGAAATTTTATTTAAGAACGTTACCGAAAAAGGGGAGGACAATACAGGAATGAGGCGTCCTGTCAAGATAACAAATGTTTCAGAAATAGCAGAGGCATCAGATGCGGATGTAATTAAAGTAGTTGAAAACTTTAGGAAGCCTGGTCGTTCCTTTTTGATGCCGGATGCTTCCACTAAACTCACTAGTAATTCTGTTGTCGAATTATCTCATGAGAGTATCATGAGGATATGGAATAGACTTTCGATCTGGGTAGACGAAGAATCGGAATCTGCGCAGACTTATAAAAGGATTTCGGAGGCGGCTGCCATGTACCAGATTGGTAAAACGGGATTGTGGCGACCACCGGATTTGCAGTTGGCCCTTAACTGGCAGAAGAAACAACGCCCTACCCGCTCATGGGCACAACGGTATGATATAGCATTTGAACGTGCTATTGTTTTCCTTGATACCAGTAGGATCACTTACGAAGCAGAGCTTAAAAATCAGGAATTACTTCAGAAGCGTACATTACGCAGGGCCAGAACTACTAACATTGTACTGGTTATCTTTTTATTGGTAGCGATCGCTTTCTTCCTGTTTGGATTGACGCAGCAAATAGCAGCAGAGAGAGAGGCTGCCAATGCGAAGGAACAACAAAAGATTGCTTTAGCGGCAAGGGATGAAGCTGATAGTCAGAGAATAGCTGCAGAGGAGTCAAAACTTATTTCTGAGGAAGCCCTAGCAGAACAAAAGAAATTATCAATTCAGTTAGCCGAGCAGGTTAAAATTGCCAAACTAAAAACGATTGAGGCTGAAGCGAACTTAAGGATAGCAGAACAACAGCGGGCTATTGCAGTGGAGCAAACTGGAATAGCACAAAAGGCAACTCAAGGTTTTCAGGAGCAGTATATTATTGCGCAAACCGCCTTAAAAGATGCCAACCGTTTACTTTACCTATCTGTTGCTCAATCTATGGAAGCTAAATCGGTAGGTATAGATGACCCGGAGCAAGCCGGACTTTTGGCCATGCAGGGATATTTGTTCCATACCAAGTTTGAAGGAAAACGATACGACCCGTATGTGTTCAGTGGATTATACTATTCACTGGCTAAGCTTAATGGCTCCAATTACAATGCATTGTTTGTTCCAGGTAAATTGAGGAATAGGATGTATTCTTTGGCGATTTCCAGGAATAGTAACACCTTCTACACAACGGGTAATGATGGTAGAATTTTTACGGGTGACTATATCAATAGTCAAATGGGAGATCAGGTAGGAGCCAATCCATTTCCAAATCGTGTAGTAGTGCTAAGCAAAGATGAAAAATATCTTGTCAATGGTGGAGACTCCAGCTTTGTGCAGGTTTATACGCTCGATAAGAGCAGGAGACCATTGAAGGTGGAAGGGCATAAGGGATCAATCAATGACATTAAGTTTTTGCCTGACAATTCAGGATTCATATCAGTTGCATCAGATCGTGCCATAAGATATACTAATCATGTAAATGGAGACAGTAAACAATTATTAAGTCTTCCATTTAGTCTAAAGGCGATAGATATAAGTGGAGATGGAAATTGGCTGGCTGGAGTAGCAACTTCTGGAGAACTAATCATTGTCAACCTCAAGACCAATACCTACGAAACAGTGGTCAACGAAGCACCTAATCGCGTGTTATCCGTTGCGTATCATCCAACAAGGAATCTTATTGCTTATGGGGTGGAGATAATTAATGAAAGTGGAATTCCAGTAAGAGGAACGGTTAAAATCTATGACAACAATACGAAGCAGGTCACTAAAGAATTGTCAGGACATAAGTCGGGTATTTCGGCTATCAGATTTAGCCCTGATGGTTTGCTACTAGCCAGTGCTGGGCTAGATAGGAAGTTGCAGATGTGGGTGGTAGATCAGGAGGAGGATTTGCCGATTTTGATGGATAACAACAATGGTAATATTTGGGATATTGGGTTTGCGAAAGATTCAAATTACCTTATTGCATCTTGTAACAATGGAGAGATTCGGATTTGGCCGACAGATCCCAAAATGCTTGCAGAACAAGTATGTCCTAAGTTGACAAGAAATATGACTCCAGAAGAATGGGAGATTTATGTTGCAAATGGTATTGAATATGAAACCACCTGTAAGAGCTTGTTGATAAGTGATTTTTAAATTGAAAAAGGGAAAGTAATTAACCATTGTGAAGTCAGCTATAGTTGCAATTATTCTAAGTTTCTTTACACTGACTTCATATGGTCAGGAGACGGGCTGTTTGCAAACACTGACACTTGCCAATGAAGAGTTTAGCGCGGGACGTTTTTTCGGTATTCCATCTTTACTTAAAGAATGCCTTGAAAGAGGGTTTACCACAGAACAAAGAGTACAAGCTTACTATCTATTAGCGCAAGCATACCTCATTCTTGATGATCCGATAGCTGCCGAGGACAGTTACCTTAAATTACTCAATGCCGACCCAGAGTTTGTAGCCACTCCGGAAAATGATCCGATAGATTTAGTTTACTTAAGTAAAAAATTCACAGCTACACCTATTTTTACGCCTCATTTCAGGGTGGGAGGTAATGTTTCCATGGTGCGCACTATCCGTGAAAATAATACAGAGCCATATCCAGTAAATAGAAAAAATAAATTCAGACCAGGTTTTCAATTTGGCGGTGCGATCGAGTGGAATCTTAACGATAACTTAAGTCTTGGAAGCGGGTTGATGTTTGCCTTTAAATCTTTTAAAATCGAGAAATCTGGAATTTCACTTGATGATAGGCAAGAGATTATTGAACGCCAAACTTGGTTTGATGTTCCATTGTATGTAAAGTATAGAGATAATGTCGGGAAGATTCGCCCTTATGGGTATGCCGGTTTATCCTTAAACGCATTGGTTGGTTCCAACGTTGAGTTGCGTTTGGAAAATGTAAGCTCACAGGGAAGTCAGGTGCCTACAGAAGGACCAAATGTAAATGTGGGATACAAAAGGATATTTTTGAATAGATCATTATTAGTTGGAGGAGGTATCTATTATAAAGTAGGTCGAAATTTCATATTTGGAGATATAAGGTATATGGCAGGGTTGAATAATATTGTCAATACAAAAACGAATTACGAGAATGAGGACGGAGGTCTTTCACAAGACTTAAGCAGATACAGATGGGTAGGAGATTATTATAGATTGGATAATGTTTCACTCTCTATTGGTTTTGTGAAACCACTTTATAATCCGAGAAAAATTAAGCGTATTAATACTAAAAAGGTGATGCGGGATATTTCAAAAGAAGATAACTAATGAATAAGGGCTGGGTCTATCTGTTTGTGTTAAGCATAGTAGCATTGAGTTGCGATACAGCATCCAATATTGAGCCTCCTGAAGATAGTTTTTTTCTGAAATATTATGGAAACGAGGGAAATCAAGAGGGTGTAGATGCTGTAGTTAATCCAGATGGAACGGTTACTTTGTTTGGGACTTCCGAAGAACTGAATTTGGGCAAACAGCTATACTTGGTTAATATTCAACCGAATGGATTAATCAACTGGGAGCGAACCTATGGGGCTAGCCAAGATGAAATAGCCAAAGACCTCATACTTACCAGTGACAACCGGCTGGCACTAGTGGCAGATATTCAGAATTCGCAAACAGAACACGATATTTTGGTACTTACCCTTAGCCTCGATGGCGGTATTATTGCGAGTGACACTATTAAGTTCTTCAACGGAGGCACATCTACTGATGAAACTGCCAATTCGATTACACAAATCAGTGATGGTTTTATTATAGCAGGGTCAACGAATAACCTTACTATTAAGCCTACAGGTAGCGGTCCGGTTAATGATACCAGAGATGCATTGCATGTTAGGTTGTTTGATGATTTATCTGAGTACCCCAGTACGTGGCGTAAAGGAACTGGCCCAGGTACGTATGATGATGGTTTAAAAGTGATTGAGGTTGCGACAAATCAATTTTACTTTTTTGGAACATCCGATACACCCAATAGGGATGGAGATCTTAGTTTTTATGTACTTGCCCTAGGTGCAACAGGAGAAGCTATTAGTGCCAGTGATTTTTTACCAGGTCAACTTCAGGGCGCTAATGAAATACTAAGGTCGGTTATAAGATCACCTGTTCAATCAGGGGAAGGTTATTTACTCACAGGCCTTTCGCAAGATGGAACTGATACGGACGTTCTTATTGTGAAACTCAGGAAAGACTTAAATTTTGGTGTTTCAGATATTCAATTCACCAGAACGTTTAATTATAATTTTGGTGCCCTAGATAATAAAGATGTGTCAGTTTATGCCTCATCAACTTCTGGTTTTTTGGTTCTTGCCAATGATAAGTCAGCAGGCATTCAGAATTTTTATTTAATGAAGGTAGATAATACTGGTTTTCCTGTATGGAATGACCCGGTTATTTTTGGAGGGGAGTTAAATGACCGAATCGGTGCTGTTTTAGAATTACCGGATGGGGCAATCGGCATCATTGGTACTTTTGCAATAGGACGGGATGGCGAAACCAAAATGACCTTTATCAAAGTAAATAACGAAGGTAAATTCCTGGAATAAGCTGTTTTTACTCCCAAAAAGGTTACTTTTAAGGTTTAGTCGATATTAATTTTTTTAGTTGGCCTTTACCTATGAACCTCGACATCTCCAGATCAATTTTATTGCATCAAGCTTGGCCTTCTATTCAATTAAAAGTTGTAAATCATTGTCTTGCAACCAGTTTGGGTAGTTCAATTATAAACAACTAATTCTTGAAGGCAACTCAAAAATCAAGCATAGCAAAAGTTAGCATACAGATGCTAATCCTATTGAGCTTTGCATTGATTGTAGGTTCTGCCAGCGCTCAGTCGAGCACATTCACCTCTAATGTTGCAACCGGTAATTGGAATGCCCCTGGCAGTTGGTCCGAAGTGGGTTCTGATGTGGATAATATTCCGGATGCTGATGATATAGTTATCATCCAATCCGGTCATAACATATCTCTAAACGGAGCGCAGGCAGCAAACTCGGTAACTATTAATTCAGGCGGTACACTTACTGCCACCCTGGGAAGCCTCACTGCTGCGAGTATGTCTGTTAATGGTACAGGAACTTATGTGCATGACATTGATGGGGGAGTTATCCCCAATGCAATTTGGTCACCCACTTCAAATCTAATTGTAACAGGTGTTACTGGTACCGCCCCTTCTGGATATAATGGGCAAACTTTTGGAAACTTCACATGGAATTCAGCCGGTCAGAATACAAATATTTATTTGGCTGCTAGTTTTACTGTAGATGGAAACTTTGAAGTATTAGATACTGGTCTCCCTGTTAATCCTGGTACCAGAGCATTGCGAATGTCTCCAGATGCAACTTCGTATGCCATTACAGTTAACGGGAATGTTCTTATTGATAACAGTACATTCAAAATGAATAACAACACGGGATCTTGTACTGTAAACATCCCAACAGGTAATCTTGAAGTGCGTAATGGAGCAAACTTCACCATTTCAACAGGAAATGCAACTTCCACTGTCAATGTATCAGGAAACGTAACCATTTCTTCTGGCGCAACATTATTAATGCATGAAGATAATAACCCAGCCGTTTCAGGTAATTTAAATATTGGTGGAAATCTTGATTTTACCGGAGGTACAATTAATGAGTCCGACTCCGGAACTGGTAATATTACATTTAATGGAGGGACTACTCAAACAGTAACATCGGGCGGTGGTGTAATAACTAACACTATTAATGTTATTGTAAATTCTGGCACCTTGTTACAGATGGCGACACCAGGAACTATCATCGGTGGGGATGGCTCTTTTAATTTGGTCAGTGGTGCTACACTTGGTGTTACTTCCCCGGATGGTATTACCACTGCGGGTGCAACCGGTAATATTCAAGTAACAGGAACAAGGACTTATACAACTGGTGCCAGTTACATTTATAATGGAACCGGTGATCAAAATGTTGGTAATGGTCTTACTCAGAACACTCCATCTAATATAGAATTCAACAATCCAGGCAATACTGTGACGCTTGGCGCTGCCACCAATCTCAGTGGTAATATGGTAGTAACAGCAGGTACTTTGGCGACCAACTCTCAAACTGTTGGAGGAACGGGGACATTTCTATTATCATCGGGCACTACGCTTGAGGTGACTTCAGCTGGAGGAATTGCCACAGCAGGAGCTACAGGAAACATTCAGGTGTCAGGAGCTAGAACTTTTTCGTCTGGTGCTAATTATATCTATAATGGAGGTGGTAATCAGGTTACTGGGAATGGACTTTCTCAAAACACACCCGCAAATATTGAAATAAACAATCCCGGTAATACTGTATCACTAAGTGCACCAACAAGCTTAACGGGTAACCTTACCATCACTGCAGGGTCATTGGACACAAATGGGTATAGAGTTACTTTTAGTGGAGGGGCCGCGCAATCAATTACTGGCGTTGCTGTTTCACAAAGCTTCGATGATTTGGAGGTCAACAAAGTTGGTGGCGGTTTAACAGTTGGGGGAAGTATAACAACATTAAATCTTGCTAACTTTATTCAAACACAAGGAAGCTTTTCGGCACCCACCACGCTTGCTACCTCCGGAGGCTTTACCCTAACTTCAGGTACCTATACTGCGGGTACCAATACTAATGTAGCTGGGAATTTTACTCGAAATGGTGGCACTTTCTTGCCAGGTGGTGGAACAGTGACCTTTAATGGAGCAGGCTTGCAGATTTTAGGTGGGAGTACTGGTACTACTTTCAATAATGTAGCTACTGCAAATTCTACCAATACAACGGCAACAGTTGCAACAACAATCGGTTCAAATCTAACAGTTGTGGATGGCACTACCTTCACAATTTCAACTGGTAATTTTTCTGTTAACGGAAGTACTATTATAGGTACTGGAACTAGCGGAACATTGTCATTTAGTTCTGGTGCCGGATCTAAAGTATTTACTGGTTTAGTATTAATTAATTCTGGAGGAAGTTGGAATAACAGTTCAAATGCTCCAGTAGAATTCCGTGGAGGAATTACAAATTCCGGGTTGTTTACAGCAGGAAATGGCCTGCAAAACTTTAGTACCAACCCACAAGGTTTGAATGGTACTTTCTCTATTCCCAATGTCACTACTGATGTTGCACTTACTAATAGTACTTCACTAACGGTTAGTAATTCGTTGGGTGGATCAGGAAATTTAATTCAAGGTGGTGGCGCGACCAATTTTTTAGATTTGGGCGGCACGGCAACGATCACCACAATAACAACCTCGGCAGCTGACAACACGGTGATATATTCTGGTTCAAGCCAAACTGTAAGGCCACTTACTTATGAAAATTTGACCATAAGTCAATCAAGTGGTGAGGCAACTTTGTCGGCCGACACTCAGGTTAATGATGTCCTTAGCCTGAATGCTAGAAACCTAAATTTGAATGGCCTTAATTTGACCATTGGATCATCAGGCTCTATTTCAGTAGCTGGTCCATCCTCATCGAAAATGATAATTGCAAGTGGTGGTGGTGAATTACGAAAAGTATTTACTGCGACAGGAGCTCCATTCACATTTCCAGTTGGTGACAATACTGGAATGCTTGAATACTCACCCGTTACCGCAGAGGTTACGGCCGCTGGCGGATTTGGAGGCGGAGCATATGTTGCCGCTTCAGTCATAGATGGGAAGCATCCTAACAATGCGAGCACAACAAATTTTTTGACACGATATTGGGCAATAACTTCATCTGGAATTACTACACCAACTGTCGATGTAACTGGTACATATACAGTTGCTGATTTAGGTGGTTACACAGATACGAATGTAGGTGTAGCTCAGTTGAATGGTGTGTTTAATCAGATATCGAACCCATGGAATAAGGCTGCTTTTGGAACACTTTCAGGTACTATTTTATTAGCTAGTGGCGCACTTTTGACGGACGGACAAACTTCTGCTTTTACTGGAATTTCCAACGCAGGACCAACAGTATCCATTGATAATGGAGCTGCTGTTTCTCCGTGTGAAGGGACAACCGTTGGACTAACTACAACTGTTGGTGGAATTCCAACATTAATTTATTCCTGGAGTCCTACTACTGATTTAAGTTCAGCGATTATTCCAAATCCAGTTTTCACTGGAAATACGCCTGGAGGACCTACACCGTATACCATAACAGTTACTGATGGAAATGGAATTACTGCCACTGATGTTATCAATATAACAGTAACTCCTGCACCGACAGCTGATGCGGGAGCAGCCACTGGAGTTACTTGTGAAGACACATCTTTTACAGTAACAGACGCAGCAGAGTCAAATAGTTCTTCGATTTTATGGACAGAGAATGGTGCTGGCTCTATTCAAGCTGGTACTGAAATCACTCTTAATCCAATTTATGACCCGATTGCTGCCGATGGTGGTAATCTCGTCACATTGACTTTAACTGTTAACGGTAATGGTTCGTGTACACCGGTTGTAGATACTAAATTGTTAACGATTCATGCGCTCCCCACAGTAGCAGCTGCGGGTACAGATATATTCCAGTGTAACAATACGACCTTCACCTTAGCGGGCAACAGTGCGATAGTGGGCACGGGCATGTGGAGTGAGGTGGGTGGTCCAGCGGGTATCGTGATTACTGACCCTA
>JAVJOQ010000025.1:0-1540 GCA_040216665.1 Cyclobacteriaceae bacterium | reverse complement strand
GCTTCAATGAACAGGCAAATCATTAATTGGGTGAAGAAATACTTTGTTAATCGTTTCATGAGCAGGTTATTTATGCGAGATCACATTTTCCATTTGGGTGTACTGAAGCAGGCCAAACCAGCAGGATCGGAAACATTTTTCAGCACCAAACAAGAATGTGTGCGTATTGTGGCTGAATTTGGGTTATACTAAAAAAACACATTCGCAAGCGGTGAAGCTTAATTCAATTTATAAAAACATTGGGAAAATCTAAAGAATAATCCGGTGTTTTATAAATGATGGTTTGGCCAGTTTGGCAGTTAGGAGATATCGCGTAATAATTGGAATGGTTACAACTTAAACAGCCCCTTTGCATTCTCATACAGAATCTTTCTTTCAATTGATTTACTGGCACTGAGCCTTTTTATGGTTTGGATGGTTTTGTAGCCCTGGCAGTTTGAATGATCCAGGCCGTCCTTATCCGCACAATCACTGCCATAAAGGATTTTGTCCTGGTGTCGTTGGAGGAAACCCCTTGCCTGCTCTTCGTCCCGGGTCATGGAATTGAGGCCTGATCCGGCTGAGAGGTCGGCATACATGTTGGGATAGTCACTGAGTAAACGATCAGTGATACCGCCTGGAGTTACCTCACCTTTAGGGTACATCACGGTCTGATCAGTGTGGTTTTTATCGATGTTGGCCCACCAGGTTTGTGCATGACCAATGAACATAACCTTTTGGTATTTCTCCAGCATCTTATGAAAGCGATCCAGCCCATGGTTGAAGCGGCCATGCTGCCAATGCATCAACACCGGCACATCATACTCTTGAGCCAGTTGATAGATCATTTGCATCTCGGGACTATCACAAGCTATATTGAATTTCTGCTCACCAATGACCACACCACCTTTCTTCAGGTACTTTTCGATGGTTTTAAGGGTGTCAGGCAGGTCAGGAACCTCATTGGCTCCAAAAGAATATTCATCCGGATACTGTTTTGCGATACGATAGGCAGCTTCATTCGGCTCTACCTCGGCTTCAAGGCCATTGGATTCACCAAAGTTGGTTGATGCACGGTCTTGCAACGCTCTTCCGGACGGCAGCAGGATAGTATGGGTGATACCCATGGCTTGTTGATGTGTAAGCAATTGTTCGGTTGTACGTCCCACATAGTTAGTGTGCTGGTGGATGTCGATGATGGGTTCATCAATGGATCGAAAAATTGTCCCGGCAGATAAGGGAAGTGCCATACCCGTAACAAAGGCACCACTAAGACCTAAGAAAGATCTCCTGGAAAATACATTCTGTTTGGCTTCACTTGAGTTCATTCAATAATAAGTTTGGATTGCTAGTATACAAAAATTTAGGCTGGAAGTAATATTGTTCACTGTGACAATCGGAGAAATGATTATAGGTACACTGTAATACTCCCCAAAATTCGGACCATTGGTTAAGTTGTTAAATTTGAAACTTAGACCAATGAAAAAGACGAGAAGAAAGTTCACATCAAAGTTCAAGGCACAGGTTGCCATTGCAGCCTTACAGGAACGTGAGAGCCTGG